>NZ_BLTG01000075.1 GCF_017312405.1 Mycobacterium sp. PO1
CTGTTGACCATGGCTTTGAGCCGGGCCGCGGCGATCGCGGCGTCGAGGGAGTTGATGCGGCCCCACACGCTGGTGGTGCCCGCGGCTTGATCGCGGCCGCCGATGCGGACATCGCGGCTGCGGTGGGCGGTGGCCGCGCGCCGGACGGCGTCGGGGTCGAGGGTGTGGATCCACACGGTGATCGCGGTGTCGAGTTTGTCGCCGGACAGCGTCCCCCAGGTGCTGGCCGCGGTGGCGAACTGTTCGTCGAGTTGGGCCCATACCTGTTCGTCGACGACCAGGGCGCACAGCCACACGATGCGCGCGACCACGCGCTCGCTGACGTGGCCGGCCAGGAAGCGGGCGTTGAGGCGGGGCAGGTGGTCACGCAGGGTGACCGCGGTGTCCATCAGCGCCAGGGCGCGGCCGTGGGAGACGGTCAGTGCGCACCCGATCTGGGCGGCGGCCTCATCAACGGGGTCACAGGCCCACCGGGTGCGCGCCGGATCAGTGTCGGCGGTGGTCTCGGCGCGGCGGCGCCGTTCGGCGACCGCGGCCAACAGTCGGGCCTGGGCTGCGGCCGCGGTGCTCGCCCAGCCGGTGATCGCTTCGATCAACTCGCCATCCGAGATGTCGGCCAGAGCGGCCGGACCAGGAAGCGAACCATCGAACATGTGTGCGATTTTATCGACGCAGAGCGACCGCACACCCGCGGATCGACCGTCCGCCGTCCACGCTGGGGATAAAAACGCGATTGGGGATAACCCCAAGCAGGGCTCGACTCGCGACTCGGAACAACCCCAAGGCGGAGCGGGGTCCGTGGATCGGGATAACGCCAAGCAGGGCTCGACTCGCGACTCGGAACAACGCCAAGCAGGGCTCGACTCGCGACTGCGGATAACCGCTTTCTGCCACCCGCCGCTCAATTTCTGCCAACGGAAATCAACCGCCTGACCTGCGGGTTACACCGGGCAGACCTCAAGATCAGAAAAGGGGAAGTCGACATGAACAAGATCACTTTTGCTACCGTCGCCGCCGCCGGCCTGTCCGCCGCCATCCTCGGTCTGGCCGCTCCGGCCGCCGCTGCACCCAGTGGCTCGGACGCCCAGGCGACCATCAGTCAACTGGAAGCCGACGGCAATCGCGTCATCGTCAACCGGCTGTCGAGTGCGCCGTTGTCACAGGCGGAGGTTGTCGCGGTACGGCCCGGACCGGCGCTGCGCGGCACCGTGCCCAACGCGGGCTACAACGACGACAACCGCCAGGGTGTCGTGACCGGCCAGGTCTACTACGTCGACGTCCGCTGAGCGGACGGTCAGGCAGGGGTCCGCTGAGCGGACGGTCAGGCAGGGGTCCGCTGAGCGGACGGTCAGGCAGGGGTTCGCTGAGCGGACGGTCAGGCAGACGTCCGCTTAGCGGACGGTCGGGCAGGGGTCCGCTGAGCGGATTGTCGACGACGAGGGGCGCCCAACCGGGCGCCCCTCGTGCGTCTGTTGCCCCTGGAATCGAGATGTACAGACCCAAGCCTTGAGTGCTAGCACTCGCGTGTATAGAGTGCTAGGTGGCAGTCGGACCGCCACGTGTCGACACCCGCGACGACGGCGCGAGGAGGACCACCGACCGCCACGTACACACACCTACATCAGTAACAGTGAAGGGGCTCCATCGTGGCGAGCGTGAACATCAAGCCACTCGAGGACAAGATCCTCGTACAGGCCAATGAGGCCGAGACCACGACCGCTTCCGGTCTGGTCATCCCCGACACCGCCAAGGAGAAGCCGCAAGAAGGCACCGTCGTCGCAGTTGGCCCCGGCCGCTGGGATGAGGATGGCGAGAAGCGGATCCCTCTGGACGTGTCGGAGGGCGACGTGGTGATCTACAGCAAGTACGGCGGCACCGAGATCAAGTACAACAACGAGGAGTACCTGATCCTCTCGGCCCGCGACATTCTGGCTGTCGTCAACAAGTAAGCGATCGTGTTCCGCCCCGGACGTTCCCGCACGCGCGGGTGATGTCCGGGGCGGCACGCGTTTTACCCCTCGACTAGGGAAAGACATCTATGAGCAAACAGATTGAATTCAACGAAACCGCGCGCCGCGCGATGGAGGCCGGTGTCGACAAGCTGGCCGACGCCGTCAAGGTGACGCTCGGCCCGCGTGGTCGGCACGTGGTGCTGGCCAAGGCTTTCGGTGGACCGACCGTCACCAACGACGGTGTGACCATCGCCCGCGACATCGATCTCGAGGACCCGTTCGAGAATCTCGGCGCGCAGCTGGTCAAGTCGGTCGCCACCAAGACCAACGACGTTGCCGGTGACGGCACCACCACCGCGACCGTGCTCGCACAGGCCATGGTCAAGGCCGGGCTGCGCAACGTTGCCGCGGGCGCCAACCCGATCGCGTTGGGGTCGGGCATCAACAAGGCCGCCGATGCCGTGTCGGAGGCGTTGCTGGCAGCGGCCACCCCGGTCAACGACAGCAAGGCCATCGGCCAGGTCGCCGCCGTGTCCTCGCGCGACCAGCAGGTCGGCGAGTTGGTGGGCGAGGCGATGACCAAGGTCGGCACCGACGGTGTCGTGACGGTCGAGGAGTCCTCGTCGCTGAGCACCGAGCTGGAGATCACCGAGGGCGTGGGCTTCGACAAGGGATTCCTGTCGGCCTACTTCGTCACCGATTTCGACTCACAGGAAGCCGTCCTGGAGGACGCGCTGGTGCTGCTGCACCGCGAGAAGATCAGCTCGCTGCCCGATCTGCTCCCGCTGCTGGAGAAGGTCGCCGAGGCCGGTAAGCCGCTGCTGATCGTGGCCGAAGATGTTGACGGCGAAGCGCTCTCGACTCTGGTGGTCAACTCGATCCGCAAGACGCTCAAGGCCGTCGCGGTCAAGGCACCGTTCTTCGGCGACCGCCGCAAGGCGTTCCTGGACGACCTCGCCGTCGTCACCGGCGGACAGGTGGTCAACCCTGACGTCGGCCTGATCCTGCGCGAGGTGGGCCTGGAGGTGCTGGGCACCGCCCGCCGCGTCGTCGTCGACAAGGACAGCACCGTCATCGTCGACGGTGGCGGCACGCAGGAAGCCATCGACGGCCGAAAGGCGCAGCTGCGCGCGGAGATCGAGAACAGCGACTCCGACTGGGACCGCGAGAAGCTCGAAGAGCGGTTGGCCAAACTGGCCGGCGGCGTCGCCGTCATCCGCGTCGGTGCTGCGACCGAGACCGACCTCAAGAAGCGCAAGGAGGCGGTCGAGGACGCCGTCGCCGCGGCCAAGGCCGCCGTGGAAGAGGGCATCGTCGTCGGCGGCGGTGCGGCCCTGGTGCAGGCCCGGGCCAGCCTCGACGACCTGCGCAAATCGCTGAGCGGTGACGAGGCGCTGGGTGTCGAGCTGTTCGCCGGCGCGCTGGCGTCCCCGCTGTACTGGATCGCCACCAACGCCGGCCTGGACGGTTCGGTCGTCGTCAACAAGGTCGCTGACCTGCCTGCGGGACATGGCTTCAACGCCGCCACGCTGACCTACGGCGACCTGGCCGCCGACGGTGTGGTGGACCCGGTGAAGGTCACCCGCTCGGCGGTGCTGAACGCGGCGTCGGTGGCGCGCATGGTGCTGACCACCGAGACCGCGGTCGTCGAGAAGCCCGAAGAGGCGGAGGACGACGGCCACGGCCACGGCCACGGCCATCACCACCACCACTGAGTGCACAACGAGAAGCGCCCCCGATCCGACAGGGTCGGGGGCGCTTTCGTGTGTCGGGTCTGTCATCGCTGTCCGGAACTTTCGCGCCGCCGTGGAGCGGCGGAACGGGGTGGCAGCGCGCGCATCTGCTGCAGGGCCCGGCTCATGATGTCGCCGAGCGTGGACACGTCCTGGTCGGACAGCGGGTCGAACAGCAGCCGGCGGACCACCTGGATGTGACCGGGAAGCACCCGGGCGACCCGGTCCCGCCCCTCCGTGGTGATCTCGACCAGGGTGGCGCGCTGGTCCTGCGGATCGCTGTGGCGACTGATGAGCCCCGATCTCTGCAGCAGCGCAGCCTGATGGGTCAGCCCGCTGCGGCTGTACACGACGCCGTCGGCGAGTTCAGTCATGCTCAATGCACGCCCGGCGTCGACGAGCTTGGCGAGGATCTCGAACTGGACATAGCTGAGCCCACCTTCGGCCTGCAGCTGTTGCTGCACTGCGTGCTGCAGCAGGCTCACCGCCTCGGTCAATGCGAAGTAGGTGCGCATCTGGGCCGGTTCCAGGGGATCCACCACGGCTCGAGCATAATGCTTCGATATCGAAGTAGTGAGACGCCTATCACTTCTCGTCCGGAAATGCTTCGACATCGAAGCGGGTTACTCCTGAGGTAACCGCTTCGACATCGAAGCAAATAACGGAGGAGAGATCATGAAGGCAGCTCTGTACCGCCGCTACGGCGACGCGGACGTCGTGGAGTACGCAGACATCGCCCGCCCGGCCCCGGGTGCGGGGGAAGTACTGGTGAAAGTGGCCGGGACCTCGTTCAACCCGGTCGACTCGGGTATCCGCGGCGGGTACCTGACCGAGGCGTTCCCCATCAACTTTCCGCACGTGCCGGGTATCGACGTCGCGGGCACGGTCGCCGAGGTCGGCGACGACGCGACCGAGTGGAAGGTCGGAGACGCCGTCGTGGGACTGCTTCCGATGACCGCCCCGGGAGCGGCCGCGGAGTACGTCATCGCTCCAGCCGATGTGCTGGCGCCTGCTCCGACGACAGGCGTGCTGGCCGACGCTGCGGCGTTGCCGACCGTGGGTTTGACCGCGTGGCAGGCGTTGTTCGAGGTGGCGCACCTGCACGACGGACAGGCGGTCTTCATCAACGGGGCCGGGGGCGCGGTCGGAGGCTATGCCGTTCAGTTGGCGAAGGCGGCCGGCGCCGTGGTGACCGCGACCGCGAAACCCACTGACGCCCAACGCCTGCGTGACCGAGGCGCCGACCGGGTCGTCGACTATCTCGACTATCGGACGACGCCATTGGCCGTCGACGGACAGCCGTTCGACGTGGTGCTCAACCTCGTCAGCACCGATCCGGAGCAGACGGCGGCGCTCATCGACATCATCACCGACGGAGGGGTCTTCGCGGGAACCATGACGTCTGGACCTGACGCACCCCCGCGCGGTGTGCGGGCGCAACGAGTCTTCGTGCGCAGCGATGCGGCCCAGTTGCGCGATCTGGTTCAGCGCGTCGAGACGGGACAACTCGTGATCGACGTCGCCGACCGCCGCCCCTTGAGCGCGATCGCGGCCGTGCACGCCGACGCCGACGCGGGACGGCTTCCCGGGAAGACGATCGTCACGCCCGCCACGGACTGACGCGAAACGGGATACGCTGCTCGTGGACTCGGGTCACTGGAGGATTCATGTCCGATACGCGTCGGCGTCGCGCGGCGGCCGGGCTTCTCGCCCCGGCCGCCGCGCTGACCGCGATCACGACGGCGGCGCCACCGGCAGCCGCCCAACCGATGGACCCCATCCCGGGCAACGGTTTCTTTCTCGTCGGGCCCGACATCTCGCCCGGCCTCTACCGCACCGCAGGGACGGCGTCGGTGTTCGGGGTGTGGATCAACGATGTCCCGACACAGGACTCGATGTGCCTGTGGTTCACCTACAGCACCCCCGATGCGAACAAGGACAACGTGGTGTCGACCAACATCTCCATGGGCCCGATGTTCGCCAACATCAACTCCACCGTCATGGCATTCGAGTCGCGCAACTGCCAGCCCTGGACCCGGGTGAGCTGAGCCGGTCACCGCTCGTCATCCGGGTCGCGCCGGATGTGACGGCGGATGAACGCAAGGGCGGCGAGGACGAGCAGGACCGTCGCCGCGAGGTGCAACCACCGCCCGCCGATACCGCCCGGATCGGCCGTCTTGAGGTCGTCCATGCCGCCGAGCAGTTCGAGAAGCTGTTCGAGGGTGGGGCCTTCGTTCACCTCACCACCGACGGCGTCCGACGACTCCAGGATTCCGGAGCGGACATCCGAGCGCTGCGCGCAGTCGAGGTCGTTCACGTTCTGAACCACATTCACCGACGGCGGCAGGGCAACCTGCTGGTATTCCTGCTCCGGGATCATCAGCAGTCCCTCGAGCAGCATCGGGTTGTCGTCGAGTTTGTCGATCACCACGGAGTGCGCGCCGCCCTCCGCGGTCACCACACCGAGATCGAAGTACGCGTAACGAAGGTTCACCGGAATGAGCTCATTGGGAATCAGTTGTGCCAGTTGATCTGCCGAGAGTCCCGAAACCGGCGTGGCGGTGCGGTTGGGGTCGTAGACGACCTGCTTGCCGAAGAACTGGAGCGAATCGGGCGGAGAACGCAGCTCCAGCTGGTTGTCGAGACCGAGGGACTTCGATCTCACGTCGAGATCATTGGCGGTCGCGGCGGCGCGCATCAAGACCCGGTATCGACCTGTCTCCGGAACGCGAACCGGCACTTTCACTTCCGTGGCCCGTGGCAGTCCGGTGAACGACCCCGCGAGGGTGCCGAAGATGCCGGGGGTGACCATCTCGGTGCGATTGAACTTGGTGAACGAGAACATCAGGAACAACCGGAACATCGGTGACAGATAGTAGGCCGAGGTGATGACGTCGGAGTTGAAGGCGTTGCCGGTCGGGGTGGGCGGGAAGAAGCTCGGTGGGTGGTCTACCGACCAGATGTCCAGGGCAGCCTCCCGCGGATCGGCGGCGATGAGGTTGACGGGCTTCCCGTCCTCGGTGCCCTCGAAGTCCGAGATGTAGGCGAAGTCGTAACACCGGCTGAGGTCCAGCCGGTCGAAGACTGTGTTGAGGAAGCCATTCCACGAGGTGTCGAACAATAGGACCGGTCTGTCCGGCGGGGCCGGGTCGTCAAGTCGGTACAGCACGAAGCTGTCGTTCTCGTAGAGCTGCTGCACGTGGTTCGGAACCGATTCGATGCCTTCTCGCAGATAGGTTTCGATGTCCGGCAGATACTCGGCACCGACGCCGCGGTTGTTCTCGATCTGCTTGTTCAGCACCAGGTACTCCAGGCCCATGTCGCGTGCGATGTCGACCCACCAGTCCTGCTTGTAGTACAGCGCGCGCAGCAGCAGGAAGAACTCGAATTTGTTCTTCTTGTCCCCCGTCAAGCCGTAGTAGAAGCTCGGCTGGTCCAGGTAGTAGATGTAGAACTTGTCGATGAATTTGTGCGGCACTCCATCTGGGCCGACGACGAGCTTGGCGGTCTCCGTGGGTGGAAGGACGACGGTCTTGCCCTTGGGCAGTTCGACCAGCTGTTCCTTCAGGGCCCGCAGATCTTCCAACGGATAGGCTGAGAAGAAGTCGTCGAAGTCACCGGTGGTGTAGGCCGACCGGTAGCTCTCGTTGGACAACAGCGGTGTGAAGAGTCCGACGCCCAGTGCGATCGTCAGCGCGACCGGGATCGCGGCGGTGCCCCGCACCCGCGGTCCGGCACGCGCGGACATCCGCCGGCCGAGCACTCCCAACGCCCACGCCACGGCCAAGCCCAGCAGCAGCGGGCCCAGCATGAACAGGATCAGCTGGAATCGATGCGGAAACCGCAGCACCTGAACGACCGTCGAGGCGATTCCGAGTGTGGCGTCGCCTGCGGTCGCGTTGATCTCGGCGACCGACCGGGTGAGCGCGGCGACGGAGCGGTGGAAGGTCGGGAACCAGGTCGGGTCGCCGTATCCGACGGTGGCCCAGATCGCGAAGGCCACGTTGACGTAGATGACCCCGAAGAGCTGGCGTTGCGGTCGTCCGGTCAACAGGGTGCGTCGCACCGCCGGCACCATCACCGGCACCAGGATCAGGATCGTGTAGACGATGTTGGAGACACGGGGAACCTTGGCGAGGTAGTCGCCGAAGTTGACCTTGTCCATGATCCCGGCGAGATCCCAGGACAGGATGTGCACCAGCGACACCGACGCGTCGCGGATGAAGTAGTAGTCGCCGGGCACGGTTTCGGAGAGGTCCGGTACACCACGCAGTGCAACGAATTTCACGAACAACGCATAGGGCACCAGCGCGAAGACTCCCAAGGACGCAAGCGCCCAAACGCATTTCATCGTCGTCGTGGCATTCACCCGCGCGAGTGCTGCCCGCAGCTTCGCCATGCGTCCCGCGGATCGCCGGAAGTTGCGCAGTTGGGCTCGTCGGGTTCGAACCGGAACCCGGACCGCCGCCCAGAATCGGCTGAGCCCACCGGAGCGCACGGCCTTGGCCGTCTCGCCGATGACGAGTGTCATCACCGCCAGTCCGAGGAACAGGGCGAACAGCACCAGGTAATGCACCGCGGGATTCAACAGCGTCACCAGGCACGCGGCGATCATCCGTCGACCCCACCGTTTCGCCCGGAACAGCAACGCGTCCATCATCATGTAGGCGCTGATCGTCATCAGGCACATGCCCAGGACCAGCGTGTAGAAGTGGGTCACCTTCGCATAGATCATGATCATGTAGATCAGGGCCGTCGGCGCGGCGGTCGCGAGGTAGACATTCGTGGCGGGCAGAGCGGGAAAGCTCCGGCGCATGAACCACGAGGTGGTGAGGTAGGCGGCGCTGACGATGGCGGGCAGCACGAGCAACACCGCGAACGGGAGCACCATGTAGTGCCGCAACCAGGTGGTCAGAAACGAATATCGGACCCTGAACTCGTATCCGTTGGTCAGTTCGTTGAATTCACCCGCCGCCTGTTCGAAAAGCTGGCTGTCGGGGTTGAAGAACGGGACCAGTTCGTCGCCGACCAGGACCCGCTTCCCGGACAGGATGTCGGGTATCGCCAGCGCCACGTCGCGGAAGACCACGAAGCTCGCGACGAAATACACTGCGCAGACCACCGCCGCGATGCGGTGGTGCGCGCAATTGTCCGCGGTGAAACGGGATCGGTGTCGACCGGTACCGGCGGCGCCGTCATGCGCAGGCCGCGACCCGCGGGGACGGGTGTCGTCGGTCTGCTCGGCGGCGATCGTCACGCGGCGGGCAACTCCCATGTTCGCGACGGGGCCGCGACCCAGGCACGCAGCGATGCGAATGCCGACGCGGCGTCGCGCCGCTTGACAGCTGCCATGGCGGCGATTCGGTCGCGTTCAGCGCCTCCCGAATCGGCCGCGCGCAGGATCGACTCCGCGAGAGCGGCGGAGTCCAGATCGGCGGAGACGTCGAAGGACCGGCTTTCGATGCCCAGCTGGGCGACGAGCTCGCGCACCTTCACGTCGTAGGGCAGCGCGACGACCGGACGGCCCACGACCACTGCGAGAACGATGGCGTGCAGTCGCTCGCTGACGACGACGTCGCAGTCGGCGATGAGGGAGGCCACCTCGTGATGGTCGGCGGGGGCGTGGACGTACACGCGGGCTTCCGCGCGGCCACTGACCCGCTCGAGGACCCGCTCGAGCACCTCGAGATCGGTGCCGGCCTTGAAACCGCACTGCATCGGCAGCGCGTGGAACTCGACACGACGCGCGTGGGCCACCTCATCTAGCGCGGCGACGAGTCGATCGAGGAACTCGTCCCATTCGTCGGCGGCGTCGACGTCTTTGTTCAGATTGACGGCGATCCGGAGCGGACGGTCGGGGCCGGGCCCGGGACGATCGGCCTGTTGGCCGAGTGAGACGGCGTCGCGCGCCCACACCGCGTCGGGCACCAGCCGCACCTTGCGCCGCGGGCAGCCGACGGACAGCGCGAATCGGTATGACCCCTCGTCCCGCACGGAAATGAGCCAGACGAGACGCAGGATGGCCTTGACCAACAACCTGCCCGGCGCGGACGCCACGGGACCGATGCCGACGTTGGCCATCATGACGGGCTTGCGGGCCAGTCTGGCCAGCAGCACCACGGCGAGCACCATGGTCAGCGTGGCGTACCGCCATCTGCCGACCGAGCGGTACAACTCCTTGAGAATGTTCCCGCCGCCGAAGATGACGACGTCGCAGCGCCACAGGTGCGTGAGCAGTCCTCGCCGGTCCGAGGCGGTGTCGAAGACCGTGACGTCGAACCGCTGGGCAAGCTGGGCGGTGGTCGCGGCGGGCGCGTACGAGTTGACCGCGTAGGCGTTGTCGGGCCCCAGCTCGGTGAGGAACGTGTCGAGCAGAAGCTCGTCGCCGACGTTGGCCTGACCGTGGGTGCCGAGGAACAGGACCCGGCGGCCGTGGGGTTGCGGCGACACGGACGACAGGCGGGGGGACACGGTCGCCCCGCGGGCGCTGTGCGTGGTGGCGGTCATGTCATCGGCCTCCGTGCTCGTCGGATCGATTGTCGCAGAGGTGTGCGCCGCCCACGAGCAAACCGGTGACGGCCATCGCAGCGACCTGGGAGAGCGCCATCGCCATCGGTGTGGTGCCGAAGGTGATCAGCAGAAGTGTCTGCAGCGCAGCGCCCAGCAGAAGGGCAACCGGTGCCCGCCAGCGGCCGGCGGCCAGGTCGAGGCTGGCGATCAGATTGGCCACAGCGAACAGGGTGGTCGCGATGGCGTACGGAACGAGGATGTCGACCGTGTCGGTGTAAGCCTCTCCGAGCAGGAGCGGTGCGAGCGTCTCGCCGACCAGCGCGAGTCCGAGAATGCCTATCGTGCAGGTGGATACCACCATGGCGAGAGCTCGGGACGAGGCCGCCCGCCGCTCCGCGGTGTTCTCGGCGCGGGCGATGACGGGAAACGTGCTGTGCACCACGGCCCACGAGAGGAAGAACAGTCCCCTTCCGATGACGGCGGCCGCGGCGTAGCCGCCGGCGGCCTCTGGTGACATCAGGGCCTTGGCCAGCACGACGTCCCCGTTGGCGATGACGACCTGTCCGACGAGCAGGACGGTCGCTGCCACCGAGACGGCGGCGGTTGCAGGGGGCGCGGCGGATGTGGTGTCCCGTTCGCCGTGGGTCGCGGTCGCCACACGGTGGCGGACGACGAGCGCAGAGGCCACGAACGACACCGAGATCGCCACTGCCGCCCCGATCACCCCGAACCCGAGGGCGAGCATGACCAGCGCGATCCCGACTCGGGTCACCGCCTCCACGGCGTAGCTGATGGCCAGCCGGCCCAGCCGCAGATCGCCCTGCAGCGCCCCGCGCATCACCGCCTGCGCCAGGTAGACCGGGAGACCGATCCCGATCACGACGAACAGCAGCGGTGTCGAGGCGCTGAAGGTGTGCGCGAGCACCGACGAGCCCAGCACCAGCGCGGCCGCCGCAGCGCCGCCGAGTCCCCAGGCCCAGCGTGTCAGCCTGCGGCGCACCGCAATGGCCACCGGATCGTCGATCGCCCCGCTGCGGGCCGACAGCAGCTGCAGCGTCGCCGCGGCCGCGGCCGCGATCAAGACCACGTTGACCGCGAGGTTCGCGTCACCGAACTCCGCCGGCGACAGGAACCGGGCGAGCACCAAATTGAGTGCGTAGTTGGCGGCGCTGACCCCGAGCATCGTGACGGTCAGGATCGCTGCGCCGTCGAGATGCCTGCGGGCCGCGCTCGGCGGCGTCGGTTTCACCGCGTTGGGCGGTTCGGTGGTGAGCACACGTGTCATCGTCGGCGGTGGTTCTCAAGCGGGTACGCGGTGAAGTCTCAAGAAATCGTCAAGATTGTCGAGCGTCGGTGGGATAGCTGGAAACTTGTCTATCCCTTGAGATTTCGTAGCACGTCTTCTTGAGGCGCCGTCCTTACGTTCGATCGCAGAGCGAAAGGACCCCCCATGACCTACCCCGATTACGCCCACTGGCGCGACACCCGACTCGCCGGCACGCCGGATGTGACGGTGGTGATCCCGGCCTACAACGAATGCGACCGGATCGTCCCGACCATCGGAGCCATCTCGGCGCATCTGTGTGCATCGGGGTTGTCCTGGGAGTTGGTCGTCTCCGACGACGGCAGCACCGACGGCACCGCCGACCTCGTCAGGTCGCTGCGATTGGCCAACGTCACGGTGCTCGAACCGGGGGTCAACCGCGGCAAGGGTGCAGCTGTCCGAGACGGTGTGATGGCGGCACGAGGCCGGTTCGTTCTGTTCAGTGACGCCGACATGTCCACGCCGATCGAGGAATTCGACCGCCTGCTGACCGCCGTCCGACGCGGAGTCGGTGTCGCGATCGCCTCCCGGGCAGCCGAGGGAGCCCAGGAGTGCGGTCGCGGACGCCTGCGCAGCTTCATCAGCGCGGCGTTGCGCGGTGGCGTGCGCGCAGCCACCGGGGTGCGCGTCAAGGACACGCAGTGCGGCTTCAAGCTCTTCACCCGCGAGTCGGCCCGGATGCTGTTTGCCGCGTCGCGCGTCGACGGCTTCTCATTCGACCTGGAGGTCCTCTGGTTGGCCCAACGCTGGGGTCTGGACATCGAAGAAATCCCCGTGCAGTGGATCGAGGCCCCGGGCTCCAAAGTCAATCCCGGCCGGGAATCGCTGCGCTTCCTCCGCGACGTTGCCGCGCTGCGCTACCGCGATCTGCGCGGCCAGTACACCTCCAGCGCGGTCGCCGCCGCCGCGTGATGCGACCCGTCCACCCTTCACTGCCCGAGACGAGGAAGAACATGACAGTCACCGAACGCCTGCGGGTCGGCCTGGTCACCGCGTATCCGCCGAGTCAGACCACCCTCAACGAATACGGATACCACCTGGCCCGTCACCTGGCTGCCAAGCCGGAAGTCGACGAGCTGGTCCTGTTCCACGACGACGTGGCCGACGGTGTCGGCGATGTGCCCGACGGGGCGCGGGCGGTGCCGGCCTGGCGGTACGGCTCGCTACGAAACCCGGTGCGCATCGCGCGTGCGGTCCGGGCGGCTGACGTCGACGTCGTTCTCGTCAACGCCCACTTCACCAGCTTCGGCGCCACCAAGGTCGCGGCGGCACTGGGACTGTTCCTGCCGGTGCTCCTTCGCGCGCTCGGGATTCCGAGCATCGTGTTGCTGCACAACCTGGTCGACACCGTCGACCTCGAAAAGGCCGGATACTCGTCGAGTCCGCTGCTGACCAGGATTCTGTCACTGGCGGGCAGCCTGGTCACCAGAATGGTGCTCGCCGCCGACAAGGTCTGCGTGACCATGCCCCAATACGTGGACGTCTTGCGGACGAAGTACGGCGCACGGCACGTGTACCTGGCACCACACGGGAGCTTCGAGGAGCCGGACGCCGTCGAACGTGACCTCCTGGCGACGCCGTCACTGCTGGCATTCGGCAAGTGGGGGACCTACAAGAAGGTCGAGGTTCTTCTCGACGCGCACGCGCTGCTGCGTTCGCAAGGGGTGGACGTCGAGGTCGTCATCGCCGGCACCGACAGCCACAACGCGGTGGGCTACCTCGACGCGATCAAGCGCACCTACCGTGATCTGCCGGGCGTGCACTTCACCGGCTACGTCCCCGAGGAGGACGTCCCGAGCGTGTTCGGCTCGGCGACGATCGCGGTCTTCCCCTACACGAGTACGACGGGATCTTCGGGCGTCCTGCACCAGGCCGGCTCCTACGGCTGTCCGGTGGTCCTGCCCGACATCGGCGACCTGGCCGAATGTGTGCGTGAAGAGGGCTTCGAAGCGCTCACCTTCGATCCCGGTGATGCGCACTCTCTTGCCGGGGCCGTGCGCGCGCTGCTCGTCGACGCCGACCGCAGGAACGCCATGGGGGAGGCCAACCGGGCTGCGGCATGCGGCATTCCGCTCGCCGACGTGGCCGACTGGCACCTGGCCCATCTCCAGGAGATCCGTGTGCTGCCGCACCTCACCGGCGCCGAATCTTGACCCGATCCTGACAATTGCGCCCCCTCCGCCTTGCAGATGGCTCCCTAACGTCAGAAGTGGCCGGACCGCGGCCCTGAACCAACCCGACAACTCACACGAGGTGAACCATGATCGCAACGACGACGGCGATGGCCGCCGACATCCCCGTGACATCAGCGCACACCACCGCGGAGGCGATCGTCCTGCCGCGACGCTTCGACGTCCACGAGGTCACGCGCTTCGACGCGGCGGTCAACCGGGTGTCGATGCCAGGGACGCTGGTGGTGATCGACGGGTCCGCGGTGCGCTACCTGGACCGGGCGGCGATGGACGCGCTGATCCAGGCCCGGTTGCGGTGCATCGACCACGGCGGAGACCTCGCACTGTCCGATCTCAGCGTGGCCGCCCGCGTCATCCTCGAGCTGACCGGACGGTACGACGCGCTCAACCCGCGCAGGGATGCGGCATGAGCGTCACCATCCTTCGGCCCCGGACCGAGTGCGATCCGGTCGAGGCAATGCGGCTCCGGACGAGCTTCACGACGGCTGTCGGCAACGGAGCCACCGGCGTCATCGTCGACCTCACCGGTGTGCGTGAGCTCTCGGGAGCGGGCCTGGCGGCGGTCACCCATCTGGTCACCCAAGGCGCGCGGACCGGCATCGCGGTCCGGGTGTTGTTGCCAGAGCAAGGATCCCGGGCCGCGCGCATCATCGAGCAGGCCGATCTCGCACGGTTCCTCCGCCCTGGCGGGGTGTGGAACCCGACACCAGCCGGTCGAAACCGAACAGCAGCCGGTCGCGGCGTGACGATCGCGAGCCGCCGCGCTGCGTCATTGCAGCGGTCGTGACACCCGACAAGGAGTGACTTCCCATGGACCCGGACATACTGTGCGCATTCCGCAACAACCGGCGCCTGCGCCGGTCCGCGTGGGGGTGCAAGGATCCTTTGCCGCACCGGCTGAGCGAACGACCCCCCAACGCGAGGTTTCGGCCCGCGGCCGCCGGTGATGAAGGCACACTGGGGGAGTGCGCGTGTTGATCGTCGATGACTCCCCCGAGGTGGTCGAGTTGCTGCGGCCGGTGCTCATCCAGGACGGCCACGAGGTCGCTGTCGCCGACAACGGCCGCGACGGTCTCGACCTCGTCGGCAGCTTCCGACCCGAGATCATCCTGCTCGACGTGGTGCTGCCCGAGATCGACGGTCTCGAGGTGTGCAGACGTCTGCGAGGATCCTCGGACGCCCACGTCATCATGCTCACCTCGAAAGACCACGAAGTGGACCGGGTCGTCGGGTTGTCGATCGGCGCAGACGACTACGTCACCAAGCCGTTCTACCCACGGGAGGTGTCTGCCCGGATCAGCGCAGTGGGCAGGCGGTCCCGAGCCACGACAATCGAATCGCCCTCCGAACCGCAGGAGCGGGTGTTCGGTGACCTGCGCATCGATCCGGCAGCGCGCCGGGTGTCGGTCTCCGGCCGGGAGGTGGTGCTGACGAAGAAGGAGTTCGACCTGCTCGACGCGATCACCTCCCGCCCGAAAGTCGTGCACACCCGGGAGATGTTGCGCGACGGCATCTGGGGTCCGGACTGGTTCGGCGACGACCACGTCGTCGACGTGCACATCGGCAACCTCCGCAAGAAAATCGACAGTGCCGGCGACAAGAGCCGCATCGAAACCGTGCGGGGTGTCGGCTTCCGTCTCGCCGGCAGCTGACTTTCCGTCACCGTAGTTCGAGGCCGGCCGGTCCGACGGCGAGATGCACGTCGATGACCGGGTCGTCTCCGTTCAGCCGCTCACGGATCAGAAGGAGAACCTGGCGATCGAACTCGTCTGGGCTGCCGGGGTACACCTGCCCGGGTGGGGCGTCGCTGTGCAGGATCAACAACTTGCCCGACCGCGCCGCCAGCTGATGCCAGCCACCCTCGCACGCCGCCACGAGATCGGCCAGCGGTACGCGCTCTCGCGCCCCGTCGGTTCCGGCGGCGGCTGCGGCGACATCGAGGGCCCCGCGCATCTGCGCGAGGAGGTTTCGCAGTTCGGCGAGCTGCTGCGCACTCAGAGATGTTTCCTCGGAAAGTGATTCGGCCATGAAGAAGAGCGCTGTCAGCGGTGTGCGCAGATCATGGGTCAGTGCGGCCAGGCGCCGCTCGCTGTCAGTCACCGCCTCGGATGCCGCTCGGCGCGCCGCCTCCAACTCCGAGGTCCGCAGGGCGAGCTTCTCTTCCAGCTGCTGGCGCAGCTCCCAGCGCTCAGACGCGACTCGCTCGGCGATCGCCTCGGCCTGATGTCGGGCCGACTTCTCGCGGGCCAGCCGGCGCTCGAGGCGCGCGACGGTCGCGGCGTGATCCTCGGGTTCGCTCAACCGGCGGCCTTGATGCGGATGGTGCAGCGGGAATCCCCACGCTGACGGCAGCTGGGCTGGTCGACCACCACCGCTTCACCGTAGAAGTCCGCGACCCCCATCACCAGCCCCTCGGCGAGCATGCACATGTCGCGTACCGACAGGTAGTCCAATTCGAGTTCGTCACCGTTGTCGCGCAGCGCGAAGCGGGGCACGCTCGCTCCGGGATAGAGCTTGAGGACCTCGGGGTGGATCACGGCGTTGACCTTCGGCAGAAACTCACGCAGCGAGGTCGGCGCCTCGGGAAAACCGGCGTAGCGGGCCATCAGCGGCTTGAAGGTGAGCCGCCCGAGCGTGCGTTGGACGTCGTCGACCGAACACCCGAGCCGGTCCGCCGCGGCATGCGCCAGAGCAACCAGCTCGGCGTCGGGGTAGTTTCCCAGAGCCGTGTAGGCCCCTTCCAGGTCACACGCGGTCAGCAGCTCATCCCACATCTGCTCACCCCAGCGCGCCGACACCGCCTCCTCGACCGCGTTGAGCAGGACACCCTTCATCACGATCCTCCTTGGTTGACAAGCCGCCCGAGTCGCGCCTGCAGGCACGCGATCGAGGCATCCACCAGGTCCTCGAGCCCGGTCTCCGACATCTCAGCGACCGGGTCGGCTGAATCCTCGACGGCTCTGAGCCGTTCGGCCAGCGCCACTGCACCGAGCATCACGCTCGGGGATCGGATGGCATGGGCACTGCGCCGCACCGCATCCGCGTCGCGGTCGGCGGCAACGTGACGCAGCTCCGCGAGCCGGCGCGGCATTTCGGCCACGAAGGCCGCGACGACCTTCTGCAGTGGCTCGGTGCCGAGCTCCTCGATCATGCGGTCGATCCGCGCCTCGTCGAGGATCTTCGCGTCCGTTGTGTTCTCCAGCTGACCGTTGGTGTCCGGCCTGCCCGTCGCGTCCTGTGGGCGACCCGCACCGACGAAGCGGCTGATCTCCGCGGCAAGGGTGGACGACAGAAGCGGCTTGCCCAGGAAACCGTCCATTCCCGCCCGTTCGCACGCGTCCCGGTTGGAACCGACCGTCGATGCCGTCAGCGCCAGGATCGGGATGTGCGCGCCGGTGCTGCGCTCGGCGGCCCGGATACGGCGGGTCGTCTCGTATCCGTCCATGACCGGCATGTTGCAGTCCATCAGCACCACGTCGAAGCGTTGCGTATCGAGTCGTTGCAGCGCCTCGTGTCCGTCGGCGGCGGACACACAGTCGTAGCCGAGCTTCTGCAGCTGCGTCTCGACCAGCAGCCGGTTCGTCGGATTGTCGTCGACGACCAGAATCAGCTTGCGCGTGGTGTTTTCGCCGGCGGCCGGCGCCGAGACCGACCTCGGCTCCGGCGGTTTCGCCTCCGGCAGCGGCAGGGTGAAGTGAAAGGTCGAGCCGTGGCCTTCGAGGCTGGCGACCTGAAGACCGTCACCGCCCATGGCTTTGACGAGCCTGTCGGAGATGGCCAGCCCCAGCCCGCTGCCGCGCTCGGCGTCGGAGCCCCGCACCTGGGCGAAGGGCTCCATGATTCGCGCGATGTCCTCGCCCGGGATCCCGGGGCCGGTGTCGGTGACGGCGAACCGGATCAGATCTGTGCTCGTCTCGTCGACACCGGAGACCTCGAGATCGACCCGGCCTTCGCGGGTGAATTTCTTGGCGTTCGACACCAGGTTGCGCAGCACCTGGTGCAGTCTGTCCGCATCTCCGGTCCGCCAGTTCGAGATGGTGGGGTCGACGGAGACGCCGAGTTGCAGGCCCTTCGCTTCGGCCTTGAGCCGCGACATCTCGATGACCTCGTCGACCATCTCGCGGAGCGGAAACGGCTCGGCCGCGATCGTGGTGCGCCCGGCGTCCAGGCGTGACAAATCGAGCAGATCCGCGACCAGGCGGGTGAGACGTTCGGCTTCCATCCGGATCCGGCGCGACCACTCGGCGGCTTCGTTGCGGCCCTCAGCGCTGAGCTGATGCTCCAGCAGTTCGGCGAAGCCGAGGATGGCGTGGATCGGGGAGCGGATCTCGTGGCTCACCGTCGCCACGTAGTCAGATTTCTGACCGGCCAACCCGATCGCATAGTCGAGAGCCCGTTGCAGCTCCAGTTCCACCTCCACCTGAGTGTCGATGACCCGAAGCGAGACGATGACGCCGTCCACACCGCCTTCGACATCGGTGTAGGGCTTGCCGTGTCCTTCGACCCACCGGTATCCGCCGTCGGCGGTCGCGATCCGGAATCGTTCCACCGCTGCCTTGCCGTCGGCGATCCTGCCCAGCGCGGCGAACACGTCCTCGAGATCGTCCGGGTGAATCCGGGGCACGAAGTCCGCGCCCGTCCAGACCTCCGCGGGCCAGCCGAACGCCGCCTCGATGGACGGGGAGACCCAGGTGGGAACGGTGCCCCGCAGGTGAGCGACGATGTCGACGGCGTTGTCGGCGAGTATCCGATACCGCTCCACTGCTTGAGCCCGGTGCCGCTCGGCCTCCTCACGGGCACGGCTCTGGGCCAACTGGTCGCCCATCATCCGGTGGACCCGGCGGCTGATGAGGAAGAAGGGGATACCGAGAATGAGGGTGGCCATCGTGACCGACAGAACCCACACTTCGTTGCCGCGAAGGCCGAACTGCAGCAGGATCAGGCGCCAGATGGCGACCCAGATCGGTACCAGCGCGAACGTCAGCACCAGCCGCACCAGCATCCTGCGGTCGGGCCGGGCCACCAGCCAGGCCACCGGCTGGCGGTCCGGACGTGAAGCCATGGTCGCGTCGACGAGAAGCGCGAGCGCGACCGCCGTGGTGGCGTTCATACCGACCACCGGCGATCCACTGAGCATCTGCGCGGCATCGAGCAGGTAGGTCACCAGCGCAACGAGCGGCAATGCCCCGGCCGCCACAACGCTCACCGACCAGGCCCGGGCGACCCAACGCCCGTCCTGTTCCAGCAGCGCCACCGCCGCGGCGAGTGCGGCAACGGACAACGCGGTCTGCGCGGCCGGGCTCGCGGGGCCCGTCTGCTGCAGCAGATCCCGCCCGAGCAAGACGACCGCGAGCGCGCCGGCCACCACCGCCAGGCCGCGCCCGACCCGCACTGTGCGCGGGGTCGGCCGTCCCGACTGCAGCCACACGGCTGTGCCGAGCGCGGCCAGCAGCCCGGAACTCCACGGAGCCATCGCCGGCCAGTCGGGGTGAATCTGCGCCAGCAGTTCGATGCCGGTGGTCCGGTCGAGGAGGTCGAGCAGTATCAGAGCGAACACCAGCGCGACGGCGCCGCGAATCCACCACACCAAAGGCACGTCAGCGTCGGTTTCAGCCACCCGAATCACCCACCCCTCAGCGATTGGAGCGTACTCGGCACTGGTCGCTCGCGGGCCCAAAGTCCCTAGTGAAGCCCGGCATCTGACGGCACACTCGATGGTCATGGCCACCCCGATCACGCGTCGCGTTGCGCTCACCGCCCTGGGCGCCCTCGCGGCGGGAAGTGCGGTGGGCATCGGCTGTGCGCGACGGATCGTCGGCGGGCCGGGCCTGGACGGGATCCGCCTGACCCAGGGGCCCGGCGGGGGCATGGGTGTCGGCCCGGTCGACATGCGGGCCTACATGGACATGTTCCGGCGGCACACTCAGATCAACCGGTCCGTCGACGCGATCCCCGGCGGTGTGCGCACCACCACCGAGTCGGACGTCCCTGAACTCGCTGCGCAGCTGCAGGCGCACGTCTCATCCATGTACTCCCGCCTGGCTGAGGGCCGCGAGGTGTCGTGCCTGAGCTCGAGCCTGCCCACGCTGTTCCGTCATGCCGCGGACTACCAACGCACGCTGACGTTCACCTCTACCGGGGTGATCGTCGAGGAGACCGCCGGGGACCCGGTGTTGGTGCAGGCTATTCGGGACCATGCGGCGGAGGTCAGTGGGTTCGTGCGAGACGGGATGCCCGCGATGATGCAGGACCTGATGGGGCCGGGCGGGATGATGCCGGGGCCACATCACCGGTGATCCGGAGCGGCGGCCTGACATGATCTCCAACCATGGCATGGGAGTGGGTGCCCCACGTCGCGACGGCCACCGTCGGCGTGGCGGGCATCGTCGGGACGTGGCTCACCGCCAACAGAGGACTGGCGCACGAACGCCGGCTGGCTACCGAAGCGCGCCAGCAGCAGCGGCTGGAGAACGCCTACGTCGGCCTCCTCGATGTCGCCGAGCGGGTGGGGCACTGGGCGCAGCTGGCCTGGCCGGTACTCGACAGCGACCCGCCTCGGCCGGTCCCTGAGCTGCCCCCGCTGGCCGAGCAGGCCCACACCGAGGCCCTGGTGCGCGCGTTCGGTTCGGACAAGGTGCTCGAGCGGATGAAGACCTGGCGCGACATCGTGCGCACGATGCGCGCGCTGGACATCCAGATCCGGGCAGCGGACGGCGGTCAGCCGGACGCCAGGAGAGACTTCGAGGGCTTACGCGCTCAGGAGATGGTCGCCCGCGAAGCGCTCGGCGACCAGGTCGCCGTCGATCTCGGGCACCGCTAGACACATCTGGACGCGACGACACCCCGGCGGCAAAGACCGGCCGGGGTGTCGCGACACTTCGGGTGAAGGGACGGTTCAGGCGGTACGGCGGATGCCGCGCTTGAGGAGCAGTTCGCGCTCGGACTCCGACAGGCCGCCCCAGATGCCGTACGGCTCGCCGACTGCCAGCGCATGAGTGCGGCACTGGGTGATGACCGGGCAACGCCGGCACATCTCCTTGGCGCGCATCTCACGCTGAGCGCGGGCCCGGCCGCGCTCTCCGTCGGGATGGAAGAACATCGCGGAATCGACGCCCCGGCAAAGCCCTTGCATCTGCCAATCCCAGATGTCGGCGTTCGGACCGGGTAACTGCTGCGGCTGTGGCATTTCGAATACCCCTCTCTACACACCCATTTCGCTGCTCACTGGATGCGTGAGTCGTGGAACAGATCCGAGCACAGTCGCCGATGACCACTCGTGCACACAACGTAGAAGGGCTTCGGAATTCGCGTCAATACTCTGGGTATGTGCGGAACCGCATATCGGCGGGCGCAGAATTTACATTCCGTTCATCGTCGTGACCCGTGCGCAGCGAGTTCGGTGCTAGTCGCGCGTGAACCGGGTATGGCTGTCGCACCGTTTGTGCTGATCAGTCGGCGCCGTACCGCTCGGGTATTCAAGGCGGCCGAGTAGGCAGTTGACATATCGGTAACACGCGATCAATCAACTGTTAACTGACGCAATTCTCAAAAACCATCCGAATCGGTAGCCTCGCCTTTCGATGAGTATCGGCACCGGGTCGAATGTTGCCGTTCTGACCGACGTCGCGTTCGGCAGCAACCCCGGGATGTGGCCGCTGCCTCGAGCGGTGACGGCATCCGAGTTGTGGCTCCGCGCCGTCGCCTCGGCCGGGCAGGGTCGCTACAGCTGCGCGCTGGCCGACCTCGAGCAGCTCGACCGCCTCGCCGACGCCGGCACGCTTCGTGCGCTGGGGCTCAGCACCAGAGCGTCCTTTCACCGCCAACTCGGCTGGCATGATCGGGCGCGCCCGCTGGACGGTCAGGCACTGGCCCTCGCGGGTGAGGACGCCCAGAGCGGCGCCGACGCGTTCATCGGACTGGCCGCCGACGCACTGGGGGTCGGCCGGTTCGCGGCCTCGGCGTGTGCGCTGGCCCGCGCATCCCGGCTGGTGGACGACGCCGGCGCGCCGCGGCTTCCGGTTCGGCACGCCTGGGTGTCGGCGGAGCTGGCCATGGTGCGGGGTGAAGGTCCGGACGCGGTCGCCCACGCCGACACCGCGCTGGCCCTCGCCGACGACCTCGGCTCGGTCCGGCACCGCGTCAAGTCGACGGTCGTCCTGGCTGCCGCCCTGTGCTGTCGGGGCGAGACGGCCGCCGCGAGCCGCCGGGCCGACGAAGCGCTCGCCGGTGCCGGGCAGGCCGGTCTGATTCCGCTGCGATGGGCGGTGGCCGGCTTGCTCGCCGACATCGGGAGTCAGACGCACTCACCAGCTCAGATCCGGGGCATTCGGGACGACTGCGTCGCAATCGTGACCAGATGGGGCGGCGTGTGGCGTCCACGGTAAGCGGGTTGGGCCCACGTCAATAGTTATTGTTTAGCTGAGCCACGCCCCGAGGCGGGCTTCTGCCGCCAGGCAGCATCACCTCCCACCAACGGGATGTGTCCCGCACGTAACGCTGGAGATATCGGCCACGATGACATTTTCGGGAGAACGTCTCGATGCTGTCGTTGCCAAGGCCGTGGCAGGCGATCGAGATGCCCTTCAGGAAGTGCTGGCGACCATCCGCCCCATCGTTGTCCGGTATTGCCGGGCTCGGGTGGGGACCACGGAACGCAGCGGTCTGTCAGCTGATGACGTTGCACAGGAGGTGTGCTTGGCCGCCATCACGGCGCTGCCGCGCTACAAGGATCAGGGACGACCCTTCCTGGCCTTCGTCTACGGCATCGCTGCACACAAGGTCGCTGACGCGCATCGTGCCGCCGGACGCAATCGGGCTGACCCGATGGACGTCGTTCCGGAACGGTCCTCGAACGACGCCAGCCCCGAGCAGCTGGCGATCGACTCCGAATCGTCGGCCCGGATGGCCGTCCTGTTGCAGACCTTGCCCGAGAAGCAGCGCGAGATCCTGATCCTGCGCGTCGTCGTCGGGATGAGCGCAGAAGAGACCGCGGAAACGGTCGGCAGCACTCCGGGCGCCGTGCGCGTCGCCCAGCATCGCGCGTTGGCGAAACTGAAGGCCGAGCTGACGGCGGCGGGGCGTGACCATGCCTGACTTCGGACGCTGGAACGCCAACGGCGGTGATCCGTCCCTGAGCGACATCAACCGCAGCGATCAGTTCCTCGACGCGCTGGCGTCGGGGGGCCCGGTGTACGCCGCCGATCAGGGCGAGGCGGAGCTGGCCGATCTGCTGGCCGGCTGGCGCGACGACATCCGCGAGACTCCGACCTCGGTCAGGGTGACGCCGCAGCAGGCGGCGCAGGCGCTGGAGCGCGCCGGTTCGTCGAGCAGACGCCGGCGCCTGTCGCTCGCGGTGGTCGGTTCGGCCGCCGCCGCGGTGCTGTGCCTGGGCGGGTTCGGCGCCGTCATCGCCGGCGCAGGCCCCGGTGACGCGCTGTACGGGCTGCGCACCATGCTGTTCGGTGAGCAGGCTGCCCCGCGCGACGACGCGGTGATCCTGGCCGCCCAGACTGAGATGCAAGAGGTCCAGCAGCTCATCGACCAGGGTGACTGGCAGGCTGCGCAGGCCAAGCTGGAGGCGGTCACCACCACGGTCGCGACCGTCGGGGACGTCGAGCGCAAAGAGGAACTGGTGAGTCAGTGGCAGGAGCTCACCGTCAAGGTGGAGGCACAGGACGCCGCCGCGACGGTCCCGCCGGGCGCGCCGCTGCCGACCTTCCCGGAGTTGCCCGCCGTGGTGCTCGACCCGTTGACGCCGGCCTCAGAAACCTCGGGAACCTCGGGAACCTCGGGAACCTCGGGAACCTCCGAAACCTCGGGAACCTCGGGGACAGAGACGACTGCTCCGACCTCGGAGACGACGGCACCGTCGGGAACGACGAGTTCCCCGACCTCCGGGACGACGGCGCCGAGCACTTCGGAACAGGAGGAGGCGACTTCTCCGTCGGCGACGACGTCGAGCGCTCCGTCGACGTCGACATCGACCTCCACGTCGGGGACGCCGCGGGCCACCACCACGGCGCCGTCGGCGACAACGACCACCCCGTCGGCCGCCCCCTCCTCTGCGGGACAGTCCACGTCGACGTCGGTCGTCACGCGGGCCTCGTCGTCGGTGGCCGCCACAGCATCGTCGGCCGCGCCGAGTGGGACACCGTCGGTGACGCCGAGTGGCACGGCGACGACGACGGCCGCGGCACCGTCTGCGGCGGAGGAAGAGGTCGAAGAGCCTGCATCGACGCCCGCAGTGCCCCCGGTGACCACGACGACAGTGCTTCCGGTGGCGCCGATCGTGCCCGACGAGCCGAACTAGCCGCAGGCGGCCCCGCCGAGGAGTTCAGCTCTCAGCGATAGCCGTCGGACTCCGACGCGGCTTCGTTGAGCGAGGCGTCGGCGTAACCACGGCAGTAGTCCCACGTGACATAGGCGTCGGGCTCGGGATCGTAGGCGGGTTCGTGGGGCCGGACCGTGCCGTCGACGAGCAGCTGCAGCAGGTTCGCCCGCAGCATGTCCCAGTCGTGGTAGTGGTCCTGCTGGCATTCGTCACAGCAGACCACGAGACCGCGAATTCCCTTGTGCGCGAGCAATGCTTCATACACGGCCAGATCGGCCAGATCGGCCTCGACCGCGATCCGCTCCTGCGGATCGAGCGGTTGTCCCGGCTCCAGGGCGTCCAGCGCTGCCGACGGGTCGCTCGGGTCGTCGGCGAACGGGTCGGGAGGCAGTCCTGGGGGCAGGTGGTCTCGCACGTTTCCAGACTACGCAGCACCCCTGGGATCGCGCCAGCGCTCCGGCGGCACGTCGCGGAGGGACTCGCGCAGCAACTTCGGGTGTGACACACGATGCCGATAGGATGTGGTCTTCAGGGCGGGTCTCTCGCCTAGCTGCATCTTTGTCACTGGAGGCTTCATCTATGTCGATCGCCGAAAGCAGCGTCCCGATCGCCGTGCCCGTGCCGACCGGGGGCGACGATCCCACGAAGGTCGCGATGCTCGGGCTGACGTTCGACGACGTGCTGCTGTTGCCGGCGGCATCCGATGTGATTCCGGCCACGGCCGACACGTCGAGTCAGCTCACCCGCAGGATCCGGCTGAAGGTGCCGCTGGTGAGCTCGGCGATGGACACCGTCACCGAGGCGCGGATGGCGATCGCGATGGCCCGCGCCGGCGGGATGGGCGTGCTGCACCGCAACCTGCCGGTCGCCGAGCAGGCCGGTGCGGTCGAGACCGTCAAGCGGTCCGAGGCGGGAATGGTCACCGATCCGGTGACGTGTTCGCCCGACAACACGCTCGCCGAGGTCGACGCCATGTGCGCGCGGTTCCGCATCTCGGGGCTGCCGGTCGTGGACGACCGCGGCGCGCTGGTGGGCATCATCACCAACCGTGACATGCGCTTCGAGGTCGACCAGTCCAAGCCGGTCTCGGAGGTGATGACGAAGGCTCCGCTGATCACCGCCCAGGAGGGGGTGTCGGCCGAAGCCGCGCTGGGGTTGTTGCGCCGCAACAAGATCGAGAAGCTGCCGATCGTCGACGGGCACGGCAGGCTGACCGGGCTGATCACCGTCAAGGACTTCGTCAAGACCGAGCAGTTCCCGCTGGCCACCAAGGACAGTGACGGCCGGCTGCTGGTCGGTGCCGCGGTCGGCGTCGGTGAGGATGCCTGGACCCGCGCGATGACGCTGGCCGACGCCGGGGTCGACGTCCTCGTGGTGGACACCGCGCATGCCCACAACCGGGGTGTGCTCGACATGGTGCGCCGCCTCAAGACCGTGGTCGGCGACCGGGTCGAGGTGGTCGGCGGCAATGTCGCCACCCGTGCCGCGGCCGCCGCGCTGGTCGACGCCGGCGCCGACGCGGTCAAGGTGGGCGTCGGGCCCGGCTCCATCTGCACCACCCGCGTCGTCGCCGGAGTGGGTGCACCGCAGATCACCGCGATTCTGGAGGCGGTCGCGGCGTGCGCCCCGCACGGCGTGCCGGTCATCGCCGACGGCGGTCTGCAGTATTCGGGTGACATTGCCAAGGCGCTGGCGGCGGGGGCCTCGACCGCGATGCTGGGGTCGCTGCTGGCGGGCACCGCCGAGTCGCCGGGTGACCTGATCCTGGTGAACGGCAAGCAGTTCAAGAGCTACCGCGGCATGGGTTCGCTGGGCGCGATGCAGGGCCGGTCGGGCGGAGGAGGCGGGGCCAGGGTGTCCTACTCCAAGGACCGCTATTTCCAGGACGACGTGCTCTCCGAGGACAAGCTGGTGCCCGAGGGCATCGAGGGCCGGGTACCGTACCGGGGGCCGCTCTCGACGGTCATCCACCAGCTGACCGGCGGACTGCGCGCCGCGATGGGTTACACCGGTGCGGCGACCATCGAGCAGCTGCAACAGGCTCAGTTCGTGCAGATCACCGCGGCCGGGCTGAAAGAGAGCCACCCCCACGACATCACGATGACCGTGGAAGCCCCCAACTACACCACCCGCTAGAGGACCTCCGCATGCGCGACATGGTCGAGATCGGCATGGGCCGCAACGCCCGCCGGACCTACGAGCTCCACGACATCAACATCGTGCCGTCCCGGCGCACCCGGTCGTCGAAGGACGTGTCGACGGCGTGGCAGCTCGACGCGTACCGATTCGACATCCCGGTGGTCGCGCACCCCACCGATGCGTTGGTCAGCGTCGAGTTCGCGATCGAACTGGGCCGTCTCGGCGGGCTGGGGGTGCTCAACGGCGAGGGGCTGATCGGCCGGCACGCCGACGTCGACGCCCGCATCGCCCAGGTCGTCGAGGCCGCCGAGAAGGAGCCCGACCCGGCCGTCTCGATCCGGCTTTTGCAGCAATTGCACTCGGCGCCTTTGGATCCCGATCTGCTCGGGGCGGCGGTCGCCCGCATCCGCGAGGCCGGGATCACCACCGCGGTGCGGGTCAGCCCGCAGAACGCGCGGGCGCTGACCCCAGCGCTGGCCAGCGCAGGGCTGGACCTGCTCGTCATCCAGGGCACGATCATCTCCGCCGAGCGCGTGGCCCAGGACGGCGAGCCGCTGAACCTGAAGACGTTCATCTCCGAACTCGACATGCCGGTGGTGGCCGGCGGGGTGCTCGACCACCGCACCGCCCTGCATCTGATGCGCACCGGGGCGGCCGGCGTCATCGTCGGCTACGGCTCGACGATGGGGGTGACGACCTCCGACGAGGTGCTGGGCATCAGCGTGCCCATGGCGACCGCGATCGCCGATGCCGCCGCTGCGCGCCGCGAGTACCTCGACGAGACGGGTGGGCGCTACGTGCACGTGCTCGCCGACGGGGACATCCACACCTCCGGCGATCTGGCCAAGGCCATCGCCTGCGGCGCCGACGCCGTGCTACTCGGGACACCGCTGGCCTCGGCGGCCGAGGCGCAGGGCGGGGGATGGTTCTGGCCCGCCGCGGCCGCGCACCCGTCGCTGCCGCGCGGAGCGCTGCTTCAGGTCGCCGCGGGCGAGCGCCCGTCTCTCGAGCAGGTGCTCACCGGCCCGTCGGATGATCCGTTCGGGGCGTTGAACCTGGTCGGCGGCTTGCGCCGGTCGATGGCCAAGGCGGGCTACTGCGACCTCAAGGAGTTCCAGAAGGTGGGGCTGGCGGTCGGCAGCTGAATGCGGGCTCGAACGACCCTGCTTTACAAATTAGGCTTCCCTGTCTAGAAATCTACCCGTTGGTAGGTCCATACTGGGCGGATGCAGCCTGACTACGACGTCGTGATCATCGGTTCCGGATTCGGTGGCAGCGTGACCGCGTTGCGGCTCACCGAGAAGGGCTACCGGGTGCTGGTGATCGAGGCCGGACGGCGCTACGAGGACGACGACTTCGCCAAGACGTCGTGGAATCTGCGCAAGTTCCTGTGGGCGCCGGCGCTGGGTTGCTTCGGCATCCAGCGCATCCACCTGCTGCGCAACGTCATGATCCTGGCCGGCGCCGGCGTCGGCGGCGGGTCGCTGAACTATGCCAACACGCTGTACGTGCCACCGGAGCCGTTCTTCAACGACCCGCAGTGGAAAGACATCACCGACTGGCGCGGCGAGCTGATGCCCCACTACGACCAGGCCCAGCGGATGCTCGGCGTGGTCACCAACCCGACGGTCACCGACGCCGACAAGATCATGCAGCAGGTCGCCGACGACATGGGCGTCGGCGACACCTGGGTGCCGACCCCGGTGGGCGTGTTCTTCGGCAACGACGGAGAGAAGACGCCCGGCAAGACCGTGCCCGACCCGTACTTCGGCGGGGCAGGTCCGGCGCGCACCGGCTGCATCGAATGCGGATCCTGCATGACGGGGTGCCGCTACGGAGCGAAGAACACGCTGCTGAAGAACTACCTCGGCCTGGCCGAGAAAGCCGGCGCCCACGTCCGGGCGATGAGCACCGTCACCGACTTCCGCCAGCGCCCCGACGACCTGTGGGAGGTGCGCACCGTGCGCACCGGCAGCAAGCTGCGACGCGGCAAGCGCACCGTGACCGCGACGCACGTGGTGCTGGCGGCGGGCACCTACGGCACCCAGCGGCTGCTGTTCAAGATGCGCGACACCGGCCGGTTGCCGCAGCTGTCGGACCGTCTCGGGGTGCTGACGCGGACCAACTCGGAGTCGATCGTCGGCGCCGGACGCCTCGAGGTCTCCCCGGACATGGATCTGACCCACGGCGTGGCGATCACGTCGTCCATCCATCCCACCGCCGACACCCATGTCGAACCGTGCCGCTACGGCAAGGGCTCCAATGCGATGGGCCTGCTGCAGACGCTGATGACCGACGGCGCCGGCCCGCTGGGCACCGACGTGCCGCGGTGGCGGCAGCTGCTGCAGCTCGCGGCCGCGGATCCGCGGGGAATGCTGCGGATGCTCAACCCGCGCCGGTGGAGCGAGCGCACCGTCATCGCGCTGGTGATGCAGCATCTCGACAACTCGATCACCACCTTCACCAAGCGCAACCGGTTCGGCATCCGCCGCTACTCGAGCAGACAGGGCCACGGCGAACCCAACCCGTCCTGGATCCCGGTCGGCAACGAGGTGACCCGCCGCATCGCCGAGAAGATCGACGGGGTCGCGGGCGGCACGTGGGGGGAGTTGTTCAACATCCCGCTCACCGCGCACTTCCTCGGGGGCGCGGCGATCGGTGACAATGCCGACCACGGCGTGATCGACCCGTATCACCGGGTGTACCACTACCCGACGCTGTCAGTCGTCGACGGTGCGGCCATCTCGGCGAATCTCGGTGTCAACCCGTCACTGTCGATCACCGCCCAGGCCGAACGGGCGGCAGCGTTGTGGCCGAACAAGGGCGAGCAGGACCTACGGCCCGCGCAGGGGGAGGCGTACCGGCGGCTGACGCCGATCGCCCCCGCGCATCCGGTGGTGCCGGCCGAGGCTCCCGCGGCGCTGCGCAACCTGCCGATCGAGCCGGTCAGCTCGGCGGGGTAGCGTCCGGCTGGCTGGCGAGGTAAACCGTTGCGCCGGAGCGGCCTCCGGTGAGTGGATTGGGGAACCAGATCCGCCACGCGTCCACGTCGGCGAACACCTCTTCGAGCATCGAGCAGAATTCGTCGTCCGGGCGTCGTCGGACCACATGGCGAAAGTCGCGTTGGCAGCCATGAGGGTCAATGCGGCCCGCAGACCGTCGGGCGAGTAGAACCAGCCGTGGGAGTCGTCGAGCAGGTGGCGGGGCGAATGGTCGATGTCCAGCAGGATCGCGTCATAGCGGCGTCCCGGGGCGGCGGGGTCGAAGCCCGACCCGTCGGCCAGGACGGAGAAGAAGTTCGCGCACCGCATGCCCACCCGGCCATCGGTGCGCAACGCCGAAGTGTCCGGCAGCAGGCCCCGTTCGTGCCATTCGATGACCGACTGCGAGTACTCGACCACCGTGAGAGATCGAATGCGATCGCATTGCAACGCTTCCCAAGCGGTATAGCCGAGGCCTAGCCCGCCTACCAGGACGTCGAGTTCCGCGCCCGGCGTTCGTGCGAGTCCGAGCCGAGCCAACTCGCGCTCGGCGACAGTGAACAGGCTCGACATCAAGTACTCGTCGTCGAGCTTCACCTCGTAGACGTCCGAGCGCACAGTCAGGTCGAAGCGGCGGCGCAGGCTGAGCACACCCATCGGCGTCTGCTGCCAACCCAGTTCCTCGAACCGCGCGCTCATCGGCTCGACGATAGCCGGATCAGGCACCAGAGTGCGCCGGCGGATGCCACCACATCGGCACAGCTCAGCTCCTCTGGCAGCGAACGCAGTTCCGCAGCGGTGTCGACGACGATGCTGATCTCCACGTTGTCCTCAACGGCGGTGACCACCAGTCGGGCATCGCTCACTGCGTGTGACAACACCTGCGCGACCGGTGTGAGCAGGGCATCGAGGTGGGCGCCGTCGAGTTCCGGCAACACACCGGTGACGTCGGTGACCACGTCGACTCCGCGGACCTCGGCTGTGTCGATCACCAGCCTGATCCGCTGCATCAGAACATGGTCGAAGGTTGCGGCCTGATCGAACAGCGCGCGTAGGCGCCGGCATTCCGCCCGCGCTCGGGATTGGATGTCGGTATCCACGCCCGCGCCGCGGGCCAGCGTGCTCAACAGCGGCACCACGTTGTCGACGATCGTGGCGTAGCGGCGGTGGTATTCGTCCCGCAGCGCGGTGGTGACGCGGTCGCGGGTGACGAGTCGCTGGTGTTCCTGTGTCTCTCCGGCGATGTCGAGAGCGGCATCGCGCATCAGCCCGTTGAAGATCAGGGCGAACAACTGCACCGCGAGGATGCTGGCCGTGCCCAGTCCGATGTTGACCAGCGTCTCCGCGGTGGGGGCCCGCGTCAGCGTGACCGCGCTGCCCACGAGCCAGTAGCCGGCGAGGACGGCGACTCCGGCCCGGGTGGGCAATGTCAGCGCCAGCGGCAGAAGGCACCAGCCGATCGCATTCTGCGCCCAGTGTGCGTAGCCCAGCAGCAGCTCCGGCGGAAGCAGCATCGGCTGCGCCACCGCGACGAACAGCAAGCACGCCGCAGCCGGCCGTGCGTAACCCCAGCGATTTCCCAGGATTCCCGGTAGCGCGGCGAGTCCGGCGCAGGCGGCGAGGATCCCCAGCGCCGTCTGCAGATCGGGGTGGGTCGCGACCGCGACCGCGGGCGGCACCGAGATCGCGAGGTTCGCCAGCGCGTACCCGATGAGCGCCAGCGCATACCTGGTCCGGGTGCGATCGACCAGACCGTCGGGATCCGGTGCTGTCACGGGTGATTCCGCTGGGGCCCAACGTAACTCGATCCTGGTTCCGGCCCCGGGGGTGGATTCGATGCGGGCGTGACCGCCCGCGCGGCGCATCCGGCCCACGATGGAGTCGTCCAGTCCGTGTCCCCGGCGGGGCTGGGCGGGGTCGAACCCCACCCCGTCGTCGGTGAGCAGCACGGCGTGGTCGGTGACGGTGACATCGAGCGCGTCGGCGCGCGCGTGGCGGTCGGCATTGGTCATCACCTCTCGCGCGGCGGCGATGACGGGCTGGGCTGACTCGCCCGGCATCCACAGGTCCTCCCGACCGGCGAAGCGCACGGGCGTGCGCAGGTGGGCGGCGCACTGCCGCAGCGCCGACACCAGGTCGATTCGCGGCGGAGGGGCGACCCAGGCCCCGTTGTGCAAGAGGTCGAGGTCGCGGCGCGCCTGGGCGGCCAGGCGTTCGGCGTCGACGGCGGTGCCCTGACCGACGACGAGCAGTGTCGACGCCGCGGTGTCGTGCAGCAGGGCAAGCTGTTCGTGCTCGTAGTGGCGCAGCGCGTCGCTGACGCGCCGGGTGACTTCGGCGTCGTGGCGTTGGCGGCGGGCCCGGTCGACGGCGTCGGCCACGCGCAGCAGCATCAGCCGGATGACCGACGCGGTGGTGCATTGGACGGCGAAGTAGTAGATCGCGGTGACCGACGCGACGTTCTCCCAACCGACCGCTCCGGAGGCGCCGAAAGCGTAGGCAGCCGCGATGCCGAGGGTCATCGGGATGCTGGCCCGCATCGGCACCGAGACCGAGATGCTGACCACCGCCGTGCCGGCAATCGCCTGGGGTGCGGTGTTGCCGACGAAGAAGTCCGGCTCGGGCACCAGCGCGGGGATGGCCAGGCAGACCGCGAGGACGAGCAGGTAGTCCACCGCCAGCAGGGCGGGCCGATGCGAGCGGGTACCCAGCCGGTACACCGACCAGGCGGCGAGGAGCACGAGTAGGGCCTTGCCGGCGGGGTGCGCGAGGGATGCCGGGTCGGCGAGGGCGACGAGCACCGCGATCGAGTTGACGGTGTGACGCATGAGCAGGCCGACGGTGGCAGCGCGCGTCATGAGTTCACGGCGGGACGCCTCGCCCATGCGGTCGCCACCGTGTCCGGCCATGCGATCCCCCATGCGTTCACCCATTGTCGCCACGGCCCTCCCCAGCCAAGCCAGCAGGTCGGTCGAACGTATCAATTCGCTGCGTGGACTGTTCTCGAGCGGGTATCTCGCTAACTTCCGGCGCGTTCCTGTCGCGTCGCGTCGGTGGCCTGGGATTAAATACCGGGCAGGGGCAAACAGATTTTATTCTGTGTTCAGTCGGGGGGTGTGACGGGGGATGGCCCGCGAGGGGGACGCGCGGACGCCGGTGCGGATCGCGATCATCGATGATCACGACGTCGTGCACGCGGGGATACAGGCGTGGTGTGGGGAGGCGGAGCCGCCGATCGAACTCGCGGCGAGTTTTCTGCAGCCGGCCGAGTACTTCGCCGCCTACACCGAGCCGGCCCGCGACATCGACGTGGTGCTGCTGGACCTGCAGATCGAGGGCCACCGGCCCGACTTCGACACGCTGCGCCGACTCGCCGACGGTGAGCAGCGCGTCATCATCTACTCACACATCAACACCGACGAGGTGATCCTGCGCTGCCTGGAGTTGGGCGCGGTCACCTATCTGGTGAAGTCCGAGGGCAAACGCCACCTCATCGAGGCGATCCATTCCGCGCACACCGCGACGCCGTATGTCGGGCCGCGGATGGGCAAGGCGATGCTCAACGACGGCACCGTCGGCAGGATCAAGCTCTCCGAGCGGGAGAAGCAGGTGCTCATCGCCTGGTTTCAGACCGAGAGCAAGGATCTGGTCGCCAAGAGGTTGTTCATCGCCCCGACCACGGTTCGTACGCACCTGCAGCGGGCGCGGGCCAAGTACGCCGCGGCGGGCCGGCCGGCGTCGACGAAGTCGGCGTTGTTGGCGCGTGCGATCGAGGACGGCATCTTGAGCCTGAAGGATCTGTAGCGATTTCGGTCGTTCGGGTGACAGACCCGCCCAGCCCACGCGGGATAGCGTGGGCGTGCTCATGAGCGAGGGGGGATCGCCGGTGGCGCCGACTGCATCGGGGGGACGGTCGGCGCGCCGGCGATCGCCGTGGTGGACACCCTGCCCACTAAGCTGACCGGGTGGAGTCAGCAGCCCCCCGCCCCGTGTTGGTCGTCGACTTCGGCGCGCAGTACGCACAGCTGATCGCTCGTCGCGTCCGGGAGGCGCGGGTGTACTCGGAGGTCATCCCGCACACCGCCAGCGTCGAGGAGATCAAGGCCCGGGACCCGCGCGCCGTGGTGCTGTCCGGCGGACCGGCCAGTGTCTACGCCGAAGGTGCCCCGCAGCTGGACCCCAAGCTCTTCGACCTCGACGTGCCGGTGTTCGGCATCTGCTACGGCTTCCAGGCCATGGCCCAGGCCCTCGGTGGCACCGTGGCGCACACCGGCACCAGTGAGTACGGTCGCACCGACCTGAAAGTGACTGGCGGTCAACTGCATTCCGATCTGCCGGAAACCCAGCCGGTGTGGATGAGCCACGGTGACGCCGTCACCGCAGCACCGGCCGGGTTCGACGTGGTGGCCACCAGCGCTGGGGCACCCGTGGCGGCGTTCGAGGACCGGGCGCGGGGCTTCGCCGGTGTGCAGTACCACCCCGAGGTCATGCACAGCCCGCACGGTCAACAGGTGCTCAGCCGCTTCCTGCACGAGTTCGCCGGCATCGACGCGGTGTGGACACCGGCCAACATCGCCGACGCGTTGGTCGAGCAGGTGCGGGCACAGATCGGTGACGGTCGGGCGATCTGCGGCCTGTCCGGTGGCGTCGACTCCGCGGTGGCGGCCGCGCTCGTGCAGCGGGCCATCGGGGACCGGTTGACCTGTGTGTTCGTCGATCACGGCCTGCTTCGTTCGGGCGAGCGGGCGCAGGTGCAGCGTGACTTCGTCGCGGCGACGGGCGCCAACCTGGTGACCGTGGACGTCGCCGACCGCTTCCTCGAGGCGTTGACCGGCGTGCTGAACCCGGAGGGCAAGCGCAAGATCATCGGCCGCGAGTTCATCCGCGCGTTCGAGGGTGCGGTGCGTGATGCGCTGGGTGCCGCGGACGGTGAGATCGAGTTCCTCGTGCAGGGCACGTTGTATCCCGACGTGGTGGAGTCCGGCGGCGGATCGGGAACCGCGAACATCAAGAGCCACCACAACGTCGGTGGTCTGCCCGGTGACCTGAAGTTCACGTTGGTCGAACCGCTGCGGCTGTTGTTCAAGGACGAGGTGCGCGCCGTCGGCCGCGAGCTGGGGCTGCCCGAGGACATCGTTGCGCGGCAACCGTTCCCGGGTCCCGGCCTGGGCATCCGCATCGTCGGCGAGGTGACGGCCGAGCGCCTGGACACGTTGCGCCGCGCCGACGCCATCGCCCGCGAGGAGCTGACGTCGGCCGGCCTGGATCGCCAGATCTGGCAGTGCCCGGTGGTGCTGCTCGGCGATGTCCGCTCGGTCGGCGTGCAGGGTGACGGCCGCACCTACGGTCACCCGATCGTGCTGCGGCCGGTGTCCAGCGAGGACGCGATGACCGCGGACTGGACCCGGGTGCCCTACGAGGTGCTGGAGCGCATCTCGACCCGGATCACCAACGAGGTCCGCGAGGTCAACCGGGTGGTGCTCGACATCACCAGCAAGCCGCCGGGCACCATCGAGTGGGAGTAGCGCCTACGTGTCGGGGGTGTGCTCGACGGCCTGGGCGAGGATGCCCGCGATGACCGATTCGACGGCGGTCTCGATCGAATGAGCCAGCGTCGCCGTCACCGCTGACACCGCCTGCGTGCGGAACCGCACCAGCATCGTGATCATCTCGGCGACCTCGGTGTCGGGCGGCAGGGCGGTGCCAGGGTTGAGCCGGTCCCCGATGTGTTCGACACCCGCGGTCACCAGGATGGCGCTGATCTGGTCGACCAGCGGGGCGATCTGTTCGTGCAGGTCGATCAGTTTGTCGGTGCTGACGCCGTACTGGCGGATCTCGGTGAACGCCTCGATCAGCTTGGGTCGCACGATGGTGGCGTCGTGGCCGTCGTCCTCCAGCTTGATCACGCCCAGGCCGACCATCCGGTCGAAGCCGGCGTCGTCGTCGACCAGTCGCCTGGCCTCGGCGACGGATATGCGTTCGGGCTTCTCGGCGGCCCAGGTGCCCGCGATCGCCGATTCCAGCCCGAGCATGTCGCCCACGTCCTTGCCCTGCTCCCACGCCGAGAGCATTTCGTTGACGTGGGCGATGTTGTACCCGCGGTCGAGCAGCGAGGTGATCATCCGCAACCGGGTCAGGTGGGTGTCGTTGAACAGCGCGATGCGTCCGACTCGCAGCGGCGGATGCAGCAGACCCCGGTCGCGGTACACCCGGATGTTGCGGGTGGTGGTGCCGGCCAGCCGGGCGAGGTCGTCGATCCGGTACTCACCCGAGGCCGCCACCCCGTGGGGCTGCACCGCCGCGTCGAACAGCTGCGACACCGCGGATTCGATCACGTCCCGGGAGCCGCGCCGGATCCGGCGCAGGATGCTCGGGATCGGCCCGGTGGGGCGGGGGGAATCGGGTGCCGACGACATGTCAGGCGATGTCAGGCCGACGACGTGAGGGCCCGCGGACGTGCGTCCACGGCCTCGTAGTCGGAGAATCGGAAGGCTCGCATCTGTCGACGATACTGCGTGGCCAGTCCGGGGTACATCGAGGCGTTGAACCCGTCGGGGGTCAGGTACCAGCTCGTGCATCCCGACATCCACGTGGTCTTGGCCAGCCGGCGCTGCAACCGGTCGTTGTAGCGCCGCTGCACGTCGGCACGCACGTCCAGGTAACGCAGGTTCTGCCGCAGGATCGTGGTGATCCCGGTGACCGCGTACTCGATCTGCCCTTCGACGTAGACGAGCAGCGAGTTGTGCCCCGGCCCGGAGTTCGGCCCGGTCATGAAGAACAGGTTCGGGTAGCCGTGTGCGCTGGCACTCTTGTAGGCCTCGGCGTGGTCGCGCCATTCCTGCTGTAGTGACCGGCCGCCGAGCCCGGTCACCGGAAACGGCGGGCCGGACAGGTGCACGTCGTAACCCGTGGCGAACACGATGGCGTCCAGGTGGTGTTCGACGCCGTCGCTGGTGCGGATCCCGGGCGGGCTGAGTGTCGCGATGGGCCAGTCGATCAGCTTGCAGTTGTCGCGCTGCAAAGCCGGGTAGTAATCGCTGGAGACCAACATCCGTTTGCAGCCAGGGGTGAAGTCGGGGGTGAGCTGGCGCCGCAGCCAGGGGTCGTCGACGGCGCGGCGCAGATGCGCCTTGCCCAGTCGCGCGACGAGACCGCTGAGCGGGGTGTTCCACACCAGGGCGGCGGCGCTGGCCTCGTGTCCCCAGTAGAGCGCCTGCCGGGCGAGTTCCTGCGCCGCGGGCACCTTGGCGAACAGGGTCTGGACGGCGGCCGGCATCGGGGGATCCACCCGCGGCAGCACCCAGCCCGGGGTGCGCTGGAACACCTTGACGAATCCCGCGGTTTCGACGAGCTCGGGCACGATCTGCACGGCGCTGGCCCCGGTCCCGATCACGCCGACGCGCTTGCCGCTGAAGTCGTAATCGTGGTCCCACGCCGCGCTGTGGATCTTCGTGCCCCGGTAGGTGTCCAGGCCGCGGATGTCGGGGAACTTGTGATCGGCCAACGGGCCGGATGCCATGACGACGGTCCGGGCGTGGAACGTGGTGCGGGTCCCGGTTTTCGCCGTCCACACGCCGGCCGCCTCGTCGAAGCTCAGGCCGGTGATCTCGGTGCCGAACCGGATCAGCGGCCGCAGCCCGAACTGGTCGGTCAGCTCTTCGATGTGGGCGCAGATCTCGGCCCCCGACGGGTAGGCCCGGGACCAGGCGGGGTTCTTGACGAACGACAGCGAGTACAGCAGCGACGGGATGTCGCAGGCGATGCCGGGGTAGGTGTTGTCCCGCCACGTGCCGCCGACACGGTCGCTGCGCTCGACGATGACGATGTCATCGACGCCGGCCTCGCGCAGCTTGATGGCGGTGCCCAGCCCGGTGAACCCGGCGCCGATGATCAGGGTGTCGTGAATGTGCTTGGCAGAAGGCATCGGTCAGGCCGCCGGCTCGTGGGTCAGCTCCTTGAACCAGCTGGGTATTGGTCGCAGCAGCGCCTTCGGGTAGCGGTCGGAGGCCCACACCATCGAGTTGGCCAGCAGGTGGTAGGGGTGGCGCGGGTTGACGACCATCGAGGCGTGCTTGCGCAGCACCCGATAGGTGGGCACCCGATGGGTGTGCTCACCGCGTTCGCCGAGGGTGCGGAACCGCTTGACCGCGTTGTAGAGCCGTTCGGGCTCCAGGCCCATGCCGACGATCTCGTTGCGGATCCGGTTGAGCAGCGGGATGTACATCACCGCGCCGATGATGAGCCCCGGGGTGGCGACGCTGCCGACGAATTCGATGGCCAGCCGTCGCACATCGGCGTGGCCGATCATGTTCAACACCTCGAAATCGACGGTGATGTGCCGGGATTCGTCGTTGTTGATCTTCTCGAACACCCGGTGACAGACGGGGTCGTCGACCTCTTCGAGCAGGAATTTCAGCAGTGCACCGTCCAGGGCCACCTCGAGCATCGGAATCACCGTGCCCAGGATCGACAGCGACATGTCGTCGGCGTAGGTGTCCAGCCAGTCCATCGCGAGGCGGATGTTGACATTTGGCTCTGGGGGCTCTCCGTCACATCCGTCGTCGAGCATGCCCCACCGTTTCATCAGCGCCAGTTCGGCATTGGCGTGGCGTTGCTCTTCGGCGTGGAAGTAGCGGTAGATCTCGGCGATGGTGGGGGTGGGTGCCTTCTTGGCCAGCGCGGCGAAACCGCGCGCACCGATGTTCTCGATCCAGCACAGGTCGGCCATGAACGCCTTGAGCTTGGGCCGCTGCTCGTCGGTGATCAGCTCGGCGCCGGGTGCGTCCCAGTCGATGTCGGCCAGTGCCCACTGGCGGTCCTTGATCTTGGCCAGCATGGCATCCATGTCGATTCTTGATTTCATGGCCACGGCCCTCTCTAGGTGGTGATGCGGGTGGTGACGCCGACGGCGCGGGTGTACACCGTCGGGGTGAATCGTTTGACGCCCCAGAAGATCCGGGAGTCGGGTTGGGGCATGCAGTACAGGCCGCCGCGGTCGTTGGTGTCCAGACACATGCGGGCGACCCGGTCGGCGGAGAAACCAGTCCACCGCATCAGCTGGTCGGCGAGTTGGGTCGAGCGATCCGAGATCCGTCCTGCCCCGACGATGTTGGTCTTGACGAAGGTCGGACACAGTGCCGTGACGTGGATACCGGTGCCGGCGAGTTCGGCGGCCAGTGTCTCCGACAGCGACAACGTGCCGGCCTTGCTGACGTTGTAGGCGGCCATGCCCGGCAGGGCACCGAACGCTGCGGCGGAGGCGACGTTGATGATGCCGCCGTATCCGGCCTCCCGCAGCAGCGGCGTGAACACGTGACAGCCGTGGATCGGCCCCCACAGGTTGATGTTCAGCACCCAGGTCCAGTCCCGCAGGTCGGTCTCACCGATGGGGCTACCGCCGGCGCCGACACCGGCATTGTTGATCACGAGCGTCGGCGGACCGTCGAACCATGACTGCGCCTGCTGAGCCAGCCGGTACACCGCGTCGACATCGGTGACATCGCACTGCTGCGCGATCGCCTGCCCGCCCCGGTCGGTGATGGCGGCCGCGGTGCGTTGCGCGGCGTCGAGATCGATGTCGCTGCACACCACTCGGCCGTCGCGACGCGCCAGTTCGGTGGCGAAGGCCGCTCCGATCCCGCTTCCGGCGCCGGTGATCACCGCGTCGGCGCGGTGGCTGCGGCGGCGGGACGACCCGAAGAAGAGCATGGTCAGCCCACCTGTCCGATGCGGTCGCCGGCCAGGGCCCCGGTGACGAACGCGGCGATCTCCCGCATCGCCGGTGCCGCCTCGGGGGACAAGCGGGGCAGCGCCTGGAAGACGTGGACCTGGTCGGGCCAGATCTGCAGATCGCACCGACCGCCTGCGGCCCTCAGGTCGTCGGCGAGTGCGACGGCGTCGGCCGAGAGCATCTCGGCGCCACCGGCCTGGATCAGGGTGGGCGGCAGAACGCGGCCACCGGCGACGTCGAGCATCAACCGCGGGTGGGCGGGATCGATTCCGGTGCAGTACAACTCGACGAGCCGGGCGGCGTCGCGGGCGCGGATGGCCGGGTCGCGACGGTGCTGTTCGGCGGTGCGTGCCAGTGCGAACGTCAGATCCACCAGCGGGGAGAGCAGGACCAGTGCGGCGGGATGGGCGACGTCGGATTGCAGGAGCAGATCGACCGACAGGTGTCCGCCGGCGGAGTCACCGGCGACCACGACCTGCTCGGGCGCCACCCCGTGCTGGGTGGTCATCCAGTGCCAGCCGCGGTGGACATCCTCTGCGGCAGTGGGGAACCGGTGCCGGGGGGCCAGTCGGTAGTCGATGCTGAAGACAGGAAGTCCGGTCAGCCTTGACAGCCAGGCGGTGAGTCGGCGGTGGGTGCGCGGTGAGCACAGGGCGTAACCGCTGCCGTGCACGAAGTAGATGGCGCCGCGGTCGAATGTGTCGGCCTGCCATACCCCGGCGCCGTACACCCATTCACCGACGACGCGGCCGCCGTGGGCGTCGACGGTGTCGACCGGGGTCACCGTGGTGCCGGTCAGGCCGGGTCCGCAGGTGTCCATGATGCGGGCGACGATCTGGCGGGAGGTCCACAGTCCCCAGGCTTGCTCGGCTGGGAGCACCCTGCTGATCTCCCGCAGGGTCATGCTGCTGACCGCCGCCGCGGTGCGGGAGCGCAGGGAACCTCGAGTCGGCATGGGGGGATACAACTCCGAATGATGACAGTTGTCAATGTCACTATTTTTGGATGGCACTGATCGCATCCCGCTTTGGTTGACGGTTGTCGGTGGGCCGGTGTTTACTGGCGATATCGAACAAACTTTCGAACAACACGCCTGAGTCGGATGATCCGGATGAGGAGGAAGGTGCTGCTGTGACAACGGCAAGAAGCCTGGACCGATCTCCGGAAAGCCGTGCTGAACAGGTAGAACAGCTGCGACGCCGGATCGCCTCGATGTCGGCCAAGGGTGCGGGGAAGGTCGGTGGCAACCGGCGTGCCGTGGCGGCCGAAACCGGTCTCCCGATCGACCATGATTCTTTGCTGCCGATGCCGGAATCGCTGGCCGAACTACTCCCCGGTTCGTTGCCCCGCGGGACGGTGGCGGTGGTGTCGGGCGCCAGATCGCTGGAAGTGAGCCTCGTGGCGGCCGTGACGGCCGAGGGTGGACACGTCGCTGTCGTCGGGCGGCCCGATCTCGGGCTGCTGGCCGCGGTGGAGATGGGTGCGGACCTGAGCCGGATCGCGATGGTCCCGCATCCGGGCAGCGACCCGGTGGAGGTGGCCGCGGTCCTGCTGGACGGGATGGATCTGGTGGTCCTCGGCCTGGGCGGGCGGTCGGTGCCGGCGAGCCGGGCGCGTGCGCTGGTCGCGCGGGCCCGCCAACGCGGTTGCACCCTGTTGGTGGCCGACGGGGACTGGCAGGGCGCCTCGACCCGGCTGGAGGCCCGGGTCAGCGGCTACGAGATCGCCGGCGGACGAGACGGGGTCCCCACCCCCGGATGTGGCCGGATCAGCCGGGTGCGGCTGGCCATGCGCGCTCGCGGCCGCTCCGTGCGTCCGGTCCAGGCGGTCGGCGGATGAGATGAGTTCCAGGGTCTTGGCGCTCTGGTGCATGGACTGGCCGGCCGTCGCCGCCGCCGCCACGATCGGCGTGGCGCCGACCATGCCGATCGCGGTCACACTGGCCAACCGGGTTGTCGCGTGCTCGGCGGCGGCGCGGGCGGTCGGCGTCCGGCGAGGTCTGCGGCGCCGCGAAGCGCAGGCGCGCTGTCCCGAGTTGCATGTCGTCGCCGCCGATCCCGCCCGCGACGCCCGCCATTTCGAACGCGTCACGGCCGCGGTCGACGAGTTGGTCCCGCGTGCCGAGGTGCTGCGGCCGGGACTGTCGGTCCTGCCGGTGCGCGGAGCCGCCCGTTACTTCGGGTCCGAGCAGGCCGCCGCCGAGAAACTGGTCGACGCCGTGGCCGCCGCCGGAGCCGAATGCCAGGTCGGGATCGCCGACCAGTTGCCGACGGCGGTCTTCGCGGCCCGTCCCGGCCGGATCGTCGAACCGGGTCAGGACGCGGTGTTCCTGTCCGGACTGTCCATCCGGCAGCTGGCCGCCGAGCCCAGCCTGGCTCCCGCCGACCGGGAGAACCTGACAGATCTGCTGTGGCGAATGGGCATCCGCACGGTCGGACAGTTCGCCGAGCTGCCACGCGGTGACGTGGCGTCGCGGTTCGGCGCCGACGCGGTCACCGCGCACCGCATCGCCTGTGGCGAGCCGGGCCGGCCGCCGTCGGGGCGGGACGCCGAGGACGAACTCGACGCGGTGATGAACTGCGACCCGCCGATCGACCGGGTGGACGCGGCCGCGTTCGCGGGCCGGTCCCTGGCCAGCGTGCTGCACCGCAGCCTGCTCGCCGCCGGGGTCGGATGCACCCGGTTGGCCATCCACGCCGAGACCACCAACGGTCAAGAGCTGGAACGTGTCTGGCGATGCGCCGAGCCGTTGACCGAGGATGCCACCGCCGACCGGGTGCGCTGGCAACTGGACGGGTGGCTCAACCGCAGGCATCAGCAGGACCGGCCCTGCGCACCGATCAGTGTGCTGCGGTTGCGGCCGGTCGAGGTGGTATCGGCCGAGGCGTTGCAGTTGCCGTTGTGGGGCGGGCTCGGGGAGGAGGACCGGCTGCGGGCGCGGCGGGCCCTGGTCCGGGTGCAGGGATTGCTGGGCCCTGACGCCGTCAAGGTTCCGATACTCAGCGGCGGGCGCAGCCCCATGGAACGGATCACCTTCATCGCGCTCGGGGACGAACCGGTCCCCGCGGCGAACCCCGACCAGCCGTGGCCGGGCCAACTGCCCGAACCGTCGCCGACCGTGCTTCTCGACGATCCGGTCGAGGTGCTCGATGTCGACGGCAATCCGGTGCGGGTCACCGCGCGGGGGCTGTTCACCGCCGACCCGGTCCGGTTGGAGGCCCCCGGGTGCACCGGAAGGCTGTCCTGGTGGGCGGGCCCGTGGCCGGTCGACGAACGATGGTGGGATGCCGCCGCGGAGGCGCGCAGCGGACGAGCGGCGCGGGCTCAGGTCCTGGTGGGTAGCGGCGGAACCGCTCGCGCGCTGCTGCTGTGCTACCGGCAGCGGCGGTGGTACCTCGAGGGGGCCTATGAATGAACTGACGGACCGGGGTGGCCCAGTTGCCTGGCGAACGCGGCCACCCGGGCGATGAACCGGTCGAAGAACGCGGCAGGGTCGACGTCGACTCCGATGAGCGCGTGGGGTTCTCGACCCCAGTGACCACTCCAGTCGGCGATGGTCATCCCCCGGGTCAGGGTGCCGGTCAGCTCGACGTCCACTGCCGCCGGGCGGCAGGTCACCAGCTCGGGGTCCAGCGCCACGGCGGCGGCCACCGGGTCGTGCAGGTGGGCCAGATAGCCCTCGCCCTGGCTCTCGTGGAACTCGAAGTAGAACCGCATCGCGTCCGACAGCACCCGGATCAGCGGGTTCGGTCGCTGTCGGATGTCGGCGGCTTCGGCCTCCCGCGCGAGCCGATCCAGCAGCGCGGGCGTCATGACGACGTTCTCGGTCAGGTTGAGCCCCAACACGACCGGCGGTTGTCCTTCCCGCCAGGCCGCATAGACCTGCTGTGTCGCCTCGGGGTCGACGCTGGTGTTCCACTCCGCCACCGGGGTGGTGTTGCCGCGGTAGTCGAAGGACCCGCCCATGATCACCAGCCGGCGCAGTAGCTGCGGCAGAGCCGGCTCGGCGCGCAGGGCCAGCGCCAGGTTGGTCAACGGGCCGGTGGCGATCCCGATCAGTTCGCCGGGATGGGCGTGGGCCGCGCGCACCCACGCCTCGGCGGCATCGTAGGACGTGGGGGTAGCGGTCGGCTCGGGTAACTCGGCATAACCGAGCCCCTGCGGTCCGTGCGTGTCCTCCGCGGTGCGCAGCGGCGCCGACAACGGGATCTCGGATCCCGTGGACACCGGGACCCCGGTGATCCCACACAATTGCAGCAGCGCCAGGTTGTTGCGGCACACCTCGTGCACGCCGACGTTTCCCGCCGTGGAGGCGATACCGACCAGGTCGGCCTCCGGGCTGGCGAACAGGTAGGCCAGGGCCATGGCGTCGTCGACGCCGGTGTCCACGTCGACGAAGACAGGATGGGTCGGCCCGACCGGCACGGCACTCACCAGTGGACGCCGGGCACCAGCCGTACCGCCTGCTTGACCGGACGCGGTACCCGCACCGCGGGCACCGGGCTCACCCGCCGGCGGGGCCGGCGGGAAGCGGGCCGTTGCGCCGGGGCGGGACGGTTCTCGACCACGCCGCGCGCTGCCGCGGAATCGGGGTAACCCAGATAGAGCTGATGCAGCACGCGACGCGACAGCCTCGGGGTGAAGTACATGCCGACATCGGCCAGCGTGCCGACCGGGGTGTCGATGCGCGCCGGCTTGTCCACCAACCCTCGGACCACCATCGCGGCGGCGTGTTCGGCGGAGATCGGGGGCATCGGCTTGAGCCTACGGGACGGCGCGATCATCGGCGTCTTCACCAGCGGCATGTGGATGGTGGTGAAGGTGATGTGGTCCGAGAGGGTTTCGGTGCCAACGACTTCGGCGAACGCGTCGAGAGCGGCTTTGCTCGGGATGTAGGCGCTGTACTTCGGGCTGTTGGCCTGCACGCCGGCACTGGAGACGTTGACCACGTGGCCGAACCGCCGTTGCCGCCAGTGCGGCAGCAGAGCCAGCACCATGCGCACCGGCCCGAAGTAGTTGACCGCCATCACCCGCTCGTAGTCGTGCAGCCGGTCGGTCGACGCGATCACCGATCGGCGGATCGACCGCCCGGCGTTGTTGACCAGGTAGTCGACGTGGCCGAAGCGGTCGAGGATGTCGGTGACGGTGCGGTCGACGGCTGCCGAGTCGGTGACGTCGCAGCTGAACGCATACGCCTGCCCGCCGGTGGCGCGGATCTCGGCGATCAGTTCCTCGAGCGCCTCTCCGTTGCGCGCCAGCGCGAACACCGTCGCACCGCGCGCGGCGACCGCCACCGCCGAGGCGCGGCCGATGCCGCTGGAGGCACCGGTGATGATGACGTGCTTGCCGACCAACGGGCCGGCGGGATCATCGCGACGGGCCCGGCCCGGATCCAGGTGACGCGCCCAGTACCGCCACAGCGTTCCGGCATAGGAGCCGAACTCGGGCACCGTGATTCCGCTGCCCCGCAGCGCCTCTGCCGTGTGCTCGCTGCGGAAGGTCGGCATCAGGTCGACGACGTCGAGGATCTCGGCGGGGACCCCGAGCTGGGTCGCGGCCATGTTGCGCAGGATCTTGGCCCGACCACCGACCTGGAGCAGCGGTGCGGCGGCGGCCCGGGGCAGCGACCCGACCAAGGGCGGCAGCCCGGCCGCGGGGGCGATGCCGCGATAGATGCCGCGCAGGCCCGTCTTCGTCGGCGCGGTCAGGTGGAAGGTCTGGCCGTCCCGGCCGTCGAGGTGCATCAACGCCGTCATCGCCGACACCACGTAGTCGACCGGCACGATGTTGGTGCGCCCGCTGTCGGGCAGCATCATCGGGGTGAAGCGCGGCAGCCGCGCGAGCGCGGACAGCACACCGAAGAAGTAGTAGGGGCCGTCGACCTTGTCCATCTCCCCGGTGCGCGAATCGCCGACCACGACCCCGGGCCGGTAGATGCGGTACCGCAGCCCGTCGGCGGTGCGGACCAGGCGCTCGGCGTCGAACTTGGTCCGGTGGTAGGGCGTCGGCAGATCCTGGCCGAGGTCGAAGTCGTCCTCGGTGAACACGCCGCGATGCGTACCGGCCACTGCGATCGACGACACGTGATGCAGTGTCGCGTCCAGGCGCCTGGCCAGTTCGATCACCGCGCGGGTGCCCTCGACGTTGGCGATTCGCTGACGGTCCTCGGCGGCGGTGATGTCGTAGACCGCGGCGCAGTGCACCACGTGGTCGATGGCACCGAGTCCCTCGATGACGGCGTCGCTCAACCCGAGGTCCGGCGCGGTGAGGTCGCCGACCAACGGCTGCACCCGCTCGTCGGCCCACCCGACGGCCAGGCGGTCGAAGCGGCCGAGCGACTCGGCGCGCACCAGCACGTGCACGGCCTCCGTGCCCGGCAGCGAGAGGATTTCGGCGATCAGTCGGCGGCCAATGAACCCGGTACCGCCGGTAACGACATAGCGCATGCGAGTCATCGTCACGGGTCGCCGAACAAAGGTCAACTGTAGGTTCTCAACCCGCGTGTCATATTCTCAGCGGAGTTGTCATGCGGTTGTCATGTGTCTCACGAATTTGTCATGGCGAGCGCCGATTGGAACACGACGATTCACCGGTATTGACCGGCCTCCCCCGCAGCCGACAACCGCACCTGCGAACGCAGAACCCGCCGCCGTCCACGACGCCCTACCTGTCGCACCGCAGGCACGCGTTTCCTGCACTGCAACAGTGCACCGGGTATGCTCGACCCCGGTAGCAGCGCCTGCCTGATCCACGTGCTCGTCGCCCACGTCGACGCACGAAATGGACAAGGTTTCCCGGAAATCGCGCACGCTCGATCAACCCGTCGTCATGGAGAAGGCGCCGCGGGTGGACGTGGGACGCCGCGGTAGGAGCATCCGATGACCACAAACCGATCCCAGAAGCAGTTGATCCGCAGCATCGCCGACGAAACTGGCCGGTCCTACGTCGAAATCTCTCGTCTTGCAAGCACATTCGACAAGATCCTGGACGAATACCCCCGACTCACCAGCTTCGGGATGGGCACTTACTGGCGTCCCGACGACACCGCCGAACAACGAGCTGACGAGTTCGACAAGGAACGCACGCACCTCCGCAGCTCGTTGCCCATCGTGATTACCGTGGCCCTCTGGCTCACCGCTAACATCGGGATGATCAAGACACCCACCCGCGGCAGTTACGGACTCAAACATCTCGCCGAAAGCTCCATCGGCCACTATGTCACCAACGGCCAGCTCATCGCCGCCGCCCTCATCGCCGGCTACCCCATGCGCGAAGCCGGCGGCCCGAACCCGCTCTTCGGCATGCGCAAACGCGACCTCGACCGGGCAGAAGCCGCCGGCAAGGCCAAGCGCTGATCCCTGACGGCACCCCCATCCCGGCAACCGGACGGCCAGACCGCCCAGTCACCGTCGTCACAGCTGCGCAGACGCGCCGCCCTCCTCGACCTGCGGCCCCGGCGGATCGAGGAGGCGGACGTTCGCGTCACTGAGCCCCGCCGGGTCGACAACCCATTCGTGCTCGTCGTGGCCTTCCTCAATGAAGGCAAGCAGATGCTCGGGGTGCACGTGCGCGACGTAGACGACCCCGGGCGGGCGGCTCGACATGCCCTCGGTTGCGAAGGATCGTGCAACAGCCATCTCAATGCTCCACGACATCCCGAACCGGTGCTCGGGGGTGCAGCCACGGTAGACACTGACGGGTTCGGTCGGTCTCGAGGACGGCGCTCCGAGATAGGTGAATCCGTTGAGGCGGAACAACTTCTGCCATTCGCGGTAACCGATGCACGACTCGGAGCCGGGTTCTCCTGATGCCCACGCCGCAGCGACGATGCCGTTCATCGTCGGGTCCGCAAGGTCGAGTTGCCCGGAGTCGTTGAGATCGCACAGCAGCTTGGAGCAGTGGACGATGCCGACATCGCTAGCCAGCCTGTCGTAGCACTCTCGGCCGACCGTGCCGTTCATGAAGACGAAGGTGGTCACCTCGGAATCGGTGAAGAGCCCGTCGGTCCAGCCTGGTAAACGGGCCAGCAGGCCGTGCCCGGGCACCTCGGTCGCGTGTCCGTAGACCTTGAGTCGTGCGCGCAGAACACCGCGGTTCAGTTCGTCCTCCGAGATCTCACCGGAGGCGATGAGGGCGTCAATTTTCGCTCGGATCTCGGCGTCGTGCGCCCTCTGGACCGGTGTGCGGAGGCTGGCCCGGCGAAGGTCGGCCATCAGATTCTCGGTGCGATCATCCACGCTGCATTTCGTACCAGAGGCGCGGCCCGGTGGTCGTGTCGATGGCGCCGACCGCGGCTCCGGCACCCACCGGTGCTCACCCCCGGGGGCCGACCACATGCGGCCAGGATCTGTCGCGGTCCCCCCGTACGCTCGTCACCAACGGACGAGACGGGCACGATGATCGTTCCCGATGGGCGCACCAATCTGGAGAAGCTCAAGGAGCTGCTGGGCAACCCTGAGCAGACCCATCTTGACTTGAAGGCGTCGGTGGACCTGACCAACGCCGCCGACAAGCTCAAGTTCGTCAAGGACGCCGTGACCATGGCCAGCCGTCCCGAGGGCGGCTACATCCTGATAGGCGTCGACGACGCCGGCGCTCCGTGCCTGCCCGTGGGCACGATCGCCGATCGGGCGCGCTTCGACGGCTCACGCGTAGGTGCTCTGATCCGCAGCTTCGTCGAAGCCGCGGTACACGTCGTCGTCGAAATCCACGAACTGGCCAACCACGAGATCGTGGTCATCTACGTCCGCAACCCCGACGGGCTGCCAGTCCCGTTCAACAGGGACGGACAACACCCTGGCCGCTCGGCCGGCGACAAGGACGTGACCGTGTTCCGCAAGGGGGAGATCTTCGTCCGCGAAGGCGCTGAGAACGTCCCCATCCGTTACGCCCACTGGGCCGATCTGTTGGCCACCTACACCCGCGGGATCCGTGACCAGTCCACCGAAGCCGCGCTCTCGATGCTGCGTGAGGTCCTCACCGGGCGCGACGGCGCCGCCGGCGACGCAGGTGTTCCGCTGCTCGCGGGCATGGACGAAACCACGTTTGCCGCCACCGCAGCTCGACTACTCGAAATCGGCAACGACGTCCGACTACGGCAGTATCTGCGGACCGTATCGCGGTCCACCGGAGCCTCAGTCGACCTCGCCACATACGCCGACGCCCTCAACAGGTGGGCGATCTTCTGCGCCCAGACACTGTACTTCGAACGCCCCGACCTCACCGACGAGGCGATCGGAAAGCTGGTGGAGTCCTACCAAGGGCTAGGCATCAGCACCGACGACAACCAACGGCGGCTGATGATCGTCGAACGCATCTACGTCGTGGGCAGCTTGGCCGTACGACTCGGCGAGTGGGAGACCGTACGCTCCCTGGCGCTGCGCCCCGTGCCGGGCAACTCCTACGAAACCGACTACATCTACTCGTCGTGGATCCGCGCCGCACAGGTCTACGCCTCACGGGCCGGTCTGACCGAAGACCCCCGCGGCGATTACCTACTGTCGGCCGCCCGCGAGCTGATGGTCGAGCACCCCGCAATGCGCCCCGACCTCACCGACACCGCGGTCCCTCCAGAGGAGGCAACGTCATCCGACCCAGCCCTGAACTCGTTGTGCGAGTTCGACTTGGCCTACTGCATCGTCGTGGCAGCCCTGGGCACCGACCGTGGCGCCGGATACCCATCATCGGCAGCCTTCGACGAGGACCGCGCCAAACCCGTCGCCCAAAAGATCGTGAAGGACCCCGAAATGCGGCATCGCCTGCTGCCCGACGTCGACGACCCCGCGGTCGCCGATGCACTCTTCCGCACCTACGAACAAGCCATCCGCCAGTCCGCCACGTCGAGCTACGGGACTCGCTGGTGGGCCATGCCCCCCAGCGTGGACGCGTTCGTCGGCCGCCACCGTCGGCCGGCGGTCTAATCACCAAAGACCATGGCCGGAGGCATCCGTCGATGGAATGGTACGCAGACCACCATGCGGAACTGGGTCTCGTAGACGGCAACAGTTGTACAGACCCCAACATCACTCGAACACCAACACAAACCAAGCAACAGCTGTGACAGCGCCGCTCGGGACTGTCGCGATAAGG
>NZ_BLTG01000076.1 GCF_017312405.1 Mycobacterium sp. PO1
CCATCAGGGGTCAACCCCAGGTGTCGCGGTCGCCCCGGAACGTGAACAGCGCGCCCGAGATGGTCGGAAAAGACGGAAAGCACACCGATGCCAGCACCCCGCTGGCATTCATGTCCTCCACCCGCGCGTCGATGTCGTAGCAACCCCTGCGCATGTCCTCGAAACGGGACGGCTCGAAACCCCACTCGTCATTGGGCCGTCCGGCGACGGCGTTGAGACCGATGTTGGGAAGCTTCATGCCGTCGTAGACCCAGGCGACCGATCCGTCGGCCTCTTCGACGATCCTGGGCGCATCATCGGCATAGCGCGGCGGCACCCGCCCGGCAAACATGTCGGGTGGTTCGACGGTGTGATCGTCAACGCTGATCAACACCAGATTCGATGGATCAACCATCCGCGACTCCTCGGACTGCAAAGTTACGTACTGATACTCAGTAGAACACTATCTGTTCCAGTGTCCATAAGCTGACGGCAATTGCTTCTCCCGGCCTTCAGCTGCGGCGCAACAACATCATCGTCGTTCCGCTGTTGGCGCCGCCGACGCCGCAGGCGGCGAGTTCGGCGTCCGCGACCTGGCGAGCACCGGCTTCGCCGCGTACCTGCACGCAGGCTTCGTGCAGGTGACCGAACCCGTGCAGGCGACCGCCCGAGAGTTGACCACCGGCGGTGTTGACCGGCAACTCGCCACCGAGCGAGAACCGCGAGGGATCGGCCACCCACTCCCCCGATTCACCGACTCCACAGAAGCCGAAATCCTCCAGGAAGCACAGCACGAAAACGCTGAACCCGTCGTACAGCGAGGCGTAGTCCACGTCGTTGGCGGTGAAGTCGGTGCGGTCCCAGATCGTCGACCACCGCGAGTTGAGCCTGGCGATGTCCTGTCCCGCCTCCCAGAGGAACCGGTCGTGGTGAGCACAGTCGAGCGCCTCCACGACGACGCCGGGGTGCTCGAGGGACCGGGCGTGTTCGGCGCGGGACACCACGAATGCGGTGGCGCCGTCGCACGCGATGTCGCAGTCATACATGCACAGTGGATCAGACACCATCCGCGCCTCGAGGTAGTCCGTGAGGTCGAGCGGATCGGTGTACACGGCTTTCGGGTTCAGCTTGGCATGCGCGCGCTGGACGAGGGCCACCTGGGCCAGTTGCTCGCGAGTCAGCCCGAAAAGCTCCATGCGGGAGCGGATCTGCAGCGCCGCCAGGTTCGCCGCCGAGGCGCCGTAGGGCAATTGCCAGCCGAGCTGACCGCTCGCTCGAGCGCCTGCAGGCACGCTGTATCCCCGTCGCCGACCGGCGCCCTGCGCGGTGCCCTCCCAGATGCTGCGCCAACACAGAACGTGATTGGCCATCCCACCGGCAACGGCGAGCATCGCATCGACGACCGCTCCGAGCTGGCCCGGATACTCGACACCCCCGGCCACCCAGTTCGGCCGGATACCCAATGCGTCGTGCAGTTCCCGCAGCCCAGCGCCGGAGAAACCCTTGCCGGCCATCGAGGCGCCGGGATACGTTGTCAATCCGTCGATCTCGGACAAGGTGAGCCCGGCGTCCGCCACCGCGGCGACACAGGCGTCAACGGTGAGTTGCAGTGGATCGCGCCCCAGCCGTCGTCCGATATCGGATTGACCGATCCCGCTGATGATCACGTCATCGGTCAGCCGTCGCGTCATCGCGACTCCGGACTGAACATCGGCAGGTAGACATCATCGTCCGAGTCGTCGGATCCGACGACGAACGCGACACGAACCGGCATTCCGCGAAAAATGCGGCTCGGGTCCACGTCGACCAGGTTCGTCAGCACACGCGCGCGCGGGTCCTCGACGGGGTTGACGAAGGCGATCACATACGGAGTGGGGATGCCAGGGTAGAACGGGTGGCGGTTGACGGTCCACGACTCGACGGTGCCGCGGCCTGACATGTCGGCCCACTCGGGTACGGCGTTGTCGTACTGGCAGCGCAATGCGGGCGGGTGGATCAGCCGCTCACAGTCCGGACATCGCTGCAGTCGCCACACACCGGCGGCGCCCGAGGTCCAGTAGGTCCGATTGAGGTCGGTGAGCGCGGGCAGCGGACGTCCGGACTGGGTGGTGTCAGTCATCGCGGTCGTCGACGCCGAAGATGAACCGGTCGGCGATCGCGTGCTCGTTGCGAATCGACATCTCCTGCGCGGTGTTGAGCCAGAGCCCCTCGAAGCCCCGCGAATGCATTCCGGCGTGGATCGCATCGATGTTCTGGAGGTCCTGGGTGGGCAGCTCGCCCCAGCCGTCGTGGTCCTGCCAGCGTTCCACCTCCAGCCAGCTGGTCTGCGGCACCTCGCCCGGTGCGAAATGTTCGAGAGAGAACATCTCGAACACACAGCGGTTGGGATCCTCGGCGTCCGGGAGCATCCGGTACCCGAGCACACAGGACTTCTCGACGAGCAGCACCAGTGTCGGGAACACGTGCCAGTCACCGTTGCCGGCGAAATACTGCTCCATCGTCATCGTCGGGAAGTCCACCCCCTCTGCTCGCGCCAGCTGCTCGCAGAGTTGGTGATACAGCACGAACGGGGGGACGTCTCCGGCGTCCATGGTGGCCAACTGCTGGGCGGCGCGGTAGTCGCGTTCGGTCACCAGCGAGCCGACCTCGAGGTAGTTGTACTGCATCGAGTTCGCGAACACCTCAGGTCGCGCGGCCTGCTCCCTGCGCGCACTGTCGCGATCCCCGCTGTCGGGTCGCGCGGTGTAGATGAACCGTGAGTGGTTCCGGTACGGGATCGTCGGGGTGTAGGGCGCGTAGACGTACTCCTGCGGCGGCGCCGGTTCCGCCGACGGCCGTGGCCCCTGCATCGGCCGCAACGTCTGGGGGTGCGTGCCAGGCGTGTGATAGCCCTCGATGAACGCGTCGATCACGGTCTTGTAGTTGGCCGCCAGCTTGGTGCGCTTGCGCCACCGGAACCTCATGTCCTGCAGCCGAAACGGCTCCAGCGCCATCGGCAGCGGGTCCAGCCATTCCAACAGGTCCTGGGGGTTCTCGGCCATACTGACGAAGACCCAACCACCCCATGTCCCCACCGACACCGGGCGCAACGACCATTGCTCGCGGGGGCGGTGGAGGAACTCGTCGCGGGACGGGACGAACGCCGACCGCCCGTCCAACCCGAACCGCCAGCCATGGAACGCGCACCGCAGATCGCCGTCGGCGGCACAGCCTGCTCCGCGCACCACCTTCATGCCGCGATGGGTGCAGGCGTTGTAGAAGGCCTTGATGCTCGCGTCCTTCTGACGCACCACCATGATCGACTGTCTGCCGATGGTGTACTCGTAGAAGCTTCCCGCGTCGGGGATCTCCTCCTCACGGCATGCCGGTTGCCACACCGCGGTGAAGAGCCGCTCGAGTTCGAGGTGAAGGAACTCGGGGTCGATGTAGCGGGTCTTCGGCACGAAGGTCTCTCCGCAGGCGTACTTGGGCGGTACCTTGCCGTTGCCTGTCTCGGTGGCGGCATCGCTGGCACTCATCGCGCTTCCCTTCCGGCGCTCAGACCGCGGGCGGTTTGTCGAAGATGTTGGGGTAGAGCACCGCTTCCTTGAACGAGGTCTCGATCTCGGTGAACGCGGTGGGGATGTCCCACGTGCCGGACGCCGAGACGATTTCGCGCTCGACGACGGGGTTGGACATCAGGCTGATCCGGCCGTTACCCGCGAAGATCACCCGCCGGTTGAGCCATTCGGACTGCTCGCTGGCGAGGTAGACCACCGGCGGAACCACGTTCTCCGGGGCCAGGCGCTTGTTCTCCGGGGAGTAGTCCATGCTCCCGCCCCCCTTGATGCCCTGCGTCATGCGGGTTCCGGCGATGGGCGCGATGGCGTTGGAGCGCACTCCGTAACCCTTCAGCGCATTCGCACAGGAGAACGTCAACCCGACGATGCCCATTTTCGCTGCGGCATAGTTGGGTTGGCTCGGCGCACCCTGCAACCCCGACATCGACGTGAAGTTGATCAATCGATACTGTCCGCCGCGGTTCTCGCGCCACCACGCGGCGGCGTGGCGTGTCAGATTGAACGTCCCCTTCAGATGAACGGCGATCACGGAGTCGAAGTCCTGTTCGCTCATCTTGAACACCATGCCGTCGCGCAGGATGCCTGCGGCGTTGACCATGATGTCGAACCCACCGAGAGTGGTCGCCGCACGGTTGATCAACTCCTCGCACGCCGCGAAGTCGGTGATGTCGGTGACGTCGGAGAAGGCCTTGCCGCCACGCTCGTTGATCCCTGCGGCCACCGTCTCGGCTGGGCCGGCGTCGCGGCCGCTGCCGTCGACCGCGACACCCGCATCGGACACCATCACGGCAGCGCCCTGCGCCGCCAGGCCCTCGGCGACAGCGGCGCCGATACCGCGGCCGGCACCGGTGACCAGCGCTGTTCGGCCGTCAAGTACACCCATCACTACTCCTCGTCCGGCGTCTTCGCCCCAGCATACAGAACAGATATACAGAATCTGTATATCTGATTATCAGATTACTCGAAGCCCCACTCCGCGTAGCGCCGTTCCAACTCCGCCATGGCCTCACGGCCGCCGCGCGCGGAACGCTCCTTCATGAAGTTGAACTCGTCATCGCGCCAGGAGAGATTCGAAAACACGCTGTGAGCCATCGGCACCCAGTCCGCGAACTGCGCCATGCCGACGGCGTTCCAGAACGTGATCAGGGCGTGCTTGCCGACCATCAGCCCGTCGGCCGAGTGGTGGGCGATCGCCCGCGCGTACCGCATGGCCTCCTCGTGCAAACGATCCGGCGGTACGACCGAGGCGGCCACGCCCCACTCCTTGAGCTCGGCGGCGGGAACCTTGCGCCCGGTGATCATCGCCTCGTAGCCGCGATTCGGGCCGAGCTTGAGCAGCGCGAGCGGCATCGCCGTCGAGAATCCGGCGAATCCGATGCGGGCCTGCGGGCGGGCCAGATACATGTTGTCGGCCACCACCAGGATGTCCGCGGCCAGCGCCAGATTCATCCCGGCTCCGAGCGTGGCGCCCTGGCACGCCGCGATCACGGTCTTCGGAAACTCGAGCCAATTGGTCAGGTGACGGTGCAGACGCCGCGCGTTTCCCATCCGCGCCGTCTGCGGCAGACGTTTGCCCTTGGTCAGGCCCGCCTGCTCCAGGGGTAGTCGACGGACGTCGTCGCCGCTCGAGAAGTCCTTGCCCGCAGCCTCGAGCACGACCACCTTGATGTCGTCGTCGGCCTCCGCACGGTCGAGCCTGTCCTTGAACATTCCGTGCATGTCCGGCGACAGGATCGCGTTCCTGCGGTCGGCACGGTTGATCGTGATGACCGCGATGTGAGGCTCCACGACCTCGTAGCGGACCCAGTCCTCGTCGGCCGCAAAGTCGCCTGCGCCGCTGGTCGCGTCACCCATGTCCGTCGCCCTCCGTCGCGATTGCGGAACTGTACATCGGAACACTATCCGATTAATTGTTCCGTCTGCTGCTAATGTTCGGCCATGCCACGAATCGCGGTCGTCAAGGGCGTCGACGCGCCGGCCGGTACCGTCTGGGAGCTGTTGAGCGACTTCGCCGACGTCAGCTGGATCCCGGTCATCGAGGACGTCGCTGTCGACGGAGACGGCTTGGGGATGACCCGCGCCATCCACGGAAGCGGCGACCAGCCGATCCTGGAGACGCTGACCCACCGCGACGACGGGCAGATGGAGCTCGGCTATTCGATCACCAACAGCCCCTTTCCGGTGACCCGCTTCGAAGCCCTCATCACCGTCCGGCCCGCGGCAGACGGCACGGGCGCAGACATCACGTGGCATGTGGACTACGACCCTCAAGACAGCGACCCTCAAGACAGCGACCCTCAAGACAGCGACCCTCAAGACAGCGACCCGCAGGGCAGCGACGCCACCGCAGCGGTATCCGCCCGAGAATCCATCGAAGCGGTCTACGCGATGATGGCGGGGTGGTTGGCCGACGCTGCCACGCAGCGAGGCCGCCGATGACGGACCGCGACTACGGGGTACCCCTGTCCGAGGCCGACCGAGACTTCCGCGACGAGATCCGCGACTTTTTGGCCGCTGCGCTGACGGCCGATATCCGCGCGGTCCCGCGCACCGACTGCGAACGTCTGGACCGGATGCGCTTGTGGCAGCGCAAGCTTCACGATGCCCGGCTGGCTGCCATCTCCTGGCCGACAGAGTTCGGCGGCCGTCGCGCCACCCCGGTGCAGCAGCTGATCTTCAACGCCGAGATGGCCGGTGCCCGCGCACCGGAACCGATCAACCGCAGCGCGATCAATCAGCTGGGACCCACGATCATCCAGTGGGGCACGGACGAGCAGCGTGACTACTACCTGCCGCGCATCTTGTCCGCCGACGACGTCTGGTGTCAGGGATTCAGCGAACCTGACGCAGGCAGCGACCTGGCCTCCCTGACCACACGGGCACTGATCCGCGACGACGAGTTGGTGATCACAGGCCAGAAGGTGTGGACTTCCAAAGCGCACTATGCGAATCGCATCTACCTGCTGGCCCGCACCGATCCGAACGCCACGCCACGCGAGGGGATCAGCTACATCCTGGCCGACCTCGACACCGACGGCATCGACGTGCGCCCCATCCGTCAGATCTCCGGCGGTGCCGAGTTCAGCGAGGTCTTCTTCCAGGACGTGCGCGTGCCACTGCGAAACGTGCTCGGCCCGCTGCACGACGGCTGGCGCGTCGCCAAGTCGACGCTGGGATACGAGCGGGTCGGCCAGAGTCGCACACATCGCATCGAGCGCAGGCTCGACATCCTGCTCGGCATGGCCAAAGAGCCCAACGCGCTGAGTGAGAGCGGTTTCGAGGACACGTTCGTCACCGACCACCTGGTGCGCTTCACCGCACAGGTGGAGGCCCTACGTCAGATCGCGGCCCAGGCGACCGCCGCCGGCGTGCGTGGCATGAGCCCCGGGCCCGAGGCGTCGATGGCGAAGCTGCTGACCTCCGAGGTCGACCAAGCCATGGCGAACTTCGGCTTGGACCTGGCCGGGGCCGCGGGCACCCTCGAACCCGGCTCGCCCTCGGCAGCCAAGAAGGGCAACGTCGCCAAGAGCTACCTGCTGATGCGAGCCGCGACATTCGGGGCCGGGACTTCCGAGATCCAGCGCAACGTCATCGCCGAGCGACTGTTGGGACTGCCCCGTGACCCGTGATGTACAGCCGTCGCTGGACGACATCGCCGATACCGCAGCCGAACTCGCGCAGCTGCGTACGACTGCTGACGAGATCCTCGCGCAGGCGTGGACCACCGAACGCACCAGGGTGTTGCTCGACGGGCCTGGCCCCGCGTTCGACGAGAACGTGTGGAAGACGGTCGTCGACATGGGGTGGCCTGACGTCCTCGTCGCCGAGACGCGAGGTGGCGGTGGCGGCAGTCTGCGTGAATTGTGCGTCCTCGCCGAAGCATCCGGTGCAGCCGCGTTACCGGTTCCGCTCGCGGCGGCGGCAGCGGCGAACTGGTGTGAGCAACGCACCTCCGACGAACTCACCCTGGTACTCGACGAGATCGGCACAGTGGTCGGTGACGAAGTCCACGGCACCTGGCCGATCGTCCCGTTCGGCGGCGTGGCAGACCGGTTGCTGATCCTGGCGCGTCGCGACAGTGAGCCCGTGCTCGGAGTCGTCGACGTTGGTGAACACGGGGTTCAGCGCACTCCCGAACAGCCACTCGACCACGGTCCCGCGGCGACGATCACTCTGACGAACACGCCGTTTCGACCCCTTGCTTCTGGCGCCAGCGCGGCAACCCGCCACCATGAGGCGGTGAGCCGCGGTCGGCTCGCTACCGTCGCCGAATTGGTCGGGATCGCATCGTCGGCCAACGACGCTGCCGTGGAATACGCCAAGATGCGCAAGACGTTCGGACAGCCGATCGGCGCCCGACAGGCGATCAAACATCGCCTGGTGGACCAGCGGTCGGTGATCGAGATCGCGCGCGCACTGGTCAACCGCGCGGCCGACGCCTGCGAGTTGCAGCACCCCGACGCCGAGGCACTCGTGTCGCTGGCAGTGTTCTGGGCCATCGACTCGCTGCGCCGGGTCCCCGAAGGCGCGACCCAGGTGTTCGGCGGAATCGCCTACACCTGGGAGCACGAAGCACATGTCCACCTGCGTCGCGCCGCCACCCGGGTGACGATGTTGGGTTCGCGCTCCGAGCACCGCGCCGTCGTCGCCGACTGGCTCCGGACACGTTCACAGTGAGAGCCGGCCGAGGGGTTCCCTCGCCAGCAAATAAAACATATGATCACACTTTGTCACATTGTGTTACAGGGTTACATTTTGTCACCGGCGGGAGGCACAGGTGAGCATGCGTCACGCTCGGCCGCTGGCCGGCCTCGCGCTCGTGATCTCGCTCATCGTGGCGGTGACGGTTGCGATCGGCTTGTTCCGGGGCAGCTTCACCAAGTCGGCTGCCGTCATCGTGCTTTCGCCGCGCGCCGGACTGGTGATGAACCCCGATGCGAAGGTCAAGCTGCAAGGCGTCACCGTCGGCAGGGTCGCGTCGATAGAGACGCTCGAGGATGGTCGGGCGGCGCTCCATCTCGCCATGGAACCATCGAGCCTGCAGTTCATCCCGGCCAATGTCGGCGCCGACATCACCAGCTCGACCGTCTTCGGTGCCAAATTCGTCGAACTCGTGCCACCGGCCGACCCAGCGGCGACTCCCCTGGTCGCCGGACAGGTGTTGCAGGGCGAACACGTCACCGTCGAGATCAACACCGTCTTCCAGCAACTGACCGACATCCTCGACGCGCTCGACCCGGTCAAGCTCAACGCGACACTCGCCGAGCTCTCGAAGGCCCTCGACGGGCGCGGTCAGCGCATCGGAGAGATGCTGTCCGATCTCGATGCATTCCTGGCGAGGCTGGCACCCAGCTTGCCGAACCTGCGCCGCGACCTGCAGGCGCTCCCCTCCGTGACGGCCGCATACGCCGACGCTGCAACCGATTTCGTCGAAACCCTCGAACACTCCACCCGGATCAGCCAAACCGTGGTCGACCGCCAGAGCGATCTCGACGCACTACTGACCTCGGCGATCGGGCTGGCCGACATCGGGAACGACGTCCTGGGCGCCAACCGGCAGTCGGTGACCGACCTGCTGCGTGTGCTGGTGCCCACCACTGACCTGCTCTACGAGTATCGCCAGTCGGTGGACTGCACTCTGCAAGGGATCCTCCCGGTTGCGTCCAGCAGAGTGG
>NZ_BLTG01000077.1 GCF_017312405.1 Mycobacterium sp. PO1
CCCCAACAACTCCTGCCCCGCCTGCTCCGCCCCCCGCGGGCACGGCTCCTGCCGCTGCGGGGCCGGGTGTCGGCCCGATGTCGACGGCGAGCTCTAGTGGCGTCGCGGCAGCCCCGGCGCCGGTTCCCGTGTCAACGGCCCGAGCGGAGCGCGACGCGATCTTGGCCGCTTCCACTCCGGGGGGACGGCGTAGAACCGGTGATAGCGATCCGCTCCAGCGGGCACGCCACATCGGCGCCGCCCTCAACGTGGGCGTGATGGACTTCGGCTTCTTCTGGGTCACCGGCCTCATCGCTGACGGCACAATCGTCGTCGCCAACTCCTACGGACTGGCCTACATCCCCGACGGAATCCACTTGCCCGAACACGTGAAGATGGCGACCGCCGACGAGTCGATCTCTCCTGCTGAACGCGCCACCTGGGCGACCTATCCCATCGTGGCTGTCCAGGGTTGGTGCCGCCACCACGACAAGCAACTGCGCGCCGTCGTCGCAACCGAAGAGCAGTTCGCGAACTTCGATCCCGGAGTCGCGAAGATCATCCTGACCACCGAGGACATTCCCGACGACGGAACAATGAACGGCCGCAGCCGGTTAGAGGTCATCGCCCCAGACGCTGCACAGCGCCTCACCTCAATCGCCGACACCGGACTGACCGAACTGCTACCTCCGGCAGCGACAGATCTCGAACCGCCGGCCGATCAGAGCGCCAAGCTGTGGTTCGACGTCGCGAAGCCGTTGATGAGCACCAGCCCCCAACGGGGTGCAGCGCACTTGCATGCCTTCGTCGCCTACGCCAACCACGCCCAAGAGTTGGCGCTGCACCGCGCGCAAACCGCTTCCGAGCCGGATGCGCAGCGTCACGCCATCACCGACTGGATCTACTGGCAACACCTCGGCGTCCTCATGAATGACGCTGTCGCCTCGGAGGCGCCTGCCTGAGTCCGGCGTACGGCCGTCAACGCTCCAGGAGCACGGCTAGGACACTGTCGCCGTGGAGCTGCAACGCGAGAATGCCCGGGGCCGCCCCATGAATGTCATACCGGTCAACATAAAAATGGGTGCCTCGGTTTTCAAGGTGGAGCCCCCAACCTTGAATTTGGCGCTTCAGATTTCAAGTTTGAGGCCGAAACCCTGAATTTGCATCGTCGCAACTCACGGTTGGCGCAAGAGCCGCAGACCAGCGTTTGGGGTCGTCGTAGCGGACACCGAACGCCCAGTCACGAGCCGGAAGGGCGTGATTTGGAGTGCCTAGGCGTGTTTGATCCGGGCCGGCGGCCTCGCGCTGAATGGTTGATCCTGGAACGACAGCGAGGGTCAAGTGTAGGGAATTCCCTATATCCCCACCGTCGTCGACGGCGATAGCGTGGAAGCCCAGCGCATTCGCAGCAAGTTCTCAGGTGCCTGCTTTGGCAGGCGATCCAAGGGGGTCACAGGTGGGTTCGACGGGCAAGCATCGGCTACAGACACCGCCTATAGGCGCCCACCGTCGGATACAGGTGCGGGCCCACTCCCAGAGCATCGGCCGGGTCGGCGGGCTGGCCGCCGCACTCGGTGTGGGGGCTGTGCTGCTCGCCGCGCCCTGGACGGCGGCCGCTGACTCCGATGACGCCTCATCATCGAGCAGCAACGCCAGCTCCTCAGCATCGTCATCCTCGTCGCCTGGGGCGTCCTCGGCCAGAAGCTCCGCCGGTTCCAGCCCCTCCGCTGAGCGGTCCTCCGACACCGACACCGACACCGACACCGACACCGACACCGACACCGACACCGACACCGACACCGACACCGATGAGGATGCCGAGGATCTCGGCGCAGAGGTCGACGATGTCGACATTGCCGACGCGGACACTGACGACGCTGACGATCTCGGCACCGACGACGCGGCTGAGGACGAGGTGGACCTCACCGCCCACCTGGACAACTCCGCGGGCGACCTGGCCGAAGTCGAGGTCGCCGACACCGTCCGCGATACCGACGAGGCCCCAGACCCGCAGACGCCGGCAACTCCCACGGAAAGCCCGGTGCTCCCGGTAGCGGTGTCCACGGAGTCGTCGCGACGCTCAGTGCTGGCCCCCGCAGCGGCCGCGACCGCACAGCCCGCTGCAGCCGCCGAAGTGGACGACTCCGCCGAGGCCCCGCCGACCAAGCCAGCAGCGTTGCAATACGCTCCCGGCACCTTCACCCAGGTCGCCACCACCCTGGTCTCGCAGCAGATCGCCGCAATAACCGAGCCCGCCCCTGCGCCAGCGTCGGCGCAGGCCTCCGCGCTAGTGGGTGTGCTCAGCTGGATCGGCCAACAAATCGGGGTGTCCTTCGCCGACTTCAGCGTCTCGATCAACGGCACCACGATCATTCAACAGGGAACCGCCATCGCCATCTCCGACGGCTTCGGCTCCATCGCGATCGCGCGCGGCAGCAATGCCACCGCCACCGCCGAGGGCTGGTTCAGCCGCGCCATCGTTCGCGGCGACGACTCCACCGCCGATGCCACCGGCGGCAACTTCAACACCGCCCGCGTCTACGGCAACAACAACGACGCCGACGCCACCGGCGGCAACTTCAACACGGTGCGGATCGTCGGTGACGGCAACGTTGGCACGGCCAGTGACGGGTACAGCGTGGCCTACATCCGCGGCGACAGCAACACCGCCACCGCAGGTGGCGAGGGTTTCGCCACCGCCGCGATCATCGGTGAGACCAACACCGCCTCAGCGTTTGCCGGTGCCGGATCACAGAGTAAGTCCGGATCACGGAGTAAGTCCGTCATCGTCGGCTCCGGCAGTGTCGCCAACTCCGTAGCTGTTGACGGTTCCACCGCGATCGCCCGCATCATCGGTTCCGACAGCAACGCCTTGGTATTCGGGCAAGGAGGTGCAAACTCGACAGGCCTCGTCGTCGGCACGGACAGCTCGGCGGTCTCCACCGCAGAAGGTGAGGGTGGCTTCGGCCAGGGATCTACGGTTGTCCTGATCGGTGACGACAACGCCGGCACCGCCTCGGCCCTCGACTCGCGCGCCACGGTCATGGTGCGCGGCGCCGGTAACAACGCAAACGCCGATTCAGAGGAGGGCGGTGACGCGTACGCCCGGGTCATCGGCGACGGAAACACCGCCGACGCTATCGGCACCGGCATCAGCCGTGCCCTGGCGTTCGGCGACAACGGTTCCGCGGAGGCGAGCGCAGTAGACGGCGTGGCCAAAGCCGTCGCGGGCACCGAGGGCACCGCAGTTGCCGACACCGACGGCGGTTGGGCGAAAGCCGCTGCTTTCGATTCCAGTGTCGCCAGCGCCGACAGCACAGACGGCAGCCTGGCCAACGCGTACGCCGCCGATTCCAGTGCCGCCTCGGCCAGCGCGGACGGCGGCCTGGCCAACGCAAGAGCTGCCGACGGCAGCGCCGCCGACGCCACCAGCGTGATGGGCTGGGCCAAAGCCGTGGCCAGCAACACTGCCTCGGCCACCGCGAACGGCTTCGACGGCGGCACCGCCCGTTCTATGGCCCGAGACCTGAGTAACGCCACCACGTTCGCCGCCGAAGCCAGCGTGGCCAGTGCGGTCGCCCGTGACGACAGTATCGCTAGGGCCGTCGCAATCGATGACAGTCGGGCCACCGTGAGCGCGCGGGGGAACTCGGACGGCCTTGCCTATGCCCAGAATGACGGCCGCGCCACGGCCGCCAGCGACGCCAACAGTTCAGGAAGTGCGGCCGCCGAGAACGGTGCACACGCTCACGTCAGCGTCAGCCGCAATTCGACCAATGTCTCCGAGGCCGACGGAGCTGGCAGCGTTTCATCGGCCACGAACATCGGCGCGAACAGCGTGATCGCCAGTCAGGCGGACAACGGCGGCCACAGCCGAGGCGTCATCGTCGGCAGCGACAACGCCGCCCAGGCAGCCAGCGACAACGGCCGGTCCGACGCCACCGTGCTCGGCAACATGAGCGCCGCGCTGGCCGACAGCGTCAACGGCTCGGCCAACGCCATCGCCCTCGGTGACGACAACCTCGCCGAAGCGGTGGCAACTGACGGCGCCGTGGTCAGCGACCTGGCCACCGACGGCAGCGGTGGAGCGGCATTGCAGACAGCCATCTTCGAGGTGACTGCACTGGTGACGGTTCTCAAGGCCCAAATCGCCGACAAAGCCATGAACGCCATCACCCAATACATCAACAGCTGACGCAGACTGAACGACGCGGCGCCCGGCAAGAACCAAGCACGGCGTCAGGGCTGCAATGCAGCTCCAACGCGAGAATGTCGGGGGCCGGCCCACAATGTCATACCGGTCAACATGAAAATGGGTGCATCGATTATCAGGTTGAGCCCCCAACCTTGAATTTGGCGCTTCAGATTTCAAGTTTGAGGCCGAAACCCTGAATTTGCATCGTCGCAACTCACGGTTGGCGCAAGACCCGCAGACCAGCGTTTGGGGTCGTCGTAGCGGACACCGAACGCCCAGTCACGAGCCGGAAGGGCGTGATTTGGAGTGCCTAGGCGTGTTTGATCCGGGCCGGCGGCCTCGCGCTGAATGGTGATCCTGGCACCGACAGCGAGGGTGAAGTGTAGGGAATTCCCTATATCCCCACCGTCGTCGACGGCGATAGCGTGGAAGCCCAGCGCATTCGCAGCAAGTTTTCAGGCGGCCTGCCCGGCAGGCGATTCAAGGGGGTCACAGGTGGGTTCGACGGGCAAGCATCGGCTGCAGACACCATATGAGGGTGCCCACCGTCGGGCAGAGGTGCGCGCCCATGCCCAGAGCATCGGCCGGGTCGGCGGGCTGGCCGCCGCACTCGGAGTGGGGGCTGTGCTGTTCGCCGCGCCTTGGACCGCGGCCGCTGACTCCGACGACTCCTCATCGTCGGGCAGCAGCGCCAGTTCCTCTGCATCGTCCTCGTCATCGGGGGCTTCCTCAGACGGCAGCTCCGACAGTTCGGGTTCGTCCGGCGAGCGATCCTCGGACACCGACACCGACACCGACGAGGATGACGACGATTTCGGTGCGGAGGCCGACGAGCTCGACGACGCCGACGACGAGCTCAACGCTGACGTCGACGAGACCGACGACGCGGCCGACGACAAGGACGTTGAGCAGGACCTGGGCGCCGAGCTCGACGACATCGACGGCGACCTCACGGAAGTGGACGTCGCCGACGAACCCGACAATGCCGGCGGTCTAGACAGTGGCGACGACGTCGACGGCGCCCCCGCCCCGCAGACTCCGGCGCCGCCTACGGAAAGCCCCGCATTGCCGATAGCAATGGCCGCCGAATCGTCGAGACGTTCAGTGCTGGCACCCGCCGCGGCTGCGGCGGCACAGCCCGCTGCCGCCACGGGAGTAGACGACTCCACCGAGACCCCACCCGCGGGAGCCGCGGCGTTCCGATACTCTCCAGCCACCTTCACTCAGGTCGCCACCACGCTGGTCTCTCAACAAGCAACTCCGCCGACCGGACCGGCCCCCGCCTCGGCACCGGCGCAGGCCTCGGTGCTGGTGGGTGTGCTCAGCTGGATCGGCGAACAAATCGGGGTGTCCTTCGCCGACTTCAGCGTCTCGATCAACGGCAACCAGATCATCCAGCAAGGCACCGCCATCGCCATCTCCGACGGCTTCGGTTCTATCGCCATCGCCCACGGCGACAACGCCATCGCCACCGCCGACGGTTGGTTCAGCCGCGCCATCGTGCGCGGCGACGACTCCACCGCCGACGCCACCGACGGCAACTTCAACACCGCCCGCGTCTACGGCAACAACAACGACGCTGACGCCACCGGCGGCAACTTCAACACGGTGCGGATCGTCGGAGACGGCAACGTCGGCACCGCCAATGACGGGTACAGCGTGGCTTACGTCCGCAGCCACGGCCAGGGAAACACCGCCACCGCAAGTGGTGAGGGATTCAGCCGGGCAACCATCATCGGTGCGAACAGCAACGCCGCGGCGTTCGCAGGTGCCGGAGCGCAGAGCAAGTCTGTCATCGTCGGCTCCAGCAGTGTCGCGAACTCCGTCGCTCTGGACGGGTCCTTCGCGGTCGCACGCATCATCGGCTCCAGCAACGACATCCTGGCGTTCGGGCAAGGCGGTGCACGTTCCACGGGCCTCGTCATCGGTACAGACAGCTCGGCGAACGCCTCGGCAGAGGGGAACGGTGCTTTCGGCCGGGGCGCCAGTGTCGTTCTCATTGGGGACGAGAACGTCGGCTCGGCGGCCGCCACCGACTCGCGTGCCTCCGTCTTGGTGCGTGGCAGCGGTAACACCGGGACCGCGGATTCAGAGGAGGGCGGTGACGCCTACGCGCGGATGAGCGGGAACGGCAACACCGGTGACGCCGACGCTTCTGACGGCCGGTCCACGATCATCGTGCACGGCGATGAGAACGAGGCGAGCACGGCTGCCGACAGCGGCGCACACATCACCCTGTTGCTGGTGGGTGACTCAAACGAGGGCACATCCGCCGCATCGGGTGGACGCGCCAAGGTCGTCGCGCTGGGAGATGAGAACTCTGTGCTGGCGCTGTCCGAGGACAGCGCGGCCGCCATCTCGATGATCGGCAGCGACAACGTTTCGACCGTGGCATCTTTTAACGGATCCTGGGCCAGCTCCGTCGTGACGGGTGATCGAAACTCGGCAAATGCCGACGCTGATGGTGAGTCGGTCGCCCGAGTTGTCGTCCTTGGAGACGGTAACGCCAACGCCGTGAGCGCCGAGGATGCCGGCTACAGCGTCAGCCGTATCCTCGCGGCCGACAGCTCCTCTGCGGCCACGGCGTTCGGTGGCGTGGCGTGGTCAGAACTCGTCGGCGACAACAGCTCCGCCTTCGTCCACACGACATTGTCGCAGAGCTACACGCGTGCAGCGGCCTACGGCAGCGGCAACGCCGTCTCAGCCACCGACGGTGGCAGGGCCGTCGTGCTCGGCAACGATAATGTCGGTACTGCAGTTGCAGCGACCGAGTCTCGTGCCACGGTCCTGGTGAGCGGCACCGGCAATCATGGGACAGCGGAATCAACCGACGGCGGTGACGCCTATGCTCGGGTGATCGGCAGCGGCAACACCGCGGACGCCGACGCTGCCGCTAGCGGCATCAGCCGTGCCTTGGCCGTCGGCACCGACAGTTCCGCGCAGGCGAGCTCGGTCAACGGGGTGGCCAAAGCCACGGCGGGCTCCGGGAGCACGGGGGTTGCCGACACCGATGGCGGTTCTGCGAAAGCTGCTGCTTTCGACTCCAGCGTCGCCAGTGCCGACAGCACCGACGGCAGCCTGGCCAACGCATACGCCGACGACTCCAGTGCCGCCTCCGCCAGTGCTGACGGCGGCCTGGCCAGCGCCGTCGCCAAGTACGGCAGCGCGGCTGAAGCCACCAGCAAATCGGGGCTGGCCACTGCTCTGGCTGGGAACACCAGCTCCGCCACGGCGAGCGGCTACGACGGCGGTTCGGCTCGCGCGGTTGCCGAAGACACCAGCAGCGCAACCGCCTTCGGCGCGGAGGACAGCGTCGCCAGTGCCGTGGCCCGTATCAGCAGCATCGCTAATGCCGTCGCGATCGATGACAGTCGGGCCACGGTCCGCGTGCGCGAGAGCTCGGACGGCCTTGCGTATGCGCAGAATGACGGCCGTGCCACGGTCGCCAGCGACGCCAACAGTTCAGGAAATGCGGCGGCCGAGAACGGCGCACGCGCCTACGTACGAGTCAGCCGCAGTTCGACCAATGTCTCTGAGGCCGACGGATTTGGCAGCGTTGCGTCAGCCACGAACATCGGCGGGAACAGCGTGATCGCCAGTCAGGCGGACAACGGCGGCCACAGCCGAGGCGTCATCCTCGGCAGCGACAACGCCGCCCAGGCCGGAACCGACGCCGGCCGGTCCGACGCCACCGTCGTCGGCAACATGAGCGCCGCTCTGGCCGACAGCGTCAACGGCTCGGCCAACGCCATTGCCCTCGGTGACGACAACCTCGCCGACGCGGTGGCCACCGACGGCGCCGTGGTCAGCGACCTGGCCACCGACGGAAGTGGCGGAGCGCCTTTGCAGACAGCCATATTCGAGGTGACTGCACTGGTGACGGTTCTCAAGGCACAGATCGCCGACAAGGCCATGAACGCCATCACCCAGTACATCAACAGCTGACGGAGACTGGACGACGCGTCGCCCGGCAGGAAGCAAGCACGGAGTTGGGGCTACAGGTCGATGCCCGGGTCGTCCTCGGCACGCCGATGCCGCCCGCCGGACTCCTCCCGGGCGGCGTCCTCGCCCTCGACCTTGTCGCTCGTTTCCGGCGCACGTTCAGCAGTGACATCACCCGCCGCAGCGCCCTCCTGCGCTGCAGGCTCAGCGTGAGAACCTGAGCCGACGTCGGACGAGCCGGCTTCGCCGAATTGCCCGACCATCTGCTGCACCTGCTGCCCAACCTGCTGGGCGCCCTGCATCACGCCCTGCGGAGCCGATGTCATCGCGCCCATCGCCTGGGTCGGCATCTGCGACATCTGGCTGGCCATCTGCATCGGCATGCCCATCATCTGACTCATCGAGCCGGCCCCACCCGCTGCCGACCCCGCCGCACCGGCCGTGCCGCCGGCAGCGGACGCCGCGGCACCACCGGCGGAGCCGCTCCCACCGGAAAGCCCTTCGGCAGCAGGGAGGTTCTGCATCTCCTGGCTGATCTGTCCGCCCAGCTGCTGATCGGTGGTCAGGTATGCCTCGGCTGCTGAGATGACGTTCTGCGCGGTCTTGGTCGCCTGCGCCTTCACGGCGGGCAGCTGCGTCGCGATCGGGTGTTCGATAGCGGGAATCTGCGCGTCGATGGCCTGCGTCAACGGGTCGGAACCCACTACACCGAACGGGCCAGGGGCATCGGGCAATTGGCCCGCCGCGTACTTCAGCTCGTTTCCGGCCGCACCGAGCTGTTCGGGATCGACCGACAGCGGTGGTGGATTGCCCATGCTCAGCCTCCTAGAACCGCAGATTCCGCAGCAGGTCGTACACCCCGGAGATCCACAACAACATCGGGATCACCGCAGCGATCGCCGCGCCGTCGAACAGCTCGAGAATGCGTTTGGTCACCGGAGACACCCGCCTGACGCTCTCGGTGGCGCCGACGACGATCACCGCCACCACCGCGACAAGCACGTAGATCCCCAGCACCAGCCAGGCCCGCTCCGGGTACCACAGACACAGTCGGACCATCACGCCTGTGGGAATGGCGATGGCGGCAGCGATCAGCGCCCAGGCACACCACCGTTCGGCATAGAGCCGAGACCGGAACCCGCAGACCACCGTCACCAGCCCCGCGACGATCAGACTGTGCAGGAAGAAATGGCCTTGCACGACAACCGCGATCGACCCGGCCGCCAGGATCGCCGCACCGGCGGTGAGGAACCCGATCAGCAACCGTTTGGCAAGGCGGCTGCGCTCGGTCAGCCGCGCCGCCGAGTCGGGCACCGATGCGATGATCGCCTGCCAGGTCTCGGACTCTTCTGAGGTGTCGGTCGTGGAGACGGGGTCGAGCAGTTCGTCGTTCGACACGGTCTCGCCCGGCGCCGGGATCGGCGGCAACGCGATCCGCGCTACGGCGACCGTCAGTTTGGCCGCGTTCGTGACGACGATCAGACCGAATGCGATGGCCCCGGCCGGCACCCAACTGTCCCAGCCGTAGCCGAACGCGACCGCAGCGACGGTCACCGCCAACGCCATCACCGCGAGGAACGCGGCGACTTCGGCCCGCCGACGTGGTCCACCGCGGGAGGCGAGCACCATCAAGAAGATCAGCGCCCCTGCACCGGCGATCTGCGGCGCCCCGATACTGTCCACGCCCCTTGGCAGCGGTACCGCCAGGGCCACCGCACCGCCGAGGGTGAACAGCGACGCGACCAGCAGGCTCTCAGCCATGTCGAGGCTGTTGAACCTGTTCTGGGCCAATGTGCTTGCGGCCGCGAGGCCCAGCCCGAATGCACCGAGCGCGGCCGCCCACCACCAGTCGCGACCCGTCGCCGACCAGGACAGCATCGTGACCACGGTGACGACCAACGCCACCAACGGCACCATCCACCCCATGAAGCGGTACAGCGCGCGCCGGTCGAATTCCGGGGTCTCGTCGAGGACGGCGATCGCATCGATGACGTCCTCGACCAGCGGCCGGTACCGCTCGGTACGGCTCACCGACACCACCGTCAACAGCGAACCGTCGACCACCCCCGCCTCGTCGAGTGACTCCGTGAGCTTCATCGGCGGGGCACCTGGCCGGGCGAACGACCACACCCCCTGTGCGTTGAAGTCGAAGCCGGCCAGCACGTCCGGTGGGGTGTCGTCGAGGATCTCGGCCAGCACCGACACCGTCTCGTCGACGTAGCTCTCGATCGGCGCAGTCGAGGGCAGCACCAGATCGGTCATCCGCCGCCCGGTCAGGATGGTGACCCGGGTGGTCGACGGACGGCCGGGGGTGACGCTCGGCGAACTGGCCGGGGTCGCCGTGGCGGTCAACGCCGCTCGAGCCTGTCGAAGTCGTCCGACAGCGCGGCCGCCAACTCGACGATCCGACGCTCGAACGTCTTGCCCAGCAGGTCGAGTTGGATCTCGGTGCCGGCCGCGATGTGCTTGTCGAACGGCAACACGATCACCCGACCGGGGGACACATGCCTTTCGAACTGCTGCACGAGGTCGTCGACGTCGATGTTGGGCTTGCCCGGGACGACGTGGTTGATCACCACACAGGAGCGGCCGAGCAGATCCTGATATCCGTTCTGGCGCAACCAGTCCATGGTGATCGCCGCCTGCCGCGCACCGTCGATCGAGGCGCTGGCCACGATCACCAGGCCCGACACCGTCGACAACACGCTGCGCGCCGCCGGCTGGAACAGCCCGGCGCCGCAGTCGGCGAGCACGAGGTTGTAGTACCGCGACACGATGTCGGTGGCGCCCTGCCAATCCTCGTCGTTGAACTCGCGACGGGCCGCGCTGTACTCCTCGGAGGAGAGCACCTCGAGGTTGGAGCCGTTCATGCTGGTGTAGGCACGGATGTCGTTGTAGCGGTGCAGCTCCTTGTCGGAGAGCAGATCCGAGATCGTCGCCGCGGACTGCCGGCCGGCCCGGTCGGCGAGGTTCCCGCCGTCGGGATCGGCATCGATCGCGAGAATGCGGTCGCCGCGCACCTTGCTCAGAGCTGAGCCGAGCGCCACGGTGACAGCGGTCTTTCCGACTCCGCCCTTGAGGCCGAACACGCCGATCTGGTACGAATCCCGCGCGTTACGCCGAATCCTGGCGTGCAGATCCATCTCGTACATCTCGTCCGGCGAGAGGCCGAGGTTGATGCGGGTCATCAGGTAGATCCAGTGCCGCCACCCACGTTGGGAGGGCATCTTGACCGCCGAGCGGACGCCGACGTGCGACAGCGCGTCGATCGCGCGGTGGTTACCCATCGACGCCGCGGACGTCGGCGCCGGCTGCGGCGCGGGACGCCAGTCGGCGGCGGGATCCGCGAAGTGCTGCGACGGTGCCGGTGCGGGCGCGTGGCGGGGGGCAGGCGCCGGGGCAGGCCGCTGTTGTTCGTGGCGTGCCCCCTGCGGCGCGGAGGTCTGGGGCGCGCGCATCATCCCGTTGTTGGGAACGTGCTGCGGGCCGGTCGTCTGCGTCGCCGGGATCTGGCTGGTGATCTCGGACTGCCGGGGCGGCGGAGCGGCGGCAGCCTGCGCGCGCGGCTGCGCGATCGGCATGGGCGGTGGGGTCGCGTCGTTGCGCGGCGCAGCCACATGCGAGGACGCGGTGTCCCGGCCGGCTGGCGGGGTGTCGTGCTCTATCTCCTCGTCGGCCGTTCGAACGGCATCCGGGGAGTGGAAGAGCCGGTCGTAGTCGGCCGACATGTGTACCTCTCAGTGTTTCGGCATGGAACGCGGTGCACGCGGTGGGCGATCCCTTCATCTAAACCGGTCGCCCACCGGCGCGCTCCACCGCGTTTAGGAAAAGGTCCCGATCACGCCCGCTTCGGTGGTTCCCATGGTCGAACCGGCGTTGCTGATGGCCTGAGCCAGGCTCTGCAGGGCCATGTTGAGTTCGTTGGAGTTCGCGTCCCAGCGCTGCTGGACGGCCTGATACGACATCGAGCCGTCGCCGACCCATGCCGACTGCAGGCGGGCGAGCGACCCCTGGCCCTCGTCGAGCAGCCCCGCAGTGCGTCCGACGGCGGCGTGGATCTCGCCCGCGCCGGCCTCGATCGCGCCGAACTCGTAGTTGATCTGTCCCACTTGTGTTCTCCGTTCTCAGTCTCGGTCTCGGGGTTTGGCTAGATCTGCATCTGCGACGCGAGGTCGTCGGCGTTGTTCGCGTCGGTGTTGAGGTACGACGATCCGCTGGTGTGGATGTTCTGCGAGATGTCGGTGAGCAGACGGATCTGCTGATTCGACGCCTCGTGGAAACGCAGCAGCGCGGCTTGCGCGGCCTGCCCCGCACCTTCGCTGTGCAGACTCTGCTGCAGCGCAGCTGCTGTCGACTCGACCTGGGCGAGGACGGACTGAAGCTCACCGGAGATCCGGTCGAAGTTCGCCGCCTCCGCCATCAACTGCGGGGTATCCGCATTCACCAATGCCATTGCTGACCTTCTCTCTGTTTACCTGTGCTCCCGCCGACGTCGGCGGGCCCTCCCGACCCAGGCGGTCGGCAAGTCGTGGGGGACGATCACCAGTCGTCCTCGTCGTCCTCACTGAGGTCGTGTTCGAGTGGGGCCGGCGCATTCAGACTTGCCCTGCTGCCGCCGCTTTTCCCCCGTTGGCCAAGCATGCCCATCGGTCCGCCGCCCATGCCGCCACCACCGACGGGGGCCAGGCCTGCCGCGGCCGCCCCCGCAGCCGCGCCGGCACCGACCGATACCGGTGACAAGGTGGGCTGCAGTTCCTTGCCCACCAGGTTCGACATCAGCGGGGTGCGCGCCGCGGTGCCGCCGGCGCCGGGCAGTGACGCGGCCCGGACCAGGCCGGCGCCGCTGGCCGCACCATTGCCGCCGATCGCAGGGTGATTGGAAAACGGTGTGGCGCCGAGCATTCCGATCTGCGCGCCCCGATCGCCGCCCATCATTCCGCTCATCTGGCCGAACATCGACGACACCTGCTGCAGCGGCTGGGTGAGCTGCTGGAAAGGCTGGGTGACGCCCTGCATCATCTGCTGAGGCAACTGACCGAGCGTGGAGCCGAGCTGCGAAGCCATCTGCATGCCCATCTGGGGCGCCTGCTGCATCATCTGACCCGGGTCGCCCTGCGAGCGGCCCTGATTGGTCGCCTGGTTGACGGCCTGCTCCATGCGGCCCGCCTTGAGGTTGGCTTCCTCGATCTTGCCCTGCCCGCTGACGTGTGTGAACGCCGCATTGCGGACCGCGGCGCTGCCGGCCATCGGGGCGGCGCTGGCCATGCCCATCGACATCGCTGCGCTCGCTGCCCCGGGCAGCACGATCGGTTGGGGAGGAGCGACCGGCTCGAACGTGGCGTTGGCCGTCGTCTCGGCCTGATAAGCGCTCATGACGGTCGCGGCCTGGTCCCACATCCGCACGTAGTCGGCCTCGTTCAGCCCGATCGGCACGGTGTTCACACCGAGGAAGTTGGTGGCCTCGAGGACCCCGTGAGTGACGTGGTTGAGCTCGATCTCCGGCAGTGGGGGCGTCGTGGCCAACGCCGTCGTATAGGAACTGGCCTGCGCCGAGGCCTGCAGCGCGCGCTTCTGCGCCTGCAGTGCGAGCATCCGCAACCACACCACCATGGGCATCGATGCGGTGATGGCCCGCTCGCTGCCCATGCCCTGCCACATCTGGGCCAACGAGGCCAGGCTGGCGGCCAGCTCGTCAGCCTGCGTCTCCAGCGAGACCGCCAGCACCTCCCAGCCGGCCGCAGCCTGCAACATCGGCGCGGGCCCCGCGCCTGCCATCAGGCGCGAGGTGTTCACCTCGGGAGGAAACGCTCCCCAGATGGGTGGAATGAAGATGGGTGGAATGGCCATGGCTCACTCGACTCGAATCGGGTGGTCAGCTCAGATCAGCGTGGCGCCGTTTTCACCGTCGACAGCCTGATAGACGCCGGCCACCTCGATCACGGTCGCGCCGGCGCGGGAGATCTCCTCCTGAGCCAGTGCGTTGATGCCGAGCGTCTGCACCCCCTCGGCCATGAACGCCGTCGAGGCCAGCACGGACACCTCGTCAGCACCGGCGGGCGTAAGTGCACTTACTTGTGCAGTCGCCGCAGTTCCCGTTGCCAATCCCCGCGCGCCATTTGCGACGACCTGACCGCCGACCCCCACAGCACCTGCATTGTGGCTCAGTGGTTGCATTTGCTGTTCTCCTCACTCTTGCTAAAGACATGCATGTATTTAGTTACTTGCGCAAACAGCAGCAATTATCTGTGGGTGAGATTGGAGTCCCCCGACCCAATTGCCATCCGGTCAAACAGCGTTTGCTGGAATGAACCGCGATTCCATACTAACCGGCGTCCGAGGGTGCTGCGAACGCATCTTCTTCGGGCGGATCCACATACGCCGCCTGAATCACTTCCTTACCATCCGGCGTCACATAAAACGCCTGGCCAGGTGGTCGTTTCTTGACCAGGATCTCGCGCGACGGGAAGTCCTGCTTCTCACCGGACAGGAACATCGTCGGCGTACCCGCCCCGTAGGCAGCGCCGACGAACTTGTCCATCGTGGCCCGGTGGGCCTGACTCATCTGACAGGTCACGATCAGGTGCAGACCGATGTCCGCGGCCGCCGGAAGCAGCGGCGCCAACGGGGCCATCGGCGACATCATCCCGCCGGCCGCGACGATCATGTGCCAGTCGTCGACCAACAGCACGATGTCGGGGCCCGTCCACCATGACCGGGCCCGCAGTTGTGACGGTGTCAGATCCGCCGGTGGCAGACGCTTGGTCAGGTTCGCCGCCAGCGCCTTGACCGACTGTTCGAGGGTGGCATGGTTGCGATTGATGGCGCCGGCCGCCAGCAGATGGGTCTCCGGGACCGCTTCCAGCAGCCCCGACCGGTAGTCGGCCACCATGAACCGCACCTGTTCTGGACTGTTGCGCGCGCAGATGGCCCGGGCCAGCGCATGAGCGATGGTCGTTTTCCCGGATTTGGGCGCTCCGAAGATCAGATGGTGCGGGCTGGTGTGCATGTGGCTGTGCGCCACGGTGAGATCGGATTCACGCACCCCCACCGGCACTGTCCACCGGGTCCGGTAATCGGCCTCGGGGCCGGGTGGATTCGGATCGAGCTGGTGCAGATGGATCCGGCTGGGCAGCACCCGCACGGGCGGCGCTTCCATGGTGTGGCGCGCGGACACTTCCTGTACGGCCGCGGCCATCGCCGGCACCAACGCCTCGGCGCTGTGCACACCGTCCAGGCGCGGCACGCCGATCATCAGATGGAACCTCTCGGTGGACACCGCGCGCCCCGGCCGGTTCAGTGGGATCTCGCGGGTGATGCGGTCGATCTGGGTCTCGTTGACATCGCCCAACCGGAATTCGACCTTGGTGCCCAGGTAGTCGCGGATCCGCGCCTTGAGCTCCGTCCACCGCGGGGTGGAGATCATCGTGTGCACACCGTAGGCCAACCCCTGCCCGGCAATGTCCTGCACGACGGCTTCCAGGTCGGTGAACTCCGCGGCGAAGGCCGGCCAACCGTCGATCACCAGGAACACGTCACCAAACGGATCCGCCGACGCCGGGTTGTCCGGATCTTCGCGCATCTGCCGGTAGTCGGCCATCGAGCCGACCCGGAACTGCTTGAAGGTCTGCTCGCGCTGCCGCAGAACGGCTTTGACCTCCGCAATCACGCGGTTCACCCGGTCGGGCTCGGCGCGGGTGGCGACACCGCCGACGTGGGGCAGGTCCTCGATGTACATGAGGCCACCGCCGCCCATGTCCACGCAGTAGAACTGGATCTGCCGCGGGGTGTGCGACGCCGAGGCCGACAGGATGAACGTCTGCAGGAAGGTCGACTTGCCGGTCTGTGGGGCTCCGCCGACGGCGATGTTGCCCGCGGCGGTGGAGACGTCGATACCCCAGACTTCTTGGCGGTGCCGGCGGGGCTCGTCCATGACTCCCAGACCGATCCGCAGTGGGCGACGATCGTAGTCACGCGCGATCAGTTCGTTGACCGGAGTTGGATCGGCCAACGGGGGCAACCACATCCGATACGCATGGTTTTCGCCGGTGGTCAGCTGGTCGAGGACGACCTCGCGGAGCACCTTCTGCCCGGACTCGATCGTCATTGCGCCACCGTCGCATCCATGATCGGGGCTGCGGTGAAGCGGTGGATCCGTAGCGTCTTGTCTGCCTGGGCCCGAGGTGCGTCGTCGTCACCGGCGGCGGCGACGACGGGCACGTACGGGTTACCCGTATAGACGCTCTGGAACTTCACCGGATCCTCCATGCCGACCCGCAGGAACCCGACGCCGCTCTCCTTGTTCGAGATGTATTGCGCCTCGGGCGTCCCGATCACCGCCTTGGATTCCGCGGAGCTCGTGGTGCGCAGCGCGATGCGATAGGTCAGGTTCGGCTCGAGCTTGTCGATGCGGGTGCCGCCGGTGTTCAGCGACTGCGTGGCCAGCAGCAGGTGCACCCGCAGCGAACGGCCCACCCGGCAGATGCGGTCGAACAGCCCGATGAAGTCGGGATGGTTCTGCAGCAGCTCGGCGAACTCGTCGACGACGACGAACAGTGTGGGCAACGGCGGCAGATCGGCGCCGCGCTCACGATGTTTCTCGTACTCGGCCACGCCCGACAGGGCGCCGGCCGCTCCGACCTGGATGCCGGCCTGGCGCAGGATCGACTGCCGACGGTCCAGTTCGCCGCTGAGCACCTCGCCCATCCGGCTGACGAGCTCCGCCTCCTCTTCCATGTTGGTCACCACCGCGGCGGTGTGCGGCAACTTCTCCATGCCCAGGAATGTCGATCCACCCTTGAAGTCCGTCAGCAGCAGATTGATCTGGTCGGGGTGGTGGGTGGCGGCCAGCGACAGGATCAACGTCCGCAGGAACTCCGACTTACCCGAGCCGGTGGTGCCGATCAGCATGCCGTGCGGGCCCGCGCCGAACTCTGCACCCTCCTTGATGTCGAGGTACATCACGTCGCCGGTCTTGAGCTCGTGGCCGAACGGGATTCGGAGCCGGTCACGGTCGGTGTCGGTGAACATTCGCCAGCGCGCGGGGGTCACCTCCTCCACCGATTGCGCGCCCACGATCTCGTGCCATTCGGTGGCGACCTTCTTCTGCACCCGGGTGCTCTTGTCGATGATCGTCCCGGTGATGGACCATCCCGCCAGCTTGCGCGCCACCCGCTGGGCCTGCCCGGCGGTCATCGTGTCGACCTGGCTGGCCACCAGCCGGAAGGTCTGGTTGGGGAGCCGGTCGTCGGCTGTGCCGTCGGCGTCGACGCGGATGCGGTAGGCCGAGCGATGGTTACCGAGCGTGATGACGGTGACGCCGGCCCGGCCGTCGGCGGGGAAGCCCGCTTTGCCGCCGGACAGGTCGATGACGACGACATAGGGGCCGTTCGGTGTGGCGTCGGCGGTGTGCGGGCCACGAGCGGCCAGGTCGCTCAGACCGTCGGGCCGGGTGAAGATCATCCGGGTGTGACCGGCGGCGTCGGTGTCGGACTGGTGTGCCACGTGGGGCAGCCACTTCAGCCAGGCCCAGTGGGAATCCTCCGGATCGTCGGTCAACACCCGGATCTGCAACAGGTCCGGCGGATGGAACACCGCCAGGTGGCAGATCATCGCCGTCAACAGTCCGGCCGCGCCGTCGGGGTCGCCCCCGATCGCAATCGTCGGAAACGTGCGCAGCTGAACGAGTTTCGGGCAGTCATGGATCAGGCCGTGGGTGCGCAAGAATTTTGTGACCCACATGTGGCTGACGGGCTCGAGGTGCGCCTGCGGCGCACCCGCGGGTCCGGCCAAGTCGCCGCCGACCGCAGGCTTCAACAGGCGGTCCACCGCGGGCTCGGACCCGATGCCGATTCGAGCCGCCGCATAGAAATCGGCGGTGGACGCCCGTGACCACTGCCGGTGGGTGCCGATTACGGACAGCAGGTCGTCGGGATGCGGTGCGTGATAGTTGAAGAACGTCACCTGCGCCGCCGCCGACGACGTGACCCTCGTCCGCAGTCCGGCGAGATAACGCAGGTACTCCTTGCGGTCGGAATTGATCTCCGGGACCTTCTTGCCTCCGCTGCCGCCGCTGGCCACCAGACCGACGGCGCCCATCACCATCATCAGCGGCATCATGAACATGTACGGCGAGAGTTGCCGCACCCCACTGAAGATCATGATCGCGATCATGCCGAGCATGCAGCCGCCCAGCACCCAGGGCAGGGCCTTCTGCATGCCCGACGGCGGGATGTCGACGCCGAGGTCGTCGGGCGGGACCACGTTGATCTCCCCGGGGCTGAGCCTCGGGCCGCGCTTCATGATGGGTGTGAACTTGCGGGTCGTCATCCGCCACCTCCGTTGCTTCCGGCGGGCTGGGCGTCCCCTGCTCCGACCTTGCGCGGGTTCGGGTTCGGCGGCAATGTGTCGTGTTCGATCAGTGCAGCCTCTTTGGACAGCACCGGGCCGTCGACGAGAAGGCTGACCACCTGCCACGGCGCGGTGCGCGGCGACGTCAGCCCTAATTTGGCTGCCGTGTCCTCGTCGGGCAGTCCGTAGCGGACGCCTTGTGGGTCGATGTAGTAGAGGCTCTCGCCGAAGCGGGGATCCGGTGATTGCAGCCGAATGTACTGACCACCGCTGATGTGCACGGTCGCGTCACCGCTGATCTGTTTGATCCCGGTGGCCATGTCGGCGGCGGGTAGCGGCAGGTGGCGGCCGGCGATGACCGTCGTCTGCGGCGCCTGGTCGCCGGTCTCACGCTGCCATGTCCAGCACAGCGCCGGAAGTTCCTCGCGCGCAAGGATGTCCATCGGTGCGTCGGGCAGCGGCGAGTCGTACACCTGCTCGACGATCGCGGCCACCGCACTCGGTGCCATCGACGGCGAGGCGACCAATCCGTAGGAGTTGGTGGCCCGCAGCGCCGCGGCGGTGGTGTCGTTGACCTTGGCGACGCCATTGGGCAGCACCACGTAATGCTGTTCGTCGGATTCGGTGTCGGTGGTGAACACGGATCCGATGACCAGTTCCGGTGGTAGCCCGACGGTGTTGGGTGCGCCACTGCCCGGGATCGCGGGCAGCCGCCACGGCCCGGCGTCGGATAGAGCATTGAACAGGCCCTCGGAGATCGGTGCCGAACGCGCCGTGACGGGGATGCCGACCGCCGAGGTGACCGCCCGGTCGGCGAGGTCGATCGAGTGGCGGCCGGTGTCGGTGATGAGCCAGTCCTGTCCCTCGTAGGACACCAGCATGCCCTGCCCGGATCTCAGCGCGCCGACCGAACCGTCCAGCGCCAGGGGTGTGATCAGCACCGACGTGTCGACGCTCGGCGCCACCGTCTCCGGTTGGATCACCGTGTCACACAACGACCATTGCGAGACGGGCGACGACGAGACGGGGGTGGCGTATGGGGCCCCGGGGATGCCGAGCGGTTGCCCCTTTGGCATGTTGTCGAGTTCCTCGGACTTCACCGCGACCGGGTTGTTGCTGTTGCCCAGGATCAGTCGCGCCGAGGTGAGGTTGTAGACGGGACGCAGCTGGCCGGTATCGGGCAGCACGACGTAGAGCTGATTGGTGGTGCGGTCGACCAGAAGGCTGTCCCCGCCGCGCTTGCCGAGCGGTTTGAAGTAGGCGAGCAACGCGGCGCCGAGACAGATGAGGACCGCGATGATGATGCCTGCGCTCACTGCGCGGCTGTAGAACTGCAGCGGGTCGTCGAACATGCGGGTGTCGCGTCGCACGATGGCGTGCTCAACGCGGCGCAGCAGGAAACGCCAGCCGCTGACCTGCACCTTGGTGGTGAGCCTGAAACCTGCCATCGTCTACCCGCTGATGTTCAGTCTGCTGTGCACCGATGTGATCGCCGCAGCCATGTCCGCCCCGCTGATCTCGCTGAGCTGGGCGACGTCGAGGCTGTCGATGTCCGCGGACCGGGCCAGTCTCATGTCCCGGGTCTGCTCACCGGCCTCGACCAGCTGGCGGGCGTAGCGCCCGTTTCCGGCGACGTCGATCGCGGGCTTGCCGTTGGTGCTGCTCTGAACCAGCAGCGTCGCGGCCTCGAACACCGCGGTCGCTGCCTCCGCACTGAGGCTCGAATCCGTTCCCGCGGCAATGACTTCGGCGATCTCGACGATCTCCTGCGGTGAGTACGAGTCGAATTCGATGCGGGTGGAGAACCGCGAACGCAATCCGTCGTTGGTCTCCAGCAGCCGGTCGATGTCATTGCTGTAGCCGGCGATGATCACCACCAGCCGGTCGCGGTCGTTCTCCATTCTGGCCAACAGGGTGTCCAGCGCCTCGGTTCCGAATGGGTCGGCACGGCCGTCGCGTTCCTGCACCAGGGTGTAGGCCTCGTCGATGAACAGCACGCCGCCCACGGCCCGGTCGATGGTGCGGGCGGTCTTGACCGCTGACTGCCCTTCGTATTCGGCGACGAAGTCCTTGCGGGAGGTTTCGACGAGTTTGGGTTCGGCGATCACACCGAGGCCCGCCAGGATGTTGGCGACCACCCGCGCGATTGTGGTCTTCCCGGTGCCGGGCGGGCCGGTGAAGATCATGTGCTTGGACGCCTGCGCGACCTTCATCCCCCGGGCGGCCCGCACCTTGGCCATCTGTGTCGCCGCGCGGTAGCGCTCGATCTGTTCCTTGACCCGGCTGAGCCCGATCTGGCGGTCAAGTTCGGCCTGGGCATCGGCCAGCAGTTGATCGCGCACCGACGTGTCGGCTTCGGCGCTGCCAGGATCCCAGGGGTCGCGTCGCGCGCTGATCTGCTCAGCGGTGGTGGTCTGCAGCCGATAGGCCGGGTCGCGCAATGCGGCGGTGACCATAGGCGTCGGGTGGCTGGCCTGCAGCCATTCCAGCAGTGCCAGAGCGCCCTCCTCGTTACCCTGGCTCCGGTAGGTCATCGCCAGGAACCAGGCGATCGCCTGGTTGCAGGCCTCCCCGGCGGGTGAGGCGTTGGCCTCCGTCAGCCGGCGTTCGGCTTCGGTGAACAGGCCCAGGTTGGCTGCGGCGACCCCGTGCGCCACCCCGGCCGCGGCCGCGAGGAACTTGTCCGGCCAGGCCGCGGCGCTGCGCACCTCCTCGATGACGTCGGTCCATCGTTGCGCCGCCGCGTAGATGACGGCCTTGACCCAGGCGACAAGGTGTTCGGCGCCGGCCGCGGGGACGTCCTCGATCGCCTCCATCGCGTCGGCGTAGTTACCCTCGGCGGCCTCGCTCACCGCGAATCCCATGGTGATGGCCAGCGGCGAATTGACCGGATAGGTGATGTCACCGAACATGCCGCCGATCGGGACCCTGGTGCCCAGGCTGTTCATCGACATCTCGGCGGCGCCCGCGAGCTGGCCGAAACTGGTGCGCGAGAACCACGCCCTGAACATGGTCGCCCGATCTCGGTCACCGCAGCGGATGCGTCCCACCCACGCGTCGCAGGCGGTGTCGTCGACATCGGTGATCTCGGTGAACAGCTCGAGCGAGCGTGCGGGCGCGCTGGGCAGCATGCCGACCGCGGTACCGAAGAGACCGGCCAGATGTTCAGTCATTCCTCACCTGCGTAGCGGTTCGTGAACAGCTCGATCCGTGCGGCCGCAGCTTGTTCCGGGGTGGGCAGATCCAGGTCGCGATTGAGGAAGTCGCGGGTGGCGGCATTGTCGTGGCCGTGTTCACGCATGCCGTCTAGCATGACCGTGTACTGGGCCGACCGGGCATCCTGGGTCGCCAGCGCCGCGATGACGACGATCTCGTCGGCCAGAGCGGACTCGGCCATCGTCGCGGTCGCCGGCGCGAGGTCCACCCGGTGGACGCGGCCATCCAGGAACGTCGTCACGGTGACGGTGCCGGGAGGGTTGCCCACGGTGAACAGCGGTGCGGCGGCATCGTCGGCGTGCCCGTCTCCGAGGCCGGGGGACGGGAACGCGGCGATGGGGTCGTCGTCCGTCGCCGCGTCGATGTCGCCGCTGTCACCGGGGTAGTCCCCGAGGATGACGCCGAGGTCGGTCTCAGGAGCGTCGTCGTCTGCGGCGGCGCCGAAGTCGAGCGCCGCCAAGTCGCCGTCGGGATTCCCGTCGTCCCCGGGATCACCGGGCGGGAGGTGGGCCACCGTGGATCGCCTTTCTCAGTCGGGGTACGACAGGTCTGCGTCGGTTTCGAGGACATTGTCGGGTTCGAGCATGTCCTTGTGCTCGAACCAGCTCTTGGACGGCAGGAACTCCATCAGGCCGTCGAGCGCACGCCGGAAGTTCTCGGGTGTGCCGGGCAGGAAGCTGCCGTAGAGCTCGCCGCTCACCCGCCGCGGAATCGACACGATTCTGCCGTGCGGCGAGTCGAGCACTCCCGCGGCCACCCCGGCCGGGGAGAACGTGCCGCCGGGGTGACGTTCGGAGGCGGTGATCTCCACCCAGCTGTCGGGGTTGCCGGTCACTTCGGCATAGATGCGGGCCGACGACGGCGGCATGCCGTAACCGGCGAGTTGTTCTGCGGTGCGGACCTCCGCCAGCTTCGTGGCGATCCCCGTCAGGGGTTCGACGTCGGCGGCGGCGGCGTCGCCGATCACGACGTTCACCATGGCGGACAGCCCCACCTGGGGTGCCACCCGCTGCAGCACGAGCATGTCCTCGTCCCGCGCGGCCACGACATGCCGATCCCCCTTGCGACACACCACGAAGCGCACCATTTTGCCACCGACGTCGCGGCGCCACCACCGGCAGTCCAGCAGCCGGTCGGGCCTGCTGAGGGTGTCGACCATGGCCGCCACCTCGGGGTGCGGATCGCCGAAGGCGGTGAGAATCCCCTGCGCGGTCAGATCGCGGGTGACCTGGTCCCACACGATCTTGCGCTGGTCTTCGTACGGGATGTTGGGCCGGATACCCAGCGACAGAGGAAAGTCGACCAGGTGCAGCAGGTCAGCGATCACCAGCATTCCGTCGATCGTCACCTCGACGCCGACGACATCGTCGTAGTGGGTGGGTTCCCCGTCGCCGATGAACGGGCTGGCCATCACGGCGACCCGATCTGGCGGTCGAGGTCGACGCCGGCCGACTCGTCGGTCCCCTCGTAGCGCTGCGCCACGACCGCCAAGTCCTCGCTGACCGCGCGCGCGGCGTGGGCCGCCGCGGAGCTGCACCGCCGCCGGGCCTGCAGGAGTACCTCCATGACCTGCACCGTCGATGCGGCGATGAGGCCGTGCGAGGACGTGACCGACCGGTCGGTGTCGGCCGTGAAGCCTGCGGCTGCGTCGATCGCGCCGGCGGCGCGGGCGTGATGGTCACCCAGAGCCCGCAGGTGCGTCGTCGTCACCTGCAGCCGGTGGGAGGTCACAACAGTCTCCTGCTCGGTCATGTCGGCGGCCTGATGGGCGCAGCGGGACTCGGCACGGTCGGCGGCAGCAGCGGTGGGGATGGGGTGGCCGTGGCCGAGGCGGCATTCTCGGCGGGCGCCGGGGCCCTGTCCGGGTCCTCGGCCTCGTCGGTCTCGTCGTGCTCGGCCTTCTCGTCCTCGACGTCCACCGACTCTTCGGGAGGTGCCTTGTCATCGGAGCGAGCTTCGTCACCGAGTGTCCCCGGGGAGTCCGAGAGGACCGGCAGAGCCTGCGTCACCGCACCGGCAACCCCCGCGAGCGCCGCGGCGACCGGGGCGACCAGTGCGCCGATCATTCCGCCCGCGCCCCCCATCGCGGAGCTCAGCGCGGACATCGCCTCGGCAGGCATCGCTTCGGGTTGATGCGATTCCGGCGCCGGGCCAGCCACGTCAGCCGTGGCCGCAGGTACGCCGGCACCACCGAACCCGGCCGGCACTGCGATCTGCGGCTCGGCCTCATTCTCGTCCTCACGGCCGCCCGGCCCGGGGTCGCGCTGCTCCGCCGGCGCGTCCGACGGACCCGGCGGATCGTCGGTCAGGACGGCGTACTCGACGGTGATCCTGCGCAGCTCATCGGCATTGTCGTTGACCTGCTGCATCAGCCCGTGAAGCGCATCGCGGCAGGTGTCGAGGGCGGTCGCCACCGCAGCCATCTCGAACGTGGCCTTCAACGCTGCGCCGACGCCTGGCGTCGTGGCGATGTCGCGCGAGGTGCGGCTGAAGCGGGCCAGGCGATCCGCTTGGTCATCGATCACGTGCCGACGGTGGACGATCTGCTCGGCTTGGCGGGCCAGTACGGCATGCGCGGCATCGTCGAGTGCCGCGACCGCGGCGACGCGGCGAGCGTGGCGGCGGTTGGCCAGCCCGTACGCCTGAGCGCCTCGACCCACCCAGTCCTGGGGCTGTGCCGCCGTGATGTGGTCGCCGGCCTCTCGGAATCGCTGCGCACCCCGCCGGAACGCTTCGCCGCGCTCCGGCTCCCCCGACCCGGTGGTTCTGCGCATCCCGTCGATGACGTCGAGACCGGCTTCGAGAACCGGCGAACCGGTACCTTTGCCGGAACTGCCGACCCCATCGATTCCGCGCATGCTGAACCTCCCCTTCCCCAGGGCAGACTACCAGTGGAGCCCGGGTCCTCCAGACGCCAATATCGCTGCCCAGAAGGGGATGCGGCCTCCATCTGCAGCGCCGATCAGCAACTTCTACTTACTCATTGATGTGCTTGTTTCAGCTGTCAGCAAATTTTTGTAGCTGCAGGCGATCTCCGCCTCTCGACGTCGGACGCGGCGGCTGCCGGTAGGTGTCGCGTCCCGCGCCGTCCTGCGAACAGTGACCCACGCGTCGATTTGCTCGCATCCGTCGCCCGCTAGCCTGGCGGACGCTCGTGGTACGCGTTCGCTTAGTCTCGGCGACCGACCAACCTGGAGGAGACGTGCTGTGACCGACCGCGATGAGACATTGCGGAACGAGCCGGGCTGGACCGGACCCGGGGACCCCGATGCCGAGCCGGCGTCGCACCAGGAACCGGCGTCGCCGCCGCGGCAACCCGTGCCCCCTCGGCCCCCCGCCGGCACTCACCCGCACCCGTTCGAGGCCGAGCGCCCCGGCAACTCGTTTCGGCAGCCGGTGTACGGCGCGCCGCCCGCACGTCCGGGCGGGTGGGGCTCCGCACCGGGTCCACAGGCTTGGACCCCGCCCACCCGGCCGATCCAGCCCGGGCAGCCGGCGCCGATGTTCGGTGGCGCGCCGCAGCCCCCCGCACCACCACAAACCAACTCCTATGCCGAGCTGATCCGCGCCGACGGTGTCGTTCCGACCCGCAAACCCACGCCGGGCCGGGGTTGGCGACGGGCTCTGTACACCGCCACGTTCGGCCTGGTCAACCTCGGGCCCTCCCCCGAGGAACGCCGGATCGCGGAGCTGGAGAAAATGATCCGGGGCCCACTGCGCGGGCATTTCAAAGTCGGTGTGATGGGCAAGGGCGGGGTCGGCAAGACCACCGTCTCGGCGAGCATCGGCTCGGTGCTCGCGGAGCTCCGTCAGGACGACCGCGTCATCGCCGTCGACGCCGACACCGCATTCGGCAAGCTCGGCAGTCGGGTCGACCCTCGGGTACAAACCTCGTTCTGGGAACTGACCGCCGATCAACATCTGGAGACGTTCGCCGACATCCGTCACCGCGTCGGCAGCAACGCCGCCGGTCTGTTCGTTCTTGCCGGGGAGGCCACGCCGGCCCGTCGGCGAGTGCTCGACCCGGCCATCTACCGGGAAGCCGCGGCCCGCCTGGACCGCCATTTCTCGATCTCGGTCATCGACTGCAGCTCGACGATGGATTCACCGGTCACGCAGGAAGTGCTGCGCGACCTGGATGCGCTGGTGGTGGTGTCGTCGCCATGGGTGGACGGTGCCGCCGCGGCCGGCCAGACACTGGACTGGTTGTCCGCGCGCGGGATGACCGGACTGCTGCGCCGCACCGTCGTGGTGCTCAACGACTCCGACGGTCACGCCGACAAGCGCACCAAATCGACGTTGGCTCAGCAATTCTCGAGTCAGGGCCAACGGGTCATCGAGGTGCCGTTCGACGGTCACCTGCGCCCCGGCGGGGTGATCGACGGGACCGCGGAGATGTCGCGGCCCACCCGCACGCGCTTGCTCGAAGTGTGCGCAGCGCTGGCCGAGCACTTCCCCCGCCAGGACGACCGCACCCGCGACCGGCGCTGAGCCGAACCGAGCTCACCTGAGCTGTGCGACGAGCGCTTCGATGGCCTCGGCGTCGGCGGCGGGGACGGGCAGTTCTGACTCCGCCTGCTGGATCGCCGCCCCGTCGACGCCCGCGGCTTGGGCGGTCTCATCCACCGTCAGGTTGGCTTCGCGTCGGGCGGCGTAGAGCCGCTGCCCGAGGGTGGCCTGCGGCGCGGTGGCCGCCCTCAACATCACGTCGTCGTAGAGCCGACGCACCGTACCGAGCGCCTTGATCAACGCCGGGGTGACCCTGCCGATGCGTGCGGCGCGCGCGGCCACTGCTTCGAGTTGACGCAGATCGGACAGGATCGCGGTGACCCGGGGGGTGAATGCCGGGTCCTCGACCGGTGGGAGCGAGGCGACGGTTGAGCCGAAGCCCCCGACCGCGGCGACGACCGCCTGTGCGAGCAGCGACACCTCGTCCCCGTCGGAGGCTGCAGATGCGGTCTCGGGTCGCGATACGGGCCGTAACACCTCGCCGCGACGCAGTCGGGTGATCGTTCCGGGCGGCCACTTCAGCACCTCTTCGAGCTTTGCCCGCGTCCGTTCACGAGGCCAACTTCGGCCCTTCTCGAAGGCGATCAACGCCCCGGCGTTGATGATGCCGCTGCTGGCCAGGCTGCGCTGGCTGATGTTCAGCTCACGGCGCCGGGCCGCCGCGGCAGCCCCCGCCCGGACCATCCCGGGATCCGGAGCGCCGGTCGACTGATCGACCGGCTCGGGGGTGGTCATCTACCGGCGTCCTCCGGATCGGGCTGGGATCGGCGGAATTCATCGTAGCGATCGCTACGCAACCCGCTACGACTTGGTGCTTCATTCGGCGACGTTTCCATGTCAAAGCTACACCTCGAGTACCGCGCCGACCTGGTTTCACGGTTCGTTTCTGGTGACGCGCCGAGACCGTTCTCGACGCGACGTGTCTAGATGTTTTAGCAGTTGATCGCAGGTATTTGAATCGCTGGGTGGCGCTGCCATGCGTGAGCGCCACAGCGGCCGCTGCGCTTCCACTCGATCTAACTGTTGCGTTGCTACGGTTTTGTGCGATAGTTTCACTTCACCGCGGCGACAGCGCCGCCCAGCGCACGTGAGGAGCAAGCCGATGACCGCCAATCCCTTCGACGAGACACCGGTCGGCGTCTGCACCCGCGATCCGGAAAGGTGGACCACGACGGCCGACGACGAGGCAAAGGCGCTGTGCCGGTCGTGCCCGCGCCGCTGGCTGTGCGCCCGGGATGCCTGCGAGTTGCCCCGCGCCGAAGGCCTGTGGGCCGGCATCTACGTTCCCGAGGCCGGTCGTGGCCGCACCTTTGCCCTTCGCCAGCTCAAGTCACTCGCCGAGCGCAACGGCTACCCGGTCCGCGAGCGGCGCGTCTACTACGCCGACATCGCCTGATGCCGCGCCCGCCCGCTGCCGGGAACGAGGGGTCCGGCAGCGCACGGGTCCGGTGGAATAGCGCGCCGTACCGCGTGGTTACACCGTCCGACGGTGCCGGGCATGCCCCGGGCCCCAACTCAGAACCGTCGCTTCGAGCGACCACTTGCCGAGAGGCGCAGCCGGCACCGTCCCCCAAACTTCTCTCACCAGGTGTCGACGAACCTGTCGCGCTGGTCTCGGGTACGCGCCGCCGCCAACGTCGCGGCGATGACGCCGCGGGTCTCGGCGGGGTCGATCACGTCGTCGATCTCGAAGAGCATCGCTGCGTTGAGCGCCTTCGCGTTGTCCTGCGCCGTAGTGGTCGCCGCGGCGACCCGCTTCTCACGTTCGGCGTCGTCGGCGATCGCCTCGAGTTCCTTGCGCATACCCAGACGCACCGCGCCCTCCAGGCCCATCGGGCCCAGGTGCGCCCCCGGCCACGCCACCGTCAGCACCGGTTCGTGCAGGCTGCCGCCGGCCATCGCCTGCGCACCCAACCCGTAACCGCGGCGCAGGATCACCGCCACCATCGGCACCCGTAATGCCGCCCCGGCCAACAGCATCCGCGATGCCCGGCGCACCAGCGACTCCGCCTCGGCAGCCGGGCCCACCATGTATCCGGGACAGTCGATCAGCGACACCACCGGCAACCCGAACGCGTCACACAACTGCAGCAGCCGGGCAGCCTTGTCCGAGGCGGCCGCGGTGATCGCGCCGGCGGTGAAGCGGGTGTCGTTGGCGATGATGCCGACGGCACGGCCCTCGATACGCGCCAGCGCGGTCACCATCTCCCGGGCGAACCGGGGGCGCAGGAACGTCACCGACCCCGCGTCGGCCAGCGTCTCGATAACCGGCGCGACGTCGTAGGCGCGCCGCGCCCGCTCGGGTACCGCGTCCCGCAGGGGCGTCTGATCCGGCGCGCTCCACGCGGTCACCCGGCCCTGGAAGTAGCCCAGCAGGGTCTTGGTCACCGCGACCGCCTCGGCCTCGTCGGCGACCACGACGTCGACGTTGCCGTTCGGTTCCTGCACCGACATCGGCCCGACGTCGTCGGGCGCCACCTCGCCGAGCCCGCCGCCGGCGATCATCGCCGGCCCGCCCATGCCCAGCGACGCATTCTTCGTCGCGACGATCAGATCCGACGCTCCGGCGATGACGGCGTTGCCGGCGAAGCAGCGGCCGTGCACCACGGCGATACGCGGCACAACCCCGGAGAGCTTGGCCCACAGCGCGAAGGCGCGGGTGTCCAGGGCGGACACCACGGGATAGTCGGTGTCACCGGGCCGACCGCCGCCGCCCTCGGCGAAGAACACCGTGGGCAGCCGCATCCGCTCGATCAGCTCGAACAACCGGTCCTTCTTGCGGTGCCCCAGCGCGCCCTGGGTGCCGGCCAGCACCGTGTAGTCATAGGACAGCACCGCGCAGGCGCTGGCTTCAGCGCCGAACACGTCGCCGTTGACGCGGGCGGTGCCGGCGACCAGCCCGTCGGCCGGGGTGCGCGCGATGAGGTCTTCGACGTCGCGGCGCATCCGCTGCGGGGCGATGGCGAAGCGGCCGTACTCGACGAACGAACCGGGGTCGACGAGGTCGGCGAGGTTCTCCCGCGCGGTGCGCCCGCCGCGCTCGTGCCGCCGGGTCACCGCGTCTGGGCGGGCGGCGTCCTCGGTCAGCTCCCGGCGACGACGCAGCTCGGTCAGATCGTCGCGCTCAGCCATCGAGATGCGCGATGGCCGTGGCGATCTCGTCGACGAGCGAGTCGACCTGGGCGGGGTCGTAGCCACGCTTGCCGAGCTTGGGCTTGTTGAACCGCATGCCCCGCACGTCGTCGGCCGACAGATGCCCGCGCCCGTCGAGGCGGCGGGCGGCCAGCGCCAGGAAGTCGTTGACGGACTTCTCGTCGTAGCCGCGTTTGCCGAACGCCGGCTTCTCGAAGGTGATGTTGCGCAGATCCTCAGCTCGCAGCACGCCGTCGCCCATGGAGCCTGACTCTAGCCCCGGCGATGAGCGGTCTCCGCGGGTTCGCGCCTCACTGGCGGCGAGTCACCTCAGCGACGTACATGCCCGGAAACTGATCACCCCGGTCGCCCGGCGATGCCGTCGATGAGCCGCGCGCACACCGCGTCCATCTCCGCGCGGGCCTGCTCCTGATCCTCGGCGCGCGAGACGAACAACGCCGCCTCGTCGAGTGCACCGAGCAGCACGTGCGCGGTCGAACGCAGCGGTTGCTCGGGAATCGCGCCCTCCGCAACGGCCTGGGCGAGCATGGCCTCGATCACCCCCAGTCCGTACTTCGCCCCCACCGCGCGCCAGGTGTCCCAGCCCAGTGCCGCCGGCGCGTCGATCAGCACGATCTGCTGCACGTCGGGCGCCGAGCAGACCTCCAGGAACAGCCGCGCCCCCAACCGCATGGCGGCCAGGGAGTCGGGCGGCTGCGCGGCGGCGATGCGCTCGGCGACCTCGGCCACCACCGTGCGCTCGACGTCCTCGTACACCGCGGTGAACAGCGCTGTCTTGTCGGCGAACTGGTGATACAGCGCCCCCCGGGTGACACCCGCCGCGGCGGCGATGGCCTGGGTGGACACGTTGGCAAAGCCCTGCTCGGCGAACAGCGCCCGTGCCGCGTCGATCAGGACGGCTCGGGTGGCGGCGGTGCGCTCGGCCTGCGTCCTACGGCGACCATTGACTTCCATACAGTCTGTACGTAACTTTCATACACAGTGTTTGTAAGTTTCCCGGAAAGGATAGCGGCCATGCCGCAGCTCGCGCTCCCCCAGGCCACGATCGACTACCGAGTGGTCGGGCCGGACACCTCGCCCCACCCGCCGGTCGTGTTCGTCCACGGCATCCTCGTCGACAGCCGACTGTGGACCGCCGCCGCGCAACAGCTCGCCGAGCAGGGCTATCGCTGCTTCCTGCCGAACCTGCCACTGGGCTCCCACACGATCCCGGTCACCGATACCGCGGTGCTGTCACCGTCCGGGATGGCAGACCTGGTCCACGACTTCATCACCGAGCTGGGCCTGCAGGACGTGACGCTGGTCGGCAACGACACCGGCGGCGGCATCTGCCAGCTGGTCGTCGACGCGCACCCCGAGCGGATCGGCCGGATGGTGCTGACCAATTGCGATGCGTTCGAACAGTTTCCCCCGTTTCCGTTCACACTGGTGTTCGCGCTGCTGCGCGGTCCCCGCTCGATCAAGGTGCTGGCCGAGCAGCTGCGGCTGCGTCCGTTGCGCCACTCTCCGCTGGGCTATGGCCTGCTGATGACCCGCCCCGACCCGCACCTGACCGACTCGTGGTTGGCGCCGGCGCGCCGCGACGTCCGCATCCGGCTTGATCTTGCTGCGCTGCTGCGCGCGGTCGCGGCCACCGACCTCACCGACGTCGGGACACGGTTGAACCGGTTCACCAAGCCCGTCATGCTGGTGTGGGGTCAACGCGACCGGTGCTTCACCCCGGAACTCGGGCGTCGGCTGGCCGAGGCGTTCCCCGCGGCGATGCTCGTCGCCGTGCCCGACGCGACGACGTTCGTCGCGCTGGACAACCCGGCCGCGGTGGCACAGGCCGTCTCCGACATCACGGCCGCCAGCACATCCCCCTGACAAAGTTATCCACAGGCGGTCTCGCGAGGGCCGCAGATCGTCGGTGCCCGGTCCTAGCTTGAGTCCATGACGAACTGGATCAACACGGTCAGCCGCGACCATGTCGAACGCGGCGTGCAAGGCGGGTTCACCCAGGCCAACCACGGCAAGCCGCACATGCTGGCGAAGATGGCCCGCGGCGACTGGATTGCCTTCTACTCACCGCGCACGGTCTACCCCGGCGGCCCGCCGCTGCAGGCATTCACCGCGATCGGACAGATCACCGACGACGAGCCGTACCAGGCCGAGGTGTCCCCGGACTTCACGCCGTGGCGGCGCAAGGTCGACTTCCTCGACTGCGTGGAAGCTCCGATCCGGCCGCTGCTCGAGCGGCTGAACTTCATCGAGGACAAGTCCCGCTGGGGCTTCAAGTTCCGCTTCGGGGTGTTCCGCATCGACGACCACGACCTCGACGTGCTGCGATCGGCCATGCTGGTACCCATCGGGGAGGCTACTGTGGACACGTGAGCAACACCGACACGGCGCCTGACGAAGTCGACTGTGCCCCATCGTCATTCACCGGTGTCCTGCATCCCCGTGACGTGCCGCTGGGTGGGCCGCGCGCCATCCGGGTGCGCCGGACACTGCCCCAGCGGGAACGCTCCCTGATCGGGGCGTGGTGTTTCGTCGACCACTACGGCCCGCACGACCAGCGCGGCGGCTCCGGCATGGACGTGCCGCCCCATCCGCACACCGGGCTGCAGACGGTCAGCTGGTTGTTCAGCGGCCTGGTCGAGCACCGCGACTCCGCCGGCGTGCACGCCATGGTGCGTCCGGGTGAGCTGAACCTGATGACGGCGGGGGCCGGCATCTGCCACTCCGAGGTGTCGGTGACGACCGCGCCGGGTGACGAGGTGCTGCACGGGGTGCAGCTCTGGGTTGCGCTGCCGCACGCCGACCGCGACACCGCGCGCGATTTCGCGCACTACGCGCCCGATCCCGGCGCCGCGGGCGACGGGGTGACCGCGCGGGTGTTCCTCGGCGAGCTCGCCGGGCAGCGCTCCCCGGTGCATACGTTCACTCCGCTGCTCGGTGCGCAGCTGGACCTCGAGGCGGGCGCGCAGGCGGACCTCGACGTCGACCCGGGCTTCGAACACGGCGTGCTCGTCGACCAGGGGGAGGTCGAGGCGTGCGGAGCGCGGCTACAGGTGGCCGACCTGGCCTACCAGGAGCCGGGCCGACCTCGGCTACACCTGGCCAACCGCGGTTCGACGCCGGCGCGGGTCCTGGTGCTCGGCGGCACCCCGTTCGGCGAGGAGCTGGTCATGTGGTGGAACTTCGTCGGCCGCAGCCACGACGACATCGCCGCCTACCGCGAGCAATGGCAGAGCCACGACGCCCGGTTCGGCGCCGTCGACGGCTACCGCGGATCGCCGGATCGGTTGCCCGCGCCTCCGCTGCCCAACGGCAGGCTGCGTCCGCGGTCCAATCCGGGGGTATCGCGCGCCAACCCGGGGGTATAGAGAACAGATGACCACCACCGACCGGACCGGTGCGCCCACCCAGGTCAGCGAGCAGGGCGACCGCTTCACCATCTCGGTCGACGGCCGCATCGTCGGCGTCGCCGACTTCATCGACCGCGACGGCCGGCGCCTCTTCCCGCACACCGAGGTCAACCCGCAGTTCCAGGGCCGCGGTCTGGCCACCATCCTGGTACGTGCAGCGCTGGAGGCCACCCGTCCCACCGGGTTGCGGGTGGTGCCGCACTGCTGGATGGTCGCGGAGTTCATCGACAAGAATCCGGAATTCGCTGATCTGCTCGACCGCTCGAGTGGGTAGCCAGAGACCATGACGACGACCGACAAGACCGGTGCCCTCACCGAAGTCACCCAGCAGTCCGACAGGTTCACCATCAGTGTCGACGGCGAGCAGGCCGGCTTCGCCGAGTTCCTCGACCGCGACGGCCAGCGCATCTTCCCGCACACCGAAGTCGACGAGACTTTCGAAGGCCGGGGTCTGGGCACCATCCTGGTGCGTCAGGCGCTGGAAGCCACCCGCGACGCCGGACTGCGGATCGTGCCGGTGTGTCCGATGGTCGCCGCGTTCATCGACAAGAACACCGAGTTCGGCGACATCACCGACCCGGTGACCGACGAGGCCAAGCAGGTGGCGTCGCAGCGTTAGCGGGCCAGGTCCTCGTCAACGATCAGCATCGGGCCACGCACCGCGCCACCCGTCCAGCGTCTGCACCACGTCACCGGTCGTGATCTGTGAGGGCCGACGACCGGCCCGCCGCAGCCATTCCGCGATCGATGGCCACGCGACTATGCGCGCCGCCTCACGGCGCAGCAGCTCCGGGACGCTGATTCCTTCTTCGCCGGCTCGGCGCACCAAACCCGCATACACCTCATCGTCGATGTCACGGATTCGCACCGTCTTAGGCATGCTTGCAGCATGACATGCACAGGCGCATGACTGCAGGTCAAACGGCCTTTTGGCCTAGAGGTACTGGGCGGTGCTGCCGGAGATCGGCATGCCGTCCATGCCCAGCTTACGGTGATCCCAGCTGCGCAGCCGCGACGGGACCACGCGCACACAGATGCGGTTGTTCATCATCTGGTCGACGAAGGGCCGCATCTCCTCGGTGTAGGGGCCGGTGTAGCGCTCCCACACGCTGATGCCGACCCGCAGATTCGTCTCCGGATCGTCGTGGATCTCGGCCGTCCCGTCGATCGACACCCCGCGCAGCGTGTCGTAGGACAGGCCGTCCTCGATCATCACGGTGATGGTCGGGTCGCGCCGCAGATTCACCGCCTTCTGCGACTTGGCTTTCGTCTCGAACCAGATCTCGCCGTCGAGCACGGCGTACCACATGGCCACCAGGTGAGGCCGGCCGCTGGGAAGCACGGTGGCCATCGTGGCGGTGCGGCTGCGTTCGATGAATTCGGCGATCTCGCCGTCGGTCATGACGATCTTGGCGCGTTCGTTCTTGCCCACCCGTCGATACTGGCAGTGCCGCGATCGTGCCCGTCACCGAGGCCCGTGTTTCGAACACACTTGCGATGGGAATTCGGCTGGGCATGAGCGAAGACATCACCCAGGCCCCGCAGGAGAACCCCACGAAGGACACCTCGCAGTGGGTGACCGGCGACGAGCCGATGACCGGCGCGCAGCGCAGCTACCTGCACACGCTGGCCCAGGAAGCCGGCGCCAAGGTGTCCGACGACCTGACCAAGGCCCAGGCCTTCGAGATGATCGACGACCTGCAGCAGCAGACCGGGCGCGGCGAGTGACCGGCCGCGTCCACTCCTGATCGCGGACAGTGACCGCCATATCCGACCGTGGCGAGTGACTCCTAGGTCCACACCCGATCGCGGAACCGCCAGGCGCTGTCGCGCAGGAACTGTTCCAGCGTGCCCGGCGGCCGGCCCAGCAGGCGCTGCACGTCGGCGGTGATCTGCTGGTTGGCCCCGAATCGGGTCAGGGTGTAGACCGCGGCCATGAACCCGACGGTGTCCCACCCGACACCGCGGGCACGTAGCCGGCGCGCGAACGCGATCAGGTTGGGGTCGGTGTAACGGACCCGATACCCCAGCACGGCGCTGAGTTCGTCGGCCACCTCGGCCATCCGCCACCGGCGGGGGCCGCTGAGGTGGTGCACGACATTGCGGTGCCGGTCCGGGTCGTCGAGGACGGCGGCAACGACCGCCGCGGCGTCGCGGGCGTCCAGGAACGCGGTGGCGCCGCGGCCGGCCGGGATGAACAGCTCATGGTGGTCGGTGATGTCGATTCCGTGAGTGGAGATGGCGCGGTGCAAGTTCTGCATGAAGAACCCGCACCGCAGTACGGTCCACGTCATTCGGCTGTCACGCAGCGCCTTCTCGACCGTGTGATGCGGGATGAAGCGGGCCCGGTCCGCACCGAACACCGACACGTACACCACGTGCCGACAGCCCGCCTGCTGCGCGGCCTGCACGAACGGCACCAGCGCCGACCGGGCGGCCTTGTTGCCCGGCAGCGGGAACAGCAGAAACAGCGACTGCACCCCATCGAGAGCCGCCGCCCAGGTGCCACGGTTGAAGAAGTCGAAGTGCACCGCCTCGGCCCCGTCCGCCTGTACCGGGTTCCGGCTGGCGACCCGCCACGGACGAGCGGAGTCGCTGCGGGCTAGCAGCCGCACCAGCTCGGCGCCGACGTTCCCGGAAGGTCCGGTGACCACCAGCATGGCGCGTCCGCGCTCAGTAGAACGACACCGGCGGCAGCGCTCGGATGCCGCCGCCGCCGCTGTGCCGGGCCGAGAACCGCACCGGCCCCTCGCGGGGCGGGCCCAGCGTCAGCTCACCCACGGGCCGGAACTGGCCGACCGGCGCGCTGACCTGGAAACTGAGCCGGTCGCCGGTTCCGAAGCGGGCATCCGGGCCGGTGGTGCGCGGGCGGACCCCGAACAGCAGCGGCGTGAACCCGACCAGGTAGAGCCACAGCGAGGAGTACAGCGGGGCGACCGGATCGGCCGGCAGCACCGCATGATGCAGTGGCGCACCGTCCCCCGACGACGCCAGCAGGAAGTCCTGGTCTTTTCCCGGCCCGTAGGCGTCCGGAATCTTGATGCACAGGCCGCGCGCGGCCCGTTCCGGGGTGTCAGGGCCGACCTGCACGACGGCGTCGTGGGAGCTGCCCGGTTGCAGCAGCGTCGCCGAACCCGGCACGTCGGCGCGGCCATCGATGGTCAACGTCGCGGCGAATGTGTCTCCAGCGGCGAACAGGTCCCCGGTCTGGGCGAACAGGGCCCCGGCGGTCGCCTGCACCGCCTGCAGCCCGCTGTCCAGGGTGACTCCCTCTGCGATACGCATGCTTTCGTTCATACCCGCGAGCACCGACGTACGACACCCGCGCGGCGCGCCGTCACCGGTCGGTCAGCGTCGCCTCGAAGGCCACCCGATCACCGCGGTAGAGCGCGCGCACCACCTCGATCGGCGACCCGGCGGTGTCCACGGAGCGGCGGTTGAGCAGCAGCATCGGCATCGCGGTGGTGGATTCGAGCAGAGCCGCCTCCCGCGGCGACGGCAGCACCGTCTCGATGCGTTCGGTGGCCTGACCGAACACCACCCCGCGGGCGCGCAGCGCCGCGTACAACGACGTCGTCGGGTCGAAGTCGTCGGCCAGGTCGGCGAACCGGTGCCGCGGCAGATACGTACTCTCCAACCCGATCCGTGCGCCGTCGGCCAGCAGCACCCGCTCCAGGTGCATCACCCGATCCCGCGGCGAAACATCGAGCGCGGCAGTCGTTTCCGGCTCAACGGTGACGTCTTCCCACGTCACCAGCAACCGGCCCGGCGACCGGCCCATCCGCTGGGCGCCCTCGGTGTAGGACTGCAGCGACAACGGCTGCACCAACTTCGGGCGGGAAACGACCGTTCCGCGACCACGCCGTTCGATGCGGCCCTCCACCAGCAGCTCGTGCACCGCCTGACGCACTGTCTCGCGGGCCACCTGGAACCGGGCGGCCAGTTCCCGCTCGGGCGGGAACGGGTCACCTTCGCGCAGGCCGTCGAGAATCTCGTCGAGCCCGGTGCGCACCAGATACGGCTTCGGCAGGCTCATCGGGCCAGGCGCTGCGCCAGGTCGAGCACGACCTGCACCGGCACCCCCGGTGCCGCGGGGTCCTTGGCGGCGTCGTCGTAGCGGCGCAGCCGCAACGCGTCCGAATGCCAGGGATGCCCGGCGAAATCGGGATCCGCCGCGGCGCCGCCCTGCGCGGCCAGCGACGCCACCGAGGTGGTGCTCAGCGCCGCGGCGTAGCCGGGGTCGACGGCGGCGAGGTGGCGTTTGGCGGCGACATGCGCGCCGGCCAGCCAGCCGGCCCGTGCGCCGAACCGGGCGGTGATCCAGTCGCGGGCGATCCCGGAGTGGTCGTCGACGCCGGGGCCGCCCAGCAGCGGGCTGTGCCCGACGTCGTGCAGCGCCGCGGCCAGAATCAGCTCGTCGTCGGCGCCGTCGGCGATGGCGCACGCCGCGGCCTGCAGCGCATGGTCCCATTCGTCGACGGCGGTCTCGTCCCACACCCCGCGCAGCGAGTCCAGCAGGGCCGCGGTCTCGGCCCGCACGTATTCGGCTCTGGTCGGCATGGCGCCAACCATACCCCTGATTGGTCTATACCAATAGTTCACCGGGTGTTCCGCGGCGCCACATCGCACCATTGCGGTGCCGACGCTCACGCCCGGTTGTCTCAACCCCCATGCGGGTCACCATCATCGGCGGCGGAATCCTCGGCACCGCCCACGCCTGGCAGGCGGTGCGCCGCGGCCACGAGGTCGCCCAGCTCGACCGCGAGGTCGAGGCGCGCGGAGCGACCGTGCGCAACTTCGGGCTGGTCTGGGTGTCCGGGCGCTCGTCGGGAGAACTCGACGCCAGCCTGCGCTCGCGCACGCTGTGGGAGGAACTCGGCGCCGAGGTGCCCGGGATCGGGTTCCGTCCCTGCGGGTCGCTGACGCTGCTGCGCACCCCCGCCGAGGTGGCGGTCGCCGAGGAGGTCTGCACCCGCGCCGACACCGGCCGCCGCGGATTCCGGCTGCTCGAACCGGGCGAGGCGCGGCGAATCAACCCGGCGCTGCGCGGCAAATTCCTTGCCGCGCTGCACTGTTCGCGCGACGGTGCGGTCGAGTCCCGCCAGGCGCTACCCGCGATCCGGGCGGCACTGCAGACCAGCGGACGCTACACGTTCGTCCCCGGCGCCGAGGCGCGCACCGTCACCGGCACCCGCGTCGTCGACGACCGCGGCGACAGTCACGACGGCGACGTGGTGATCGTCTGCGCCGGCGCCGCCCACGGCGGTCTGGTCGCCGAACTCGCCGGTCCGCTGCCGGTGCGCCGGGTCCGGCTGCAGATGATGCAGACCGCGCCGCTCGACGAGCCACTGACCACGGCGATCGCCGACGGCGACAGCCTGCGCTACTACCCGGCCTACGCGGGCAACGCACTGGAAGAGTTGCGGCGCAGCGAACACCAGGACCCGATCGCCGCCGAGCACTGCATGCAGCTGCTGTGCGTGCAGCGCCGGCACGGCGGGCTGACCATCGGCGACACCCACGAGTACCGCGAACCGTTCGCGTTCGACGTCGCCGAGGCGCCCTACACCTACCTCGCCGGCGTCGTCGAGGAGCTGCTCGGCCGCCCCCTGCCGCCCATCCGGCAACGGTGGGCCGGCGTGTACAGCCAGTGCGTGGACCCCGGCCGCCTGGTCTACCGCGCCGAGGTGAGCGACAGCGTGTGGGTGGTGACCGGCCCCGGCGGGCGCGGCATGACCCTGGGGCCGGTCATCGGGGAACACACCGCAGACGAGATCGGACTGTAACTGATGCACCACAACACCATTCAGCTCGCCGTCATCGACATGGCCGGCACCACCGTCGCCGACGACGGCCTGGTGGTCGAGGCATTCGAGGCCGCGGCCACCGCGGCCGGGTTGCCGGACGAAGGGCCCGACCGCCAGCGGGCCCGCCAGTACGTGCTCGACACGATGGGCCAATCCAAGATCACGGTCTTCCGCGCGCTGTTCGACGACGAGGCCCGCGCCCAACGCGCCAACGCCGCATTCGAAGAGGCCTACGCCGCGCTCATCGGCGCCGGCCGCGCGGTCCCGATACCCGGCGCCGCCGAATCGCTCTCACGCCTGCGCGACGGCGGCATCCGCGTCGCGCTGACCACCGGCTTCTCCCCCGACACCCAGGCCAAGCTCATCGCGGCACTGGGTTGGCACGACCTCGCCGACCTGGTCCTGGCCCCCGGGCCCGGGGTGCGCGGGCGCCCCTACCCGGACCTGATCCTCACCGCGCTGCTGCGCCTCGGCGCCGACAGCGTGCACGCCGTCGCCGCGCTCGGCGACACCGCCAATGACGTGGAGAGCGCGCTGCGGGCCGGGTGCTCCATCGCCGCAGGCACTCTCACCGGCGCCCACGACGAGCGTCAGCTCGTGGCGGCCGGCGCCACCCACGTCGTCTCCTCCGTCACCGACTTCGCCGACCTCCTCCTGAAAGGCTGAACAATGAAACTGCGCACCGCCCTCGCGACCGTCTCGGTCGCGGCCCTGGCCACCCTCACCGCCGCCTGCGGCGGCACCGGGACCTCCGGTTCGGGTGACGGCACCACGCTGACGGTGTACAGCGCCGACGGCCTGGCCACCTGGTACGAGAGCACGTTCCGGCGGTTCACCGACGAAACCGGGATCAACGTCAACCTGGTCGAAGCCGGCTCCGGAGAGGTGGTGTCGCGGGTGGAGAAGGAGCAGTCCAACCCGCAGGCCGACCTGCTGGTGACGCTGCCGCCGTTCATCCAGAAGGCCGCGCAACTCGAGTTGCTGCAACCCAGCGGCGCCGACACCAGCGGCATCGAGAGCGACCAGGTGGGCCCGGATGCGACGTTCGTGCCGATCGTCGACAACGCGCTGAGCTTCATCGCCAACCCGGGCGCCAACCCCCCGCCGGTGACGTGGGACGACCTGCTCAAGCCCGAGTTCAAGGGCAAGCTGCAGTACTCCACCCCCGGTCAGGCCGGCGACGGGACCGCGGTGCTGGTGCTGCTGCAGCACCTGCGCGGCAAAGAGGGCGCCATGGAGTACCTGAAAGCGCTGCAGGCCAACAACGTCGGGCCCTCCTCGTCGACCGGCAAGCTGCAGCCCAAGGTCAGCAACGGGGAGCTGCTTGTCGCCAACGGCGACGTGCAGATGAACCTCGCCTCGATCAAGGACGACGGCTCCACCTTCACCATCTTCATCCCCGCCGAGGCCGACGGCACCCGCACCAGCGTCTCACTGCCCTACGTCGCCGGGGTCACCGCCGGCGCACCGCACGCCGAGGAGGCCAAGCAGCTGCTGGCGTTCCTGATCTCCGAGGACACCCAGAAGACGGTCGAACCCGAGGCGCTGGGGATGCCGGTGCTGGAGTCGCTGAAGTCCGACGGTGCCGCCGAACCCAACACCCCGGCAGCAGTCCTCGACGGTGTGGACGTCTGGGTGCCGGACTGGAATGCGGTGCTCGCCGACCTGGACGCCGACCTGGCCGCCTACCAGCAGGCCACCGGCAGCTGAGATGGCCGACACCCGCGTCAGCCAGGCCGGCCTGCGTCAGCGCTCAGCGCTCGTCGAACCCGGAAGTGCCGCAATCCTGTTCGACCGGGTCGGCGTCTCCTACGGCCGCGGCCGCAAGCAGACCCACGCGCTGATCGACTTCAACCTGCGGGTCGCCGCCGGCGAGACGGTGGCGCTGCTCGGGCCCAGCGGGTCCGGCAAGTCCACCGCGCTCAACGCGCTGGCCGGGTTCGTCCGCCCCACCTCCGGGCGGGTCCGGCTGGCCGGGCGCGACGTCACCGACCTGCCGCCGGCTCGGCGCGGTATCGGCGTCGTGCTGCAGTCCTACGCACTGTTTCCGCATATGACGGTCGCCGACAACGTCGCGTTCGGGTTGCGGGCGCAGCGGACACCGCGGCACGAGATCGCCTCGCGGGTCGCCGAAGTCCTCGACATGGTGGGCATGTCCGGGTACCTGAAGCGGCTGCCCCGCGAGCTGTCCGGCGGCCAGCAGCAGCGCGTCGCGATCGCCCGGGCCCTGGCCATCAGGCCGGCGGTGCTGCTCCTCGACGAGCCGCTCGCCGCGCTCGACGCGGCGCTGCGCCAGTCGATGCTGGCCGAGCTGCAACTGCTCAAAGAGGCCCTGCCCGACACCGCGATGCTCTACGTCACCCACGACCAGGCCGAAGCGCTGGCGCTGGCGGACCGGATCGTGGTGATGAACGACGCGCGGCTGATGGATGTCGACACCGCCGAGAACCTGTGGAAGCGCCCGCCCACGAGCTTCAGCGCGGCCTTCCTCGGCGGCGCGAACCTGTTGCCGTGCACCGTGGGACGGGTGATCGGCGGCTCGGCGCTGGTCACCGTCGGCTCGCGCACCGTCAACGCCGAGGCCCCGGCGCCGGCGTTCGGCCACGACGACTGGGGCCCCGGATCGGCGGCGCTGCTGTGCGTGCGTCCGCACGCCTTGCAGATCGTCTCCACCCGCGAGAAGGACGCGTTCACCGCCACGGTCAACGCAGCGGTGTGGCGCGGCGCGGTGACCCGGCTGGTGCTGTCGGTGCAGTCACTGCCCGATGTGCTCGTCGACGTCGACGTGCCCGGCCACACCCCCTTCGAGGTGGGCAGCGTCGTCGGGCTGCGCCTACCCGAACCGGCCGGCGTGCTGGTCTCCACGGGAAGCGCGCCGTGACAACGGTTCTCGACCGCGATCTGACGGCACCGCCCGACCCGGCCCCGCCCCGGTCGACCGCATGGCTGTGGGTGCTGCCGCCGCTGGCGCTGGTGCTGCTGGTGGTGCTCTACCCGCTGCTGCGGGTGTTCTGGGAGTCCTCGACCGGCAACTCGTGGGGCGAGGTACTCGGCTCCCAGGTATTCCGCGACGCGTTGTGGCGCACCGTGGCGATTGCGGCGACGTCGACCGCCGGGTGCCTGGTGCTCGGAACCTTCCTGGCGATCGTGCTGGCGTTCGTGCCGTTCCCCGGTTCGGCGTTGGTGGGTCGCCTGATCGACACCGTGCTGGCGCTGCCGTCGTTCCTGATCACCCTGGCGTTCACGTTCCTCTACGGCAGCGCCGGGGCGGTCAACGCGGCGATCTCGGCCCTCACCGGATCGTCCTCTCCCCTCCTGGATTTTCTGTACACCCCGGCCGGCGTCATCACCGCCGAGATCACGTTCTTCACCCCGTTCGTGGTGCGCCCCCTGCTCGCGGCGTTCGCGTTGATCCCCCGGGCCCAGCTCGACGTCGCGGCCAGCCTCGGCGCGTCGCCGCTGACGGTGCTGCGCAGCGTCATCATGCCCGAGGCGTGGCCCGCCCTGGCCGCCGGCGGCAGCCTGGTGCTGTTGTTGACGCTCAACGAGTTCGGCATCGTGCTGTTCACCGGCGCCAAAGGGGTGATCACGCTGCCGGTACTGATCTACACCCGCGGCATCGTCACCTTCGACCTGCCCGGCGCCGCGGTGATCGCAACCGTGCAGGTGGTGCTCTCGTTGCTGCTCTACGGCCTCTACCGGGTGATCTTCGCCCGGCTGACGGCGAGATAGGAGTCGTCGATGTTGCTGTGGAGTCCGCGCAGCCGCGCTGCGGTGCTCACGGTGTTCGCGCTCGTCGTCGCCGTGGTGTTCGTGCTGCCGCTGGGCACCGTGGTGCTGGCCGGGCTGGCCGGTTCCTGGACCGGTCCGCTGCCGTCGAACCTGGGATTGGCGCGGTTCGGCACCGCCCTGTCCGGTGAAGATCTGGCGAGCCTGTCGGTGAGCCTGCAGACCGCATTCCTGGCCGGCGGCATCGCGCTGGTCGTCGGGACCTGGGCGGCGCTCGCGGCCCGCGAAGCACCGGATTGGTTGCGCCGCATCACCGATGCGGTTTTACACCTGCCCATCGCGGTGCCGTCGGTGGCGATCGGGCTGGGGCTGCTGATCGCGTTCAACTCCCGGCCGCTGCTGCTGGGCGGCACCCGCTGGATCGTCATCCTGGCCCACACCGTGCTGGTGCTGGCGTTCGCCTTCAGCGCAGTCTCTGCTGCACTCGACCGCCTCGACCCGGCCTACCGGCAGGCCGCCGAGTCACTGGGCGCCGGCCCGGTGCGGGTGCTGATGCGGATCACGCTGCCGCTGCTGCTGCCCGCGCTCGGGGCGGCGGCCGGGCTGGCGGTGGCGCTGTCCATGGGTGAGCTCGGCGCGACGGTGATGGTCTACCCCGCGACCTGGAAGACGTTGCCGGTGACCATCTTCGGTCTCACCGACCGCGGTCAGGTGTTCCAGGCCGCCGCGAGCACCACACTGCTGCTCGCGGTCACGCTGCTGGCCCTGATCGTGCTCGGCCGCATCCGGGGGCGCGCCGCGCTGCGGTGACTCAGGTCTTGCTGCCGACCGGCGCAGGCCTGCTCCAGATGTCGCCGAACAGATGCCCGGGCAGGTCTGCTTCTTCGGCGATGAACACCGGGTCGGCGCCCGCGTCGGACTGCTGGTGGAAGTCCTTGATCGCGGCGAACGCCCACTTGCCCAGCAGCACGATCGCCACCAGGTTGACCAGCGCCATCAACCCCATCGCCACATCGGCCAGCGCCCACACCGCGGTCAGCTTCGACACCCCGCCCACGCCGATCGCCATCAACACGAAAACCCGGAACACGTTGATGGTCTTGCGGCCGGCGCCGAGGAAGAACAGGTTGATCTCGGCGTAGACGTAGTTGCCCAGCACCGACGAGAACGCGAAGACGAACACCAGCACCGTCATCAACGACACCGTCCACGTGCCGAGGCTGTCGGCGATCGCCGCCTGGGTGAGGGTGGCGCCTTCCACCCGGGTGGGCGTCGCCGGGTCGTAGATGCTGGGCCCGGACACCAGGATGATGAACGCGGTGGCGGTGCAGATGATCATCGTGTCGACGAACACGCCCAGCGACTGGATCAGCCCTTGCTTCACCGGGTGCGACACCGTCGCCGTGGCAGCCACGTTGGGCACGCTGCCCATTCCGGCCTCGTTGGAGAACAGCCCGCGTTTGACACCGTTGAGCAGCGCCGCGGCGATGCCGCCCGCGAAACCGCCGGCCAGTTCGGTCAACCCGAAGGCGCCACCGACGATCTGGATCAGCACCTCCGGCAGATAGCTGATGTTGAGCGCGACGATCACCAACGCCAACAGCGCGTACACCACCGCCATCAGCGGCAGCACGATCTCGGCCACCTGGGCCACGCGGCGCACCCCGCCGAACAGCACCGGCGCCGCCAGGATGACCAGTCCGGCGGTGATCCACCGGACGTCGATGGCGTAGGCACCGTTGACGACGTCGCTGATCGCGTTGGCCTGCACCATGTTGAACGCGATGCCGAACGTGAAGATCAGCAGGATCGCGAAGACGACGCCGCCGGCCCGCGACCCGAGCCCGCGCTGGATGTAGTAGGCCGGGCCGCCGCGGAACGAACCGTCGTCGGCGCGGACCTTGAAGATCTGGCCGAGCGTGGCCTCGATCAGCGCGGTGGCCATACCGATCGCGGCGACGACCCACATCCAGAAGATCGCGCCCGGCCCGCCGACCGTCAGCGCGATGGCGACCCCGGCGATGTTGCCGGTGCCGACGCGGGAGGCGAGGCCGACGCAGAACGCTTGGAACGGTGACACCCCGTCACAGTGGGTGCGGGAGTGGAAGAGCTGGCCGATCATCCGCCGGAAGTAGCGCAGCTGGATGAAGCGGGTGCGGATCGTGAAGTAGAGGCCAACGCCGACCAGAAGGTAGACGAGGATGTAGCTGTACAGCAGGTCGCTGACAGGGTTGATCAGGTGCTCCTGGATGAACTCCACGACCGCTCCCGGTGTCTCGTCGGTGAATCAGTCGTGCCATCGTGTCATCCCGGCGCCGGGGCCGCGCGACATTGCCGTCGGATTCCCGAATCACACGACAGCACAGCGGCGTCACCCGTCAACCTGGCCGCTGGTCACGCGGTGCTGCCACGTCGCGTCGTGGGTCGCGGTCAGCGGCCGTTTCGCTCCCGGTGCTTGCATCCCGGCCAGCAACACGGCCGGCGCTTGCCCTCCTCGAGTTCCTCCTGGGTGCGGCGGATGCGGCGTTCGCGCGTCTTCTGCTGCTTGGCGTCCTCCACCCAGCAGATGAACTCGTTGCGCGCCAGCGGCGTGATGTCCTGCCACGCCGCCAGCGCGGTGTCATTGCCGCTCAACGCCGCCCGCAGGTCAGCGGGCAGTTCGTGCACCACTCCACCTGGAACCGGTTGGCTGCCCATACCGGGCAGGATATCGGCTACCGCCTGGCTCCCTCGAGCGTATGGGCGAGCTCCTCTTCGGCCTCGGGGTCGAACTCGATGTCGTCGTCCCCGCGCAGCCCTGCGTCGGGATCGTCGTAGACGGCGCGGTCCAGCTTGTTCTCGCTCTTGGCCACGATGCAGGTGACGACCGCGTCGCCGGTGATGTTGACCGCGGTGCGGATCATGTCCATCAGCCGGTCCACGCCGAGGATGATCGCCACACCTTCGATCGGCAGACCCACCTGGGTGAGCACCATCGTGAGCATCACCATGCCCACGCCGGGCACCCCGGCCGTGCCGATGGACGCCAGCACCGCCATCGCGATGACGGTGAGGTAACCGGCGATTCCCAGGTCGACGCCGTACACGTTGGCCAGGAACACCGTGGCGACGCCCTGCATGATCGCCGTGCCATCCATGTTGATGGTGGCGCCGAACGGAACCGTGAAGGAGGCAACGGAATTGCCGGCGCCCATCCGCTGGGTCACGGCGCGCAGAGTGATCGGAATGGTGGCGTTCGAGCTGGCGGTCGAGAACGCGAACACCTGCGCGGCGCGGATCTTGCGCATGAACGTCCGGATGTTGAGCCGGGTCAGTGCCCAGTACAACACCATCAGCGTGACGAACAGATGGAACAGCAACGAGCCCACCAGTGTCACCACATAGGCCATCACCGGTTTGAACAGATCGATTCCCTCTTCGGCGAACACCCGAACGATGAGTGCGAAGACACCGTAGGGAGCGACCGCCATCACGATGCTGACGATCTTCATCATCAGCTCGTTCATGAATCCGCAGGCCCTGACGAAGCCCTCGGAACGCTCACCGAGCATCAGCGCGGCGACTCCGACGAGAATCGAGTAGAAGATGATCTGGAGCATCTCGCCCTCGGCGAAGGCCTCGATCGGGTTGGTGGGGATGATGCCGGAGATGACCTCCCAGAACGAGGGCGCCTCTTCGGTTTCGATGCCCGAGGTGTCGACGCCGGTCATGTCGAATCCGCGGCCCGGACCGATCAACTGGGCGATGCCGATGGCCACGCTGATCGCGAGCGCGGTCGTCATCAGGTAGAGCCCGAGCGCCTTGCCGCCGACGCGACCCAGCATCCGGACGTCGCCGATCCCGGTGACGCCGGTGATCAGCGAGAAGATCACCAGCGGCACGACGAGCAGCTTGAGTGCGTTCAGGAAGGCCGTGCCGACCATGTCGAGGAAGCCGTTGACGACGTTGTCACTGATCCACTGATTGCCCAGGACGTTGAAGGCGACCCCCACCGCCAGTCCGGCGACCATGCCGATCGCGACTTTTGCGGTCAGTGAGAGCTTCCGCCGCTCGGGCTCAACTGATGAAGCTGACATGCGTCCTCCCTCGGAAAGGCCAAACCGGATGCGTCAGGCTTCCCAGTTCCACACCGGGTCAGCTGCTGGTCGGACAGATTTAACGGGCACGCCAACGGCGGTAACACCGCGGACATCAAACCGGTCGCAAACGGCACTCGTTTCGGCGGCATCCGACCCGGCAATCTGGTGGGCATGATCGGAAAACTGCACGCCGTCGTCATGGACAGCGCCGACCCGCGCGGGCTCGCTCAATTCTGGGCCGAAGTGCTGGGCGGCCGCGTCGAGGCCGACGACGAAACATGGGTGACCCTCGACGACCCGACCGGGCGCCGGCTCGCCTTCCAGCTCTCCCCCGAGCACGAACCACCGACTTTCCCCGACCCGCACGGCTCCCAGCAGTTCCACCTCGACATCGAGGTCGACGACATCGACCGGGCCGAATCCGATGTGCTCGAGCTGGGCGCCACCCGGGTGACCGACGCGCCAGGCGAGGAGAACTTCCGTGTCTTCCGCGACCCGTCGGGGCATCCGTTCTGCCTGGTTTTCGACATGACGCCCGATTAGCGCCGAGCCCGTCGGGGTACCACGTCGTCATGACAAACCCCGAGCAGAATGTAACGTCGGACCAGACCGCCGAAGAAGATCAGGTGTTGGCGCCGGCGACACCCGGGGCCGAAGCCCTGCCGTTGCCCGACAACGAGGTCGACAAGCCCACCGACCAGTAGGCGGCGGCCAGCGCCGGCCAGTAAGCGGGGCAAGGGCCGGCCGGCTCCGGCACCTGTCGGTTGCCTCCCCGTGCGTAGCCGGCCGCGGCCGGCCCTCCCTCCAGCCGCCTCGCCGAGCGTGAATTCTCTGCGAAGAATCGGCTCGAAAATCGCAACCAGCTCACGCTCGGCGCGCTGGGGCGTGATCCCGGTCGACGCGAGGGCGCGGGATACAAGACGCAAGCGGTTGGCAGGATTGACCCTGTGACCGACCCGCCGCCCCCGCCGCCACCGGCCATGGGCCCACGCGCCGCCGCGGCACTGGTCTTCGGGTCGTCGGCGGCGGTGCTGGTCGTCGAGATCACCGCGCTCCGGCTGCTGGCGCCCTACCTCGGGCTCACGCTGGAGACCAGCACGCTGGTCATCGGCATCGCGCTGGCGGCGATCGCGCTCGGCTCCTGGGCCGGCGGGCGGGCAGCCGACCGCGTCGACCCGCGTCGCCTCATCGCCCCCGCGCTGGGTGTCTCCGGCGTCGTGGTGGCGCTGAGCCCGGCCGTGGTCCGGATGGCCGCGGAATGGGCGCCGCCGCTGCTGATCCTGGTCGCGTCGGCGGCCATCCTCGTCCCGGGTGCGCTGCTCTCGGCAGTGACGCCGATGGTGACCAAGATCCGATTGTTCGATCTGGCCGACACCGGCACCGTGGTGGGCAAGCTTTCCGGCGTCGGCACCGTGGGCGCCATCGCCGGCACCGTCATCACCGGCTTCGTGCTGATCTCGCGGCTGCCGGTCAGCGCCATCCTGGTCGGCCTCGGCGTGCTGCTGGTGATCGGAGCCGCCGTCGTGGAGTGGCGGGCACACGGATGGGTACGGTCGCGCGCCGCCGTGCTGGTCATTGCGCTGACGGTCGCCGCCCTGGCCAGCGCCGTCGCCCCCGGCGGCTGCGACGCCGAGACCAAATACCACTGCGCCGACGTCGTCGCCGACCCAGACCGGGACAGCGGACGCACCCTGGTACTGGACGGACTACGGCACTCCTACGTCGACACCGCCGACCCCACCGTCCTGCAGTACGACTACGTGCGCGCCCTCGCCGCGGTGGTCGACGCGTCGTTTCCCGACCGGGAGACCCTCGAGGCGTACCACCTCGGTGGCGGTGGGCTCACCTTTCCCCGTTATCTCGCCGAGGTCCGGCCCGGCACGCGCAGCGTGGTCTCCGAGATCGACGGCGGCGTCGTCGGACTCGACCGCGACGAGTTCGGCGAGCTGGCCGGCACCGGCATCGACATCCGCGTCGAAGACGGCCGACTGGGTCTGCAGCGCCTCGACACCGACACCCGGGACCTGGTTGTCGGTGATGCGTTCGGCGGTGTCAGCGTGCCGTGGCACCTGACCACCGTCGAGGCCCTGTCGGGGATCCAGCGCGTGCTCGCGCCCGGCGGTGTCTACGCGGCCAATCTGATCGACCACGGCGAGCTGGCGTTCGCCCGCGCCGAGGTCGCCACGGTGGCCGAGGTGTTCGACCACGTCGCGCTGCTGGGCGAACCCACCGATCTGGCCGCCGGCCCGGCAACAGAGCGAGGCGGCAATTTCGTCGTCGTCGCGTCCGACCGGCCGATCTCGGTGCCGGCCCTCCGCGAGGGACTGGCTGCCCGTGACACCGGGTGGACGGCGATCAGCGGTGACGATCTCGCCCGTTGGATCGGCGACACCCAGGTGCTGACCGACGACCATGCTCCGGTCGATCAACTGCTCGAGCCGTTCGGGTCGAGCCGATGAACGTCCGCTGCGGATTCCGTCGCCGAGCCTTCTGACCCCCGCGTGGGAACTTCCACCGTTCGGGACCGGCCTGTTCAGAAGAGCCAGGATGCGAACGATTTCGGGCCAGTTCGGCGAACCGGTGGGCGACCTTCGGATTTCGTACTACCCTGGGCTCGGGTTGAGCTTCCAGCCCGCGACGGCGTCACCGACGCGGGGAAGCCGTCGTAGTCCCCTACAAGGCCGTAGCGACAGGACGCGAAGCATGAGAACGGTCGACGTCGACAACACGTGGGTCCATCCGCCGGTGCCGGGCGACGACCGAAGACGAATCAGCAACGCCACGTTCGCCGTGCGGCCGTGCTCGCGCGACCGGATCGCCGTCGGAGTCCGGGGCGACATCGATGTGGTGAACGGTCGCGACCTGGCCCGCTACGTGGTGCACCACACCCGGGCCTCGCGGCAACTGGTGCTGGATCTGCGTTCGGTCGACTTCTTCGGCACCCAGGGTTTCACCGCGCTCTACTACATCAGCGTGCACTGCGCCCGCACCGACGTCGACTGGGCGATCGTCGGCAGCCGCCACGTGCGCCGGTTGCTGTCGATCTGCGATCCCGGCGGCGAACTTCCGCTGGCGGACAACCTGCGCGCGGCGCTGCGGCGACTCGACCGCATCGCCCACAGTCGCCACCATCGACGCTGGAGTGCGCGGTCGGAAATCCGAACCCCCGACGACGCTCACCACCGCGCCTCCTGACCTCACGGCGTGGCCGGGCCGCCCCGTCCGACCTACCGGGCCACCAGCGTGGCGGCCACGTCGGCCGAGGACGTCAGCTTGAGCTGTGGATCGCCGACGGCCTCGTCGCGCAGCAACCGCACATCGGAGTGGTAGCTCATCGACGTCACCCAGGGCTGACCGGCGCCCTGACGGGGCAGCTGGTCGACGGCGCGCTGGACGTATCCGGCGGAGAAGTCGATGAACGGACGGGTCTGCATGTTCGGATCGTCGGGCACGGGGCACGCGGTGTCATAGCCGTGGGCGTCCATGTGGCTGAGCAGCCGGCAGAAATGCTCGCACAGCAGGCCCACCTTCAACGTCCACGACGAGTTGGTGTAACCGATGGCGTAGGCGAAGTTCGGCACGCCCGAGAGCATCATGCCCTTGTAGGCGACGGTGTCCGGCAGATTCACCGGGGCGCCGTCGACGGTCAGCGACATGCCGCCGAAAGCCTGCATGGTCAATCCCGTTGCGGTGACGATGATGTCGGCGTCCAGTTCACGTCCGGACTCCAACAGGATCCCCGTCTCGGTGAACGTGGTGATCCGGTCGGTGACCACCGAGGCGCTGCCGTCGCTGATCGCGGTGAACAGGTCGGCGTCGGGCACCGCGCACAGGCGCTGATCCCACGGGTTGTAGGTCGGGCTGAAGTGCTCGTCGACGGGGTAGCCGGCGGGCAGCTGCTTGGCGTTCAGCCGACGGATCAGCCGGCGCGCGGCGGCGGGGTGCTGCTGGCAGAACTGGTACACGAAGCGCTGTTTGGCGATGTTCTTGCGACGGGCCAGCGCATATCCGCGCGTGTCGCCGAGCACGGTCTTGGCGATGTTGGCGAACCGGTCTTTCGACGGCACCGGCAGGACGTAGGTCGGTGAGCGCTGCAGCATGGTGACGTGTCCCGCCGTGCCGGCCATCGCCGGCACCAGGGTCACCGCCGTGGCGCCGCTGCCGATGATGACGACCTTCTTGCCGGTGTAGTCGAGGTCCTCCGGCCAGTGCTGGGGATGGACGATGCGGCCGGTGAAGCGTTCGCGGCCCTCGAAGTGCGGGGTGTAGCCCTCGTCGTAGCGGTAGTAGCCGCCGGCGCAGAACAGCCAGTTCGCACTGATCTGGAGGCGTTCTTCGGTGTCGGTCCGTTCGATGTCGACGATCCAGCGGCCCTCGGCGCTGCTCCACTCGGCGCCGAGCACCTTGTGGTGGAACCGGACCTTGTCGTCGATGCCGTTCTCGGCGGCGGTCTCACGCAGATACGCCAGGATCTTGTCGGCGGTGGCGATGGCGTGTTCGTCGCGCCACGGCTTGAACTCGTAACCGAAGGTGTGCAGGTCGGAGTCCGAGCGGATACCGGGATAGCGGAACAGGTCCCAGGTGCCCCCGGTCGCACCGCGCGCCTCGACGATCGCGTACTGCCGATCGGGATGGTGGCGCTGCAGGTAATAGGCGGCGCCGATGCCGGAGATTCCGGCGCCGACGATCAGGACGTCGAGGTGTTGGGGATGGTCCATGGCGGCAGCTCCTGTGCGGGTGGTCGAGCGATGTACCGATCGTCGCGTTCTCGACGCCCCCAGCCAAGGTCAGAACGACCCTGATGCACCGGTTCAGTGGTGCACAATGCACCACTGGACTACGGTCGGAGCATGTCGTCGGCACTCCCCTCACCAGCGGTTCGGGAGCTGATCCGGCAGTGCGCGCAGATCGTCGTCAACGCCCGCCCCGAATGGCTCGACGAACTGGACGCATCCGTGCTGGCGGCCAGCCCGACGATCGCCGCTGACCCCGAGCTCGCCGCGGCGGTCAGCCGGAGCAACCGCGCCAACCTGTTCTTCTGGGGCACCGCCAACATCCGCGACCCCGGGGCCCCGGTCCCGCCCAACACCGGTCCCGAACCGCTGACCATCGCCCGCGAGGTGGTGCGCAGAGGCTTGGACGCGTACTCCCTCGACGCCTACCGGGTGGGGGAAGCCGTGGCGTGGCGGCGGCTGATGGAGATCGCCTTCGAGCTGACCTCCGACCCGGCCGAGCTGCACGAGCTACTCGACGTGTGCTCGCGGTCGATCAGTTCGTTCATCGACGCCACGCTGGCCGGGATCGCGGCGCAGATCGACGCCGAGCGCGACGAACTCACCCGCGGCACGCACGCCGAACGCCGCGAGACGGTGGCGCTGCTGCTCGACGGCGCGCCCATCCCCCGCCGACGGGCCGAGGACCGCCTCGGCTATGCGCTGACCGGACCGCACACCGCCGCGGTGATCTGGAGCGACGATCCGGACGCGGCGCCGCGGCTCGACCGGACCGCCGAGGCGATCGCGCAGGCCGCCGGGGCGGCTCACCACCTCAGCGTGCTCGCCAGCACCGCGACGCGGTGGCTGTGGGTGCCGGGTGTCATCCCGGCCGACGGCGCTTCGGTGCTCCAGGCGGTGCACCCGCCCGAGGGCATCCGAGTCGCCGTAGGGTCCACTGCCCTCGGTCCGGAAGGCTTCCGCCGCAGCCACTTCGACGCGCTGACCACCCAGCAGATGATGGCGCGACTGCGCTCACCACAGCAGCTCGCGTTCTTCGCCGACATCGAACTGGTCGCGCTGGTGACCACGGACCCCGACCGCGCCACCAGCTTCGTCGACCGGGTCCTGGGTGACTTCGCGGCCGCCGAGCCTGACATACAGGACAGCGTGCGGACATTCATTGCCTTGCAGTGCAACGCCTCTCGCGCAGCGGCACGGCTCTACACCCATCGCAACACCCTGCTGCGCCGGCTCGCCCGCGCCGATGAACTGCTGCCTCGGCCGCTGTCCGACAACGTCGTCGACGTCGCGGTGGCGCTGGACGTGCTGCGCTGGCGGGGACGATGAGCCGGACGATGCCGATCACCAGAAGCCGGAGGCCCTACGTCGGGAACGGCTCGGATACCGGGCGCCCCAGCAGGAAGCCCTGACCGTATTCGATGCCCAGCCGGGTCAGGGTGTCGAGCTGGGCGGGTGTCTCGACGGCTTCGGCGACGATCTTCGCTCCGAGCTCTGCGCCCAACGCCTTCAACGCCGTGGCGAAGGCGCGCTTCACGGGATTCTCGTCGATGCCGTCGACCAACTCCCCGTCGATCTTGATGATGTCGGGACGCAGCCGCAAGAGCTGGACGAAGCTGGCGTACCCCGCGCCGGCGTCATCGACGGCCACTGAGACCCCCGCACCGCGCAGCTTCTCCAGATCGGCTCCGAACGACTCGGGAAATGGTTCGTGCTCCGTGACTTCCACGATCAAAGGCCGGTCGACGCTGACCAACAGCTCCTGGATCGACGGGTCCAGAACAGCGCTCGGGCTCAGGTTGACGGCGACCGGATAGCGGTCGGGAATGCGTGTGGCCGCGGTCAGCACCTCCCGCAACGCGGCGTGCTCGATCGCAACACCGCGGCCCAGGCGGCGGGCGGTGGTGAACCACTTCTGCGGTGTCAACGCGGAATCGGGAGGAAAACGCGTCAACCCCTCGTAGGCAAGGGCCTCACCGCTGGCGAGATGAACCATCGGTTGGAAGACCACACTCAGAACGTTCGACTGCGCCAGCAGCGATTCCAGTTCGTCTTGTAATCCACCGACCTCCGCGGTCTCCGGCAGCATCACCGACGCGACGAACCGGGCGGTGAGCGCCCGCTGTCCACGCTCCTCGCTGTCGGTCATCACCTGGGTCAACAGGCTCGAGATCTGAGACTGCGCCCCGATCAACGCCGAGACGAACTCGCTGATCGCGAGCAGTGAATCGAGGTCCTCCTCCGTGAACGCGCCGGGCTCCGCGGCGGCCAACAGCAGAGAGCCGATCGCGTGATCGTTGTAGGTCAACGGAATCGCCGCCCAGGAACGGGTCCCCCACTGCTTGTTCATCGAGCGCACGCGCGCGGTCAGGCGCGAGTCGACCATCGCGTCGGCGATCAGCTGGGGACGTCGCTCGCGCGCGGCGCGTCCCTGCAAGCTGCCTCGCTTGGGCACCACGAAGCCGACCGCCGTGGCGAGCACGCCGTGGGCGGATACGGTGACGTAGGCATTGTCGGTGGCCCGCAGCAGCGTGATCGCAGCGCCGTCGGCCTTGGGCGCGAACGCACATGCCTGCTCCGCGACGCGGCTCACCAACGACGCCGGTTCCAGCGACGCGACCAGAGCCTGGATCACTCTTTCCACGTCACCCCCGTCCCCTGGTCGGGTCGAGGCCGGCCAATTCCTCACTCGGGCACCACACATGATCGACGCCGCGGCCCAGTTCGCTCTGTTGACGACCACAGATTTGCGTGCCTCACGCTACCGAACACACGCAGTCGACGCTGGCCTTCGTCGGATTCGCTGGGGCAGGGCAACCCCGTGCTCTGACCACCACGTAGAGCCTCACGCGATGCGGCCTCGTTTTCATGAAACTTGAGACAGCTCCGACACGACCAGCGCTAATGGGCCGGAGTCAGTCAGCGGGCGCACCAGCTGTGCGGAGGGTGAGTAGTTCGCTCACGGTGACGAATCGGTAGCCGTCGGACTGGAGCCGGTCGATGATCTGCGGGACGGCGGCGCGAGACGCGGCACGGCTTTCCAGCATGACGTGCAGCAGGATGATCGAGCCCGGGCGGACGCTTTCCACGGTGTCGCCGACGATCTGGCCGGTGGTGGGATTGCCTGCCGAATCTGGTTCCAGATCCCAGGTGATTGTGGTGCGGCTGTGTTCGGCGAGGTAGTGCGGGAGCGCCCAGAGCTTCTTGCCGTACGGCGGTCGAAATGTCACCGGACCGCGATAGCCAGTGCGTGCGATGGCTTCGTCGGTGCGCTCTATTTCGCCGGCAACGGTGGCACCGGAGACGAACACCATTCGGCGGTGGGTGTAGGTGTGGTTTCCGATTTCGTGTCCTGCGCGCACAATCGCCGCACCTTGGTCGGGGTGGCGGTCCAGGTCGGCGCCGTTGAGGTAGAACGTCGCCGGGATATCCGCTGTGGCCAGTGCGTCGAGGATGTCTGGTGTCCATTCGGTGGGGCCGTCGTCCAAGGTCAGCGCCACCACCTTGTCAGTGGTGTCGACCCGGTCGATGATCTCACCGGCTAGTTGAAAGGTCCGAGACGTGGCCAAGGTGTAGCCGGCGAACGTGGCCGCGAGCAGCATTACCAGCGCGATCGATGTTGCGATAACCCATTTCCGCACGACATCCGTGTCTACCAGCACACCGGCAAAATGATCTTGGTCGTTCATCGCCGACAGGGCTGCGTGGAATTTCGCCACGTGTCGCTTCCAGGAATGTGGACGGCTCACATCTTGTCTCCGAGCCCCCCGTCGTCTCCTCACGTATCGGTACGGGCGGTGGCCGGCGAATTCTCGGTGAACGCGTCGCTGTGGCTGGTTGCCCATTCCACGTAGGTGGTGGCTGGGCGGCCGGTGATTCGTTCCACGGCGTCGGTGACGACGGCTGGCTCGGTGACCTCGAAGGCCCATTGCCCCATGAGTAGCTCGAGGTATTCCGGAGGCAGGATTCGTCCGTAGAGTACGCGGGCCTCGGTGTCTGGGATCTCGATGACGTCAATCGTTTTGCCGATGGCCTGACTGATGATTTCGACCTGCTCGCGCATTGTCAGCGAGTGCGGTCCGGTGAGGACGATCTTCTGACCGTCCAACTGCTGCGAGGTCAGTGCGTGTACAGCGACCGTGGCAATGTCCTCGTCGGCGATGGGCGCCTGCTGGGATTGCGGGAACGGCAGACGCACCCGCTCTTCGGAGCGGATCTGGTTGGCCCAGAACCGAATCGCGTTGCGGGCGAACGCGCCGGGGCGCAGGCAGACGGTGGTGAATCCCCCGTCGTGCATGGCGTTCTCCACCGCGAGGTGACGTTGCTTGTTGTACTCGACGAATGGTTCGTTACGGGTGGTGTCGATCGTGGAGAGCACCACCACCTTGCGCACCCCGGCGGCGCGCATCTCGGCGGCAAGTCCCGGCAGGGTCTCTGGTTGGGCGAAGCTGTAGAGGAAGACCGCGTCCACGCCATCGAGTGCAGGCCTCAACGTGTGCGGATGATCAAGGTCGCCGGCCACGGTCTCGGCCCACGGCCAGCGCTGGGCAGCTGGGTGGCGGCAGGTCGCACGCACAGCCACTCCCGTGTCGCGCAGTCGATCGACGATGCAGCCCCCGACACCGCCGCGGGCTCCGGTCACCAGTACGCGCATGACAACGCCCTTTCGTCGAAAGACTGGTCGATTTCGACTGTAGAAGCGGCAAAGCATGCACACCAACAATGATTGCTGATGTGCGATATTCATCTGGTGAATCTCGCGTCGGTTGATCTGAACCTGCTGGTGGTCTTGGATGCCGTACTCGACGAGCGCAGCGCCACCAGGGCCGCCGCGCGGCTTCACACCACCCAGCCAACGGTGTCGAACGCATTGGCACGTTTACGTCTGCTGCTCGGTGACCCTCTGGTGGTGCGATCCGGTCGCGGTCTGAGCCCGACCCCCGCCGCTCTCGCCATTCAGCCGCGCCTCAAGGAGGCGCTGGGACTGCTGGACGGAATCGTGCACGACCTCGACGACTTCGAGCTGGCGTCGACCACCCGCGAATGGGTCATCGCCTTCGCCGAGCTGTACGGCCCGCTACTTCTTCCCGAACTCCACCATCGGCTCCAACGGGACGCCCCGCGATCCTCCCTGCGCGTCATGGCCCTGGATCGCATCGCCGTCACCGACGCCCTGGCCACCGGTGAGCTCGACCTGTACCTCGGCATCCCCACCACCACCTCACCGGCATGGCGATCGGAGCCGGTGTTCTCTGACGACATCGTCGGCATCGTTGCCCGCGATCACCCCGCAGCGAGCACGCCCATGACACTCGAACGGTTCGTGGACCTGCCTCATGCCAATGTCGAAATCACCTCGGGCCGCGGTCGCGAAGTCGACGACGCCCTGGCCCGGCTGGGCTTGACACGCAACATTCAACTGACCATGCCGTACTACAGCGCGCTGGTCGCTGTCGTGGAGAACGGGCACTGCGTAGCCACCGTGCCGCGCCGGCTGGCACACCACCACGCCGGGCAGTCAGCACTGCACATCTTCGAACTACCGCTGGTACTACCGGAATACGAGATTCGTCTGCACTGGCACACCCGCGTCGACAACGACCCAGGCGTAGCCGCTCTCAGAAGAATGATCCACGACACCCTCGAGCCCGTCACGTGAGCAGACAGCCGTCTCAGATCTGGAGAACCGAGACTCTCCTGAAGTCCGCCTCCCCACCGGGGCTGGCCTCCCGAGATCAGTCCTGAAAGAACCCGCCCACAAGCACAAAGGTCACGAACCATTTCTGGTTCGTGACCTCATGCGTCGCAGTTCGTAGAACCGCTCAAATGTGGGCGAAGGGGGACTTGAACCCCCACGTCCCGAAGGACACTGGCACCTGAAGCCAGCGCGTCTGCCATTCCGCCACTCGCCCGAACAACCGGGGGAGCCTATCACGCAGGCAACCCCGGGACCCAACCGTACTGGGCGAGCACCCCGAACGCCAAAACGGCTCGTCACACCCGCTTGACCTGCGGCGATGTGATTCTCAGAGTTCCGTTGGTCCCGCAGTGCCAGACATGGCCGATACCATGCATCTGAGCGTCGCTGCCAGTCGACACGCTGGGGGCGTCAACAGTCTGTGCACGAACAGCTCACGACGTGAAGGAGGCGGGCGGGTAGATGGGGTTGGTCGACCGCTTCGAGCGAAAACTCGAGGACAAGGTCGGCGACGCCTTCGCCCGGGTGTTCGGTGGCTCGATCGTTCCGGCCGAGGTCGAGACGCTGCTGCGGCGCGAGGCCGAGAGCAGCGCCCGCGAAGTCGGCCGCGGTCGCATTTTGGCCCCGAACGACTACGTCATTACCCTCAGTGTGCCCGACTACCACAAGGTGAGTGCCGATCCGGACATCACCGCGACCACGTTCGCCAAGCACCTGGAGGGATACATCCATGAGCAGGGGTGGCAAACGTATGGTGATGTGGTCGTCAGATTCGAGCAGTCACCGAGCCTGCACACCGGACAGTTTCGCGCGCGTGGGGCGGTCAATCCCGACACGACCAACGACGTGCCCGCCCCTCCACCTCGAGAACTCTCGTCCCCCGCAGAACCAGGAGTACCACCGATGAGCGACAACCCGACCTACCGCGGCGGCCAGGGTCCCGGCCAGGGCCGGCCCGCCGACGAGTATTACGACGAGCGCTACAACCGGCCGGAGGATCAGCGCGGCGGTCACTACCCGCCGTCCGAGCAGGGTGGCTATCCCCCGCAGGGCGAGCCGAACTACCCGCCGCGCGGCGGCTACCCGGACCAGGGCGGCTACCCCGAGCAGGGCGGCTACCCGGACCAGGGCTACCGGCAGGCGCCGGGCGGTTACGGACCGCCCCCCGGGTACGGCCCTCCGTCCAACGACTACGACTACGGCCGTCCCCCCGGACGCCCCGACGACGGCGGCTACCCCCCGCAGGGCCGTCCCGGCTACCCGGACCAGGGTGGCTACCCCGACCACGGCGGATATCCGGATCAGGGTGGCTATCCCGACCAGGGCGGTTACGGCGGCCAGGGTTACGGCGGGCGCCAGGATTACGCCCAGCCGGACTACGGCCGCTACGGCGAAGCCCCGGGTGGCTATCCCGAGCAGGGTTACGGCGACGGCGGTTACGGCGCTCCCGCCGGCTACGGCCAGGGCTACGGAGCGGGCCAGGGCGACTACTCTGCCGCCGGCGCCACGGTGACCCTGCAGTTGGACGACGGCAGCGGCCGCACCTACCAACTCCGCGAGGGCGCCAACGTGATCGGCCGCGGTCAGGACGCTCAGTTCCGGTTGCCCGACACGGGTGTGTCCCGTCGGCACCTGGAAATCCGCTGGGACGGTCAGGTCGCGCTATTGTCTGACCTCAACTCCACCAACGGCACGACGGTGAACAACGCCCCGGTCCAGGAGTGGCAGCTGGCCGACGGCGACGTCATCCGGCTGGGACACTCCGAGATCATCGTCCGCGTTCACTGAGGGTCGGAGCGCCCGGCAACGCCGGGAAAGCGGTCGGTGTGACCTTCGCGTCGATCGACACCACAGTATGGTGACGATGCCGGAGGCAGGCATGGCGCGCTTGCGCGGGGGGCCTCACCAGGCCGACGAGCGGTGTGACCGGGCGGAGCGCTTGCGCGGGGTTTATCACCGGGACGGAGAGGACGTCAGATGCAGGGGCTGGTACTGCAGCTGACCCGTGTCGGCTTCCTGTTGCTGTTGTGGCTGTTCATCTGGTCGGTGCTGCGGATTCTGCGCACCGACATCTATGCGCCGACCGGCGCGGTGATGGTGCGTCGTGGCCTGGCTCTGCGGGGGTCCATCCTGCCCAGCCGGGGCGGACGCAACGTGCCCCGCCAGCTGGTGGTGATCGAGGGCGCGCTCAAGGGCACCCGGATTCCGCTGGGTACCCAGCCGGTTCTGATCGGCCGGGCTGACGACTCCACCCTGGTGTTGACCGACGACTACGCTTCCACCCGCCACGCCCGACTCTCGCCGCGAGGTCCGGAGTGGTATGTAGAGGACCTAGGATCAACCAACGGTACATACCTCGACAGGGCGAAGGTGACGACGGCGGTACGAGTTCCGATGGGCACCCCCGTGCGGATCGGCAAGACGGTGATAGAGCTGCGCCCGTGACGCTCGTGCTTCGATACGCCGCGCGCAGCGATCGCGGGCTGGTGCGCGCCAACAACGAGGACTCGGTCTACGCCGGGGCCAGGCTGCTGGCGCTGGCCGACGGGATGGGCGGGCACGCCGCCGGTGAGATCGCCTCCCAACTCGTCATCGCCGCGCTGGCCCACCTCGATGACGACGAGCCCGGCGGAGACCTGCTCAGCAAGCTCGACGCCGCCGTCCGGGAGGGCAACTCGGCGATCGCCGCGCACATCGACGCCGACCCCGAGCTCGACGGCATGGGCACCACGCTCACGGCGATCCTGTTCGCGGGTAACCGCCTGGGCCTGGTGCACATCGGCGACTCCCGGGGCTATCTGCTGCGCGACGGCGAGCTCACCCAGATCACCAAGGACGACTCGTTCGTCCAGACCCTCGTCGACGAGGGCCGCATCACCGCCGAGGAGGCGCACAGCCACCCGCAGCGGTCGTTGATCATGAAAGCGCTGACCGGCCACGAGGTCGAGCCGGCGCTGATCATGCGGGAGGCACGCGCCGGCGACCGCTACATGCTGTGCACCGATGGACTGTCCGACCCGGTCAGCCAGGAGACGATCCTCGACGCGCTGCAGATCGAGGACACCGCCGAAAGCGCCGACCGGCTCATCGAGCTGGCGCTGCGCGGCGGCGGCCCGGACAACGTCACGGTGGTCGTGGCCGACGTGGTCGACTACGACTACGGCCAGACGCAGCCCATCCTGGCCGGCGCCGTCTCCGGCGTCGACGACCAGAGCGCGCCGCCGGACACCGCGGCGGGCCGCGCATCGGCGTTCAACCCGAAACGCACTGCCGCCAAACGCGTGGTGCAGCAGCCCGAGGAGCCGCCGCCGCGCCCCAAGTCACGGCGCCGCATGTACATCGCAGCGGCCGTGCTGGTCCTGGTGGTGCTCGCAGGTCTGGCCGTAGCCCGTGAAATCGTGCGCAGCAACTACTACGTCGGCGAACACGAGGGCACCGTCTCCATCCTGCGGGGCGTGCAGGGTTCCTTTCTCGGACTCTCGCTGCAGGAGCCTTATCTTCTCGGCTGTCTGAACTCGCGCAACGAACTGTCGTTGATCAGCGCCGATCAATCTCAGCAGAACCTGAACTGCCGGCTGCTCGGCGTCAGCGACATGCGGCCCTCCGAGCGCGCCCAGGTGATCGCCGGGCTGCCCTCGGGCACCCTCGACGACGCGATCCGCCAGATCGAGGAGCTGTCCCGCAGCTCCGTGCTGCCGATCTGCGCGCCGCCGGCCCCGACGACCTCCAGCAGGCCCCCCGCCACGCCGCGTCCGGGCCCCGCCCCGACCAACGGCACCCGAGCACCCGCGACCACGACGCCGCCCACCACGACGGCGGGCGCGCCCAGCCCCACCCGCGGC
>NZ_BLTG01000078.1 GCF_017312405.1 Mycobacterium sp. PO1
TCGATCTATATCAGCCGGGCTGGTCGACCGAAGCCTTCTCCAGGTCGGCGAGCGCTTCCCCGGTGTACACCGCCAGACGCTGCAGGCTGGGCAGTCGGTCGCGGCAGCCCACGAAGCCCAAGTTGATGGTGTCGGCGTAGCTCTGCAGCGTGATGTTCAACGCCATCCCGTGGATGGGGATCGACACGGGATACGTTGCTTCGAGCCGGGAACCGTTGAAGTACAACGGTTCCGGCGGGCCCGGCACGTTGGAGACACACAGATTGAACGTGTACGGCCACGGCGGCGCGACGCCGGTCAACGCCCCGGCGATCTGCCCGCCGGTCGGGGCCAGCAGCGCCGCGCTGTACGCGATGATCGCAGTGGGTGACATCGTCTGTAGCTGGGCCTTGGACGCGCGGGTTGCCGCGGTGATCGTCTGTAGCCGCTCCACCGGGTCGGCGATGTCCGTCCCCATGGGCGCCAAGATGGCACCGACCGCGTTGCCGCCCCCCTCGTCACCCTTGGGACGCACGTTGACCGGCAGGAAGGCGACCAACGAACGCTCGGGGAGTTCGTCCATGTCAGCCAGGAATGTGCGCAGCCCGCCTCCGATGATGGCCAGCGCCACGTCGTTGATGGTGGCGCCGTGCTGAGAACTGAGCGCCTTGAGCCGGTCGAACTCGTACTGCTGGGTGGCGAACCGACGGTTGCGGCTGATGCGCGCGTTGAGGATGCTGTGCGGTGCCGAGGCCGAGCCCGCGATGTGCGCGTACTCGCCGTCGCGGCGGATCTGTGTGTTGACCAGAGCATTGGTCAGGTCGATCGCCGAGCTCACCCCGCCGGTGACGGTGGAGCCGAGACCGCCGAGCGCTCGCAGTGTGGCCGTCAACGGGTTGGACGTGCCGGCCTCGCGCGGCGGCCGCGCCGGCGTCGGCACGTTGAAGAACATCCGGACGTCCTGGGATTCTCGGTCCTTGGACAGGCTGCGACCCAGCATCCGCATCGCGCTGTACCCGTCGACAAGGGCGTGGTGGATCTTCATGTACAGCGCGAAGCGACCGCCCTCGAGCCCCTCGATGACGTGCAACTCCCACGGCGGACGGGTCAGGTCGAGATGATTGCTGTGCAGCCGGGACACCAGGATGCCCAGCTCGCGCTCGTCACCCGGACTGGCCAGCGCCGACCGGCGAACGTGATAGTCGAAGTCGAAGTCGACGTCCTCCACCCAGCTGTGCAGCGGGCTGAACTGCAGGCGGGGGTGAGCCAGCTTGCGGTTCCACGGGGCCACCACCTCCTGGCGGCGCGCCTCGTCGATCATGCGGCGCAGATAGTCGCGGGGCGCATCGGCGGGAGGAGTGAAGGGAAGCAGACCCGCGACATGCATCTTCGAGCTCGACGTCTCGCCGTAGATGAACAGCAGATCCTGGGGGCTGAGGCGCTTGGAGCTCACCGCTGAGACGCTACGCCGGTGTGGTCAGGTTCCACAGAAAGTTCGGAAGGAGGCGGTGAACTCCTTCTGACCCGGCTCGGCATACCGCTCGAGCCCGGGCCGCTCCTCGAAGGGCGAACCGACCGCGGACATCAACGCCTCGAAGGGCGCCAAGTCGCCGGCGGTGGCCGCCGTCAGCGCATCCTCGACGAGGTGATTGCGCGGAATGTAGACGGGGTTGGCGCGGTCCATCAGATCGGCGTCGGGCTGCAGGGCGCGCCAGCGGGTGAGCCAATCATCGAAGGTGGCCAGGTCGATGAACTCACCGCGCACCGGTTCGGCATCACCGCGCGCGGCCTGGGCCAGCCGGCGGAAGAACGACGTGTAGTCGAGCCCGTTCTGCTGCAGCTGGGTCAGCGCTTCGCCGGCCAATCCGCCCACGACATCGCCCGGCACGTCGGGCAGCCCGAGCTTGTCCGCCATGCCGGCCGTCCAGCGGCGGTCGTAGTGCCCCTGGAAGGCGTGCAGCGACGTCTCCGCCAACGTGATGGCACGCTCGGTGTCCTCGTCGAACAACGGCAACAACGCCTCGGCGAAGCGGGCCAGGTTCCACAACGCGACCGAGGGTTGGTTCCCGTAGGCGTAGCGGCCCCAGCTGTCGATCGAGCTGTACACCGTCTCCGGGTCGTAGGCCTCCATGAAGGCACACGGACCGTAGTCGATGGTCTCTCCGGAGATGGTCATGTTGTCGGTGTTCATCACGCCGTGCACGAATCCGACCAGCATCCACCGCGCCACCAGATCGGCCTGGTCGGCGATCACCGCGTCGAAAAGCGCCAGATAGGGGTGCTCGGCGCCGGCAGCCGACGGGTGATGGCGCGCGATGGCGTGGTCGGCGAGCCGCGTGAGCAGCGCCCGATCACCGGTCGAGGCGGCGTACTGGAACGTGCCGACCCGCAGATGGCTGGAAGCGACGCGGGCCAGCACGGCGCCGGGCAATTGCGTCTCCCGGTACACCGGGCGGCCGGTGGCCACCACAGCCAACGCGCGGGTGGTCGGCACTGCGAGTGCGTGCATGGCCTCACTGATCACGTATTCGCGCAGCATCGGGCCCACCGCGGCCAGACCGTCCCCGCCGCGGGCGAACGGCGTGCGTCCCGAGCCCTTCAGATGCAGGTCGCGCATCCGGCCCTCACCGTCGGTGAACTCGCCGAGCAACAGGGCACGCCCGTCACCGAGCCTGGGCACGAACCCGCCGAACTGGTGGCCGGCATAGGCCTGGGCGGCCGGCGCTGCCCCCTCGGGCACATCGGTGCCGAGCAGCAGACCCAACCCGGGCCCGCGCAACCAGTCGGGATCGAGGCCCAGTTCACCGGCGAGGACGGTGTTCAGGACCAGCAGGCGCGGTTCGGGCGCCGACTCGGCCTGCCAGCGCACCGCCAGTTCGGGGAGGTCGCTGACGAACCTGTCCTGCAGCGCGATACTCACTCTTCCCAGCCTACGGAGCGAGCGGGATGACGGCGATGGCGTCGACCTGAGATGCGACGGCGAATCGGCGGTCGCTCTCCTCGAGCACCAGCGCACCGACCGGATCGGTGTACTGGCCGTCCTCGGGTAGCACCAATGCCCGCTGACCGGGCGCCACATCGGCGATCTGAATCGCGGACGCGGGCGGTTGCACCTGGGTCATACCGTCGTCGGCCAGCTGCCACACCAGCGGCGGGTAGGTCTCCGGCCGGTCGCATCGCCACGTCATGAGGCTCAACTCCGGCAGCCCCTCGCTCGGCCACCACAGCTTGGGCACCCGGGAACCGCTCTCCGCATCGGTGCCGGCGACGTCGTAAGTCTGCTGCGAGCCGTCGGCGTCGGTGATCTCCACGGCCGCCGTACCGCAGGCGCCATCGGTGGCGCGGTAGAGGGCATACGCCAGCCGCGCACCGTCGGCGCTGAGCCGGGCCACCGTCACCGGACTGTTCGCATCCACCTGCCCCAGGGACGCCGGTGGCACCGAACCCCGGACCGCGTAGAGCGTGTCGGGCCCCCCGAACGGAGACGGGGGCTGTTCGACGCGGGCGATGACGGCGGTGCCGCCGCGCGCCACGAGCAGCCGCGGCTCGCCGGGCCGGATCCCGGCCACCGGCGGCAGGTCGACGATCTGCGCCAGCGCCGGCTGTGCGTCGGGATCGGCCAGGTCGAGCTGCATCAGCCGGTTCGGCTGCTCCCACCAGACCACGGTGCTGCCCCCGCCGGTGCCGACGGCGGAGCCCACGTCGACGGACAGCGTGTTCGACTCTCCGGTCGACACGTCCAGGGTGGTCAACGTGTTGTCCGCCGTCCTGGCGAACACGAAGCGGTAGTCCTCGGTGGTGATCAGGTCGTTGGACGGTGGAAACGAGCCCGCCACCGACGCCACGACCTCCGTTCCGTCCACGACCCCGATCTCGTCAGCCGATCGATAGGCCAACCGCGGACCGCTCGGTGCCGGCGGCGCGGTGGTCGTCGGATCGAACGGCGAACTGGGCAGCGCGGTGCTGGACGTGGTGGACCCGGATGAGGGCTCCACCGCGGTGCACGCCGCGAGCGCGGCCGCCAGCATCGTCGTCAGGACGATCAGCAGCGCGCGGGCCTGAAGAGGTTTCTGAGCAAGGTTCATGAGGCTTCCTCCATGAATACACGCAGAAGGCGGGCACGCGGCGACCCCGCCGGGTCGGTATCGTGATTCACCCGGATGACCTGCCCGCCCCGAGTACGTCAGATGTGGAGCTAATACCTGTGAGCCTGAACACCATCGCGCTCGAGCTGGTGCCCCCGAACGTCGATCGGGGCCGCGAGCACGCACTGGAGGAGGCCGAGAAGGTCCGGCGGTGCTCCAAGGAAGCGGGACTCGAGGACCGCATCCGCCACGTCATGATCCCGGGGATGATCGAGGAGGACGACGGGCGGCCGGTGGAGATGAAGCCGAAGCTCGACGTCCTGGATTTCTGGTCGATGATCAAGCCGGAACTGCCGGGCATCAAGGGCCTGTGTACTCAGGTCACCGCATTCATGGACGAGGACGCACTGCGTACCCGGCTGACCGAACTCGGCGACAGCGGCTTCGAGGGCATCGCCTTCGTCGGCGTGCCCCGCACACTCAACGACGGTGAGGGCACCGGTGTGGCCCCGACAGACGCGTTGTCGCTGTTCGAGGGTGTCGTCGAGCACCGCGGGGCCATCCTGATCCCCACCCGTGAGGGGGAGCAGGGCCGGTTCACCTTCAAGTGCGACCGCGGCGCCACCTACGGCATGACCCAGTTGCTGTACTCCGACGCGATCGTCGGATTCCTCCGCGACTTCGCCGCCACCACCGACCACCGGCCCGAGATCCTGCTGTCGTTCGGGTTCGTGCCGAAGGTCGAGAGCCGTGTCGGGCTGATCGAGTGGCTCATCCAGGATCCCGGCAACGAGGCCGTGGCGGCGGAACAGCAGTTCGTCCGCACGCTGGCCGAGACCGATCCGGCGGGTCGGCGGGCGATGATGCTGGATCTCTACAAGCGCGTCATCGACGGGGTGGGCGAGCTCGGCTTCCCGCTGTCGGTGCACTTCGAGGCGACCTACGGCGTCAACACCGCGGCGTTCGAGACGCTCGCCGAGATGCTGGCCTACTGGTCGCCCGACAGACGCTGAACCGTCTGCCGAGGTGTCCGAACCGTCCCCAGCAACGATCCGCGAGCTCCGCGCCCGCCTCGACGGCGTCACCCTCCGTGACGCCGCCCGGCTCGGGCGGCGCCTGAAGAAGCTCGGCGGGGACCCGGGAAAGCTCGACCAGTTCACCGCCGCGCTGGCCGCGGCCGAGGGGTTGGTGGCGTCCCGACAGGCCGCGGTGCCCCGCATCGGCTACCCCGATCTGCCGGTGTCCGCGAAGCGGGCGGACATCGCGGCCGCGATCGCGGCCAACCAGGTGGTCATCGTGGCCGGCGAGACCGGCTCGGGCAAGACCACCCAGCTGCCCAAGATCTGTCTGGAAATGGGCCGCGGTATTCGCGGGACCATCGGACACACCCAGCCGCGCCGGCTCGCCGCACGCACCGTCGCCTCCCGCATCGCCGACGAACTGGGCACACCGCTCGGGGAGACGGTCGGCTACACCGTGCGTTTCACCGACCAGGCCAGCGACCGCACCCTGGTCCGGCTCATGACCGACGGCATTCTGCTCGCCGACATCCAGCGAGACCGACGCCTGCTCCGCTACGACACGCTGATCATCGACGAAGCGCACGAGCGCAGCCTCAACATCGACTTCCTGCTCGGCTATCTGCGCGAGCTGCTGCCGCGGCGCCCGGACCTGAAGGTGATCGTCACCTCGGCGACCATCGAGCCGGAGCGTTTCGCCGCGCACTTCGGCACCGAGGCCGGCCCCGCCCCGATCGTCGAGGTGTCCGGGCGCACCTACCCTGTCGAAATCCGCTATCGGCCACTGGAAGTGGTGGTGCCCGTCGAGGGGGCGGGAAATTCCGACGATCCTGACGACCCCGACCACGACGTCGTGCGCACCGAGTTGCGCGACCAGACCGAGGCCATCGTCGATGCGGTCGCCGAGTTGGAGAGCGAACCCGCGGGCGATGTGTTGGTGTTCCTGTCCGGGGAACGGGAGATCCGCGACACCGCCGAGGCCTTGCGGGGCGCGGTGGGGCCGGACGTGGAGGTGTTGCCGCTGTATGCCCGGCTGCCGACCGCCGAGCAGCAGAAGGTGTTCGCCGCCCACCAGGGGCGGCGGATCGTGTTGGCCACCAACGTCGCCGAAACCTCGCTGACCGTGCCGGGCATCCGCTACGTGGTCGATCCGGGCACCGCGCGCATCTCCCGATACAGCCGCCGGACCAAGGTGCAGCGTCTGCCGATCGAACCGATCTCGCAGGCCTCGGCTGCGCAACGGGCCGGCAGATCCGGTCGCACCGCACCCGGGGTGTGTATCCGGCTGTACTCCGAAGACGACTTCGAGGCACGCCCGCGCTACACCGAGCCGGAGATCCTGCGCACCAACCTCGCCGCGGTCATCCTGCAGATGGCCGCCCTCGGATTCGGCGACATCGAAGGCTTCGGTTTCCTCGACCCGCCCGACGCCCGCAGCATCCGCGACGGGGTGGCGCTGTTGCAGGAACTCGGCGCCTTCGAGGGCACCGAGCTAACCGTCGTCGGGCGTCGGCTGGCGCAGATCCCGGTGGACCCGCGGCTGGGCCGGATGATCCTGGCCGCCGACGCCGAGAACTGTGTCCGCGAGATGCTGATTTTGGCGGCGGCACTGTCGATTCCGGACCCGCGGGAGCGGCCCACCGACCGCGAGGATGCCGCCCGCCAGAAGCACGCCCGGTTCGCCGACGAGCACTCCGACTTCCTGTCGTTCCTCAACCTGTGGAACTACCTCGGCGAGCAACGGAAAGAACGCTCGGGAAGCTCTTTTCGGCGGATGTGCCGCGACGAGTTCCTGCACTACCTGCGCATCAGGGAATGGCAGGACCTCGTCGGTCAGCTGCGAGGCATCTGCCGCGACCTGGGCATCACCGAACAGGACGAGCCGGCCGATCCGGCGCGGATACACCAGGCTCTGACCGCGGGGCTGTTGTCGCACATCGGATTTCGGGAGGGCGACGGACGGGACTATACCGGCGCCCGCAACGCGCGGTTCGTCCTGGCGCCCGGGTCGGTGCTGACCCGGCGCCCGCCCAGGTGGGTCGTCGTCGCCGATCTGGTCGAAACCAGCCGCCTCTACGGCAGAACCGCGGCGCGCATCGACCCCGAGGCCGTGGAACGAGTGGCCGGGCATCTGGTGCAGCGCACGTACAGCGAACCGCACTGGGATGCCAAGCGCGGCGCGGTGATGGCGTTCGAGCGGGTCACGCTCTACGGGCTGCCGCTGGTGGCGCGCCGCCGGGTCGGCTACGCCCAAGTCGATGCAGAGGTGTCGCGGGAGCTGTTCATCCGGCATGCCCTGGTCGACGGCGAGTGGCAGACAAAGCACCACTTCTTCCGCGACAACGCCCGTCTGCGAACCGAACTCGCCGAGCTGGAGGACCGCGCCCGGCGCCGTGATCTGCTCGTCGGCGACGACGAGATCTTCGCGTTCTACGATGCGCGGATCCCGGCCGAGGTGGTCTCGGCACGGCACTTCGACGGGTGGTGGCGCAAGGCGCGGCACCGCACACCGAACCTGCTCACAATGACGCGCGCGGATCTGCTGCGCTCGGACACCGGCGACGAACAGCCCGACGTGTGGACCGCCGGGGACGTGGCGCTGCCGCTGTCCTACCGTTTCGACCCCAGCGCCGCCGACGACGGGGTCACGGTACACGTGCCGGTCGAGGTGCTGGCCCGTCTCGGCGGTGACGACTTCGCCTGGCAGGTCCCGGCCCTGCGCGAGGAGCTGCTCACCGCGCTGATCAAGTCCCTGCCGAAAGACCTGCGGCGCAACTTCGTTCCGGCCCCGGACACTGCACGCGCCCTGCTGGCGTCGATCTCCCCCGACAGCGGACCACTCCTCGACGCGGTGCAGCGCGAGCTGCGGCGCCGCACCGGGATCCTGGTACCGATCGACGCCTTCGACCTGGACAAGCTGCCACCGCACCTGCGGGTCACCTTCGCGGTCGAAGGCCCGGACGGCACGGTCGTCTCGCGCGGCAAGAACCTCGACGAACTGCAGCAGAGGCTGGCCGCGCCCGCGCGGCAGGCCGTCGCGGACACCGTCGGCGCCAAGGTCGAACGCAGGGGGCTGCGCAACTGGCCGGCCGACCTCGACGAGATTCCGCGCGTCGTCGAACAGCGCGGTGCGGCCGGCAATCCGGTGCGAGGATATCCGGCGCTGGTGGACAGCGTTGCCGCGGTGGACATCCGGGTGTTCGCGACCCAGGCCGAGCAGGCCGCGGCCATGCCGGCGGGCAGCGCACGGCTGCTTCGGCTGGCGGGTCCGTCGACGACGAAGACGCTGGAGAAGAGCCTGGACCCGCGTACCAGGTTGGTGCTGGCCAACAATCCGGACGGGTCGCTGCCCGCGCTGCTCGACGACTGCACGGACGCCGCCGTGCAGGCGCTGGTCACCGCACCGGTGTGGACGCGCGCCGAGTTCGCCGCCGCCCGGCAGCGGCTCTCGGCGCGCCTGGCGTCGACGGTGACCGAGGTGGTGCGGCGCACCGAGAAGGTGCTCACCGCATGGAATGACGTGCAATTGGCGCTTCCGGAGGTCCCCAGCGCCGCGCAGGCCGACGCGATCGCCGACATCCGCGGCCAGCTCGCCCGGCTGCTGCCGGTCGGATTCGTCGCCGCGACCGGGCCGAACAGGTTGACCGATCTCACCCGCTACCTGCTCGCGATCGGCCGTCGTGTCGAGCGGCTGCCGCAGGCGCCCGCGGCCGACCGTGAGCGCATGGCACGGGTCGCTGCCGTACAGCGGGCCTATGACGAACTGCGCGCGGCGTTGTCGCCGGCGCGGGCCTCGGCGGCCGACGTGCGCGACATCGCATGGATGATCGAAGAACTGCGAGTCTCGTTGTGGGCCCAGCAACTCGGAACCCGCGGCTCGGTCAGCGAGCAGCGGATCCTGCGCGCGATCGACGCGATCGCCACCTGAACGTCAGCCCAGCCCAGCGATCCTTGCCACCCGTAGCGCCGCGGTCAGCTCGAGCAGATCTTTCGGCCGTGCCAACCGCAGCCCGGTGAGCTCCTCCAGCCGCCTGATGCGCTGTGCGACCGTGTTGACGTGCAGGTGCAGCACGCCGGCGGCGGCCCGCCGGTCGAGATCATGGTCGACGAAGACCCTGGCGGTGTGAAGCAGTTCGGTGGACCGCTTTCGGTCGTACTCGATGGCGGGGCCCAGAACTGCGTACGCGAACTCGCGCAGCCGGTCAGGCTCGTCGAGTTGCAGCAGCAGGTGGTCGATGGTGACGTCACCGAGATCCATGACCGTCGACGTGCGCTGCTCCGCGGCGAGGTCGAGCGCGCCGCGGACCGTGCGAAACGCCGCGGGCAACTCCCGGGCGCTGGCCGGGCGGGACACCGCCGCCACGGCGTAGTCGACAACCCCGGCCCGGCGGAGCGTGTCCACGAGACGGCCGGCGATGTCGGCCGGCGACACGTGGGGGGATCGGTCGGAGCAGACGAGCACCACGTCGCCGCGGTAGGTGGCCGCCAGCGGGCGGGCCGCCAGTGCGGACACGACCCGGTCGGCGACGGCCAGCACACGATCGGTGCGGGTGTCGGTGAGTTTCGCTGCGGGAGAACGCAGCACCACCAGTGTCTGGCGGCCGGACAGATCCCAACCCAGTCGGCGCGCCCGGTCGAGCAGTTCCGGCAACGCCGCGTCGTCGACGGCCAGCAGGTCGGCCACGAGCGAACCTCGCAGCCGCTGCTCGACCTCCGCGGCGGTGCGCGCCCGCAGTAACTCCAGCGCGGTGACGACCGCAGCCTGCTCGACGGCGCGCACATCGAGACCGGACAGCTCGGCACGTGGCGCGTCGACATGGATGCGCGCGACCACGGCGGCATCGAGGAGCACTCCGGCCACTGCGGGCCCGCGGGAGCGAACCGAGACGACAGTGCCGGCGCGCAGCTGCTCGTCCACCTCGACCGGGGTGGGCTCGCGGTCGATTCCCGGCCAGTGCGCCGCGGCCAGCGTTTCACCGTAGACATCCTCGATCAGCACCCCGTGCCCGAGCAGCTCGGCGAGCGCGGCACACACCCCGGCCACGCCTTCGCCCCGCAGTGCGGTCGCGGTGAGCAGGGTATGCACCTCCTCGGCGCGGCGGAGCTCACGGATGGTGGCCTGCTCCTGGGCTCGCAGCTGCGCGGTCCCCAGCGCGATCGCCACCTGACTGGCCAGCGTGGAGACCAAGCCGATCTCGGCGCGGTCGAACTGATGTGGCTCGGCGCGGTAGCCGTTGAGCGCACCGATGACCTCGGCTCCGCGTCGCAGCGGCACTGAGATCAGCGCTCGATAACCCTGCTCATGGGCGACGCCGCCCCAGCCGAAACCAGGAACTTGCTCGATGTCGCCAAGGGCGACGACTTCTCCGGTCCGGAAGGCCATGCTGGTCGGCGCCTCCTGATCGCCGCGCACGTCGAGCAGGATCGGGCGGTCCGCATTGACCTGAGCGACGTACTCGGGCGACAACCCGTGCGACCCCACGATGGTCAGCGCGGCGCCACCGTGCGCGGGCAGGAACACCGCACAGAAGTCGTAGTCCAGGAGGGTGCACGCTGTCCGGGCGACTCGGTCGAGCAGATCGGTGACCGGTTGCTCACCGCCGACCGCTTCGCCGATCTCGGCCAGGGCGCTCAGCCACCGCTCCGAGGGCGGGACCGGTGAGGAATGTGTCGACACTGACATAGAGATCAGCATAGAAGTGTCACGCAAGACATTGCCCGCGTTCTTTCCGGCGACCACAGTGGGTCCTCGTGATCACCGTCACAACCCGAGGAGGTCATCGGTGACTGTTTCATCTCGTACCTGCGTGAGAACCGTGGTGGCCGTCGTCGCCGCGGCCGTCCTGACCTTGACCACGGCGTGCTCAGCCGGACTGGGTGGTCCGGCATCGTCGCGGACCGCTCGCGACGGGGTCATCCGGTTCACGTTCGCCCCCGACCCGATCTGGGACTACATGAACGACACCGGCGTCGTCGAGGAGTGGCAGCGCGATTCCGGCTACACCATCGAGAGCAGCGCCACCTGGGACGAGTTCGGCCTTTTCGCCGGTGGTCACGCCGACATCATCTCCACGGCATCGTTCGAAGTGCCGTATCTGGAGGAACAGACCCGGCGCGAGACCGTGATCATCGGCCGCTACAACGCTGAACGAAGTCGCATCCTGGTGCGTACCGACGACCCGGCCCAGTCGCTCGAGGACCTGCAGGGCAAGAGGCTCGGCGTGTTCACCACGGTGTCCGGCACGCTGGTGTGGAGTGCGCTGGTCGAGCAGATGCACGGCCTCAAGCTAGTGGACGGTGACTTCGACGTCGTTGTCGCCGACATCCAGAACCTGTCGAACCTGTTGGCGCGCGGTGAGATCGACGCGTGCATCTGCTATCCCGACCTCTCCGCACGCGAGCTGCGTGAAGGGTCGGTGCGCGCGCTGTACGACGGAAAGTCGTCGGCCGACCTGTTCGCCCAGCTCGACGCTCCCGGCCACGACGGGCCGATGGGCAACGTGTTCGTCGCGCGCAAGGACTGGGTCGACGAGCATCCCGGTGAGGTGTCGGCGTTCCTCGACCTGTGGGATCGTGGCCTCACCGAGTGGCAGCAACACCGTGACGACATGATCGAGCGCTACCCTCAGCACTTCGCCGTGTCGACGCCCGAAGACATCGCGTTCATGAAGGACTACGTGGCCCAACATGATTGGGTTACCGATGAGGTCCGCTTCGATCAACAGTGGGCTGAGGACGAGAGCTCCATCTTCGACCTGATGCGGCGGACCGGCGTGATCGCCGAGGACGTGACCGATCCGAAATTCCTGCCCACCGAAGGAGTCCAACCGTGACCCAGACTGTCGCCCTGCCGGACACCGGGTCGGTCGCGGCGAATCCGCCGTCCCGTCGTCGCTCACGTGGGCCCGTCCGACACAACCGGTGGCTCGTGTCCGGCTCTGCTCTCCTCCTCGCCCTGGCCGCCTGGGCTGCCCTGGCAGCCTGGGTCGACGACCCGATTCTGCCCACCCCCGTCGGAGTCGGTGAGCAGGTGTACGCCATCGTGGTCTCCGGCGAGGCGGTCGCGAACTTCGCCACCAGCATCGCCAAGATCGCCGCCGGATTCGCCATCGCCATGGCCGGCGGGTTGGTGATCGGTTTCGCGATGGGCCGCAGCCGATTCCTCAACGCGTACTTCTCGTTACCGCTCTTCGTCCTCGGCAACATGCCCGGACTGACCTACGCCGTCTTCGGACTGCTGATCTTCGGCGTGGGCGCCGGTGGCCCGATCGTCGTGTCGGCGCTGGTGGCACTCCCGTTCATCGCGATGAACGTCGCCGAAGGTGTGCGGTCGGTCGACGGCAACCTGCTGGCGATGTGTCAGGCGTTCGAGCGGCGCCGAAGCGACATCCTGCGCCATCTCTACCTACCGGCACTGACGACCTTCGTCTTCGCCGGCGTGCGCTACGGCTTCGCGATGGCGTGGAAGGTCGAGGCGCTCACCGAGGTGTTCGGGGCGAGCAGCGGAGTCGGGTTCATGATCCGCAAGGCCTACCAGGAATTCCGGGTGGACGACATGTTGGCTTGGACCGCGTTGTTCATCATCGCGATGGTGCTGATCGAGAGAGGCCTGGCGGCCCTGGAGAACCGCTTCTTCGCCTGGCGGAAGGAAATCGCATGACCGTCATCTCGTCCTGGCAACACCAGCTACGGGCACGGGGAACGTCGGCGGGAGCCGTCACTGCGGCACTGCTCAGCATCCTGGCCGCCTGGCAGCTCGCCGTCATCGTGGGAAACCGTGTGCCGTCGGTGACCGACTCGATCCAGCGGTTGATCACCGAGGCCGAGATCGGCGAACTGTGGCACAACCTGGCGTTGAGTATGAACCGGTTCGTCCTCGGCCTGGCCGCGGCGCTGATCGTCGGCGCGGTCATCGGGGTGCTGATGGGCCTGTCCCGCCTGGCCGATCTCGCGTTCTCCGACCTGAACGCCGCCGCGCTGGCCATCCCGGCGGTGATCTGGGCGCTGCTGACCACCATGTGGTTCGGCTTCGGCTGGCTCACCCCGGTCGTCACCGTGTTCCTGTCCGGCCTGCCGTTCGTGGTGGTGAACATCGCGAAGGCGACCAGAGCGGTGCCCGCCGATCTGGTTCTCATGGCGCGGGCCTTCGGCGTCCCCCGTATCCGGGTACTCCGTGAGATCGTCGCACCCGCGGTGGCCGGATCAACCATCGCCGCGGTCCGATTCGCCATCATGAGCGCGTGGAACGGGCTCCTGTTGGCTGAGTGGTTCGGCGCCACCTCCGGAGTGGGCTGGCGGGCCCGCTACTGGTACGACGCCAACCAACTCGACGGCTTCTTGGCGTGGGTGCTCGTCTTCATCCTGCTGCTGGTTGTCGCAGACCTGCTCATCCTCGGGCCCATCGAGCGCTACGCCACCCGTTGGCGCTCCGTTTAGAAAGCGAGAAATCATGGCCTCCATCGAAATCCAGACCCTCGTCAAAGAATTCACGGACCGCCGCGGGATCGTCACGCGGGTGATCGACGAGATCGACCTCACGATCTCCGGCGAGACCTTCGTCTCCATCGTCGGGCCGTCCGGCAGCGGAAAGACCACCCTGCTCAACATCGTCTCCGGTATCGAGCCACTCAGCTCGGGAAACGTGCGGTTACGGGCCGGAACACGCGACGCGCGGGTGGGCTACGTCTTCCAGGACGCGCGCTTACTCCCTTGGCGTACGGTCATGGCCAACCTGGGATTCGTGCAGCACGAACGGGACGGCTGGCAGAACCGCGCCCGGCATTACCTCGACCTGGTCGGGCTGAGCCACTGTGCCGACCGTTATCCGGCCCAGCTGTCCGGCGGTCAGCAGCAGCGCATCGGCATTGCCCGCGCCTTCGCCGTGGAACCCGACGTGCTGCTGATGGACGAGCCGTTCAGCCACCTCGATGCCATGACCTCGCGCACCCTGCGAGAACACCTCGAGCGCATCTGGCTGGAGTCTCGCCGCACCGTCATGTTCGTCACCCACGACGTGACCGAGGCCGTCCAGCTGTCCGACCGCATCGTCGTGCTGGCGCCCGGCGGCCGCATCCACGAGATCATCGATGTCGATCTTCCCAGGCCGCGGCGGGCTTCCGACCCCGCGGTAGCCGTGTTGCAGGCCGAGGTACTCGCGCGTTTCGAGGCTCTCGAAGCGGCTGGATCAGCGGCATGACAATGCATCCCGGCCCGATCGACATCCATGCCCACTGGCTGCCGCGGGAGCTGTTCGGCCTCGCGCCGGGCACACCACTTCCCGCGCTGCGCGACCACGACGGCCAACTGCACCTCGGGGACCTCCCGTTGTCGATAGAGACCGACGCGATGAGCGATATCGCCCGCGTACTCGACGACACCGACACCGCCGGGCTCGGCGCGCGGGTGCTGTCCGCTCCACCGTTCGCGTTCCCGGTCGCCGACCACGACGGCGTCGACGACTTCGTCAGGACCTTCAACGACACGCTGCACCAGGTGTGCCGCGACAGCGCCGGCAGGCTCGCGGGTCTGGCGTTGGTGTCCCTGCACGACCCCGCCGCGGCACGAAAGCAGATGGAGGCGGTGGCCGGATCCGAGGTCATCCGGGGCATCGCGGTGCCGCCGCTGCTGGCCGACACCTCGTTCGACGTGAGCCCGATGCGCGACATCCTCGGCTTCGCTGCCGAACTCGACTTCGCGGTGCTCGTCCACCCGATGCAGCTACCGCGGCCCGAATGGGGTTCGCATTACCTGGCCAACCTCATCGGCAATCCCGTCGAGACCGCCACCGCCGCGGCTGCCCTGATCCTCGGCGGTGTCCTCGACGACATCCCGGGATTGCGCATCTGCCTCGTGCACGGCGGCGGTTGCGCGCCGGCGCTCGTCGGTCGGTGGGAGCACGGCTGGCGGCAACGCGCCGACGTCCGGCAGGGGGGTATCCGGCCGCCCCGGGAGACGTTCTCCGCGTTGTGGTTCGACACATTGACCCACGACGTCGCTGCGCTGGAGCTGCTGAGAGCACAGACAGACCCACGCAGACTGATGTGCGGCAGTGACTATCCCTTCGACATGGGCACGCCCGACCCCCTCGCACTACCGCACGCGGCGGGCATCGACGACGCCGCGCTGGAGGACAACGCCCGGACCTTCCTCGGGCTCGACACAGGAGAGACACATGACTGACACCGGCCGACAGCACTGGGCAGGACATCGCGCCGTCGTCATCGGCGGCTCGATCGGCGGTCTGACCGCGGCGCTGCTGCTGCGCAAGCTGGGGTTCGACGTCGACGTCTACGAACGAACCCCCACCGATCTCGACGGGCGCGGAGGCGGCATCGTGCTGCAGCCCGACACACTGCGCTGGTTCGTCGAGTGCAGCGAGCAGCACCCCGAAAATGTCAGCACAGCAACTCATTTCGTACAGTACCTGGGTTCCGAAAACGAGGTGGTCTACCGTGAGGCGGCGCCGTGGCGATACACCTCTTGGGGGACGTTCTACCGGGCACTGCTCGCTGATTTCGGCACCGAGCGCTATCACCTCGGCGAATACGCGTCCGGCTTCGATCAGGACGCCGACGGTGTCGAGGTCAGGTTCGCCTCCGGACGCATCGAGCGCGCCGAATTGGTGGTGTTCGCCGACGGCATCACCTCGGCGAGCCGGCGTCGCATCTCCCCGGATTCGGAGCTGGAGTACTCCGGCTACGTCGGCTGGCGGGGTACGGTGCCCGAACGCGAGGTCTCACCGGCCACTTTCGAGCTGCTGCGCGACTCGATCAGCTACAGCTTTGGCCTGCACACCCACATCAACGTCTACCCGATCCCGTCCCCGTCGGGTGGGCTGTCCGTCGGTGAGCGACTGCTGAACTACGTCTGGTACCGCAATGTCGCCGAGGGGTACGAACTCGACGAGCTGATGACCGACAAGCGCGGCTTCGTCGCCGGGGTCTCCCTGCACCCCGGCCAGGTCCAGGACCGCTTCGTTGACGAGATGCGCTCGGCGGCAAGCAACGTGTTGGCTCCGGCAGCGGCCGAGGTGGTGTTGCGCACCGAGCAGCCCTATCTGCAGGCGGTCTATGACGTCGGGGTGCAGCAGATGGCGACCGGGCGCGTGGCGCTCATCGGCGATGCCGCGAGTGCCGCCCGGCCGCACGCGGCGGCCGGCACCGCCAAAGCGGCGGCGAACGCGTGGGCGCTGCACGACGCGCTCGCCGACAGCTCCGACATCGCCGAGGCGCTCGCCAAATGGGAACCCGGACAACTCGAGCTGGGCCAGCGGCTGCTGCGCCGCGTCAAGGAGATGGGCACCCGCTCCCAGGTCACCTGCACGTGGGTGCCCGGTGACCCAGACAACCGGTTCGGCCTCTACGGCCCGGGCCATTAGAGAAAGGCACCGCCATGACGACCACGAACAACGACTTCCTGACCGATGCGCCCCTGGCCGGGACGCTCGTCGGCACTGACTATCAAGGCTGGACGGACGAGTTGCGCGCCGAGTTCGACACCCACGCCCACGACGGCCACGTCGGGTCCCGGTTGCTCAGTGAGAACGGCCGGGTACGGGTGTGGGAGATCCGGTTGGCGCCGGGGGCCAGGTGGCACGCCCACCGCCACGTCCTCGACTACTTCTGGACTGCTGTCACGCCGGGCCGCAGCCGCCAGCACACCGCAGACGGCACCACACGGGAGGTCGCCTACGACGCCGGGGAAACCCGCCACTTCAGCTTTGCCGCAGGCGAATACCTGCTGCACGACATCGAGAACATCGGCGACCGGGAGTTGGTGTTCACCACCGTCGAGCACCTCGACTCGGCGAACACGCCCCTGCCTCTCTAGGGCGTGACGGCTTCGCTGGACGGGTCGATCAGGATCTTGGCGTGCGCCTCGGGATCGCCCAGGGCGTCGAAAGCCGCGGCGACGCCGCCCAATCCGACCGTGCCCGTCACCAGCGCGGAGGCGTCGAGCTTGCCGTCGGCCAGCATGTGCAGCGTGTCGCGGAACTCCAGGGGCGTGTAGCCGAACGCGAAGCGCAGGTCGATCTCCTTGCCGATTGCCATCGCCGGGCGCAGCTTGTCGTCGCCCATGCACACCCCGACGACCACCACCCGCGACGCCAGCGGGGCGGCGCCGACGATGCCGTCGATCATCCCCGGCGCCCCGACGCATTCGAAGACCACCGGCCGCTTCGGCGCGGTGCCGCCGAGCCGATCGGCGAGCCGGTAGACATGCGACCAACCCGGCACGCGGCGCAGCTTCTCCATCGCACCCATGCCGAGCTCGTAGAGCTCGGGCAGCGCCGTCATACCCCGTCGGTTCGCCGGTACCGCCTCGTACGGCGACCCGGCCGCGGGATCGACCACGACATGCGCCCCGCAACGGCTGGCCAGCGCGCGGCGTCCGGGGGAGAAGTCACTGGCGACGATCGTCTGAATGCCGCGGGCCTTGAGGTGACAGATCACGGCCAGCCCGACCGGGCCGCACCCGATGACGATCGCGACATCCCTGCGGGTGATCTCGCTGCGGTTGACCGCGTGCAGCGCCACCGCCATCGGCTCGGTCAGCGCCGCGGTGCCCGGATCGAGGCCGTTGGGCACGGCGAACGTCATCGCGGCCTCGGCCACCACCTGCTCGGCGAAAGCGCCCGGAGCCTTCGGCGACAGACCGGTCAGATGTACACCGCCGTGGGCGCGCAGCAGCGGGAACGCCACCACCGGCGTGCCGGGTTTGAACTCCTTGCCCACCTTGCGGCCCCGTTCGGCGACCACACCGCAGAACTCGTGTCCCATCACCACCGGGGTGTCGCTGCGCACGAAGTCGTGATAGCCGCCTTCGGCCATCACCTCGGTCAGCTCGTCGGCATGATCCTTGGCGTGCAGGTCCGAACCGCAGATGCCGCAGCGCAGCACGTGCAGGATGAGCTGCCGGTCCGCCGGCCGCGGATCGGGCATGTCGACGACGTCCAGCGTGCCGTGCACGCAACTGACCGCTTTCATTCGGCCATCGTCGCACGGTAGAACGTCGGTATGAACACAGTGCGGATGTTGTCCGCAGCCGTCCTGGTCGTGCTGGCCGGTGTCCTCGTCGCTCCCGCTGCGCAGGGCGAGCCCGCCCCGTCGGTCGCGCCCGTCGTCCTGGCCGAGATCCCGCACGACCCCGACGCGTTCACCCAGGGGCTGGAGATGCACGGTTCGACGCTCTACGAGGGCACCGGGCTGGCCGGGCAGTCGCAGCTGCGCACGCTCGACCCGTCGACCGGGCAGGTGAACCGTGCGGAGCCGATACCGGGGGACTACTTCGGGGAAGGCATCACGGTGGTCGGCGACCGCATCTGGCAGCTCACCTATCAGGACGGCGTGGCCGTGCAGTGGGACCGTGCCACCGTGACGCCGGTGCGGGAAGTCCCGCTGGCGGGCGAGGGCTGGGGGCTGTGCTACGACGGGCAGCGGCTGGTCCGCAGCGACGGCACCGACCGGCTGCGGTTCCACGACCCCGGCGACATGAGCGAGCTCGGCGGCGTCGACGTGACCCGCGACGGCGCGCCGGTCACCGGGCTCAACGAGCTCGAGTGCGTCGAGGGCAGGGTGTGGGCCAACGTGTGGCCCACTGACACGATCGTGCGGATCGACCCCGGCGACGGGGCTGTCGACCTTGTCGTCGACGCTGCCGGCCTGCGGGAACGGGGCATCCCGCCGAGCGCGCAGGTGCTCAACGGCATCGCCCATCTCAACGGCGACGAGTTCCTGATCACCGGCAAGGACTGGCCGACGATGTTCCGGGTCCGGCTCGGATGACCCGCTCCAAGGGCCGCTCGCTGGCCATCGTCACCGTCGCCTACCTGATCGCCGTCGCGGTCGGCTACGCCTGGCTGCTGTGGGGCCCGGCGACCGGCCGGCTGTGGCTGGACACCTTGATCGCCGACATCCTCGCCACGCTCGTGGTGTTCGCGTTCAGCCGCGCCTACCGCAACTCGAGCTTCTACGACGCCTACTGGAGCGTCATCCCGCCGCTGCTGCTGTTCTACTGGTGGAGTCAGGGCGACGGTGACGCGCTGAGGACCTGGCTGATCACCGTGCTGGTGGTGGTGTGGGCGGTTCGCCTGACCGCCAACTGGGTCTACGCATTTCCCGGCCTGCATCACGAGGACTGGCGCTATCCGATGTTCCGGGAGCGGGCGGGACGGTTCGAGTTCGTCGCCGACCTGGTGGCCATCCACCTGATCCCCACCCTGCAGGTGTTCCTCGGGATGGTGCCGGTGTACGTCGCGGTGACGACGCCGGGTGGCGGGTTGGCATGGCTGGCCGTCGTCGCGTTCATCGTCGGTATGGCGGCGGTGACGCTCGAGGGTGTCGCCGATGTGCAGATGCACCGCTTCGTCGCGTCGGCGCGGCCCGGGGACGTGATGGACCGTGGATTGTGGAGCTGGTCGCGGCACCCGAACTACTTCGGAGAGTTCGGCTTCTGGTTCGCGCTGGCGCTGTTCGGGTTGGCGGCCGCACCGCAGGCGTGGTGGCTGTTCGCCGGCGCCGCCGCGATGCTCGCGATGTTCCTGGGAGCGAGCATCCCGATGATGGAAACCCGTAGCCTGCAACGGCGCCCGGGCTATCAGGCGGTCATCGACCGGGTGTCGCGGTTCGTACCCAGGCCGCCGGCGACGGTGCGGGCATGACGCGGCGGGTGGTCATCGCGGGCCTCGGTGACACCGGCGTGCTGACCGCGATGAAGCTGGCCAAACACGCCGACGTGGTCGGCATCTCGACCAAGCCGGGGCTGGTCAGCGGACAGGAGCTGGGTTGGCGGCTGGCCGATCCCGACCATTGGGCGCGGCACAACTGGATCCCGTTCCAGCGATTCCGCGGCCTGGACCGGATCCGCACCGTGCACGGCACCCTGACCGGCGTGGACCTCACCGCGCGCACGGTCACCGTCAGCCGCGCCGACGGATCGACGACCCCGGTCGCCTACGACGCGCTGGTCATCGCGACCGGCGTCACCAACGGATTCTGGCGCCGCCCCGGGCTGCAGGCCGCGACGGAGATCGACGCCGAGCTGCGGGCACCCCACGACCAGCTCGCGGCGGCCCGGTCGGTGATCGTGGTCGGCGGTGGTGCGGCCGCGGTGAGCAGCGCCGCCAACATCGCCGCGAGGTGGCCGCAGATTCGGGTGGACCTGTTCTTTCCCGGTGAGCGGGCATTGGCCGGCCATCACCCGCGCACCTGGGAGCGGGTACGCCGCCGCCTCATCGAGGCCGGCGTCGGGCTGCATCCCGGACACCGGGCCGACTTGCCGCAGGGGTTCACCGGGGACACGCTGACCGCTGGGACGGTGCGCTGGAGCACCGGTCAGCCGGACGTGTCGGCGGACCTGGTGCTGTGGGCGATCGGGCGGGTGCGCCCCAACACCGAGTGGCTGCCGGCCGAACTGCTCGACGAGCACGGTTTCGTGCGGGTCACCCCGCAGTTGCAGGTGCCCGGCCACCCGGAGGTGTTCGCGATCGGCGATGTCGCCGCCACCGACCCGTTGCGGAGCTCGGCGCGCAACCGGGCCGACGGTCTGCTCGCCCGCAACGTGCGCGCGTGGTTCGCGGGCACCCCGCTGCGCAGCTACCGTCCGCCGGCTCGGCGGTGGGGATCGGTGCTGGGCATCCAGCCGGACGGGCTCGAGGTGTTCGCACCCAACGGGCGCGCGTTCCGGTTCCCGGCGTGGACGTTCGAGCGGGTCCTGATGCCGTGGATCGTGCGGTGGGGGATTTACCGCGGCATCCGCGACGCTAGACCCGCGGAATCTCGGCGTTGATGCGGTCCAGCAGCTGCGGGTAGCGCTTGGCCTCGGCGTGCCGCCCCGGCTTGCCGCTGCTGACGACCGCCACCGACAGCGCCCGCTGCGGATCGGCCCACACCGCGATGTCGGTCAGCCCGGTGTGACCGAACGCGCCGGGAGCGTCGCGGCCGAACGGCCCGAACCGGGTGGATCCCAGCATGTAACCGGTGCCCCACCGCATCGGCGCCAATCCGGTGGCGATGTCGGGGCGCAACCGTCGGGCCGGGGCGGTCGCCGATCGCAGAGTCTTCGGTGACATGACCCGTACCCCGTCCAGTTCGCCACCGCGACAAAGTATTTCAGCAAAGCGGGAGAGTTCGTGGGCATTGGAGACGGTGTTCGACGACGGAATCACCCCGGTCAGGAACTGGGGCGTGTTGGAGAACGGGATGATCTGCTGCGGCGTGCCGCCGACCGCGGCCTTGAAGGCCTTCGCGATCGGCGCGGGCAGCGGTGTGCCCGTCACGTGGCTGGGCGCCACCAGCGGAACATCCTGCGGCGCAACGCCGTAGTTCGTCCATCGGAAGCCGAGCGGCGCCAGGATCTCGTCGTGCAGAATGTCGCGGATGTTGCGTCCCGTTGCCGCCGAGATGATCTCGCGCATCAGCGGACCCCATGTCACGCCGTGGTACATGTGCACCAGGCCCGGCGGATAGACCGGCTTCATCCTGCCCAGCATGTCGCGGGCGTACTCGCTGTCGTCCATCCGCTTGAGGTCGGGCCGCGGACCGGTGGCGAACGGCACCCCGGCGCTGTGGGTCATGACGTGCCGGATGGTGGTGCGGTCCTTGCCGTGGCTGGTGTAGGTGGGCAGATACTCGCAGACCCGGTCGTCCAGGCCGAACGCGCCGCGCTCGATGAGCATGTGCGCGACGGTGGTGGTGATCGCCTTGGCCGCGGAGTACACACAGAACGGGGTCTGGGGATCCACCGGGGTCTTCACCGCGTCGGCGGGGTCGTCGGGACCGTTACCCCAGGCGTGACCGATCGCGCGGTCGAGCACCACCCGTCCGTCGCGGCGCAGACAGACCTGGATGGCAGGGTGCATGCCCGCCGCGTACCAGTGCTCCGCCGCCGCCCAGATCCGCTCGACGGCGGCCGGGTCCACGGCTGTGTGGTCCTCGGCGCCGACCGAGGTGACGGCGTCGAGGTCGTCGGGGACTGCGATGCGGCCGTCGGTCAGCGCGGGCCCCCGGAGAACATGCCGTTGGCGATCAGCGCCGACAACTGGCCCATCAAGTCACCGGGGGCGGGCTCCGGCGGGGGCGGCAGGTTGGTCAACTGCCAGGACTGGCAGTCACTGGTGGTGAACGAGGTGTCGGTCGCCTCGATGTGCACGACCGCGGGCTTCTTGGTCAGCGCATTGTCGACCAGCTCGTCGCCGGCGGTGCGCTTCCAATAGCAGGCGCCGCCGTCGATCGGCCCGGCGGACTGGTAGACGCCAGGGGCGATGTCCGCGCCGACCGCGTAGGTTCCGTCCTCGTCGATCGCGGTGCCCTGGGACGGGCCCGGCGGCGGGCCCGGTGGCGGATCCGGTTGCGCGGCCGCGGCCGGCGCCGTCAGCACGGCACACAGGCCCGTCAGCGCTGCCGCAGCTGTCAAAGTGAGCCTCATAGCAAGTCAGTCTAAGTGCCGCGGCGGCGGGACAGAACCCGCCGCCGCGGCATCGATGCGTCGACTCAGCCGGCCATGAACGTGTTGTAGGCCGTCGCCAACTCGCCGGGCAGCACCGTCACGCCACAGGTGCGCTGCGTGTCACCGATCGGCGACAGGATGCCCCGCAGGTCGTAGTACTCGGCCGGGTTGGCCGTGAAATAGCCCCGCAGATTGGCCTCTGCCTCGGCATAGGGCTGATTCATCGCCGCGGTCACCACCTGGTTGGCGCCGGGGTGCCCGTCCAGGTAGGAGCGGGCCTGACCCGTCACCGAACTGACTGTGTCGGCGATGCCGCTGGCACTGCACTGCTCGGCCGTCGCGGCGCCCGCGGCGGGCGCGGCCACCGTGGCGGCGGCGAGGCCGCCGAACAGCGCGCCCGCCCCGAGGCCGGCGACGACGCGGCGCATTGCGGTTCCACTGGAATTCATGATCGATTCGTCCTTCGTGTCTTGGATCTCTGCATCCCCGCCCGACCCCAAAGTAGCCGAGATCCGCAGTGCCCAAACCGGTCTCATGATCAGCTGGCGGCGAACGCGGAAACGTTACAGCCCGTAGGGGTGATGTGCGCCTCAAAAACGGGTAATCACCCGGTGCAACAGCGCAATTCAGGTCACGGCAGTCTGAGAATCCTCAGGATCGGCCGGTTGTGCTTAATTGATCGTGATCTCGGATGCCCAAGGCGTCATTTTTCTGTCACAACCGTCGGCGGGGTAGGGTCTGGCCACATGCCAGTTGAAGAACCGGGCCTGCAGAGACGACAGCTCACTCTGGGCGTCCTTGCCCGCTCCGGCAAAGCCGACGAGCGCAGGCTGGCGATCCACCCGGAGCATTTCGGCCGCATCGACGAGGACCTGCGGCCGCGGATCCTCCTGGAGAGCGGCTACGGGGCCGACTTCGGCGCCACCGACGAGATGCTGGCTCCGTTCGTCGGGGGCATCACCACCCGTGAGGAGATCGTGGCCACGTGTGACGTCATCCTGCTGCCCAAGGTGCAGGCCGCCGATCTCACCGAATTTCGGCAGGGTCAGACCATCTGGGGTTGGCCGCACTGTGTGCAGGACCACGCGCTGACCCAGGCGGCCATCGACCGGCGGCAGACCTTGATCGCCTTCGAGGCGATGAACCACTGGCAGTCCGACGGCGGCTTCGGCCTGCATGTCTTCCACAAGAACAACGAGATGGCCGGCTACTGCTCTGTGTTGCATGCGATGGCGCTGGCCGGCATCACGGGGACCTACGGCCGCCGGCTGCGGGCGACCGTGCTGGGTTTCGGAGCCACCGCCCGCGGCGCCGTCACCGGGTTGAACGCGCACGGTGTCGATGACGTGCGGGTGCTGACCAACCGGGATGTCGCCGCGGTGGCCGCGCCGATCCCGTCCGTCCAGATGCTGCAGATGGGCTCCGACCCCGAGAGCCCCGACCGCATCTGGGTGGACACCGACGACGGTCGGCTCCCGGTGGCCGAACTGCTGGTGGACAACGACATCGTCGTCAACTGTGTGCTGCAGGATCCGACCGCACCGCAGGTCTTCGTGACCGAGGGCGACCTGGCCTCGTTCACACCCGGCAGCCTCGTCGTCGACGTCTCCTGTGACGCCGGCATGGGCTTCGAGTGGGCTCGGCCGACCTCATTCGCCGAGCCGGTGATCCAGGTGGCGAACGACGTGCTCTACTACGCGGTCGACCACAGCCCGTCCTACCTGTGGAACTCGGCGACGTGGGAGATCAGCGAGGCGCTGCTGCCCCACCTGGAGACGGTGCTGGCCGGACCGGCGGCCTGGGACGAGACGCCGACGATCGCCCGGGCGATCGAGATCCGGGACGGAACCGTCCGTAATCCCGCCATCCTGGCGTTCCAGCACCGGGACCAGGCGTACCCGCACCACGTACTCACGTGATCGACACGAGCTGATCGATCGCGTCGGTGGGCAGCTCGCCGTCGACGATGGCACTCACCGCCATCCGTTCCAGGCTGATCGCACCCCGGTGGTTGTCCAGAAACGCGATGTCGGCCGCATCACGTCCGGTCGCGATGCGCACCAGCGACTGCCGCGGCGCCAGCAGCGTCCCATCGACGACCCGCCGCTGGCCGTCGACGAATGCCTCGCCGACCGCGTGAAAGTCCATCGGATACAGGCCGGGCGCATACACCGAGACCACCCGCGCGGGGACGTTGACGGCTCGCAACATCGCGACCACCAGATGTGCGAAGTCGCGGCACACCCCGGCGCCGGCGAGCAACGTGTCCACCGCCCCGTCGATGGGGTCGCTGGAGCCGGGGACATAGTTCAGCCGGCTGCCCACCCAGGTCGACACCTTCTCCAGCAACGTCGCCGAATCCACGTAGCTACCGAACTCCGTTGCGGCGAATCCGTAGAACTTGTCCGCTTCGGCATAGCGGCTGGGGCGCAGGTACATCGACAGGTCGTACTCGGTGATGGGCGCCGGGGCGGTGCTGCCGAGGATGGTGGCAGAGTAGTTGACGCTCAGCTGCCCGCCCGCCACCTCGAGCTTGTGAATCCGGTTGCCGTGCACGCCGCTGATCTCGAGGGCGGTCACGGGGGCACCGTCGAGCACAAATGAGAGCGACTCCCACACCTGGGTACCCGGATGGGGCGCGACGGCGATCTGGAACTCCAATGTCGTCGGTGCGGTGACGTCGACCTCGAGTTCCGTCCCCACTACGCGTTTCATCACGCGGACAACGTTTTACGACCTCGTGGACCTCCAGCGAGGAGCAGCTCGACTGCTGACACGTCGTCGGTTTCCGCGGCGGTCATCATGATCTGGTGGGCATCGTCGGCGTCCGTCTGCGCCGGCACCACCAGCAGGTCGATTTCGTTGCCCCGACCGTCGAGTATTCCCACCGTGTGCAGCGGGTGACGGTGATAGCCGTCGAGACGGACCACCTGGTCGCCCATCCGTTGCTTGTGCACGGTTTCCGGCCAGTCCGCCACGTTGTAGGTCACCCTGGTCACTGCCCCAAGCCGTACCGACAACACCGTCACCAGGTCGGGCAGTTCGGCCGCGAGGTCGTCGCTGTGCGGCCACCACGCCCCGTCCACGTGGCCGGAGCGCGAGGTCTTGCGCTTGAGCCGCAGCCGCGGTGTGTGCTCCGGACCCGATGAGGACCGACCGCTGCCGTCGACCTTGTGTTGAGCTGTCATGAGAAGATCCCGCCTGGGCCGTCCAACGGCCCGCCTGATTCGGCGGCGACGCGAACTCAGTGGTCGCGTGCGAAAAACCTCCGGATGGTGCGAACTCTACCCCGCTTGGCATATCCGGCATATCCGGTGGGACGACCGGGCGACGGAAATGCTCGACCGCTAGCGTGGGGGACGTGAAGCTGGATCTGCTCTCCCCGGGTATCGAGGTCGGCCTGGTCACCACGAACCTGGAGCCGATGGTCGCGTTCTACGAGGGGTTCCTGGAGCTCGAGCCGCAGGGCGACATCGACTTCGAGGGCGGCACGCAGCGCCGCTACTCGCTCGGCGCGAACGTGCTGAAACTGGTCACCTACACCACGCCGCCGCCCGCGCCGGCAGCGCCCGGCGGCGGGCGGGTGCAGGCGGGTCTGCGGTACTTCACCATCGGTGTCAACGGGCTGCGCGCAATGGCGGCGGCCTTCGAGGCCTCGGAGTACGACGTCGTCGAGCCGCTGACGGAGTTCGCGCCGGTGCCGGGCATGGGCTGGATGTTCGTCGCCGACCCGGACGGCAACTGGATCGAACTCTTCGGAGTGCTGTGAGCATTCCCAACGAGGCGCCGCAGATCCCCACCTGTTACCGCCACCGGGACCGGCAGACCTATGTCCGCTGCACCCGCTGCAACCGGTTCATCTGCGGCGAGTGCATGCGCTCCGCCGCGGTCGGCCACCAGTGCCCGGACTGCGTCGGAGAAGGTGCCCGCACCGTCCGCCCGGCGCGCACCGCGTTCGGCGGCCGGCCGGGCCGCTCGGCGACCCCGGTGGTGACGTACACGCTCATCGGGGTCAACCTGCTGATGTTCCTGCTACAGAGCACGTCGGCAGGGTTGGAACGCGAGCTGGTGCTGTGGCCGCCGGCAGTCGCCGACGGCGAGCTGTACCGGCTGCTGACCTCGGCGTTCTTGCATTACGGGCTGACCCACATCCTGTTCAACATGTGGGCGCTCTACATCGTGGGCCCGCCCCTGGAAATGGCGCTGGGAAGGCTGCGGTTCGGGACGCTGTACTTCCTCAGTGCGCTGGGCGGCTCGGTGTTGGTGTACCTGGCGTCGGAGCTGAACGCGGCCACCGCCGGCGCGTCAGGTGCCGTGTTCGGGCTGTTCGGGGCGATGTTCGTGGTGGGCCGCAAACTGAACATGGACGTGCGGTTCGTCGTCGTGATCATCGCGCTGAACCTGGCCTTCACCTTCGTGATCCCGCTGATCAGCTCGCAGAACATCAGTTGGCAAGGTCACATCGGCGGGCTGGTGACCGGTGCGGCCGTCGCCGCGGCGTTCGCCTACGCGCCCCGGGCCAGGCGCGACCTCGTGCAGGCCGGTGCCGCGGTGACGCTGCTGCTGGTCTTCGCCGGGCTCATCTGGTGGCGCACGACTGAACTGCGGGCGCTGTTCGGGTTAGCGTGAACAGGATGCTGGGGCTACCCGATGACATCCGTGCCTGCCTTTTCGACCTCGACGGCGTCCTGACCGACACCGCGAGTGTGCACCGGCAGGCATGGAAAGCGATGTTCGACGACTACCTTCGTGCGCGCAGCGACCAGACCGGCGACGAGTTCGTGCCGTTCGACGCCGGCGCCGACTACGAGGAGTACGTCGACGGCAAGCCGCGGCTGGACGGTGTGCGGTCCTTTCTCGAGAGCCGGGGCATCACACTCGACGACGCAGAGGTCGAGAAACTCGGACAACGCAAGAACGACAGCTTCACCGACGTGCTGCACCGCGACGGGGTGGAGGTGTTCGAAGGGTCCCGCCGGTATCTCCAGGCTGCCGCCGATGCGGGGCTGCGCCGCGCGGTGGTGTCGTCGAGCGCCAACACCCGCGAGGTGCTCGAGTTGACCGGCCTGGACGCCTTCGTCGAAGCCCGCGTCGACGGGGTGACGCTGCGTGAGGAACACATCGCCGGCAAACCGGCGCCGGATTCCTTTCTGCGGGCCGCCGAACTGCTCGACGTGGCGCCCGCGCACGCCGCGGTGTTCGAGGACGCTATTTCCGGGGTGGCGGCCGGCCGGGCCGGGAACTTCGGTCTGGTGGTCGGTGTGGACCGGGTCGGACAGGCGGATGCGTTGCGGGACAACGGCGCCGACGTCGTCGTGGGTGATCTGGGGGAGCTGCTGTCATGATGATCGCCGACGAGGCCTTCCCCGTTGAACCGTGGCACGTCCGGGAGACCAAGCTGTGCCTGGATCTGCTCCCGCAGAGCGAATCGCTGTTCGCCCTGTCCAACGGCCACATCGGCATGCGCGGAAACCTGGACGAGGGGGAGCCTTACGGGCTGCCGGGGACCTACCTCAACGGCTTCTACGAGAACCGTCCGCTGCCCTACGCCGAAGCCGGTTTCGGCTACCCGGAGGAAGGTCAGTCGGTCGTCGACGTCACCAACGGCAAGCTGATCCGGCTGCTCGTCGAGGACGAGCCGTTCGACGTCCGCTACGGCGACCTGATGGCCCACGAACGGGTCCTCGACCTGCGGGCGGGCACCCTGCGCCGGACCGCGGAATGGCGCTCGCCTGCCGGTAAGCACGTGCGCATCGAGTCGACCCGGCTGGTGTCGCTGGCACAGCGGGGCCTGGCCGCCATCGAGTACATCGTCGAAGCCCTCGACGAGGATGTGCGCGTCACCGTGCAATCCGAACTCGTCGCCAACGAAGACCAGCCCGCTCCGTCGGACGACCCTCGGGTGGCGGCGCTGCTGGTCAAGCCGCTCGAGCCGGTGGACCACGAAGTGAGCGAACGTGGGGCGTCACTGATGCACCGCACGCGTGCCAGCGGGCTGATGATGGCGGCCGCGATGGACCACCTCGTCGAGGCGCCCGGCCGGGTCCAGCTCAGTGGTGACGCGGGCGACGACTGGGCACGCACCACGGTGGTGTGCGCTCTGAAACCCGGCGAAAAGCTGCGCATCGTCAAATACATCACCTACGGCTGGTCCAGCCTGCGGTCGCGGCCCGCGCTGCACGATCAGGCCGCCGCCGCCATCGCCGCCGCGCGGTACACCGGGTGGGACGGCCTGCTGAAGTCCCAGAGTGCCTACCTCGACGAGTTCTGGGACTGCGCTGACGTCGAGGTCGACGGAGACCCGGACTGTCAACAGGCGGTGCGCTTCGGGCTCTTCCACGTGCTTCAGGCCAGCGCCCGCGCCGAGCGACGCGCCATCCCGGGCAAGGGCCTGACCGGAACCGGGTACGACGGCCACGCGTTCTGGGACACCGAAGGTTTCGTGCTGCCCGTGCTGACCTACACCGCTCCGGGCTCCGCCGCCGATGCGCTGCGTTGGCGCGCCTCGACTCTGGACATGGCACGCGACCGGGCCGCCGAGATCGGCCTGAAGGGTGCGTGCTTCCCCTGGCGGACAATCCATGGCGAGGAGTGCTCGGGGTACTGGCCCGCGGGCACTGCCGCGTTTCACGTCAACGCCGACATCGCGCTGGCCTTCGAGCGCTACCGGGTGGTGACCGGTGACCAGTCGCTCGAACAGGAATGCGGGCTGCAAGTGCTCGTCGAGACCGCCCGGATGTGGATGTCGTTGGGCCATCACGACCGTCACGGTCGCTGGCGGATCGACGGCGTCACCGGTCCCGACGAGTACACCGCGATCGTGCGGGACAACGTGTTCACCAACCTGATGGCCGCCGAGAACCTGCGGATCGCCGCCGAGGCGTGCGGGCGGAATCCCGACGACGCAGCCGATCTCGGCGCCGGCAACGAGGAGATCGCCGCCTGGCGGGATGCGGCGGACGCCGTGCACATCCCGTACGACGAGGAACTCGGTGTCCACCCGCAGTGCGAGGGCTTCACCACGCTGCGGGAGTGGGATTTCACCGTGAGCAACGACTACCCGCTGTTGATGCACGAACCCTACTTCAGGCTCTATTCCTCCCAGGTCGTCAAGCAGACGGATCTGGTGTTGGCGATGCACTGGCAGAGCCACGCGTTCACCGACGAGCAGAAGGCCCGCAACGTCGACTATTACGAGCGGCGCACCACCCGGGACTCGTCGCTGTCGGCGTGTACCCAGGCGGTGATGTGCGCCGAGGTGGGCCACCTCGAGCTGGCGCACGACTACGCCTACGAGGCTGCGTTGATCGACCTTCGTGACCTGCACCGCAACACCAGCGACGGTGTGCACGTGGCATCGCTGGCGGGAAGCTGGACCGCGCTGGTCCAGGGTTTCGGCGGGCTGCGAGACGACGAGAAGATGCTGTCCCTGGACCCCCATCTGCCGCCGGGCATCACGCGGATGCGGTTCCGGTTGCGGTGGCGCAACTTCGGCGTCATCGTCGCCGTCGATCACGACACGGTCACCTACACGCTGCGCGACGGTCCCGAGGGGGAGCTGACCATCCGGCACGCCGGACAGGATCTCCACCTGGACACCCAGAAGCCCACCGAGGTCGCCGTGCGCCCGCGCCACCCGCTGCTGCCGCCCCCTCAGCAGCCGCCCGGCCGCGCACCGTTCCGGCGTAGCCGCGTGTAGCGCGGGCAGCGCGGAATGACCGCGGGTCGTTCGATGACCCAGGTGCGGTGAGGCCTGGTTACCCTGGTGCCAGCAGTCCCCGAGCGAAAGACGTGCAGATGAAGCTCCAGGTGTTGCCCTACGTCACCGTCGAGATCGACGACCGGGTCCGGCGACGTCTGCGTCTGCGCGGTGAGCGCCTGCGCATCACCCTGCGTGGCTACCTGCGCAGCGCGGCCGACGATGTCGACACCGCCGGGGACCGCGTGCGCGGCATGTGTGACCGCGCCGTCGACCGCGTCGACGCGGTGGTGGCCACCGTCAACGACAAGATCGCCCCGGAGCCCGCGGACCGGCCCACCCTCCGCGTGGTGGACGGCCGGGAGGCCTCCTAGCTGTACCTAGCCGACGGCCCGGCTGCGTCCGCCGCGCCGACATCCGACCGGAGTGGGCGACGCTCAGGCAAGTGTGCTGTCCTAGTCGGGTGATCGGCCAAGGTCTGACAGTGCTTCTGGCGCTCCTGGCCGCGGTGTTCCTCGCGGTCGGCATCGTCGTGCGACAGCGCGCCACCATCGACGTCCCGGCCGAGTACGGCGTGAGCGCCGTGATGTTCAAGACCCTCGTCCGCCGGCCGTTGTGGTGGGCCGGCACCGGGGCCGCGATCGCCGGATATGTGTTCCAGGCGCTGGCGCTGGCGACCGGGTCGCTGCTGCTGGTGCAACCGATCCTGGTGTCGGCGCTGTTGTTCGCGTTGCCACTGAGCGCGCGGCTGGCACGCCGGCGGGTCACCCGTGGCGAGTGGGCCTGGGCGGTGTTGCTGACCGTGGCACTGGCCGTGTTCGTCGTGCTGGCCAAGGCCAGCCCGGGCGACTATGCCGCGTCGCTGTCCACGTCGGCGATCGTCGCGGTGGTGTGCACCGTCGCGGTGCTGGCCTGTGTTGTCGTCGCGGTGCGTACCGCCGGCTGGCGGCGCGCGGTGTTGCTGGCCGTGGCGGTCGGTGTGCTGTTCGGTGTGGTCGCGGTGCTGACCAAGCTCGTCATGCACCTGCTGACCCATCAGGGCGTGCTGGCGGTGGTGACGACCCCGGTGTTGTATCTGCTGGCCGTGCTCGGGGTGATCGCGACACTGTTGCAGCAGTCGGCGTTCCACGCCGGGTCCCTGCAGACCTCGGTGCCCACCATGCTGGTGCTGGAGCCGATGATCGCGGTACTTCTCGGGGCGGTGGTGCTGGGCGAACACCTCGACGTGGGGCGGTGGGACGCCGTGGCGATCGCGGTGGCCACCGCGGCGATGGTGGCGGGCACGATCGCGCTGGGTCGCGACGAAGGCGCCTACGAAGAGGAACTCGAGGCCGCGATCGCCAAGTCGTAGCGGGATCAGGCCGCCGCGCGCTCGGCGAGCGCCCGGCGCAGCCGGATGCGGCCTCGATGCACGCGCGACATGACGGTGCCGAGCGGCACCTCGGTCAGCGCGGCGATCTCTTTGTACGTGCGGCCCTCGACGTCGGCGTGATACACCGCGGTCCGATACGTTGCGGGCAGTCCCCGCATCGCGGCAGCCACCCGCTGGTCTCCGGCCCGTGCGAGCACCTCGTCCTCGGCCGAGCCGGGGCCGGCGGTGCGGCGCGCATGGGTGAGCAGCTGAGGGTCGCTGAACTCGTCGGTGAGCCACAGTGTCGGGCGGTGCTGTTGCCGGCGGTAATTGTTGCGGTGCGTGTTGACCATGATCCGGTAGAGCCAGCCCGACAGGTTGGTCCCCCGTTGGAACGACCCGAACGACGCGTACGCCCTGGCAGCGGTGTCCTGCAACAGGTCCTCGGCGTCGGCGTGGTTGCGGGTCAACGTGAATGCGTGGCGGTACAGTCCGTCGATCGCCGGCACCGCGTCGCGGGCGAAGCGTGTGGTGAGGTCGTCGTCATGGGCAAGACGCATGGTGGTCATCGGGGCTCCTCGGCGGGCGGAATCGGATGAACCAACTCTGTCGCTGGGCATCTCGGATGTCTGCCCGGTTGACCTCCATTCGCGTTCCGGACTGCCCCCGCCTGAACTTCCGGCTAACCCCCCTGCCAGGACGACCAGCGCCGGACCGCGACGGTGACCACCGGGCCGTCCAGTTCGACGCGTTGGTACTGGGGGTACTTGGCGCGCAGGGCGGCGTATCCGGCGGCGACCTCGTCACCGCGCAGGTGGATCGTGGCGGTGCCGTCGACGCGCACCCACCAGAGCCGGTTCCAGTCGTCGTCGTAGTGGTCGACGAGCAGGCTCACGGACGGGTTCGCTTCGATGTTGGCCAGTCGGCGCAGCCGCCTGGTCGACTTCGGCTTGGCGTCCACAGCGGTGTACAGCACGTCGGTGCGGCCTTCGGGCATCGCGAACACCACCGGCACCAGGTGCGGTGCGCCGTCGGCGCCGACCGTGCCCAGCACCGCGACCGGCGAGCTCGAGAACCGCACTGGCGCATCGAACCCCGCTGCTGCATCGAATCCCGACATGAGACCAGGGTAGGGTCACCACCGGCGCACCGGGCGGGTCGAATTCATTCACCGAGACGTCGAGCCCCGGTAACCCGGCCGACACCCCACGGCCGTCCGACCATCGGAAGGTTCGGCAGTGATTCTCTCGACGATCTCGTGCGGAGCCCGGCTGGCCCGGATGGTGGGTGTGGTGACAACCGGTGCACTGCTCGTCGGCGCAGTGGCCTGCGCACCTCCGGAACGCGACGGCTCCGGAACCGAGACACAGTCCGGGGTCGAGGCCGGGCAGACGACGTCGGCCGCGGACTTCGGTGGGATGGCCGAGCTCGTCGAAGCGGCCCAGGCCGAAGGCGAGCTGAATGTCATTGCGCTGCCGCCGGACTGGGCCAACTACGGAGCCATCATCTCGGCCTTCTCCGACAAGTACGGCATCAAGGTCAACTCGGCGCAGCCGGATGCGTCCAGCCAGGACGAGATCAACGCCGCCAACCAGCAGAAGGGGCGCAGCAGCGCACCCGATGTGTTCGACCTGGGCCAGGCAGTGGCGCTGGCCAACACCTCGATGTTCGCGCCCTATCGGGTCGAGACGTTCGACGACATCCCGGCGGCGTTCAAGGATGCCGACGGCACCTGGGTCAACGACTACGGCGGCTACATGTCGATCGGCTTCGACTCGGCCGCCGTGCCGCCGGTCACGGGTGTCGACGACCTACTCGAACCCGAATACCGGGGCAGCGTGGCCCTCAACGGTGACCCGACTCAGGCCGGAGCCGCGTTCTCCGGGGTCATGATGGCCGCGTTGTCGCAGGGCGGGTCGGCCGACGACATCGCCCCCGGTGTCGAGTTCTTCGCCCAACTCAACGAGGCAGGGAACTTCCTTCCGGTCGACCCGACACCGGCGACCATCGAGTCCGGGCAGACACCGGTCGTCATCGACTGGAACTACACGAACGCCGCGCAGACGAAGAAGCTGCCGTCCTGGACCGTCGTTGTCCCACCGGACAACCCGGTCGCCGGCTACTACTACCAGGCCATCAACAAGGACGCTCCGCACCCGGCGGCCGCCCGGTTGTGGCAGGAGTTCCTGTACAGCGACGAGGGGCAGAACCTGTTCGCCGAGGGCGGGGTTCGCCCGGTCCGCGCCGACAACATGCTCGCCGACGGGACGCTCGACCCGGCGGTGGCCGCGGCGCTGCCCGTCGTGGACGGCCCGGTGACGGTGCCGACACCGCAGCAGACCGAGGCCGCGTCGAAGTACCTCGCGGACAACTGGGCCGCGGCTGTGGGCCGAGGGTGGTCATCTCCGGTCGCCGCGCCGCGCGGATGCTCCGGGAAGCATTGCCGCTGTTGCCGTTCGGCATCGTCGTGGTGGTGTTCCTCATCATCCCGACCATCACGGTGCTGATCGGCGCGGTCTACGCCGACTTGGTGTTCACACTGGACCGGATCGCGGCGCTGTTCACCCGCACGGCGCTGTCCGCGCTGACGAACAGTCTGCTGCTGTCCGCGATCAGCGCGCTGGTGGGCGCCGCGGCGGGAGCGGTGCTGGCCTGGTTGATCGTCAGCGCTGCGCCCGACTCGACGTTGCGGCGGGCGGTGCTGGCCCTGTGTAGTGTGCTGGCCCAGTTCGGCGGCGTGGCACTGGCTTTCGCGTTCCTGTCCACCGTCGGTGTGAACGGCGTGCTGACATTGTGGGTGCAACAGCTCACCGGGTGGAACCTGGCCGGGTCGGGATGGCTGTACAGCCTCGGCGGACTGGTGTTGGTGTACACGTACTTTCAGATCCCGCTGATGGTCATCGTGTTCACCCCGGCTCTCGAAGGGTTGCGCAGCCAGTGGCGCGAGGCGGCCGTCAGCCTGGGTGCGTCGACGTGGGCCTACTGGCGCGACGTCGCCGTGCCGCTGTTGAGGCCGGCGTTCCTCGGTTCGGTCCTGCTGTTGTTCGCCAACGCGTTCGCCGCATACGCCACCGCGGCGGCACTGGTCAGTCAGGGCAGCCTGATCGTGCCGCTGCTCATCCGCACCGCTCTGACCAGCGACGTAGTACTCGGGCAGGCCGGATTCGCGTATGCGCTGGCGTTGGAGATGATCGTCGTCGTGGCGGTCGTCATGGCCGCCTACCGCCTGGTGGTGCGCCGCAGCGACCGGTGGCTGTCGTGACCGCCGGTGCGCGGTGGACGCGAAAGGTGTTGTGGGTCGGCTTCGGGCTGTTCTTCCTGTTCCCGCTGTACGCGATGGCCGACTTCTCCACCCGGAACCGGGACGGGCGAACGTGGCAGGCGTGGGCGAACCTGGTGCACGACGAGGCGCTGTACGACGCGATCGCGGTGTCGGTGCTGTTGGCGGTCCTGACGGTGGCCGGGATGCTGAGCGTGCTGGTGCCGACCATGATCTGGGTGCGGTTGCGGGCCCAGTGGGCCAGGCGCCCGGTCGAGTTCCTGTGTCTGCTTCCCCTGACGATCCCGGCGCTGGTGATCGTGGTCGGGTTGCGCAATGTGTATCTGTGGGTGACCTACCTGCTGGGTGAGTCGCCGTTGACGCTGGCGTTCGTCTACGTGGTCGTCGTCCTGCCGTTCGCGTACCGGGCGCTGGACGCCTCGCTGTCCGCTGTGGATCTGCGCACCCTCACCGAGGCGGCCCGCTCGCTGGGGGCCGGGTGGTTCACCGCCACGCTGCAGGTGGTGGTGCCCAACATCTGGCCGGGCATGGTGTCGGCGGCGTTCATCTCCACCGCGGTGGTGCTGGGTGAGTACACCATCGCCTCGCTGAGCGGATACCAGACCCTGCCGGTGCAGATCGTCCTGCTGGGCAAGAGCGACGGCCCCACCTCGGTGGCCGCGTCGCTGGCGACGCTGGTGTTCGGCTTCGTGCTGTTGTCGGCGCTGTCGCTGCTCACTCGGGGGCGCCGTAGAACCGCATCGGGGGTCCGATGAGCCGCGGCGAGGACGGCGGTCAGGCCCTCGATGTCGACGAACTCACCCGCGTCTACGGAGACTCACGAGCCCTCGACGGCCTGACCCTGCACATCCGGCCCGGTGAACTGGTGGCACTGCTGGGCCCGTCCGGGTGTGGGAAGACCACCGCGCTGCGGATCGTGGCGGGGTTGGACGAGGCGACGTCGGGGACGGTGTCGGTGGCGGGGGTGGACCTGCACCGGACGCCGGCGAACCGCCGCGACATGGGCATGGTGTTCCAGGCCTACAGCCTGTTCCCGCATCTGAGCGTGCTCGACAACGTCGCGTTCGGGCTCAAGATGCGTGGCAGGGGCAGGCGGGAGCGACGGAAGCGCGCGGCGCAGATGCTCGACCTGGTTGGGCTGGCCGCCTACGCCGACAGGTACGCCACCGAGTTGTCGGGGGGGCAGCAGCAGCGGGTGGCGCTGGCCCGGGCGCTGGCGATCGAACCGCGGGTGTTACTGCTCGACGAGCCGCTGTCGGCGCTGGATGCCAAGGTGCGCGTCCAGTTGCGCGACGAGATCAGGCGGGTCCAGTCGGAGGTGGGGACCACCACGCTGCTCGTCACCCACGACCAGGAGGAGGCGTTGGCGATAGCCGACCGGGTCGCGGTCATGAACAGGGGTCGACTGGAACAGGTGGCCGAGCCCGCACAGCTGTACGCCCACCCCGCGACGCCGTTCGTCGCCGACTTCGTCGGCCTGAACAACAAGGTGCCCGCACACGTGTCCGGCGGCCGGGCGACGCTGCTCGGAGTCGGCGTCCCGACGCTGCCGGGGTCGGTGGCCAACGGCGCCGGCACGGCTCGCGTCCGGCCCGAATCCCTCACCGTGAGTGGTGATCCCGCGGGCTCGGCCACGGTCGCCTCGGTGGCGTTCCTCGGGGCCGTCTCCCGGGTCGCGATCACGCTCGCGGACGGCGTGGCGCTGACGGCCCAGATGCCGAGTTCGGCTGCCCGGCGGCTGGCGCCCGGCGACCGCGTCACCGTCGGAGTGGAACCCGACGGCGTCCTCGTGGTTCGTGACTGAGTCGTCCGCGACTGAGGTATCAGACGTCGCGAACGGGCTCGATGCCCAGGTCGCGGTAGCTGACCAACGCGACGAAGGGGACACCGCGGGCGGCGAAGCGGCCGGCGGCGATGTCGCCGCGGTCGACCATCGGAATGACGCCGGCAACCACGGCGCCCAGCGCGGTCACGCGCTCGAGGGCGATCTCGGTGGAGCCGCCGGTGCTGATGACGTCGTCGACGAGCAGGACCCGGTCACCCGCCTGCAGGCGCGTGCCCTCGATCCACTGCTCCCGGCCGCGCTGCTTCTGTTCCTTGCGCACGGAGAACCACGCCTTGCCCGTGACCATTGCGACGCCGTGTGCCAGCGGGTCGGCACCCATGGTCAGTCCCCCGACGGCGTCGTACTCGATGCCGTGGGCCGAGGCGAGATCGGCGACGGCGCGGCTGACCACCGCCAGGCGCTCTCCGGTGTCGACGGCGTACTTGCCGTCGATGTAGTCGTGGCTGAGTTGGCCGCTGGCCAGCCGGAACGGTTCGGCGCGGTGCTCGTGTCCGCGGTCGCGGATCAACTCGAACGCCGCCTGCCAGGTCTGCGGGCGCGGAGGGTTGTGCTCAGCCATGACGGGGATGGTAGTTCAGCCCCGGCGCGCCCGTTGCGCCAACTCGACCGTGGCCGAACGTAATTCGTCGATCGAATTGATGGGGCCGGCGTATCCGATTCGGGTGTAGGCCATCCCGCGATCGGTGTCCAACCGCAGGTCCAAGCCGTATCGGTCGGCGCTGGTGCAGGTCGCGGCGACGGTGTCGGGATAGCCGCCCAGCGTGCGGGCCATCGCCACCAGGCTGTCGGCATGGTCGGCATTGAGGTGCGCCACCGCACCCGCCGCCCGCGGGGTCACCGGATCCGGTTCGGCGGCGGCGTAGTCCGGGCCCGTCGTCGAATCCATCCGGCCGTAGCCGCCCACCCAGCGCACCCGGGACACCCGCAGCACCCACAGCGTGAAGTCGCTGTAGTCGATGTAGTACCTCGCGGCGGCGACCGCGCCCAGGTGCGCGGCCCGGGCGGCGTCGCGTTCGTCGCCGACGGGCTGCTCGACGTGCCCGGCGAGCGTGACCCTGCCACTGGCCAGCGGGTCGGCCTGGCTGCTGGGGGCGACGATCGCCAGGCTGGCTCGCGGGTCGTGGGCGAGGTTGCGGCCGTGCTCGGCCAGGTTCGACACACACAGCACCGGTGCCCCGCCCAGCAAGCCGTAGGTGACGAACGACGCCCACGGGTCCCCGTCGGCGGTCAGCGAGGCCAGGGTGCCGGTGTTGGTGGCTGCCGCGATGGTTCGCGCCTCCTCGGCCGCCGATGGGCGCCGGGTGTCGGCGGGTTCGGTCAGCGCAGGGGGGACGGTGGGTGCGTCGCCGGGATCACCGTGGTCGCGTGTCGGGCCTGCGGAGCTCACCCCCGGCACGATAGCGGGTGGCCGGATCGGGTCGGCGTGGCGCCGAAACAAAATGACGCGGACGTCGATTGATCGTCTCCCGTCAGCAACTGCACTCAGCGGATTCGGCGGTGCGGATGTGCGAGAATCTCGGTGAGAACACCGACCTGCCGAGCAACCGATCCGGGCAAGAATTGGGGCACCATGGGCGAGCCTTCGTTGCGCGCCGCCGCGCTCGCCGGTCTGGTCTCGGCAGGTCTGTTGATCGCCGGCCCGGGCGCGGCGCCGGCCGTCGCGCAGCCCTCCGATTCCGGAACCAGCAGCCAGGGTTCCGACAGTGCCGGTGACGGCTCGGGGGAGGACAGCACCGCCAGCAAAGCCGACGCGGACGATTCCGTCGGGGATGACGACGGTGATGTCGGGGAATCCGGCGACTCCGATCCGCCGACGATCCGCTCCGATGCACTCGACGATGCCGAAGATGCAGTGGACTTCGAAGACGACGACCTCGTACTGGCCGACGACGAGGACGCCGCAAGTGAGCGCGGCGGCTCCAGCCGCGGTCCCGTACCGCCGTCGAAAACCCCGCGGATGTTCGACTACAGCAACTCCTCGATCACCATGAGGATCCCGGTACCTCGCCTGCCTGCGGCCGACGAGATACCCGCCGGGACGTGGCCGACGGTCTCGTCGTTCTACACGACCGTCGAGGTCTCCGTACCGACCCTGCAGGGGTTCCTCCAGTCGCTGGTCGTCAACCCCACGCCGGCCCCGCCGGGACCATCCATCCGCACCCAGGAGGAGGAGCCCGTCGTCGACGCGGCGACCGGCACGACCACCGCGGGCGGCGGAGGCGGCGGCGTGATGTCCGAAGCCCCGGTGATGCGCGCACCGCTCGTGGTGGCGGTGCCCCGCGTCGCCACCGTGGGCGGGCAGGGCGCCCGGCCGGTCGAGGCGGTCGCCGCTCCCGCGCCCGGTGTCACACAACCCGGCACCGCCGGTGTGCGTACCCCGGTGATCCGCGGCTCGCTGCCGCCGAGCGCCGAATCGGCACCGCAGTCGGTGTCGACCCCGCTGTCCGGCCCACCCGCCCGGTTGGGATATCCCCGCGCACTGACCAACCCGACGCTGGCCGAGTTGGCCGCGGTGGCCCTGCCCGGCGTCGCGGGACTGCTGCTGCTGACGTTCGGCGGCGGCGTCATCGGATACCGGCAGGCCAACAGTCTCCGATACGTGCGCACACCCGGCGCCGAACGCTTCCTGCCCTGACCCGCATCGGCGCGGGCCGGGTGCTCGGGTGATCTGATTCTCGCTCCGCTCGGGTGATTCATTTCCGCCAGACCTGGGTAGGTTGGAAACACCTATGGACGACAGCACTCGCACCCGCTCAGCAGGCCCGGCGGAGGGCAGCCACGTCGAAGACGGGGTAGTCGAACACCCGACCGCGGAAGACTTCACCCACGCGCGCGCCCTCCCTGAGGACCGCGTGTGGTTCAAGAAGGCGGTCTTCTACGAGGTTCTGGTTCGCGCCTTCTACGACTCCAACTCCGACGGCATCGGCGACCTACGCGGCCTGACCGAACGAATGGACTACATGAAGTGGCTGGGCGTGGACTGCCTCTGGCTGCCGCCCTTCTATGACTCCCCGCTGCGCGACGGCGGCTACGACATCCGCGACTTCTACAAGGTGCTGCCCGAGTTCGGCACCGTCGAGGATTTCGTCGAGCTGCTCGACGCCGCACACCGCCGCGGCATCCGCGTCATCACCGACCTCGTCATGAACCACACCTCCGATCAGCATCCGTGGTTCCAGGAATCCCGTCGTGATCCCGACGGCCCCTACGGCGATTTCTTCGTCTGGAGTGACACCAGCGAGCCCTACCCCGATGCGCGGATCATCTTCGTCGACACCGAGGAGTCCAACTGGACGTTCGACCCGGTGCGGCGGCAGTTCTACTGGCACCGGTTCTTCTCGCACCAGCCCGACCTGAATTACGACAACCCTGCGGTGCAGGAAGCGATGATCGACGTGCTGCGGTTCTGGCTGGACCTCGGCATCGACGGCTTCCGCCTCGACGCGGTGCCCTACCTGTTCGAGCGGGAGGGCACCAACTGCGAGAACCTGCCCGAGACCCACGCCTTCCTCAAGCACTGCCGCAAGGTCATCGACGACGAGTTCCCGGGCCGGGTGCTGCTCGCCGAGGCCAACCAGTGGCCCGCCGATGTCGTCGAGTACTTCGGGGACCCCGAGACCGGCGGCGACGAATGCCACATGGCGTTCCACTTCCCGCTGATGCCCCGCATCTTCATGGCGGTGCGCCGCGAGTCGCGCTTCCCGATCTCGGAGATCCTCGCCCAGACCCCGGACATCCCGGAGATGGCGCAGTGGGGGATCTTCCTGCGCAACCACGACGAGCTGACGCTGGAGATGGTCACCGACGAAGAGCGCGACTACATGTACGCGGAGTACGCCAAGGATCCGCGCATGAAGGCCAACGTCGGCATCCGCCGGCGCCTGGCGCCGCTGCTGGACAACGACCGCAACCAGATGGAGCTGTTCACCGCGCTGCTGCTGTCGCTGCCCGGTTCGCCAGTCCTGTACTACGGCGACGAGATCGGGATGGGTGACATCATCTGGCTGGGCGACCGCGACGCGGTGCGCACCCCGATGCAGTGGACCCCCGACCGCAACGCGGGATTCTCCACCGCCACCCCAGGGCGGCTCTACCTGCCGCCCAATCAGGATGCGATCTACGGCTACCAGTCGGTCAACATCGAAGCCCAACGCGACACCTCGACCTCGCTGCTGAACTGGACCCGCACGATGCTGTCCATCCGCCGCCGGCACGACGCGTTCGCGGTCGGGTCATTCCGCGAGTTGGGCGGCACCAACCCGTCGGTGCTGGCGTATGTGCGCGAACTGGAGCAGGACGGCCGCACCGACGTCGTGCTGTGTGTGAACAACCTGTCGCGTTTCCCGCAGCCCATCGAACTCAACCTGCAGGCCTGGAACGGACACATCCCGGTGGAGATGACCGGTCACGTCGAGTTCCCCCGCATCGGCAATCTGCCCTATCTGCTCACCCTCCCCGGCCACGGCTTCTACTGGTTCATGCTGCGACCCGACCCCACCGAGGGAGGTGAGCAGTGATGACCGTCGACAATCTGCCCTTCGCCGACTGGATCGTCAGCCAGCGCTGGTACGCCGGGCGCAGCCGAGAACTGGCCTCCGCACGACCTTCGGCCGTCACCGCGTTGTCCGACGGTGTCGAACTGGTGCTGCTCGACGTGGCCTACACCGACGGCGGCGCAGAGCGTTACCAGGTGCTGCTGCGCTGGGGCGCCGAGCCGATCGACGAGTACAGCGACGTCGCCACCATCGGAACCGTCGAGGGACCCGACGGGGAACGGGTGGCCTGCGATGCGCTCTACGATCCCGACGCGGCGCAACAGCTGCTGTCCCTGATCGATTCGTCGGCCTCCATCGGTGCTCTGCGCTTCGAGAAGGAACCCGGCGCCGACCTGCCTACGACCACTGTTCCGCGCATGGCGGGAGTCGAGCAGAGCAACACCAGCGTCATCTTCGAGGACCGGGCGGTGCTCAAGGTCTTCCGTCGCCTCACCCCCGGCATCAACCCCGACATCGAGCTGAACCGGGTGCTGGCCCGGGCGGGCAACCCACACATCGCGCCGCTGCTCGGCTCGTATGAGACCGCCTGGGATGCGGCGGGTTCGCAGCCCTGTGCGCTCGGCATGGTGACCGAGTTCGCCGCCAACAGTGCCGAGGGCTGGGACATGGCCACGGCCAGCACGCGCGACCTGTTCGCCGAGGGCGACCTCTATGCCGACGAGGTCGGCGGCGACTTCGCCGGCGAGTCCTACCGGCTGGGTGAGGCGGTGGCCTCCGTGCATGCCACGCTGGCCGCCGAACTCGGCACGTCCACCATGGATTTCCCGGTCGACACCGTGCTCGAGCGGCTGCAGTCCGCCGCCGCATCCGTGCCCGACCTGGGCGGGCACGCCGCCCTGATCGAGGAGCGGTACCGCAAGCTCGCCGGCCAGCAGATCACGGTGCAGCGGGTGCACGGCGATCTGCACCTGGGGCAGGTGCTGCGCACGCCGGAGAACTGGCTGCTGATCGACTTCGAAGGCGAGCCGGGACAGCCGCTGGAGGAGCGGCGCAGGCCCGATTCCCCGTTGCGCGACGTGGCCGGCGTGCTGCGATCCTTCGAGTACGCCGCCTATCAGCGGCTGGTCGACCTGTCCGCCGACCACGAGCGGGACCGGCAGGTTGCCGCGCGGGCACGGGAATGGGTCCAGCGCAACAGCACCGCGTTCTGCGAGGGCTACGCGGCGGTGGCCGGAACCGACCCCCGCGAGTCGGGTGAGGTGCTGGCCGCCTACGAACTCGACAAGGCGATCTACGAAGCCGCGTACGAGGCCAAGTTCCGGCCGTCCTGGCTGCCGATCCCGATGCGGTCGATCCAGCGCATTCTCGGTTGATCCGCGGAGGTCGAGAGCAGAGCTGGCAACCGTGACCGCCGGGTAGGTCCCCGCCGCTCTTCGGCTCCTACTCCGGCCCGCCCGGCCGGCGGCAGTCGGGAACCCGACGCCGACTCGGCGGTCACGGTTGCACAGCATCTTCAAGCTAACACACAGCGCGCCGAAAAACGCTGAACTGGGTTGCTAAGCGCAGTGTCGCGCAACGTCTTTCAGGTGGCCGGTGCTCGGGCTACTCGGGGATGGCCTCGAGGACGACCAGTCCGCGCGCGGCGACCTCGAAGGTGGCCGACGCCTTGAGGGGCTTCGCGTCGTCGGGCACCACCCCGGTCGCCGTGTCGATGAGGGGGCGCCACTGCGGCGCGAACTTCTTCTTCGGCGCCTTGAACTTGATCGGCTCATAGTGGGCGTTGAAGAACAGCAGGAACGACGCGTCGGTGACCCGGATTCCGCGCAGGTCCATGTAGGGAATGGCATTGCCGTTGAGGTAGACCGCGATCGACTTCGCGTAACCGGTGCCCCAGTCCTCGCTCGACATGACCGAGCCGTCCGGGTTGAGCCACAGGATGTCGGGCAGTCCGCCGGCCTCGATGGGCTGCCCGGTGAAGAACCGGCGCCGGCGGAACACGGGATGCGCGGTACGCAGCTGTGACACGGTGCGGGTGAACTCCATCAGATCGGTGTCCGCCGCCGACCAGTCCACCCAGGACAGCTCGTTGTCCTGGCAGTACACATTGTTGTTGCCCTGCTGGGTGCGGCCGAGTTCGTCGCCGTGCGCGATCATCGGGACACCCTGCGACAGCAGCAGCGTGGTAAGGAAGTTGCGTTGTTGCCGGGCGCGCAACGCATTGACCTCGGCGTCCTCGGTGGGGCCTTCGGCGCCACAGTTCCAGGACCGGTTGTGGCTTTCCCCGTCGTTGTTGTCCTCGCCGTTGGCCTCGTTGTGTTTCTCGTTGTAGGAGACCAGGTCCCGCAACGTGAAACCGTCGTGGGCGGTGATGAAGTTGATCGAGGCGACGGGTCGGCGCGCGGTGTTCTCGTAGAGATCGGCCGAGCCGGTGAGCCGGGAGGCGAACTCGTCGAGGGTGGCGGGCTCGCCGCGCCAGTAGTCGCGCACGGTGTCGCGGTACTTGCCGTTCCATTCCGTCCACTGCGGCGGGAAGCCGCCGACCTGGTACCCGCCGGGTCCGACGTCCCACGGCTCGGCGATGAGTTTGACCTGACTGACCGTCGGATCCTGCTGGACGAGTTCGAAGAACGTCGACAACTTGTCGACGTCGTAGAACTCCCGGGCCAGCGTGGAGGCCAGGTCGAAACGGAACCCGTCGACGTGCATCTCGGTCACCCAGTACCGCAGCGAATCCATGATCAGCTGCAGCGAATGCGGGTGACCGACGTTGAGGCTGTTGCCGGTTCCGGTGTAGTCCATGTAGTAGCGCTTGTCGTCGTCGACGAGGCGATAGTAGGCGGCATTGTCGATGCCCCGCATCGACAGCGTCGGACCCAGGTGGTTGCCCTCGGCGGTGTGGTTGTAGACCACGTCGAGGATGACCTCGATGCCCGCTTCGTGCAGCGTGCGCACCATGGTCTTGAACTCCTGCACCTGCCCGCCGGGGTTGGGGTTGGAGCTGTACTTGGAGTCCGGGGCCAGGAAACCGATGGTGTTGTAGCCCCAGTAGTTGGACAGGCCCTTGTCGACGAGGGTCGAGTCGTTGGCGAAGTGGTGCACCGGCATCAGCTCGATCGCGGTGATCCCCAGCGCGACCAGGTGGTCGATGATGGCCGGGTGGGCGACCGCGGCGTAGGTGCCGCGAATCTGCTCCGGGATGTCGGGGTGCGTCTCGGTGAGGCCTTTGATGTGGGCCTCGTAGATGACGGAGTCGGCGTATTCGTGGCTGGGCGGGCGGTCCACCCCCCAGTCGAAGTACGGGTTGATGACCACGCACTTGGGCATGCTGGCCGCCGAGTCGTCATCGTTGCGGCTGTCGGGGTCGCCGAAGTTGTAGCTGAACAGCGACTGGTTCCAGTCGAACGTCCCGTCGATGGCCTTGGCGTAGGGGTCGAGCAGCAACTTGTTCGGGTTGCAGCGCACGCCGGCCCCGGGGTCATAGGGGCCGTGGATGCGGTAGCCGTAGCGCTGCCCGGGCTCGATGTTGGGCAGAAAACCGTGCCAGACGAATCCGTCCACCTCGGGCAGCGTGATGCGGGTTTCCGTGCCGTCCGCGTCGAACAGGCACAACTCGACCAACTCGGCGGCCTCACTGAACAACGCGAAGTTCGTGCCGGACCCGTCGTAGGTGGCGCCGAGGGGGTAGGCCTTGCCGGGCCACGGCTCGACAGCCATGACGTTGCCCGGTGAGCTGGCGATCTCGGTCAAGGCGATTCTCCTGTGCTAGCGCGATGCGGATTCGTCGGATGACGGCGTGTGGCGACCCTATGGGATGCCCACCCGAGGGGGTGGTGCAACCGTCGGGTGGGTCACAGGTCAGGACGCGACGTCGACCCCGGCAGAGCGCAGCGTCTCGACCGCCTGCGCGGTGGTCGCCGGCGACACGCCGGCGGTCAGGTCCAGCAGCACCCGGGTGGCGAATCCGGCGGCGACCGCATCGGCTGCGGTGGCCTTCACACAGTGGTCGGTGGCGATGCCCACGACGTCGACGGCTTCGACGCCCCGGGAGCGCAGCCACTCGGCCAGTCCGGTGCCGTCGTCGTCGGCACCCTCGAAGCCGCTGTAGGCGGCGGTGTAATGCCCCTTCTTGAACACCGCCTCGATCGGCGCGGTGTCCAGGTCGGGGTGGAACTCCACCCCGCCGGTGTCGACCCGGCAGTGTGGTGGCCACGAGTCGACGTAATCCGGGTGGTCGGAGAAATGCCCGCCCGGGTCGATGTGGAAATCCTTGGTGGCCACCACGTGTGCGTACCTCGAGCCGCCGCCCAGCAGGGCGTTGATGCCGCGCGCCACGTCCGCGCCCCCGGCGACAGCCAGCGAGCCGCCCTCGCAGAAGTCGTTCTGCACGTCGACGATGATCAGCGCTTTCTTCGAGGCGGTCACGTGCCCACGGTATCGCTGGTGCGGTCCACCCGCTGGTGAGCAGTCAGGAACAGGTGGTCGAACGTGGCGCGGGGCGGCAGGGTCTCCTCGTAGTCGAGGCCGGCGAAATCGACCAGCAACCGTTCGGCGAGCATCCGCAGTTTCACGTTGGTCTCCTGCGAGCGCCACCGCAGCAGCTCGAACGCGGTGTCCGCATCGACCCGGTAGACCAGCATCAGCATCCCCTTGGCCTGTTCGATGACGGAGCGGTTCTCGGTGATCTCGTCGAGCGCCGCGCTGACCATCGCCTTGGCCATTGCCTCGTTGGGGGTGACGTCGACGTAGAAACCGTGGGTGCCGATCAACCGGCCGTCGGCATTGCGGAGCTGATCGCCGATGACGACCACCTCGTGCACATCGCCGCGGGTGTCGATGATGCGATGCCGCGTCGAGAACGTCCGGTGCTCGCGGCGCATCTCCTCGAGGGTCGCCGCGACCTGCCGGTAGTCGTCGGGGTGCTTGTGCGAGAGCACCAGTTCGGTGGTCGGGGTCACGGTCCCGGGCTGATAGCCGTGCAGGAGCTGAACCTCGTCGGACCACTCCCACCGTTCGTCGGCGAAGTGGAAGCGAAACCAACCCACCAGCTGGGGCGCGCCACCGGCGAGCGCCTGCTCCAGGGAGTCGTCACTGGTCACAGCAGTAGATTAGCGTGACCGCCGGTTCCGTCCGGCGCGATCCGCAGGCCCTACTTGCTGGGCGGCCGAAGCACTTTCATCGCCATCTGCATCACCGGCGCGGGAACCCGGTCCTTCATCGTCAGCGCGGTGTCGGCGACACGGGTGCGCACCGGCGTGCCCCGGCCGAAGACGCGGTTGAGCGGACCGCCGGTGGGTTCGAGGTCGACGTGCAGCGGAGGCTTCCCGTCGGCCGCGCCGAGCGCCTTGGAGATGACGATCCGCTGGATTTCGCTGGTGCCCTCGAAGATGGTGTACAGCTTGGCGTCGCGGTACCACTTCTCGACGGGGTGGTCGGAGATGTATCCCCAGCCGCCCATGGTCTGGATGGCCCGTTCGGTGGTGCGCACCGCGAGCTCGCTGGCCGCCAGTTTCGACATCGATCCTTCGCCGCGCTCGAACGCCACACCGGTGGCGGCCATCCACGACGCCCGCCAGGTCAGCAACCGCGCCGCATCCAGACTGGTGGCCAGGTCGGCGAGCGGGAACGCGATGCCCTGGTTGTCGATGATGGGCGCGCCGAACGCCTCACGCCGGTTGGCGTATTCCGTGACGTACTCCAACGCCGCCCGGGCGATGCCGAGAGCCTGCGCGGCGACCATGGGGCGGGTCTGCTCGAACGTGCCCAGCGTTGCCGATCCCGACCGCTTGGGCCCGCCCTCGCGCACGCGGGCCAGCCGCCGCTCGAGTTTCTCCTGCCCGCCGAGCAGATGGTCGGCGGGCACGCGGACGCCGTTGAACTTCAGCTCGGCGGTGTGCGACGCCCGGCAGCCCAGCTTGTCGAGCTTGCGGACCATCTCCAGGCCCGGCAGACCGCCGGGGACGATGAACAGACCCTGCCCGCGGTGCCCGAGTTCCTCGTCGACGACGGCGTTGACCACGTGCACATTGGCGATGCCGCCGTTTCCGATCCACATCTTGTGTCCGTCGATGATCCAGTCCGCGTCGGGGCCCGAGCCGTCGCGGCGTGCCCTGGTGCGCAGGTTGCGCACGTCGCTGCCACCCTCGGGTTCGGAGATCGCCAGCGCGGCCAGCTTCAGGTCGCCGGGGGTGCCGAAACACTCCGGCGCCCACTGCAGCATCTGTTCGGGGGTGGCGGCCTGCCCGATGGCCGACAGCGCCAGCGCCGGCATCACCACCGCCAACCCGATTCCCGCGCAGCCCCAGAACAGTTCCTCCATGAACATCGGCAGCGACAGCCCGGTCGGGTCACCGATCAGGTCCCGGTAGAACAATGGACTGTAGAAGCCCTGCTCAGCGGCCTGTTCCAGGACCGGCCAGGGAAACTCCTGGCGCTGGTCGTACTCGGCGGCGACGGGGCGGATGACCTGTTCGGCGAACTCGTGGGTGCGGCGGGCCAGGTCGTGCTGGGCTGCTGTCGGGGTGATGTTGAACGTCATCGGTGCCCCACCGTCGCTGTCGTGAACATGCGCATCTCCCCACGTCGTTGTGCCTAACGTGGCAAGTACCCAAAGCCGGCGAAAAATTCACGGCGGGAAGGGCGTGGCGCATGAAGTTTGCTGTGGGCGCCCTGCGGCAGCGTGACGGGATCACCTGCGGGCCGGCGGTCGCCGTGGTCGCCGGGGCGATGCTGGACGCTGAGTACGGTTCGATGCTGCGCGAGGCCGGCGTGGCCGATGCCTGGTTCGCCAGGGAACAGCAGCGCGTGCACGCCCAGGTGAACGCCGTGTGGCCGCGCCGTCTGGGTACCACGCCGGCGGGAATGGCACGTGCGCTCACCGAACGAGCCCGGGTGTGCGGGCTGCGCTACCGGTGGCGGTGCCGGCGAGGGCGATGCGACCGACTGGCCGATGTGCTCGCCGCGGTGGGCGAAGGCCGGCCGGTGGCGGTGCTCATCGGGCGCGTCGTCCCGCGGCACTGGGTGCTGCTGGTCGAGGTCAGTGGCGACGCGCTGCGGTGCTACGAGCCGTCCTCCGGGGCGACTCGGTCGGTGTCGGTGGACGCGCTGCGCCGCGGACGCCTGACCGGGCTCGGCTTTCCGCGGGCTTTCGCCTTCGTGCTGCCGTGCGGCGCGACGCGGGCTGTCACGGCCTGATCGCGCGGATCGGCGGAGCCCGCCGTGGCCTCGGCGATGCGCTTCTCCGCTTCACCGATCGAGATGCGCAGCCGCCGCGCGAGCACTTCGGCCCAGGGAGCGCCGGCAAACTGCACCGGGGGCGGCCCGGTGACCAACCGCGCCAGCAGACGCCGCTGTAGCGCGGCCAGCCGACGTTCCATGGCGTCCAGGCGCAGCAGCAGCGCCCGCTGATCGGCCGGGCGCAGGGTGTGTACCGGCAGGTCGGTCAGGGCTTGGAAGGCGCTCAACGCGTCATCTGCGGCGTCGAGCACAGGGGTCACGGCGGTCGTTTCACGGACAAGCGGGCTGTTCGAACTCATGTTCGACAGAGTACGGAGTCGGGCCGACAACTCGATACGCTGAACCGATGGCCAGACGCATCGCGACCGCCGAGCCGGTTTCAGGGGCCGACCTGCTCGAGTTCATCCGACCGCGGCACCGCATGGTGCTGACCACCCACCGCCGCGACGGGTCGCTGCAGAGCTCGCCGGTGACCGGTGGGGTGGACGGCGACGGGCGCCTGGTGATCGCCTCCTATCCGCAGCGGGCGAAGTCGGTCAACATCCGCCGCGACCCGCGCACGAGCGTCGTCGTGCTCTCCGACGACTTTGACGGGCCCTACGTCCAGGTCGACGGGGCCGGCGAAGTCCTGGACCTGCCCGAGGCGCTCGAACCGCTCGTCGACTACTTCCGGTCGGTTGCCGGTGAGCACTCCGACTGGGATGACTACCGCCGGGCGATGGTCGAGCAGGGCAAATGTCTGATCCGGATCACCCCGCGGCGCTGGGGCCCGGTCGCCACCGGCGGGTTCCCGCCCCGGTGAGACGCACTGCGCCGAGGTCGGCGGGGACGTCAACAGGTGACTGTGGTAGTCAGAGCTAGCGCACGCGTTGCGTCAGCTAGCACGTCAAACTATAGTCTGGACACATGTCCAGGAGGGTTCGGATTCCTTGCTCCAATCGATTTGGCCTGCTCAGTGCGGCATTCCATCCGGATCCTCGCGCGTGAGCGCGGCGCGGGGTATGTGCGTGAGCGCTGCGCGGGGTATGTGAGCTGACCATGCGCATTGCGTTGCTGTCTTATCGGAGCAAGACCCATTGCGGTGGCCAGGGCGTCTACGTACGACACCTGAGCCGCGGCCTGGTCGAGCTCGGCCATGACGTGGAACTCTTCTCCGGGCAGCCGTACCCGGACGGTCTGGATCCGCGGGTGCGCCTGACCAAGGTGCCCAGCCTGGACCTCTACCGCGAGCCCGACCCGTTCCGGATCCCTCGGCCCAGCGAGATCAAGACCAGCATCGACGTCCGCGAACTGCTGACCACGTGGACTGCGGGCTTCCCCGAACCCAAGACGTTCAGCATGCGGGTGGCCCGGTTGCTCGCCGACCGGCGCGCCGACTTCGACGTCGTGCACGACAACCAGTGCCTGGGTACCGGTCTGTTGGCGATCGCCGAGGCCGGGCTGCCGGTGGTGGCCACCGTGCACCATCCGATCACCCGGGACCGGGTCCTCGACGTCGCCGCGGCGAAGTGGTGGCGCAAGCCGCTGGTCCGCCGGTGGTACGGCTTCGCCGAGATGCAGAAGGACGTAGCACGCCGGATTCCCGAGCTGGTCACTGTGTCGTCGACCTCGGCTGCCGACATCGCCGAGGACTTCGCGGTCAGCCCCGACCAGCTGCATGTCGTACCGCTGGGAGTGGACACCGAGTTGTTCCAACCCGCGCCGAACCGGGTGCGCAACCGTGTCATCGCGATCGCCAGCGCCGACGTGCCGCTCAAAGGCGTGAGCCACCTGCTGCACGCCATCGCCCGGTTACGCATCGAGCGTGATCTCGAGCTGCAGCTGGTCGCCAAGCTCGAGCCCAACGGCCCGACCGAGAAGCTGATCGCCGAGTTGGGTATCTCCGACATCGTGCACAGTTCCAGCGGGTTGTCCGACGCCGAACTGGCAGAGCTGCTGGCCTCCGCCGAGGTGGCGTGCATCCCGTCGCTGTACGAGGGCTTTTCGCTTCCCGCGGTGGAGGCGATGGCCAGCGGGACCCCGATTGTCGCCAGCCGGGCCGGTGCGCTGCCCGAAGTGGTCGGACCCGACGGTGAATGTGCGCGGCTGGTCACTCCCGCCGACGTCGACGAGTTGACCAGGGTACTGGGCGAGTTGCTGGATTCGCCGCTGGAGCTGCGCAGGCTCGGAGACAACGGAAGGCGCCGTGCGCTGGACGTATTCAGTTGGGAATCGGTTGCCGCGCAGACTGTCTCGGTCTACGAGCGCGCCTGTCGGCGGGTCGCGGCATGCTGACCGTGGACTTCGACCGGCTCGAGGTGGGGCCGGGCAGCAAGGTCATCGACGTCGGGTGTGGTGCCGGCCGGCACACCTTCGAGGCATTCCGCCGTGGCGCCGACGTGATCGGCTTCGACCAGAACGTCGCCGATCTCAATGATGTCGACGAGATCCTGCAGGCGATGAAAGCCGAGGGGGAGGCACCCGCTTCGGCCCGGGGCGAGGCCGTCAAAGGCGACGCGCTGGAGTTGCCGTACGACGACGCCACCTTCGACTGCGTCATCGCCTCGGAGATCCTCGAGCATGTGCCCAATGATGACCGGGCGATCTCCGAACTGGTGCGGGTCCTCAGACCCGGTGGTGCGCTGGCGATCACGGTGCCGCGGTGGTTGCCGGAGCGGATCTGCTGGGCGCTCTCGGATGAATACCACGCCAACGAAGGCGGTCACATCCGCATCTACCGCGCCGACGAACTGCGCGACAAGGTGCTCGCACACGGCCTCGAACTGACTGCCACCCATCACGCTCATGCGCTGCACGCGCCGTACTGGTGGCTCAAATGCGCCGTCGGTACCGAGAAGTCGGATCATCCGGCGGTGACGGCGTATCACAAGCTGTTGGTGTGGGACATGATGAGCCGGCCGTGGCTCACCCGCACTGCCGAGGCCGCGCTCAACCCGTTGATCGGCAAGAGTGTGGCGCTCTACTTCAGGAAACCTCCGGCCGATGCCTGAGATCCCCGGTGTGCCCGGGGCGTTCAGTCCCGACCAGTGTTGCCAGACGGCGGAGTCCATCGCGGCGACGCAGGAGCCGTCCGGTGCCATCCCGTGGTCGCACGGCGGGCACACCGATCCGTGGGACCACATCGAGAACGCGATGGCGCTGACCGTCGCGGGACTGCTCGAGCCGGCGCGGGCGGCCTTCGACTGGTCGTTGCGCACCCAGCGCGACGACGGCACCTGGCCCATCCAGTTGCGCAACGGCGTCATCGAGGACGCCAACAGTGACAGCAACTTCTGCGCCTACATCGCCACCGGTGTGTGGCATCACGTGCTGGTCACCGGCGACCGCCGGTTCGCCGAGACGATGTGGCCGGTTGTGGTCAAGGCGATCGACTTCGTCCTGAGCCTTCAGTCCGGCACCGGCGAGATCGCCTGGGCGGCAAGCCCGTCCGGTATCGCCGAGGAGGCCCTGCTCACCGGCTGCGCCAGCATCCATCACAGCATCCGGTGCGCCTTGGCGCTGGCCGACTATGTCGACGACCCGCAGCCCGAGTGGGAGGTCGCCGTCGGGCGGTTGGGTCACGCGATCGTCGAACACCCCGAAGCGTTCGTCGCCAAGGACCGCTGGTCGATGGAGTGGTACTACCCGGTGTTGTGCGGCGCGCTGCGCGGGCCCCGGGCGCGCTCCCGGATCGACGAGCGGTGGGACGATTTCGTGGTTCCGGATCTGGGGATCCGGTGTGTGGACGACCGGCCGTGGGTGACCGGTGCCGAGACCTGTGAGCTGGTCATGGCATTGGACGCGATCGGCGACCGAGGACGCGCGCATGCGCAGTTCGCGGCCATGCACCACCTCCGCGAGGAGGACGGTTCGTACTGGACCGGCCTGGTGTACGCCGACGGCAAACGCTGGCCGGTCGAACGCACCACCTGGACCGGTGCGGCGGTGATCCTCGCGGCGGATGCATTGTCCTGCGCGACGCCGGGCAGCGGCATCTTCCGCGGTCCCGATCTGCCGCGGGGTCTCGAGGGAGACTACGACTGCGAGTGCGTGATCAGCGAGCGCTGACCTGCGCGCCGCCGAGCGTGCCCGGATCGCCCGTCGCGCGTTCGAGCACCCGCATCGAACCGGTCGCCGCGACTTCGCGGAACTCTGCGGTGTCCAGCGCGCGGCGGTAGATGTGGAAGGGCGCCTGCCCGCCGTCGGCGGGGTCGGGGAAGACGTCGTGGATGACCAGTGCCCCGCCGACCGACACCCACCGCGCCCAGCCGTCGAAGTCGCGGCGGGCCGCCTCTTCGGTGTGGCCACCGTCGATGAACAAGAGCCGCAACGGGGTTCGCCAACCGCGGGCGACCACCGGCGAGCGTCCCACGATCGCCACCACGTGGTCGTCGAGGCCCGCGGCGTCGAGGGTGTGGCGCAGCGTCGGCAGGGTGTCGAACAGGCCGGTGACCGGGTCGACCATCGAGGAGTCGTGGTACTCCCAGCCGGCCTGGTGTTCCTCGGAGCCGTGGTGATGGTCGACGGTGTACAGCAGCCCACCGGTCTGCTGGGCGGCGGCGCCGAGCATGACGGTGGACTTGCCGCAGTACGTCCCGATCTCCACCGCGACGCCGTCGCCCAGGTAGTGCAGCGCGGTGTCGTAGAGGGCGCGGCCCTCATCAGCGGGCATGAAACCCGTGACGCGTTCGGCGAGTTCGAACAGCTCGGCGGCGGCCGGGGGTAGTGCGGTGTCGGGGTGCGCCGTCGTATCGCTCATGGCGCCCAACTTACCGTTGCTGGTCACAGGTCGTTGTAGTAGCGTCCGGACATGTGTCCGATCCGGCCCTGGAGTCGACTCGGCGCCGTCTGACGGCCCGACAGGCCGACACCGTGGAGCGGTTGGGCCGGGCCTCGGTCGAGCTGCTCGCCCGGGATGGATTCGCCGCTCTGACCGTGCGCAGGGTCGCCGCGGAGGCGGGCGTCGGCGCCGCCACGGCCTACACGTACTTCTCCTCCAAGGAGCATCTCGTGGCGGAGGTGTTCTGGCGCCGGCTGGCCGGTTCGCCCCACGTCGATCACGAGTCGGATGATCCCGTCGCCCGGGTGGTCGACGTGCTCGGGCACATCTCGCTCCTGGTCGCCGACGAGCCGGAGTTCGCCGGCGCCGTGACGACCGCGCTGTTGGGCAAGGATCCCGATGTCGAGGTGCTGCGGCTGCGCATCGGCCGCGACATCCGGGACCGGTTGGCCGGCGCGCTGGGACCTCAGACCGACCCGGACGTGATCGACACGTTGGAGATGCTGTACTCCGGGGTGCTGGTCCGCGCGGGCATGGGTTACGTCTCCTACGACGAGATCGCGCGCCGACTCGAGAGGTCGGCGCGTCTGATCCTCGGGTGAGGTCAGTGCGGACCCAGTAGCGCCGTCGCCGCGGCCACCGCGGGTCCGGCGATCTCGTGGACGTCACCACCGTCCTCGACGACGAGCGCGGTCAGTTCCCGTATGCCGCCCAACAGGATCAGCGCGGAGGAAGCGGAGACCGGGCCGATACCGGCACGGCGAAATCCCGGGTTCCCGGTCAGCGTCACCAGCATGTCGGTCAGTTTCACCATGGCCTGGCGGTGCAACGGCTGCGCTTGCGCGCCCAGGGCCGGCGCCTCCCGGATCCAGCTCAGCGTGATGGCGGGCCGGGCGCCGATGTGCTCGACGTAGGCGTCGACGGACTGACGGATCTGAACCGGCCAGTCCGCCTGCGCGTCGACCGCGGCCAGGATGGCGGCGATGAGGTCGTCGTTGTTGCGGCGTAGCAATTCGATCAGGCAGCGGTCCTTGCTGTCGAAGTGCTCGTAGAAGGTTCGCTTGGACGTGCGCGCGCGCCGGACGATGTCGGCGACGGTCGTGTCGCGGTAGCCGCGCTCGCGGACCGAGGCCGCCAAGCCGTCGAGCAGCCGAGCGGTCACCGCCGAGTCGGCGGGAACGGCGGTCATGATCGCGACACCCCCTTGCGACCCCGTGGTACCAAGCGGTACCGTACCGGACACGAGCGCGGTACACCCAAGTACCAGAGCGGAGCCGATTGCGGATGACCGAAGCGACGATCACCACTGCCGAACGGAGCGCCCCAGCGCCCCGTGAGGTGCGGTTGCCACCCACCCCGCCCGTGCCCCGGCTGATCCAGGGACTGGGCTTCACGACGTCACGGAAGTGGACGGTCGCACAGATCGTCCGCCGATGCGGAGACGTGTTCACGTTGCAGCTGCCGGTGTTCGGCCGCACCGTGATCGTCGCCGACCCGGCACTGGCCAAGGAACTGTTCATGGCCAACACCGAGGACGTCGGCAACATCCAGCCGAACCTGTCGCGGGTACTCGGGTCGGGTTCGGTGTTCGCCCTCGACGGTGCCGACCATCGGCGGCGACGCCGGCTGCTGACCCCACCGTTCCACGGCAAGAGCATTCGCAACTACGAGGCCATCTTCGAAGAAGAGACGCTGCGCGAAGCCCAGAACTGGCCCGAGGGAACGCCGTTCGAGACCCTCGAACCGATGATGCGCATCACCCTGAACGCCATCCTGCGGGCGGTATTCGGCGCCGACGGAGCGCATTTGGACGAGCTGCGCCGCATCATCCCGCCGTGGGTCACCCTCGGTTCCCGACTGGCGGTGCTGCCCACCCCGGCACGCACCTACGGCCGGTTCAGCCCGTGGGGACGGCTGGCGCGCTACCGTCGGCGCTACGACGAGGTGATCGGCCGACTGATCGACGCCGTGCAGGCCGACCCGGACTTCGACGACCGCGACGACGTGCTGGCGTTGCTGCTGAAGAGCACCTACGAGGACGGGTCCTCGATGTCGCGCCAGGACATCGGCGACGAACTGCTCACGCTGCTCGCGGCCGGCCACGAGACGACCGCAGCCACGCTGGGTTGGGCCTTCGAGCGCATCAGCCGCCACCCCGACGTGCTGGCCAGGTTGGCTGCCGAGGCCGACACCGAGGACAACGAATACCGGCAGGCGGTCATCCTCGAGGTGCAGCGGGTGCGTACCGTCATCGACTTCGCCGGACGCCACGTGTACGCGCCCTCATTCGATCTCGGCGAGTACACCATCCCGCGGGGCTACTCCATCGTCGTCGCGCTGTCCCAGATGCACCACCGTGCCCAGGATTTCCCCGACCCGGACCGATTCGACCCGCACCGATTCATCGGTCAGCGCCCGCCCACGTTCGCGCACATCCCGTTCGGCGGCGGCACCCGGCGCTGCGTGGGTGCCGCCTTCGCCAACGTGGAGATGGACATCGTGCTGCGAACAGTGTTGCGGCACTTCGTGATCGAACCCACCGACGCCCCCGCCGAGAAGACCCACTCGAGGGGCGTGGCCTATACGCCCAAGAGCGGCGGCCGGGTGGTCGTGCACCGCCGGTGAATCAGACCGCCGCCGCCTCCGCGGTGCGGTGAATCAGACCGCCACCGCGGTGCGGTGAATCAGACTTCGGTGCGCTTGGGCAGCTTCCAGCCCGGCCGCGGGAAGTGGCAGGTGTAACCACCCGGGTAGTGCACCAGGTAGTCCTGATGCTCCGGTTCGGCTTCCCAGAAGTCGGGTGCGGGGCTGACCTCGGTGACGACCTTGCCCGGCCACAGCCCGGAGGCCTCGACGTCGGCGATGGTGTCCAGCGCCACCTGGCGCTGCTCGTCGTCGACGTAGAAGATCTCCGAGCGGTAGCTGGTGCCGACGTCGTTGCCCTGGCGGTTCTTCGTCGTCGGATCGTGGATCTGGAAGAAGAACTCCAGCAGCGCGCGGTAGTCGGTCTGTGCGGGGTCGTAGACGATCTCGACCGCCTCGGCGTGCCCCGGATGGTTGCGGTACGTCGGATGGTCGTTCTGCCCGCCCGTGTAACCCACGCGGGTGGACACCACGCCCGGCTGCTTGCGGATCAGATCCTGCATGCCCCAGAAACAGCCGCCGGCCAGAACGGCTCGCTTGTAGTCGCTCACGCTTGCTCCTTCTCGACTGTGTCGTCGATATCGACGAACAACCCACGGTACTGCCCGTAGCCCTGCGCTTCGAGGTCGTCGAGGTGGACGAACCGCAGCGCCGCGGAGTTGATGCAGTAGCGCAGCCCTCCCGCTTCACGCGGTCCGTCGGTGAACACGTGCCCGAGGTGGCTGTCGCCGTGGGCCGAACGCACCTCGGTGCGGACCATCAGGTGGGAGAAGTCGCGCTTGGAGACGATGTTGTCGGCGCCGTCCTCGGCCGCGCGCAGAGGCCGGGTGAAGCTCGGCCAGCCCGATCCGCTGTCGAACTTGTCGACCGAGGCGAACAGCGGTTCCCCGGACACCACGTCGACGTAGATGCCGGGTTCGTGGTTGTCCCAGTATTCGCCGGTGAACGGCCGCTCGGTGCCGTTGCGCTGGGTGACGCGGTACTGCTCCGGCGACAGCGCGTCCACCGCCTGGGGATTCTTGTGGTATCGCTGAGTCATGGTGCCGGTATAACCGCCTGGCGTGCGCGTTTAATCCGCATCGGCAGACCCCTCGACAGCAACCGGTAGAACATGTTCTAGTTTCGGGTGTGACGGGCAACACCTTCAGCCGAGATGAACTCGTCGAGGCGTTCGCGGGCTTCGAGAAGACGGTCGACCGGGCGGCGCAGACCCGTGACTGGGATCCCTGGGTCGACCAGTACACCGACGACGTGCTCTACATCGAACATGCGGCGGGCACCATGCGCGGCCGTGAGCAGGTCCGGCCCTGGATCTGGAAGACGATGGAGACGTTCCCGGGCAGCTACATGACGTCGTTCCCGTCCCTGTGGGCGGTGTTCGACGACGCGACCGGCCGGGTCATCTGCGAGCTGGACAACCCGATGCGCGACCCGGGGGACGGCACGATCATCAGCGCCACCAACATCTCGATCGTCACCTACGCCGGAGATGGCCGCTGGTGCCGTCAGGAGGACATCTACAACCCGCTGAGATTCGTCAAGGCGACGCTGAAATGGTGCAAGAAGGCGCAGGAGCTGGGCACGCTGCCGGACGAGGCGGCGGCGTGGATGGCCCAGATGGGTGCCGCGCGGTGACCGCGCCCGTGCTCGTCATCGGCGCGAACGGTTACCTGGGCAGCCATGTCACGCGTCAGCTCGTCGCCGCGGGACACGATGTGCGGGTGATGGTGCGCGACGGGGCCAACACGATCGGCATCGACGACCTGACCGTGACCCGCTATGTCGGCGACATCTGGGACAGTGCCGTGCTGCGCTCGGCGATGACCGGCGCGCGTGACGTCTACTACTGCGTCGTCGACACCCGCGGCTGGCTCAACGACCCGACGCCGCTGTTCCGCACGAACGTCGAGGGCACCCGCAACGTCCTCGAGGTCGCGGTGCAGCCCGACGTTGCCGCCGGGTTGCGGAAATTCGTCTACACCAGCAGCTATGTCACCGTGGACCGGCGCCGCGGTCGGACCGCCACCGAGGCGGACGTGATCCCCGATCCGACCGTGTTGACGCCCTACGTGCAGTCCCGGGTGCAGGCCGAGAACCTGGTGATGAACTACGCGCGGGAGCGTGGACTGCCCGCGGTCGCGATGTGCGTGTCGACCACGTACGGCGCCGGTGACTGGGGGCGCACGCCGCACGGGGCGATCATCGCGGGCGCCGCGTTCGGCAAGCTCCCGTTCGTGATGGGAGGCATCGAACTCGAGGCGGTGGGGATCGACGATGCGGCACAGGCCCTGATCGCCGCTGCCGACAAGGGCCGGGTGGGCGAGCGCTATCTGGTGTCGGAGAAGATGATCTCCAACGCCGAGGTGGTACGAATCGCCGCCGAGGCCGCCGGCGTTCCCGCCCCGTCACGAACCCTGCCGCTTCCCGCGGCCTACGCCATGGCCGCGCTGGGCAGCCTCAAAGCCCGGCTGACGGGCACCGACGAGCGACTCTCGCTGGGGTCGCTGCGGTTGATGCGCGCCGAGGCGCCGTTGGACTGCACCAAGGCCCGCCGCGAACTGGACTGGCTGCCGCGGCCGGTCGAGGAATCCATCCGGGAGGCCGCCACGTTCTGGGTGGGTCTGCGGGCCGCCAAGCGTTAGCAGGCGACACGGCGCAGCTGTCAGAATCTCCCGGTGCCCAGCCACGCGCCCACCCCTGCACCCACGAACGGTCACGTGTCGCATTGGTTCGACGGACCCCCGGTGCCCCGCCCGCCGCTGCCCGGCAGCCGGGACGCCGACGTCTGCATCGTCGGCGCGGGCTATACCGGCCTGTGGACCGCCTACTACCTCAAGCAGGCCGACCCGTCGCTGCGCATCGTGGTGCTCGAGGCCCGGTTCGCCGGGTTCGGCGCGTCCGGACGTAATGGGGGCTGGCTGTCCGGACTCGTTCCCGGTGACCGCGAGCGGATGGCGCGCCAATACGGCCGCGAGGCCGTCGTGGCCTGGCAGCGTGCGCTCAACGACGCTGTCGACGAAGTGATCGACGTCGCCGCCCGGGAGAACATCGACGCCGGCATTGTCAAGGGTGGCACCCTCGAGATCGCGCGCAACCCGGCGCAGGCGACCCGGCTGGCCGCGGCCGCCGACGCCGAGAGCCGGTGGGGCGTCGACGGCGTCGCGACTCTCACCGCGGGCGAATCGGCGCAGCGCATCCGGCTTTCCGGAGTGCTCACCGCCTACCACAACCCGCACTGCGCCCGGATCCAACCCGCATCGCTGGCACGCGGTCTGGCCGACACCGTGCAACGCCTCGGGGTCGACCTGTACGAGCGCTCCCCGGCGACCGAGATCGGCCCGGGTGGCGTCGCCACGCCGTGGGGCACCGTGCGCGCGCCGATCGTGTTGCGCGCCACCGAGGGCTTCACCGCGAGGCTGCCCGGGCTGAGACGCCGCTGGCTGCCGATGAACAGCTCGATGATCGCCACCGCACCCATCCCGCAACGGATCTGGGACGACATCGGGTGGCAGGGCCGGGAGACGCTCGGCGACACCGCGCACGGTTTCTTCTACGCCCAGCGGACCGTCGACGGCCGGATCGCCATCGGCGGACGCAGCGTGCCCTACCGGTTCGGTTCCCGGCTCGACCGGGACGGTCAGGTACCGCGACGCACCATCACGCGGCTGCGACAGACGCTGCACTCGATCCTGCCGCAGGTCGCCGACGTGCCGATCGCGCACGGTTGGTGTGGTGTGCTGGCCGTGCCGCGGGATTGGGAGGCGACGGTCGACTTCCAGGCGTCCTCGGGTCTGGGTTGGGCCGGCGGGTACGTCGGCCACGGCGTGACCGCCACCAATCTGGCCGCCCGCACGCTGACCGACCTGGTGCTCGGCCGGTCGTCGGCGCTGACCGAGCTGCCCTGGGTCGGGCACCGGTCGCGCGGCTGGGAACCCGAGCCCCTGCGCTGGATCGGCGTGCGCGGCATGTATCTGGCCTACCAGGCCGCCGACTGGCACGAGTTCCGCGGCAGCGCCGGCACCTCGCCGATCGCGGCACCTCGCCGACCGGATCGCGGGCCGCCCGCACTGAGGGGATGGCAGCGCCGTCCGGAAGGCGTTGAATGGTGTCATGACCGACCGACCTGTGTTGGAACCCACCGAAGCCCACCCCATCACCGTCGAGCCGACCGGCAGACACGTCGTGGTGCGGGTGAACGGCGAGGTGGTCGCCGAAACCGATGCCGCGCTGACACTGCGCGAGGCCAGCTACCCCGCTGTGCAGTACATCCCGCTGGATGATGTGGTGCAGGGCCGCCTGAAGTGCAGTGACACCGCGACGTACTGCCCGTTCAAGGGCGACGCCAGCTACTACCACCTCACCACCGCGGACGGGCAGACCGTCGAGGACGCGGGATGGACCTACGAGGCGCCCTACCCGGCGGTTGCCGCGATCGCCGGCCATCTCGCGTTCTATCCGGACAAGGCCGATGTCGGAGTCGGCTCCTAGGCTGACGAGGTGCGCAGTTCGGCCAGCGTGGTGTTCGCCGGCCCCGCCAGCCCCGGCCTGACCCTGAGTCCGCTGCGGCGCGGCGGCGGGGACCCGTGCTACTACGACGACGTCGACGGCTCGATCTGGCGCACCAGCCTGATGCGCACCGGACCCGTGACCGCACGCATCCGGCGCGCAGCGGTCGACACCGTCGACTGCGAGGCGTGGGGGCCGGGGGCCGTCGAGTTCACGGACACGCTGCCGGCACTGCTCGGAGCCGACGACGACGCGTCCGGCTTCGAGCCCACCGAGCCCACCATCGCCGCGGCGCTGCGCCGGGTGCCGCACCTGCGGCTCGGCCGCACCGGGCGGGTACTCGAGGCGCTGATCCCGGCGGTGATCGAGCAACGGGTGGCCGGTAAGGATGCCTTCGCGGCGTGGCGCCGGCTGGTGACGCGGTACGGCGCCCCCGCCCCGGGGCCGGCGCCGTCACGTCTGCGGGTGCCGCCGGCCGCGGACGTCTGGCGTCGCATCCCGTCGTGGGAGTTCCACCGCGCCAACGTCGACCCCGGGCGGGCGCGGACGGTGGTGGGGTGCGCCCAGCGCGCCGATGCGCTGGAGCGGCTGGTCGACCGACCGGCAGCGGCTGCCCGCCGCGCGCTGATGTCCCTGCCCGGGGTGGGGGAGTGGACCGCGGCCGAAACCGCCCAGCGGGCATTCGGAGACCCCGACGCGTTGTCGGTGGGTGACTACCACCTGGCCACCGTGGTGGGGCGCAGCCTGCTCGGGCGCCCGATCGACGACGCGCAGATGGTCGAGCTGCTGGAACCCATGCGCCCGCATCGGCACCGCGCCGTGCGTCTGCTCGGCGCCAGCGGTCTGGCCGTGTACGCCCGCTTCGGGCCACGGATGCCGATCCCGAATCTGGCCGAAATGTGACATGGGACCGGAGGCGATTACCGGCCCGGGCGCTCGGGTACACGTCGGCCGACGAACGAAGGAGCTGAAATGACTACATTCACCGTTCCCGGAATGACTGACAAGCAGGGCGCTGAAGTCGCCGAGCTGCTCCAGAAGGCTCTCAGCAGGTACAACGACCTGCACCTGACCCTCAAGCACGTGCACTGGAACGTCGTGGGCCCGAATTTCATCGGCGTGCACGAGATGATCGACCCCCAGGTCGAGCTGGTCCGTGGATACGCCGACGAGGCCGCCGAGCGGATCGCCGCTCTCGGCACGTCGCCCAAGGGCACTCCCGGAGCGATCATCAACGACCGCACCTGGGACGATTACTCGGTCAACCGGGACACCGTGCAGGCCCATCTGGCCGCTCTCGACCTGGTGTACACCGGCGTCATCGAGGACACCCGCAAGTCGATCGAGCAGCTCGAGGAGCTCGATCTGGTGTCCCAGGACATGCTCATCGCCCACGCCGGCGAGCTGGAGAAGTTCCAGTGGTTCGTCCGTGCCCACCTGGAGAACTCCGGTGGTGAGCTGGTGAACGAGGGCACCTCGACCGAGAAGTCCGCCGCCAGCAAGGCGAAGAAGTCCTGACTCCTAGGGGCAGCGGCGGTCAGCGGTAGGCCGTCAGCCGGCCGAGCATCGCCACCCGACCGTCGCTGCCCACCGCCCTGGCCTCGGCCACCCCGGTGCTGCGCCCACGATGCAGGCGGTCGGCCACATAGCGCGCCTGCGCGCCACTGTGGAACGGGCGCAGGAAGTTGACCCGCAGCGACGCGGTGCGATACGGCTCACCTTCGGCGTCCCGGTTCACCTCGGCAGACGCCGCCAGTTCCAGACCCATCGACGAGATTCCGCCGTGCACCACGCCGACGAGGTTGTTCAGCGCCGGATCCTCGCCCTGCAGCAGAACCGTTGCCGCACCCCCGGTTTCGGCGACATCCAGGGTCATCAACTCACGCAGCGTGGGCCCGGCAGGGGCGCCGGCGGAGTCGCTGGGCCAGTCCTGCGCGACGGTGTCCGGCGCCGCGATGTAGAACGACCGCACGGTCGCCGTCGCGAGCGCGTGGCCTTCGGAACTCAACTCACACAGCCCCAGCGCGTCATTGTCGCGACGGCCCAGCGGGCGCGACACGCCCAGCACCGGGGCGCCGGCTGAGGCGGCGAGGACGTCCACCGCGTCCGGGACCACCTCCAGCGACAACTCGCTGCTGACCGTCCACTGGCCCGGCCCGCGCCGGCAGTGGTTGATCAGGCCGCCGAGGTGGTCGACCAGCAGGGCCAGCGTGGCGACGGTGGGTGTGTGGGTCAGCGGGTTGACCAGGGGCGCGGCCGGCGCCGTGGCCACGCAGCGTTCGGGCCCCTGCTCGAGCGTCTCGATGCCGAAGCGGCCGAGTGGGGTGTTGGGCGGGTAGGCCATTGCTGCAGCCTGACGCGCCACTCGCGTCGCTGTATACCCCCGGCGGGTAAAGTGAAAGGCAGATCACGTCGACGTCGGCAGGAGGTGGCCGATGAGCTCGGTAGGCTTGCGGGTGCATCGGCAGAACCGTTGAACGGCAGCGGGTTCGGCTGGTGGCGACGGTTTTTGGCCGTCTGAGGGGCCGGAAAACGTTTGCCTGCATCCTGGTGTCAATTCTCTAAGAATCTGTCCGGCGTCCGCGCAAAGTATGACAATGGTGTCATCGCACTACAGAAAGCGATGCTCGTGCTCCAGCAAACGGTTTCTTCCGGTGGTCGGTTTCGGCCGAACCGCCAGGTTTGCCGGTCGGGCGCCGGGGCCGTCGTCAAATGACCTCCGGGGCAACGTTATTCATCCGTGATCGGCAGGGCTCGGCGCCGGTGGCGCAGATTGCCGGGCAAAACTTGTTAGGTCGCACTAAGTTGGCATGTCAGGGGCCCTTTGTCATATCGTTTTCAACACTTGTGGCGAGTGGGAAAAGGGCCGTCGTTCAGTGCTGCACGAAGGTGCCTCAATCGCCAGACCGGCTAACGCCCTCGTCGACGATTGCCGTCAGTAGCGCGCCGTGACCCGGCGTGTGCATGGAAAAAGGTAGGTGGGAATGGCGCCCAACGCTCAGGGGCTGTACAACCCCGCGTTCGAGCATGACGCGTGTGGCGTGGCGATGGTGGCCGATATGCACGGCCGACGGAGCCGCGACATCGTCGAGAAGGCCATCACCGCGCTTCTGAACCTGGAACACCGCGGCGCCCAGGGCGCCGAGCCGCACACCGGTGACGGTGCGGGCATCTTGCTGCAGGTTCCCGACGAGTTCTGTCGGGCTGTCTGCGACTTCGAGCTGCCCGAGCCCGGCAGCTACGCCACCGGCATCGCGTTCCTGCCGCAGTCGTCGAAGGACGCGGCGGCAGCCTGTGAGTCCGTCGGCAAGATCGCCGAGGCCGAGGGCCTGGAGGTGCTGGGCTGGCGCGACGTGCCGACCGACGACTCCTCGCTGGGCGCACTGGCGCGCGACGCGATGCCGACGTTCCGTCAGGTGTTCCTGGCCGGCGCCAGTGGCATGGAGCTGGAGCGCCGCGCGTATGTGGTGCGCAAACGCGCCGAGCACGAGCTCGGCACCAAGGGGCCCGGCCAGGATGGCCCGGGCCGCGAGACCGTGTACTTCCCCAGCCTGTCGGGGCAGACCTTCGTCTTCAAGGGCATGCTGACCACGCCGCAGCTCAAGGCGTTCTACCTGGACCTGCAGGATGAGCGACTCACCAGCGCGCTGGGCATCGTGCACTCGCGGTTCTCCACCAACACCTTCCCCTCGTGGCCGCTGGCGCACCCGTTCCGGCGGGTCGCCCACAACGGTGAGATCAACACCGTCACCGGCAACGAGAACTGGATGCGGGCGCGGGAAGCGCTGATCAAGACCGACGTGTTCGGAGCGGGCCAGGACCTCGACCAGGTGGTGCCCGTGTGCACGCCCGGGGCGTCGGACACCGCGCGCTTCGACGAGGTGCTCGAATTGCTGCACCTCGGCGGGCGCAGCCTGCCGCACGCGGTGCTGATGATGATCCCCGAGGCCTGGGAACACCACGAGTCGATGGACCCGGCGCAGCGGGCGTTCTACCGCTACCACGCCTCGCTGATGGAGCCGTGGGACGGGCCCGCCTCGGTGTGCTTCACCGACGGCACCGTCATCGGCGCCGTCCTCGACCGCAACGGGCTGCGCCCGTCGCGCATCTGGGTCACCAACGACGGCCTGGTGGTCATGGCGTCCGAAGCCGGCGTCCTGGACCTCGACCCCGCCACCGTGGTCAAGAAGATGCGGTTGCAGCCGGGCCGGATGTTCCTCGTCGACACCGCGCAGGGGCGCATCGTCTCCGACGAGGAGATCAAGAACGAGCTCGCCGCCGAGCAGCCTTACCAGGAGTGGCTGGACGCGGGCCTGTTCGATCTCGACGAACTGCCGCAGGGCGACTACGTGCGCATGCCCCACCACCGCGTGGTACTGCGCCAACAGGTGTTCGGCTACACCTACGAGGAGCTCAACCTGCTGGTGGCGCCGATGGCACGTACCGGTGCCGAGGCGCTGGGTTCGATGGGCACCGACACGCCGATCGCGGTGCTGTCGGCCCGGCCGCGGATGCTCTACGACTACTTCCAGCAGATGTTCGCCCAGGTGACCAACCCGCCGCTGGACGCGATCCGTGAAGAGGTGGTCACCAGCCTGCAGGGCACCGTCGGTCCGGAGGGCGACCTGCTCAACCCGACCGCCGACTCGTGCCGCCAGATCGTGTTGCAGCAGCCGATCCTGCGCAACGCCGAGCTGTCGAAGCTGATCTGCGTCGACCCCGACCACGAGATCCGCGGCCACAAGCACGGCATGCGCGCGGCGGTGATCCGGTGCCTCTACCCGGTGAACCGCGGCGGTCAGGGGCTCAAGGAAGCGCTGGACAACGTCCGCGCCAAGGTGTCGACGGCCATTCGCGAGGGTGCCCGCATCATCGTGCTCTCCGACCGCGAGTCCAACGAGCAGATGGCACCGATCCCGTCGCTGCTGTCGGTGTCGGCCGTGCACCACCATCTGGTGCGTGAGCGCACCAGGACCAAGGTGGGGCTGGTCGTCGAGGCCGGTGACGCCCGCGAGGTGCACCACATGGCCTGCCTGGTCGGCTTCGGTGCGGCCGCGATCAACCCCTACATGGCCTTCGAGTCCATCGAGGACATGGTCGACCGCGGGGTGATCACCGGAATCAGCAGTGATCAGGCCAAAGCCAATTACGTCAAGGCCGCCGGCAAGGGTGTGCTCAAGGTGATGTCCAAGATGGGCATCTCGACCCTCGCCTCCTATACCGGCGCCCAGCTCTTCCAGGCCATCGGGATCAGCCAGCCTCTGCTGGACGACTACTTCACCGGCCTGGCCTGCCCGGTGGGCGGGATCGATCTCGACGACATCGCCGACGACGTCGCGGCCCGGCATTCGCTGGCCTACCTGGACCGGCCCGACGAGTGGGCGCACCGCGAGCTCGAGGTGGGCGGTGAGTACCAGTGGCGCCGCGAGGGCGAGTACCACCTGTTCAACCCCGAGACCGTCTTCAAACTGCAGCATTCGACCCGCACGGGCCAGTACGAGGTCTTCAAGGAGTACACCCGCCTGGTCGACGACCAGAGTGAGCGCATCGCCTCGCTGCGCGGTCTGCTGAAGTTCCGCGACGGGGTGCGCCCACCGGTTCCGCTGGACGAGGTGGAACCGGCGAGCGAGATCGTCAAGCGGTTCTCCACGGGGGCGATGAGCTACGGCTCCATCTCCGCCGAGGCGCACGAGACGCTGGCGATCGCGATGAACCGTCTCGGCGGCCGGTCGAACTCCGGTGAGGGTGGTGAATCCGTCACCCGCTTCGATCCCGACGAGAACGGCGACTGGCGCCGTAGCGCGATCAAGCAGGTCGCGTCGGGCCGGTTCGGGGTGACCAGCCACTACCTGACCAACTGCACCGACATCCAGATCAAGATGGCCCAAGGCGCCAAACCGGGTGAGGGCGGCCAACTTCCGGGCCACAAGGTGTATCCCTGGGTGGCCGAGGTGCGGCACTCCACCCCTGGCGTGGGGTTGATCTCGCCGCCGCCGCACCACGACATCTACTCGATCGAGGACCTGGCGCAGCTGATCCACGATCTGAAGAACGCCAACCCGTCCGCCCGTATCCACGTCAAGTTGGTCAGCGAGAACGGAGTCGGCACGGTCGCGGCCGGGGTGTCGAAGGCGCACGCCGACGTGGTGCTGATCTCCGGGCACGACGGCGGCACCGGCGCCACGCCGCTGACGTCGATGAAGCACGCGGGCGCGCCCTGGGAGCTCGGCCTGGCCGAGACCCAGCAGACACTGCTGCTCAACGGGCTCCGGGATCGGATCGTGGTGCAGGTCGACGGTCAGCTCAAGACCGGCCGCGACGTCGTCGTCGGTGCGCTGCTCGGCGCCGAGGAGTTCGGCTTCGCGACCGCGCCGCTGGTGGTGTCCGGCTGCATCATGATGCGGGTCTGCCACCTCGACACCTGCCCGGTCGGCGTCGCCACCCAGAATCCGGTGCTGCGCCAGCGCTTCATGGGCAAGCCCGAGTTCGTCGAGAACTTCTTCATGTTCATCGCCGAAGAGGTCCGGGAACTGATGGCGCAGTTGGGCTTCCGCACCGTCAACGAGATGGTGGGGCAGGTCGGCTCGCTGGACACCACTCAGGCCGCCGCGCATTGGAAGGCGCACAAGCTGGATCTGGCGCCCGTGCTGCACGAGCCCGAGTCGGCGTTCATGAACCAGGATCTGTACTGCAGTTCGCGGCAGGACCACGGGCTGGACAAGGCGCTGGACCAGCAGTTGATCGTGCAGAGCCGGGAAGCGCTCGACAGCGGCTCCCCGGTCCGTTTCTCGACCAAGATCGCCAACGTCAACCGCACCGTGGGCACGATGCTCGGCCATGAGGTGACGAAGGCCTATGGCGGGCAAGGGCTTCCCGACGGAACCATCGACATCACATTCGACGGTTCGGCGGGCAACAGCTTCGGTGCGTTCCTGCCCAAGGGCATCACGCTGCGGGTCTACGGCGATGCCAACGACTACATCGGCAAGGGCCTGTCGGGTGGACGGATCGTGGTGCGCCCGCCGGAGGACGCCCCGGAATCCTATGTCGCCGAGGACAACATCATCGCCGGCAACGTCGCTCTGTTCGGTGCGACCGAAGGGCAGATGTTCCTGCGCGGTCAGGTCGGCGAGCGCTTCGCGGTGCGCAACTCCGGGGCGCACGCGGTGGTCGAAGGCGTCGGAGACCACGGCTGTGAGTACATGACCGGCGGACGGGTGATCATCCTCGGGCCGACGGGGCGCAACTTCGCTGCGGGCATGTCCGGCGGAATCACCTTCGTCCACGATCCGCACGACGTGTTGGGTGACAACCTCAACGCGGAGATGGTGCTGCTCGAGGAATTGGGGCCGGAGGACGCCGAGTACGTCCACGGCATGATCACCGCCCATGTCGATGCCACCGATTCCGCGGTGGGGCAACGCATTCTGGCTGATTGGGAGAACGAGATGGCGCACTTCACAAAGGTGATGCCGCGCGACTACAAGCGGGTGTTGCAGGCGATCGCCGACGCGCAGAGCAGCGGCAAAGATGTCGACGAAGCGATCATGGCGGCCGCCGGTGCCTGATCCCCGCGGTTTTCTCAAGTACACCCATCGGGAGACGCCGCAGCGGCGCCCCGTGGATCTGCGGCTGCGTGACTGGAAAGAGGTCTACGAGGACTTCTCCCACGACACGCTCACCGAGCAGGCCACCCGCTGTATGGATTGCGGTATCCCGTTCTGCCACAACGGCTGCCCGTTGGGCAACCTGATCCCGGAATGGAACGACCAGGTGCGCACCGGCCGTTGGCGCGACGCCATCGAGCGGCTGCACGCGACCAACAACTTCCCCGAGTTCACCGGTCGGCTGTGCCCGGCGCCGTGTGAGGGTTCGTGCGTGCTGGGCATCAATCAGGATCCGGTCACGATCAAGCAGATCGAGGTCGAGATCATCGACAATGCCTTTGCCGAGGGGTGGGTGGTGCCGCTGCCGCCGGATCGGCTGACGGGCAAGACCGTTGCCGTCGTCGGTTCCGGGCCGGCCGGGTTGGCCGCCGCTCAGCAGCTCACCCGTGCCGGGCACACGGTCACCGTGTTCGAGCGGGACGACCGCATCGGCGGGCTGCTGCGGTACGGCATCCCCGAATTCAAGATGGAGAAGCGTCACGTCGACCGCCGTCTGGAGCAGATGCGCGCAGAGGGCACCGAGTTCCGTGCCGGGGTCAACGTCGGTGTCGACATCACCGCCCAGCAGCTGCGCAAGGAGTTCGACGCGGTGGTGCTGGCCGGCGGTGCGACCGCGCGTCGGGATCTGCCGATTCCGGGCCGCGACCTGGCGGGCATCCACCAGGCGATGGAATACCTGCCGTGGGCCAACCGCTTTGCCGCGGGCGATGACGTCAAGGGTGACGACGGTGAGCCGCCGATCACCGCCAAGGGCAAGAAGGTGGTCATCATCGGCGGTGGCGACACCGGCGCCGACTGCCTGGGCACCGCGCATCGCCAGGGCGCCACGCATGTGCACCAGTTCGAGATCATGCCGCGACCGCCGGAGAGCCGCGCTGACTCCACTCCGTGGCCGACCTATCCGCTGATGTACCGCGTGACGTCCGCGCACGAGGAAGGCGGCGACCGCGTCTATTCGGTGAACACCGAGGAGTTCATCGGAGAGGACGGCCACGTGACCGGCCTGCGGGCCCACGAGGTGAAGATGAACGCCGGCAAGTTCGAGAAGATCGAGGGCACCGACTTCGTGCTGGAGGCCGATCTCGTGCTGCTGGCGATGGGCTTCACCGGTCCGGAGCGGCCGGGTCTGCTCAACGATCTGGGTGTGGAGTTCACCGATCGCGGCAATGTGAGCCGGGACGACGCGTTCGCGACGTCGGTGCCGGGGGTGTACGTGGCAGGCGACATGGGCCGCGGTCAGTCGCTGATCGTGTGGGCGATCGCCGAGGGGCGCGCGGCGGCCGCCGCGGTGGACCGCTACCTGGTGGGCCACACGGCGCTGCCGGCGCCGATCAAACCCACCACCGCTCCGCAGCGATGAGCGCTTGCGCGAAGAGCCGATAGGCCCGATGAGCGCTGGGTAGCTCTCCCAGCGCGAGATTGCGTGGGTGGTTGTGGTCGAGCGGGCCGCGCAACCCTCCGCGCAATCTCGGCGTGTCAGCGGCTGAATCGAGTCACATCCGTCACTTCTGCCTCTTGAAAAACATCCGATCATTAATCGGCGTGTTTCCGAGAGTTTGCCAGCCCCTGGGTATCTAATGACTTGGTGAGGGCGCTGCGGTAAGGTGGCTCCCCGGGTCAGCTATTGCACACCGCAGGAGTGGTCACCGTGTACATCAACCAGATTACCCGGTCGCGGGTAAGTCGAATTGCCTGGTTATTGTTCCGTCACCCCGTCAAGAGCCGCGAATTTCCTGCGAAGGCCGAGCGGCTGGTCACCGCCGACGAGCTCCTTCGCTACGGCATCTAGCGAACCCCGCGCCGGCTCGGAACGGGGCCGGCGGGGCGGGTGATCCGCTATTTGCCGAACTGTTATATTTTCGTGACCGTCAGCCGTCTTTGCTGGCCAGACCCGATTCCCGGATCCTTTCCGCCAGCGGTTCCAGTACTGCCGGATCGTACGGCGGGGGCAGGTACACGATCGCCATGTCCAGGCCCTCGGCGCCGAGCGCCGCGGCCTCATCGATGACCCGGTCGTAATCGCGCTCCGGGTTCAGCCGCACATGGGCCGACAACATGATGTCCTCCGGATCACGGCCGACGTCGGCGCAGTGCGCGGCGAGCACCTCGCGCTTGCGGGCGAACTCCTCCGGCGGCCCTCCCACGAAGTTCCAGTGGTCGGCGTACCGGGCGGTGATCCGCAGGGTGCGCTTCTCGCCGTTGCCGCCGATACAGATCGGCGGATGAGGCCGCTGTGGGCCCTTGGGTTCATTACGCGCCTCGGTGAGCCGGTAGAACGCGCCGTCGAAGCTCGTCGTTTCCTGCGACAGCAACCCGGTCAGCACCTCACAGGCCTCCTCGAAACGGTCGAAGCGCTCTTTGACCGTGCCCAGCGCGATGCCGTAGGCGCCGGACTCCTCCTCGTTCCAGCCGGCGCCGATCCCGAGTTCGAGGCGCCCACCGGACACGATGTCCAATGTCGAGGCCATGTTGGCCAGCACCGCAGGATGCCGGTAGTGGATTCCGGTGACGAGCACCCCGACGCGCAGCCGCGTCGTCGCCTGCGCCAGCGCGGTCAGGGTCACCACCCCTCCAGGCAGGGGCCGGTGGGATCGGAGAAGATCGGGTAGAAGTGGTCGAACGTCCAGCCCGACTCGAAGACGTCGATGTCGTCGGCGGCCTGCCACACCGCCAGCATGTCCGGCCACGTGGTGTTCTGCGGGGATGTCTTGAAGGCGAATCTCACCCCTGCGACTGTAGAACCGCGAACTGGCAGACCGATGAGAACGCCGCGCCCGGCCGGTCTGTACGGCCATGATCGACATGACCCCCGCGTGCCTCACCACCGCCGGCCTTCTCACGGCCCTCGACGACGGACGGCTCAGCGATCCCACCCCGTGCCGCGACATGGACATCGCCGCGCTTCTCGCGCACCTCGGCGGACTGTCCCTCGCCTTCACCGCTGCGGCCGGCAAGCAGTTCGGCGAGCTGACCGACACCGGGCCGACCCCCGACGCCGACTGGCGGACGAGCTATCCGGGCCGACTCGCCGCGCTGGGCGCATCGTGGGCCGACCCGGCGGCGTGGACCGGCACGACCCGGGCAGCCGGGATCGATTTCCCCGCTGAGGTCTGTGGCTTGATCGCGCTCACCGAAGTGGTCGTGCACGGGTGGGATCTCGCGCGCGCTGCCCGTCTGGCGTACGACGTGCCGCCGGCGCTGCTCGCAGCGATCCTGCCGCACGTCGCCTCGTTCGCCGAAGACCCTGTCGAAGGTCTGTTCGACGCACCGCGGCCCGTCGCCGATGACGCCCCGGCGCTCACCCGGGTGGTGGCGTTGACCGGCCGGGATCCGCACTGGCAACCCCCGCGCTGACCTCCCCGCTGTTTGTCAGCTGGCACACCGGGTAGCAGTCCTGATGGCACCCATCTGGAGATGGAGCGACCCGAACGAGGAGGACAGAAATGCGATCCAAGGCAATCTTCGCCGCGGCGGCGGCCGCGGCGCTCCCGCTGGCCGGTGCCGGCACCGCGACGGCGCAGGAGCCGCCACCACCTCCTGCGGTGCCCACCGTCATCCCGCTGCTTCCGCTCAACGGAACCGACGTGACCGGCACCGCCACGCTGACCCCCAACCCGGACGGCAGCCTGCGCGTGCAGGTCAACGCGTCCGGCATGCTTCCGAACCAGCCCCATGCCCAGCACATCCACGGCAATGCCGAGGGGCGGGACTTCGTGTGCCCGGGACCCGCGGAGGATCTGAGCAAGGACCGCAACGGTGACGGCTTGCTCTCGGCAGTGGACGGATCCGCAGCGTACGGACCGATCTTCATCTCGCTGACCACCGAGGGCGCCACCGACTCGAACAGCGCGCTGGCTCTGGACAGGTTCCCGGTCGCCGATGACACCGGACAGGTGGTCTACGACCGGACCCTGACCGCCGAACAACTGCCTGACGGCACCATCGCGCACCTGGCGGATCTGACCGTCGTCGAGCACGGTGTCGACGTGGACGGCAACGGGCAGTACAACATGGATTCGCCGATCGGCGAATCGGAGATCGCTCAGGTCATGAACGCCACCGGTGTGCCCGCGGAAGCCACCTATCCGGCGGCCTGCGGCGCAGCGCTGGGTGGCACCCCCGGCGACAGCGGCAACTGATCGACGCGCGGCGGACCGGGTCCGGGGCACACTGAGGTCATGGATCCGGTCACCGCGCTGCGACAGATCGCCTATTACAAGGACCGTGCGCGCGAGGATCCCCGGCGCGTGATGGCCTACCGCAACGCAGCCGATGTCGTCGAGGCGCTCACCGACGAGCAGCGCGCCACGCACGGAACGTCCAACAGCTGGCAGAGCCTGCCGAAGATCGGGCCCAAGACCGCCGCCGTCATCGCGCAGGCGTGGTCGGGGCGTGAACCCGACGTGTTGATCGAGCTCAAAGACTCGGCCGAGGATCTCGGCGGTGGCGCTCTGCGGGCGGCCCTGCGCGGCGACCTCCACGTACATTCCAACTGGTCGGACGGCTCGGCGCCCATCGAGGAGATGATGCTCGCCGCGCGCGACCTGGGGCACGAATACTGTGCGCTGACCGACCACTCGCCGCGCCTGCGAATCGCCAACGGGCTGTCCGCCGAGCGACTGCGGGAGCAACTCGACGTCATCGACGAGGTTCGTGAGCTCGTCGCGCCGATGCGGATCCTGACCGGCATCGAGGTCGACATCCTCGAGGACGGCTCGCTCGACCAAGAGCCTGCGCTGCTCGAGCGTCTCGACGTGGTGGTCGCCAGCGTGCACTCCAAGTTGGCGATGGACGCGGCGGCGATGACGCGCCGCATGCTCAAGGCGGTGGCCAATCCCCACACCGACGTGCTCGGACACTGCACCGGACGGCTCGTGACCGGAGGTCGTGGAATGCGCCCGGAGTCGCAGTTCGACGCCGAAAAGGTCTTCACCGCGTGCCGCGACCACGGCACCGCGGTGGAGATCAACTCCCGTCCCGAACGCCGCGATCCGCCGACCCGGCTGTTGACGCTGGCCATGGACATCGGGTGTGTCTTCGCCATCGACACCGATTCCCATGCACCCGGTCAGTTGGACTTCCTGGGCTACGGTGCCCAGCGGGCCCTCGATGCCGGACTGCCGGCCGAGCGCATCGTCAACACGTGGCCGGCCGATGCGTTACTGGAGTGGGCTGCGCGCTGAGGTGTCAATCCGGGAGGTGCGGCATCTCCCATCCCGCGTCGCGGCCGAGCAGCACCCCGCGGGTGAGTGCCGCGTTGCCGTAGCGCTGGCGAACCAGGTCGACCGCAGAGTCGATCGTGTACGTGTCACAACCTTTTTCGAACGGCAGCTCCAGCTGTTCCGCACCCTCGCGGTCGATGTTGCACACCGCGAAGCCGATCAGTGTCAGGCCCCGCTCACTGACGACCGGAGCCGCCTGGATGACCAGATCCCTTGCCGCAGAGAGGATCACGTCGGTAGATGCCGTCGACCTCGGCAACGTGCGTGACCGCGTGGCGCGGCCGAAGTCGTCGAACCGCAACCGCAGCACGACCGTTCGCCCCGAGCGCCCCGCCGCGCGCATCCGCCGGGTGATCCGGTCGACGAGGTTCACCACGACCGCGTCGACCTGCTCGGGTGACATTGCGCTGCCGGCTCTTCCCAGGGCCCGCTGAGCCCCGACCGAGCGCCGCCGGCGGCCGGTGACGACGCGGCGCCGGTCGATGTTGCGGGACAACCCGAACAGCTGCCTGCCCATCGCCGGACCGAGCAGTGCCGTCAACGCTGTCTCGCTGAGTTCGGCGACGTCGGAGACGGTCTCGACCCCATGCGTGCGGAGTTTGTCGGCCGTCTTGGCGCCGACGCCCCAGAGCCGGCGCACCGGCAGCGGGTGCAAGAAGGCGAGTTCGCGGTCCGGCGGCACCATCAGCAGCCCGTCGGGTTTGGCCTCCTGGCTGGCGACCTTGGCGAGGAACTTGGTGCGCGCGATACCGACGGTGATCGGCAGGCCCACCTCCTCGCGCACCCGCTCGCGCAGCCGCGCCCCGATCTGCACCGGGGTGCCGGAGACGCGTCGCAACCCCGACACGTCGAGGAATGCCTCGTCGACGGACAGCGCCTCCACGATCGGGCTGGTGTCGTGGAACACCTCGAAGACCGCGGCACTGGCCTGCGAGTACGCCGACATCCGCGGCGGGACGACGATCGCGTGGGGGCACAGAGCGCGGGCCTGGCCGCCACCCATCGCGGTGCGCACGCCGTAGGCCTTGGCCTCGTAGCTGGCGGCCAGCACCACACCGCCGCCGACGATCACCGGCCGCCCGCGCAGCGACGGGTCATCGCGCTGCTCCACCGACGCATAGAAGGAGTCGAGGTCAGCGTGCAGGATGGTGGCCGAGCCGGAAGTCGACACGAACACATGTTCGCATCGGCCACCGACAGGTCAGCCGGCCTGGCCGTAGATGCTCGTCGTCCAGATGTGCACCAGGTTGTCCAGGACACGGTGATCGGCGATGGCCGGCTGGTGCCCGGCGAAAGTCGCCGTCATCACCGACTCGTTCATCAGGTTCAACGCGGTCGACAGCTCCACGGCGGGCACGGTCACCGGCGCCGCGCCGGCGGCGCGTTCGGCCTCGATGACCGCGGCGATGTGGTCGATCCAGCGCTGCATCGACGTCGCCCACAGCTCGCGGGCCTCGGAATGCGCCGATTTCACGGCCACGGTCGCCGCGCACACCGCGCGGTGGGCGCCGAACGTCTGGAAGAACGCCGCGATGCCGTGGCGCCAGATTGCCCGCCGGTCGGCCGGTCGCTCGGCGATCAGCCGCTCCAGCGCGGCGTCGGCCTCGGCGATCACCCGTTCGAGCAGTGTCAGCAGCACCGCGTCCTTGGACGGAAAGTAGAAGTAGAAGGTCGGTCGGGAGATACCCGCACCTCTGGCCAGGTCGTCGACGGAGATCTCGGCCAGCGACCGGTCTTCGAGCAGACGTTCGGCGGTCTCCAGGATGGCGAGTTCGCGGTCGTCGCCGGACGGGCGCGCGGCACGGCGGGCGCGCGCGGGGCGGCTCGGGCTGACGGTCACGAGCGAGACTTTACACGGTGTCGAGATAATCAACAGGGTGTTGACCGGGTCGACACCCTGTTGATAGCTTGACGCCATGACCGAATTTGTCGACGTCGTCATCGTCGGAGCCGGGATCTCCGGTATCAGCGCCGCCTGGCATCTGCAGGACCGTTGCCCCGACAAGAGCTACGTGATCCTCGAACGCAGGGAGAATCTGGGCGGAACCTGGGATCTGTTCAAATACCCCGGTATCCGGTCGGACTCCGACATGTTCACCCTCGGCTTCCGCTTCAAGCCGTGGACCTCGGAGAAAGCCATCGCCGACGGACCGTCGATCATGGCCTACCTCGAGGAGACGGTCGCCGAGTACGGCATCGACAAGCACATCCGGTACCGCCAGAACGTGCTGTCCGCCGACTGGAGCGACGCCGAGGGTCGGTGGACGGTGCGGGTGGACCGCGACGGCGAGCAGATCGAGATCTCCTGCGCCTACCTGATGGCCTGCAGCGGCTACTACAACTACGAGCAGGGCTACTCACCGGAGTTCGCCGGATCCGACGACTTCGCGGGCACGATCGTGCATCCGCAGCACTGGCCCGAGGACCTCGACTACCGCGGCAAGCGGGTCGTGGTGATCGGCAGCGGCGCCACCGCCGTCACGCTCATCCCGGCTCTGGCCGATTCCGGCGCGGGACACGTCACCATGCTGCAGCGCTCACCCACCTACATCGGCGCGCTGCCGGACGTCGACCCGTTCACGGTGCGGATGAACAAGACCCTGCCCACCAAGGCGGCCTACGTCGTCAACCGGTGGAAGAGCATCGTGTTCCAGTCCGCCCAGTATCAGCTTGCGCGCCGGTTCCCGAACTTCATGCGCAAGACGCTGATGACGATGGCGCAGCGGCGCCTGCCCGAGGGCTACGACGTCGACAAGCACTTCGGTCCCAGCTACAACCCGTGGGACGAGCGGCTGTGCCTGGCGCCCAACGGCGACCTGTTCAAGACGATCCGCTCCGGCAAGGCCGACGTCGTCACCGACACCATCGAGCGCTTCACCGCGACCGGCATCCAGCTGAACTCGGGCGAGCACATCGACGCCGACATCATCGTCACCGCTACCGGCCTGAATCTGCAGCTGTTCGGCGGCGCGACCATCTCGCGCAACGGCGAGCCCATCGAACTGAACGACACGATGGCCTACAAGGGCATGATGCTGACCGGGATGCCGAACATGGCGTTCACCATCGGCTACACCAACGCGTCGTGGACCCTCAAGGCCGACCTGGTGTCGGAGTTCTTCTGCCGCGTCATCAACTACATGGACGACCACGGATACGACACCGTCGAACCCACCCACCCCGGCAACAGCGTCGACGAGCGCCCGCTGATGGACTTCACGCCGGGCTACGTGCTGCGCGCGCTGGACTACCTGCCCAAGTCCGGCTCCCGGGCACCGTGGCGGCTCAAGCAGAACTACCTGCTCGATCTGCAGCTGATCCGGCGCGGCAAGGTCGACGACGAGGCGCTGGCCTTCTCCCGGCATCGCGCCCCGGTGAACTCGACGTCTGCGTGATCGATCCGGTGGCGTCGGCTCAGTCCGGCGCCACCACCACGATCCCGTCGTCGTCGCTGTAGGCGACATCGCCGGGAGCGAAGACGACCCCGCCGAACTCGACGGCCTCGTCACGCACGCCCGCACCGGTTTTGGTGCTCTTGCGGGGATTGGTGCCCAGCGCCTTGATGCCGATGTCGAGGGTGCGCAGCGTCGAGGCATCCCGGACCGCCCCGTTGATGATCAGACCCGACCACCCGTTGGAGCGGCCGAGGTCGGCGATCACGTCGCCGACCAGCGCGGTGTGCAACGAGCCGTCGCCGTCGATGACCAGCACCCCGCCGTCCCCGGGCTCCGACAGCACCGACTTGAGCAGAGCGTTGTCCTCGAAACAGCGCACCGTGGTGATCGGCCCGGCGAATTGCGGGCGGCCGCCGTACTGGAACATCTGCAGGTCACAGCTGCGCACATCCGGGCCGATGTCGTCGACGAGGTCGGCGGTGGGACGCGGTTGCGGGCGCGGTGTCGATGTCACCGCGACAGTATTTCAGTCATCTCCGCCGCGCCGCGCCACCCACAGCACCACCACCACCGCCAACAGGCCGGTGATCAACGCCGCCGCGATCGGCTTCATCGGCGAATCATCACGATCGGGCTGGGGCGCCGGCGGGTTGGACACGGCGTCGGAGGCGCTGGCCACGGTCGACTTGGCTTGCGCGGCGGCCGCTTTGGCGGCCGAGGCGAGATCGCCGTTGGTCTTCGCGATCGCCGGCGCGGACGGCGCCTTGTCGGCCGGTGCGGTCTTCTTGGCCGCGGCTTTCTTCGCCGGTGCTTTCTTGGCGGGGGTCTTCTTGGCCGGCGTCTTCTTCGCGGCGGCTTTCTTCGCCGGAGCCTTCTTGGCCGGCGTCTTCTTCGCCGGATCGGCCTTCTCGGCGGCGGGTGGCTGAACTGGCGGCACGGCGTCCGGGGTGTCGTCGGGCCGATCCGGCTGATCTGCCATGTCGCTGCTCCTTCGAGTGTGTAGGCACGCGGCAGTGGACCCCATCATGCCAGCGCCGGGGTTACGACTGGCGCCGGACCGCCCAGAGTGCGCCGGCGGCCACGACCGCCGTCGCGATCGCGACGAACGGCCACACCGGGGTTCCGCCGTCCCCGGAGGTGTCGGTGGGTACGGCGGCGTCGGTGGGTGCGGCGGTCGCGGTGGGTGCGGGATCGTCCGTGGTCGGCGCCGCGGCCATCACCCGGAAGGTCCAGGATCCCGACACGACATGCCCGTCGGCGGACGTCGCCCGGTAGTTCGCGGTGTAGTCACCCGCGGGTCCCCCGGGGCGCACCGCGACACTGATCACGGTGTCCTCGACGGTGGGCTCACCGGCGCCGTACTGGAGGCCGTCGGGGCCGATGAGCGTCATGGCCGCGAACTGGGTCTGCATCGGCTCGTTGAACGTCGCGCTCACCCTCGACGGCGGCACCGAGACCTGCTCACCGTCGGCGGGACTGCTGGAGACCAGCGTGGCGTGCGACCACGCAGGGCCGGCCGAGGTCACCGCGATGGCAGACAGGCCGAACGCGAGAGTCGCGACGGCCGCCAGTCCGAGCAGGCGGGTCACCGGCCCTCAGCCCACACCCAGGCGGGCCATCAGGTCGGCGTCGATGCCGTCGAGCTGTTCGGTGATCGAGGCGTGCGCGGCGCGACGCCGGGCGGTCGGCATGCGCTCGGCCGCGGTCACCGCGGCCGCCAGATCGTTGAGGCGTTCGGTGATCGCCGCGACGAACTGCTTGGTCTCGGCGTCCTTGGGCTTCTTCTCCGTCAGGGTTCGCAGCGACTGTTCGGCGCCGGCGATTCGGGCCGACAGCTGCGCGCCGTGACCGGAGAACTGCCCGAGCTGGGTGAGCGGCACTCCCAGTCGGTCGGCGCGGCGTTCGTCGATCAGGCCTCGCGCCGCGATGGATGCCCGGTAGGCGAGCGGAACCAGGATCGGCGCCAGCAAACGTGAGACGGTCAGCGCTCGGCGAATTTTCGTCGGTGAGAGCAGTTTGCCCTCCCGCACCGCTTTGAGCTCGGTCTCGGCAACCTTGAGCGCAGCGCGGTCGCTCTCGCGCTGGGCGCGGAGCTGAGCCTTGAGGGCGCGCGCCTGCGCCTTCTGCTCGGCCTTGAAGCGGCGGACGTCGTTCTTCGCCGACAGTCTGGCTTCGAGCTTGGCCTTGGCCTTGATCGCCCGGGCTTCCGCCCTTCGGGTGGCGCGGGATTTACGTCGCGTGAACAGACCCATCCCAGCGGCCTCCCGTCATGTCATCGGCACGTCGTCGCCACCGAACCGACGGTGACAACGACCAACCCTAGCGGTCAGCGCAGCCGGGCGTGTCCGCGCCCCGACCCCCGGACGGAATGCCGTTCTCAGCAAACCGGCTGAGGCGATTGTGCGAGAATCGACACATCATCGGGTCGGACGGGGCGTCATGCCTCAAGGGGTGGTGACGAGGTGGGTTCGCGTACGCGCGTCGCGGCGGCAGCCTGCCTGGTGGCCTCTGGGCTGCTCGTGGGTGTACCCGCGGCGGCGACCGCCTCGGCCGACCCGGGCTCGTCGGCCGGCGAGGAGTCCGGGAATCGGGGCGCCGCCTCGCCGACGGACGGTGGCCGCGCGAACGACAGCGGCGGCGCCGACTCGGGGGACCGCGACGTTCGCGCCGACGGGGACGACCAGACCGACCCGGACGTCCAGACCGGGCCGGACGACGAGAACGACCCGGTCGCCTTCGACGATCCCGATGGGCAGGACGCCGCGGATGCGCCGGACGTGGAGGCCGAGGCCGACGAGGGTGAGGCGGGCCCGATCGACAAGGAAGGCTCGATCGACAAGGAAGGCTCGATCGGCAAGGAGGACGAGGACGCCGGCCCCCGCCCGCCCTGCTGCGCTGACGACGACGACTGCGGACACGGCGGCTGGCCGTGGCCGTGGCCGCAGCCCGACCCCGAGGAACCCGTCGAAGACTCGACCGGCTCGGACGGAAGTTACGGCGGGGGCGCTCCGATGAGCCCGCCGGTGGTGCGGCCGCCTCTGGGTGGCGCACAACCGCCCGAAGTGGTGCCGCCGATCCAGGAACCGCCTGACCCGGATGTGTTGGATGTGGTGCCCGGGGTGGGGATCCCGGCGGCCGGAGCGCCGGTGAACATGCCACTGATCGTTCCAGCGCCCGTCGCTGCGGGACCCGCGCCGGTGGCGGGACCAGCGGCCGCCGGTGCAGGCGCCGGTGGCGGCGTCGCGGGGCTGCCCGCGGCGCCGCGGCAGGCGACCGCTGCGCCACCCCGCGCCCGGCAACCTCTGCCGGCCTCGGCGGGCAGCAACGTCACGATGCCGGCGACGTCCTATCGCGTGGGATATGCGGAGTACCTGCGCACCGCCGGTGTTTCGCAGATCGCGGCGCTGGCACTGCCGGGTCTGGCGGGCCTTCTCGTACTCACCGGGGCGGGAGGATTAGTAGGGTACCGGCAGGCCAAGGCGGGGCACGTGGTGCGGCCCAGTGGGGTGGCACGGTTCATGAACCAGCCGGGCCGCTGAACGGAGCAGGGCCGACGAGGGAGAGGGGAACGCATGCCAGCGAGTCGTGTGGTGACCCGCGCGGTCAATGACGTCCTCGCACTGGCGCCGCGCCATGGTGAGGTCTCGCTGACGCGACTCGTGGAGGCCGTCAGCGACAGCCGCGGCCGCACGATCGACATCGCACACGCCGATCTGCCGCCCGGCGTCTGTGGCCAGTGGCGCCAGTACAGCGATCACGACGTCTTCCTGATCCAGCGCGGACTACCCGCCTGGGACCGCACCCTCGCCCACGAACTGGGGCACCTGGTGCTCGGGCATGAGGGGATCTCGATCACCCAGGCGGCGCAGGAGAGCACCGAGCTTGCGACGTCGGACCTGATCGGGTACATGCTCAACCAGCGCACCGGCTGTATGGGGCCCAGTGGCGAGGACGCCGAGCAGGAGGCCGAGGACTTCGCCGCGCTGCTGATCTATCGGCTGGGCCGACTGCCGTCGGACCGGTCTTCGATCGTCCAGGTGCGCCTCGGAGAGGCGTTTGGTTGATCATCTGGGTGATCGCCGGTCTGCTCGGACTGGCCACCGGCCTGCGTATCGGCTGGGCGCTGGTCAACAAGCAGTCGCTGGTGAGTACGGCGATGATCGTTGCGCTGGGCAGCCTCGGCGCCGTCGCGGCCCTGAACTGGCCGCCACTGACGCTGCTGATCGACACCGTGCTGCGCTGGCCCAACATCTCCGTCGGCCTGAGTCAGGTCGCGTTGATCGGCTGTGCCGCGGGTAGTTGCGTGATGATCACGTCGGTGTCGTCGGTTCGCAGTGCGGCCGCCATCCGCAAGATCGCGCTCGCCCAATACGGCGTGGCCGCGGTCATCGCCGTGGTCAGTTTGGCGGTGTTCTTCGCCGCGGGCCGCCAACCCGAGATGGCGCCGCAGGAATACCTGCGACGGAACCTCGGCTCGGACGGCACCGCCCTGCCGTGGTTGTTGCCGCTGCTGTATGTCCTGCTCGCCTTGAGCCTGGTGGTGTGGGCCGGGCTGCGGCATTCCAACCGCACCCGGCGCGGTCGCGCCCTGTTCGTCTTCACTGTCGGAATAGTGCTGATCGCGCTGGCCCTGGCGTTCTTCGTCCTGCGCGCGGTCGGCACCACCGGCCTGGTCGGCGTCGGTGCGGCGGCCACCCTGCTGGGCTGCGCGATGCTGGTGGTCGCCGCGGGCTCGCTGTTGCCCAGCCTGGAGGACTGGTTCGGGGCTCGCCGGGAGTTGCGTGTCATCGGGCCGTTGCTCGACGAACTGGGCCGCCGCCATCCCGACGTCGGAATCGGGGTACGGCCCCGCGGTCCGCTGGTGTTCCGGGTCGCCGAGCGGATGTCGCTGATCTCTGACGCGCTGTTCCTGGAGGCCACGGCTGCGCGAAGCGCGTTGCGCCGGGTCGACAGCGTGGGCTCGGCGGCCGACCCCGACGAACCTCGCGACGACAGCGAACCTCGTGACGACAACGGTGGCCCCGACGACTCCGAGGATTCCCCGCACCTGTCACCGGGCGAGCAGGCCGCGGCGGTCGCTTCCTGGATCTGCGCGGGTCGCGACGGCGAGACGGACGCCGGGCGTGCGGCGTTTCCGGGTCTCGCGTGGTTACGCCAGCCGCCTTCGTACTCCGACCGGGAGTGGATCCTCGAGATCGCCGACCAGTACCGGCAGTGCGCCCGCGGAGAAGGAGGTTCCGAACGGCAGTCGGCACCGCAGTGAGCCGCGGTTCGCCGATAACTCCCTCGGCACCGCCGACAGGCTAATCGGTGAGGTTCTCCCGGCGACGCAGTTCGTCGACCTTTTGCACGATGTCCTGCTTGGCTTCGGCGGACAACCCGACCGTGCGGGCCGCGATTCGGCGAACCCCTTCGTCCCGCATCCCGGCGAGCAGCGTGAGCTCCTTGTCGAGCTTCTCGTAGTACTCGTCGTCAGTGAAGTAGGCGGGCTTGATCCGGAAGAAGTTGGCAAGCGCCGTCATCGTCGTCGCAGACGGGTTGGTTCGGTTGCCGGAACGCAGCTGCGACAGGTAGGGCGCAGACATGGTGACGCCCTCGGCCTTGAGCGCTGCGATCACCTCGGCAGAGGTGTGCGGGCCACGTCCGGGCGGGTAGACGGTGTCGAACAGCCGATTGAGGCGAGCGGCGAACGTGTTGCTCATGGGTGTGACCTCCACAGAAAGACGAGCGGTACATCGGGGCGGCGTATTTGCTGATCATCGTAGCGACAGTTGTCTGCACAACCAAGTGCAAACCAGGCAAAAGATAACCGGGCTCGCACCGCGACTCCGTTCCGGCCTCCCCGAGCGGTGCCGCCGCGTGCACTTCGCACCGCGTGTCTACAGTGCTGTTAAGCAAATACTAACGGGAGCGTAGCTATTAGTCGCCCGCCAATTTCACACTCGTCCTCGACGTGGGCCCCGCTGTTTCCGCCGGCAACGGTCACGGATCGGACTCACACGAAGCGTAAAGTTTGCTGGTCATTTGTTCTACATCGCCTGATCGGGCTCCCGGCACCGTGGCTTCACGCCATGTCGCAGGCGTAACTGTGGGCGCACGGAGATGTCGCGCAGGTGCGGAAACTGTCAGTAGCCAGTGGCATCGCCGGTGGCGACGCCGTCGGCGGCCACAATCGTGCTGTCCCGGGAGTACGGGGGAGGACGAACGAGGACACGACGACGCACCCGGGAACCGGGGTGCCGTGCGCCCTCAGGCGGCGAGCAGCATCGCGAGGATGGCGGTGTCGGGGTGGCTGATGGGGTCGACGCCGACGCGGCTGACCATGGAAGTGACCGTGCCGTCCGACTCGGCCTCCACCCACGCCGCACGGTGCTCCAGACCCAGATGAGGCAGCCCCGGCAGCAGCACGCACCCCGAGGCGGCGCCGTTGCACTCCGGCAGCGAGGGGGTCGTCTCCGATGGCGGATGCAGCATCATCAACGCCGGCGGCTGGCGCTGGGCGAAATGGCCCGGGCCCACCGCGGCATCGCCGACCACGGTGCCCTCGGCGAGGACGAGCCCGACGGTGCCGGGTTCGGGTTCTTCGGGGAGTTCTTCTCGCACCCCGAAAATCGTTGTGGTGGAGAGCAGCCCGGGTAGGGAGGCAACCCGCACTGCGGCCATCAGGAGCTGCGCCCACTCCTTGGTCGAGTCCGGCCACCGCCCGGACACCACGAAACCCTTGAGAGACCCGCGCGAATGAAACGGGGCGATCTCGATCGCCCGCCCGGACCCGAAATCCATCTCGCCTCCCGGCATCGCAGAGCTGTCGCCCGACACGCCTGTGGGTCGATGAGCTCAGGATGCGGCAGGTCCTGGCTGGCACGCAAGAGGACACGACTGCTAACGCCGACCGAAGGGGGCGCAAACACGCCGGAAACAACGGACCCGGCCCAGTCCGAAGACTGCGCCGGGTCCCTGATGCCCGAGTGGACGGATACGTGGTCAGGCGGGCGGGTAGACGCCCATTCCCTTGGCCTTCTCCGTCTGCCAGAAGATGTCGGCGATCTCGTCGATGGTGGCGAGCAGCTTCTCGGCGACAGCCACGTCCAGCGACTTCTTGACGTCGCCGGCACCGTGCACGCCGTCCCAGAACAGCTGGTGCAGGTTGGGGAACTGCTCGAAGTGATCCTTGGTGAAGAAGTCGGCCCACAGCACCATCAGGTGGTGCTTGACCTCTTCAGCGCGCTGCTCCTTGATGAGGATGGCGCGCGTCTTGAAGTGGTCGTCATCCGAGTCGTGGTACTTCTGCAGCGTTTTGAGGCATGACAGCGCCTCGATCTTGGCCTGCGCGGGGTCATAGACGCCGCAGTACAGATCGCAGTGGGCATGGGCGGGTTCTGAGTTGGCGAAAAGTCGATGCAGCATGGTCCTAACTTACCCTTACGGCATGCGGCGAAACCATGGGTGGGGTCCCAGGGGATCCGGCTGGCCGCTGCGCCGTTTCGTCGTCGCCGAGGACTCGATGCGCCCGGCTCTGCAGCCCGGCGACGGATTGGTGGCGGTACGCCTCGGCGCTCCGAAGGTGGGGCAGCTGCGGTTGTTCCGCGACCCTCGCCGGTCCACCCGCTGGCTGGTCAAACGGGTCTCGGCGGTCTACGGCGACGGCCGCAGGACAATCTTCGAGTTCCGGTCCGACAATCCCGACGCGCGCGGTGCGGTCGACTCACACGAACTGGGCTGGGTGTCCGCAGCGGGGTCCTACCTGGTGATCTGGACGGCTCGTGCACCGGGTGAGCGACGACACTGAGGGAGCAGGGTCAGTACAGGACGATCAGCGCGAGGACGCCGAGCAGGATCAGCGCGATGATGCCCGCACGCAGGAAGGCCATCAGCTGACTGCGGGTGTAGACGCGCGACGCCGATTGCCATTCGGATGGCCGGAACGCGGGGCCGGAGCCGGTCGACGACGCCATCAGAGGTCCTTCACCTGCACGCTGTAATACCTCCCCCAGTGAGATCTGTCACATGCGACTCGTGTGACGCCGATCATAACCCCAGCTGTTCGCTGCTGAGAAATCGGGCACAGACTGCTGAGCGCCAGCGTAGCGAATAGTTAGCGTAGCGAGCGATTTCGCTCGCATTCGCCCAGCCCTGTTGATCACATGCGCCTCGCGGGCCGGACTTGTCCACAGAAAACTGTCGCCGCCGCCCCGACTGGGCGGCTCACAGCGGGTGAGGCCGGGAACTCGGCCTGTGGATGAATCTGTGGAAACTGTGGATAGCGTGCACATTGCTGCCCCCGGTCGACGCGCCGGTGAGGTCCATCGTTCGGGCTACTCGACCCGTGTCAGCATGAGAGGTATGGACGACGCAACGGTGCCCCAGGCAGCTATCGGTGATGTGCCCACGACGTTCGACGACACCGTGGTGCTCCTCGATGTGCGCGAAGACGACGAGTGGCAGCGTGGGCACGCGCCCGGCGCGCAGCACATCCCGATGGGTGAGGTTCCGGCCCGCATGGCCGAGATCGACACCGAAGCCCAGTTGTTCGTGGTGTGCCATGCGGGCGGCCGTTCGCAGCGCGTCGCTCAGTACCTGGCCCGTAACGGCTTCGAACCGGTCAACGTCTCCGGTGGCATGCTCAGCTGGGTCGAGGCGGGACGTCCGGTGGTCACCGGCGACGGGAACGCCGGAAGTGTGTGACGCGCGACCCGTCACCGGACCTTTTCGGCCCACGTGATTTCTGACGCCCGGCGGGGCCGCCATTAGGCTGGTCCGGTGATCCAGGTCTGCTCCCAGTGCGGGACGCGGTGGAACGTCCGTGACAAGCAGCGGGTGTGGTGTCCCCGCTGCCACGGCACGTTGCTTGCGCCGTCGGGCGCCGCACCCCCGTCGCAGTGGGGCCCGCCCGCGCAGGCCGGGTCCTCGCAGCAGGGCCCGCGCCGCACCGGCCCGCTACTGCCCGCCGGCTACCGCTGGGTGGCGGTACGTCCCGGCGCTCCGCCGCCGCCCCGCGGCCGGCGACGCGACCTGGGCCCGACCCCGCGGTATCTGAGCATTCCGCGCTGGGGCCTGGTCGAGCATTTCGACACCCCCGAAGAGAAGCAGGTGGCGCGCTCGGGTCCCTCTGCGGCCGCGGTGCGCAAGGTTCTGCTCGCGACCGTTGCGGTGCTGGGCGCTGCGGCATTCGTGCACCTGGTGCGCTACGTGCTGCTCATCATCAACCGCAGTGTCCTGTTGAATCCCTGGGTGGCCGGGGCGGCGACGTGGGGCGGGATCGTCGTGAGTGTCCTGGCCGCCTTCCTGGTCGTGGCGAGCGCGGTGGTGTTGACCAATTGGCTCATCGCCCGGCGGGCCGCCGCCTACGCGCACCGCGGTCAGCAGGACCCACGACCGACGTGGGCGTTGCGGGCCGGCTGTCTGATCCCGGTGCTCAACCTGGCCTGGGCGCCGACCTTCGTCATCGAGCTGGCCGACGTGGAAGCCAGACAGCGGTGGCTTCGCCGGCCGATCGTGGTGTGGTGGCTGGCCTGGTTGGTTGCCACGGGAGTCTCGGCCTTCTCGACGGCGACCGCGTTCACCACCGACGCCCAGGGAATCGCCGACAACACGATGGCGACCATCGTCGCCTATCTGTTCGGCATGGCGGCGGTGCTGCTGGCGCTGCAGGTCTTCCTCGGTTTCGAACGCCAGCCGGTGGAGAAACCCGCCCACCGGTGGGTCATGGTGGCCGCCGAGCCGCCGAACCCGAAAGACTCCCGTTCCGCGCGTGCGGTTGAGCCCGAAGGGCAAGACCCGGCAGCATAGCGGTATGAGCCCGGGCCCGACGGTCGGCAACCATCCGTTCGTGGTGGCGCACCGCGGCGCGTCAGCGGATCGCCCCGAACACACGCGCGCGGCGTACGAGCGCGCCCTTGCCGAAGGGGCCGACGGCGTCGAGTGTGATGTCCGGCTGACCAGGGACGGGCACCTGGTGTGCGTCCACGACCGTCGCCTGGACCGGACCTCGACCGGGAGCGGGCTGGTCAGCGAGATGACGCTGGCCGAACTGCGGAACCTGGAGTACGGGTCGTGGCACCCGAGTTGGCGTGCGGACGGCAGCCACGGGGACACCGGCCTGCTCACCCTCGACGACCTGGTCTCGTTGGTGCTGGACTGGAACCGTCCCGTGAAGATGTTCATCGAGACCAAGCACCCCGTCCGCTACGGCGCGCTGGTCGAGAGCAAGGTGCTGGCCCTGCTGCATCGTTACGGCATCGCCTCACCCGCCTCGGCGGATCTGTCGCGTGCGGTGGTCATGTCGTTTTCTGCCGCGGCGGTGTGGCGGATCCGCCGGGCGGCGCCGCTACTGCCGACGGTGCTGCTCGGCGACACCTCCCGCTACCTGGGTGGCAGCGCAGCGACGACGGTCGGCGCCACCGCCGTCGGACCGTCGATCGCGACGCTGCGTGAGCATCCCGAACTGGTCGATCGCGCCGCAGCGCAGGGGCGCGCGCTGTACTGCTGGACCGTCGACCATTACGAGGACGTGCAGTACTGCCGGGATCTCGGGGTGGCGTGGGTGGCCACGAACCACCCGGGCCGCACCAAGACGTGGCTGCAGAACGGACTGACGGGGGCGGGCCGCGATTAGAGCGCGCCGCCGGCTGCTCGCGGTGCGGCGGGATCTGAGGCCGGTGCCGACACCTCGCGCGCCACGAAGTCCTCGAGATGGAACAGATCGGTCCCGGCCCGTTCGGCGATCCGCAGCAGGGTCGTCATCAGCGCCACCTCTTCCACCTGTTCCTTGAGGAACCACTGCATGAACTGTTCGCCGAGGTAATCGCCCTCGTCGCGGGCCGTGGCCGCGAGGCGGCTGATCTGGTCGGTGACCGCGCGTTCGAGTGTGAGCGCCAACGCGAGGGCCTCCCGCGGCGCGGCGAAGGCGTTCTGAACCGGCTCGAGGGCGGGGATCTCGGCCGGCAGGTCGCGGTCGAGCAGGTACTGCACGAGCATCATCGCGTGATTGCGTTCCTCGACCGACTGGCGATAGAACAACGCGGCCAGCTGTGGCAGGTCCTCGCCGTCGAAGTAGACGGCGATCGCGAGGTACTGGTTGGACGCGCCGAGTTCGCTGCCGATCTGGTCCTGCAGGAGGTGGTGGAACTTCGAATCCAGTGCGCGGTCGACTGCGAGGTTCGTCATGCGCGCAGACTATCGCAGCTCAGATGCTGTTTTTGACTGAGGTAGGCCTAATGCAGGAGAGCGTTTCCTAAGTTAGGGTCGCCAGCGTGACGATGGGCACAATACGGCAAGGGGTTTGCTGAATTCAGGGCGTGCCCGATTGCAGAATGTCGGCGGGCACCGAGGAGTCCGAGGCGAGCGCGCCGAACAGCCGCTGCGCGGCGTCGCTGTCCCAGACCACGATCGACCCCGAGCCGTTCTCGGTGAACTCGCCGATCGGAACCGTGACCGTCGTCGGGTCGCCCTGCAGGGCCCACGCCAGGCGGGCCAGATCCCAGACGTGGTCGCCGTCGCCGACACTGAGGGTGGCTCCGGCAGCGCTGGCCAGCGGGTACCAGCGCAGCGGATTGAGCAACACCGCGGGGCTGGCCGCCCGGTGGATCAGTGCGGCCATGAACAGACGTTGATGCACCATGCGGTCGAGGTCGGCGCGGGGCGTGGCGCGGCTGCGGACGAACCCCAGGGCCTGTTGGCCGTCCAGCTGCTGGCAGCCGGCGGGGAGGTCGATCCCGGCCAGCGGGTCGGTGATCGGATCACTGAGGCACATCTCGACGCCCCCCACCGCGTCGACCAGTCCGGCGAAACCCCCGAAGCCGACCTCGGCGTAATGGTCGATGCGCAGGCCGGTCGCCTGCTCCACGGTCTGCGCCAACAGTTGAGGCCCGCCGACGGCGAAGGCGGCGTTGATCTTGTCGCTGCCGTAGCCCGGGATCTCCACATAGGAGTCGCGGGGAATGGACACCATGGTGGCCGTCGAATCGGAGAACAGGGCCGGCAGGTGCACCACGAGGATGGTGTCGGTGCGTCCTTCGCCGACCTCGCCGCCGGTGGCCAACTGGGCCTGTTGCTCCGGGGTCAGTCCGATGCGGCTGTCGGAGCCGACGATCAGCCAGGTGGTGCCGGCGCCCTGGGCCGGTCGGTCGGGGTAGTCGGTGAGCGCAGTGACGCGCGTCATCGTCGAATCCACCCAGAACGCCGCGCCGACCAGCGCGACGCCTGCCAGCAGCACACAGACCAGCGCCACCCGAAGGAAGCGGCGGAGGCGTCCGGTTTTGCGCCGGGCACGCGGCGGCGGCGCGGGTCGCTGCGGGGGTGCCGGTGGTGGGGGAGCAGGTGGCGCAGAGC
>NZ_BLTG01000079.1 GCF_017312405.1 Mycobacterium sp. PO1
CGCCAAGTAGCGGGTTGCCCATCGTTTGGCCGTCGGCCAGGACACGTGGAAGTGCTCGGCGGCCCGAACTACTGACCAGCCTTCATCGACGATCAGACGCGCAAGCAACAACCGGCCGCGCGGAGTCAACACAGCGTTAGCGTGGACCATGAAGGTCTCCCGTTCGTTGAAGTGAAGTGGTAGCAGCTCCACTCCACGACGGGAGGCCTTCGCCAATCAACGACCGCTACAGCGAGTCGTCACACTTCTTCAACCAACCTGCCTGGGTAGTACATCTAGGCCATCGAAGGCTACGGCTCCTTTCAGCGGAAGCACGTCGCCCCTCAGCGGGTCCGCCTTCATGGCTGCCAGTTGAGGAGCACGTCGAGCGCAATCAGCAGCGCACCAGCACACACGAAGAACAGAGGAGTCCAAAAAATAACGAGGACGCCGATGCCAATGCCGGTGTAGTCAGTTGCCTTCGTCACCCTGCGAACTTGGCGGACATACAGACTCGTGACGATGAAGAAGGCGACCATAAAGAGCGCCGCGCCGACAGCACGCCAAAAGCTCACGTTTCCGATATATCCGGCCAGTACGGCGTACAAGTAACCACTGAGCACCACAATCAAGCTCGACACCGTGCCGCTGGCTACTTCGCGCCAAAAGCCCTCCTCGCGAATCCATTTGAACAGTCCGGACGGCGGCTGCTCGCGCTTAGCGTAAGACATGGCGAGGAGTCAACCATTTGAACGACCCTTCGCGCCGCCTTGGCCACCTCGGCGGGCGGCCGGTCCGCCCAGAGACGCAGCAGAGTCCAGCCCGCCGCCGTTAGCCTCATCGGTGGCGGCGGAATCGCTTTGTTTGGTCTGTCCACCCATCCCTTTTGTGGCGTCCCGAAGGAACTCGATCACTTGTTCCTTCTCCGAGGCAGCCAGCTTCCGCGTCCGGTCATAGGCGAAGTCGACCTTGCTCCGATGGCGGTGTCCGCTCTCAAGCCATGCGAGCAACGTTCCCCTTGTACGCAGCGTCTACCTACCGCGCCGCAGCCATAACCGCTCTAGAACCTATGGGTTGGGCGGTCCGCCTCCGACAGGCTCGTTGCAGCAGGCGCACTGAAGTTCTGCTGCGCACCTACGTCTGCGGCATCCCCCATCCCCCAACAACACTGTCCGCATTCCTACAAACCCGGAGCGTGGCGCGCCGCCTTTGGTTGGAAGAACCCGGAGGATAGACAGGTCAGACCATCATCGCCCAGAATGAGGGGCGGTAGATTCCTGGCATGGTCGAATCAGGTGGCAGCGGGATCTACAAGCCAATTCCTACATTCGCGGAGTGGTACACCGGCGAACTTGGTACTGATGCCTTTGACAGGTATGCCAATATGTTTTCTACCGCAAAAGATCTGTCGGATTCGTCAATCCTCTCCACTGTGATGGAGTCTGCTCAGCGGTATGCCGCGGTTGACACTAACGCAATTGAAGGCATCTACGAGGTAGATCGCGGTTTCACACGCACTGTGGCGACGCAAGCGGCGGCGTGGGAGGCAATGATGGACGCTCGCGGAGCCCACGTTCGACCGGCCTTCGATGATGCTCTAAATGCATACGAATTTGTACTAGATGCAGCAACAATGAGTGTCGAGATCACCGAAAAGTGGATCAAAGAAATTCACGCGATCATTTGCAGCAGTCAGAGAACATACCGAGTGCTGACGCCAACGGGACCACGAGACCAACCGCTGCCGAAAGGCACCTACAAGACCATGCCAAACAGTCCAACCCTATTGGACGGCCGTGTGCATGCATACGCACCTGTGAATGACACTGGACCTGAAATGCGACGACTCGTCGACGAACTGAGATGTCCAGAATTCAAGTCTGCGCACACGATTTTACAGGCAGCGTATGCTCATTACGCTTATGTTTGCATTCACCCGTTCGCTGACGGGAATGGCCGCGTTGCCAGAGCCTTAAGCTCCGTTTTTCTTTACCGACAACCTGGGATCCCGCTCATCGTATTCGCCGACCAGCGAAATTCCTATTATGACGCTTTAGAGGCCGCGGATAACGGTGATCCGAGCTTATTTGTCGAATTCATCGCCACACGAGCGATCGATGCAATGAATCTCATCCGAACTATGCTGCAAAATAGTGCACGCCCGGCTGAGAAGACCATCCAAAGTCTCAATAAACTATTCGATAGTGGCGTCCGTGATGAAGAGTTGGCAGCCGCCGGCGGTCGACTGCGCGATATGGCCAGGGCAGAGACCGGGCGACAACTAAAGCAGCTTGCGGTTCCGTCCGCTCTGTCGATTTCAACAACGACCATCCGAATCCCGGCGACTCCAAAAGCTCAACCAGGATACGCAGACATTGGTAGGAATGGCAGCTGGTCCATTACCGCTAGAGCCGATTTTCCAGTCCGGATCACTGTACTAATCGCAGTTGGAACCTTCGTCAAGATCACCCCGGATGCCCATGCTGACTTGATGATTCAGTCGAACGTCGATAGAGGATTGGAGGTTTGGCTTAGAGAGCTAGTGCCGGAGGCTACTGAGCAATTGAAGTTGAAGCTAGCCGCATGGGCTGAGGCAGTAATCGCGACATTGTTAGAAAAGATTGAGGAGGAAGCGAGGAAACGCCGCTAAGACAGGCCAGCACACCGCGCCCGATATGTATCTTTCCAGACTAAAGCGCTGACGTTCGATCGGCGTTGCTGAATACTGGGCCGCTACGCGATTAATAAAACAAGAATACGACGACAGCGTGGGCCCTGCGCTTCTGGCTTCGCCATTGTGCAAGGTTAGGCACGTCGCCGACGCTGAACCTCCTTTGTGTGCTGGCCAAGGTCGACGCTGGCGGTGTGGACGATTTCGGGAAAGTTCGAATCTCACCGAGGGCACCGGATAACCCCAGCTCAGCCGTAGAGGTCGAGCCTGCGGTCGGCCAGCAGGTCGACATGTTCGGTCAGCTTCTTGTCACGCGTTCGCGCCAGATCGATGTCGGCGACCGCTGTCCCCACCCCCGGCCCCGCTTCGGCGGCGATCCAGCCGTCGGGATCGACGATGACGGTGCCGCCGGTCCAGGCCTGCCCCCGCTCCACGCCGGCCCGGTCGCACACGGCCACGGCCACCCGATTCAGCCGCGCGGTGGACATCGCGGTGATCACCTCGCCGGGGTGCTCACCGGCCGGACGCGGGAACAGCGGCCAGTTCACCGGCGCGACGAACAGTTCGGCGCCGGCCACGGCAACGTGGCGGGTCAGCTCGGCGAACTCGAGGTCGTAGCAGACCATCACCGCGAGCACGCCGTGGCGCGTCTGGAGCAGTGGCGGCAGCTGCTCCCCCGGCGTGAAGATCAGCTTCTCCCGGTCCCACAGGTGGGTTTTGCGGTACACCGAGGTGACGCCGTCGGACTGCAGCACCGCGGCGCTGTTGTACAGCCCCCCGTCGTTGCCGAGTTCGCAGAATCCCAACACGGCGATCGAATTGCCCAGCAGCGCAGCCCATTCGGCGAATCGGGGACTGTCCGCCGACAATGCCGCCGTCCGCGCCTCGGCGGCATCGGTGAACATGTACCCCGACGTCACCAGCTCGGGCAGGACCACGACGTCGGCACCAGCGGCGACGGCCTCGGTCAGCGCTGCGCGGATCAGCTCGTCGTTGCCGTCGAGATCACCCAGTACGGGGTCGAGTTGGCAGCACGCGATACGCGTCATTCCTGCAGGTTAGTCGTCGTCCGGGCGATAGTCTTTGGCCGTGCTCAGCGTGCGGCCGATGTGCGTACCCGAAGTTGCTCTGACGGGCCGCGCCTGGTCGCCGAGTCGGCATCACAGCGACCGGGTGGCCCGCCGGGTGCGGGTGCTCAAACTGGCCAGCTGGATCGCAGCGGCGGTGACGGCATCGTTCGGTGCCCTGCAGCTGACGCTGGGCGGTGCCCTGTGGTGGCTGGGCGTGGCGAACGTCGCGTGCGCCGTGGTGTTCCTGGTCATCCCCAAGCTGTGCCCCTACGGTGAGCTCGTCGCACCACTGACGTTCGCGGTGTTCGCCTACGCGTCGGTCGGTTTCATGTGCTACACGGTGGGCACCGGATCCGGCCTGCAGTTCTACTTCTTGGTCGCGGCCTCGCTGATGGTGCTCGTGCTGGGCATCGAACGCATCGTGCTGGCCTCGCTGGTCGCTGCCGCGGGCGGAGCGCTGACCATCGCACTGGAGATGACCGTGCCAGAGAGCCGGGGGTTGGGTCCGCCGTGGACGCTGACCGTCGGTTTCGTCAGCTCGGTGGTGGGCTCGGCGGTGATGGTGGTGGCCACGATCTGGTACACGCTGCGCGAGATCGACCGCGCCGAGGCGGCGATGGAGGCCGAGTACGAACGCTCCGAACGGTTGCTGGCCAACATCTTGCCGACGACGATCGCCGAGCGGCTCAAAGATCCGTCACGCAGCGTGATCGCCGACAAGTACGACGACGCGTCGATCCTGTTCGCCGACATCGCCGGCTACACCAAGCGCGCCAGCGACACCCCCCCGGCCGACCTCGTGCGGTTTCTGGATCTGCTCTACACCGACCTCGACGCGTTGGTCGACCGCCACGGCCTGGAGAAGGTCAAGACCAGCGGCGATTCGTACATGGTGGTCAGCGGGGTCCCGACGCCGCGGTCCGATCACCTCGAGGCGCTGGCGGCGCTGGCTCTCGACATGGCCGACGCCGTGGCCGATCTCAAAGATCCGTGGGGCCGGGAGGTGCCGCTGCGCATCGGCATGGCCGCGGGCCCCGTCGTGGCCGGAGTGGTCGGTGCCCGCAAGTTCTTCTACGACGTGTGGGGCGACGCCGTGAACGTCGCCTCCCGTATGGAGACCACCGACGTCGAAGGCCGAATTCAGGTGCCCGACAACGTTTATGACCGCCTGCGGCACCGGTTCGTGCTCGAGGAACGCGGTGTGGTCGACATCAAGGGCAAGGGCACCATGCACACGTGGTACCTCGTCGGGCACCGCCCGCTCAGACCTTCCGGTTCTCCGACTTGAGCAACCAAGCCTGCTTCTCCAGCCCGTCGATGAGCTGGTGCAGGATGTCGGCGGTGCTGGGGTCCTCGGCGTCCACGGTGTCGTGCACCGACCGGATGGTGTCCACCGCGGCGTAGACGCGTGCGGTGATGAGGTCGACGACCTCGCCGGTGCTGTGTTCGTACGCCGGGAAGTCCGGCAGTGACGTGGTCGACGCCACGGTGTCCGAGCGGCCGTCCGGCACGGCGTCGAGCGCCCGCAGCCGCTCGGCCACGGTGTCGCTGGCCTCGCGGGCGAAGTCGACCACCTCGTCGAGTTGAAGGTGCAGGTCGCGGAAGTTGGTGCCGACGACGTTCCAGTGCGCCTGCTTGCCCTGCAGATGCAGTTCGATGAGGTCGACCAGCACTCGCTGGAGGGATTCGGCCAACGCCGGGGAGGCATGGAATCCACTGATCTCGGCATCGGTCCTGCGACGGTTCGCTGTAGTACTCATGTCTCTCCCAACGTCCGGCTTTCTGGATTGAGTCCAGTTTAGCCGGTGTCGGTCGTCACGTCGACGGTATTCTCGTGATCCTGTCTGTCCTGCTTGTCGAGCAACCGGGCGTATCCGGCGCCCATGCCAAGCAGGATCAACCCGACAACGATGAACACCACGACACGGAAGATGCCGTCGAGCGTGCCGAGGTCGAACAGGAACAACTTGGCCACCGCGGCGGCCACCAGCGCGAGTCCCGCCCCGATCGGGACAGAACGCTCGGCCCGGGAGCGTCGGGCCGCGTAGCCGAACAACGCGGCGGCCAGCACGATCCAGCAGATCGTCGCGACCATGTGGCCGCCGTAGAAGCCGGCGCCGTCACCGGCGAGCATCGTGCCCGCCGTGACGGTGAACGATGTGACCGAGTAGACGACCACCCCGCCGGCGACCACCCACAGCGCTGCCTCCCTGCTGCGCCACGACCACAGCACCGCCACCGCGCTCGATGCGAGCAGAACACTGGACACCAACGTCGAGACGCCCGCAGCTGTACTGGTCTTCACCGGTTCGAGCAGCGTGAAGAGCGGCGAGTAGCTCAAATGGACTCCGGCGCCGACGAGCGTGAAGCCGAACGCCGCCCACCGCGCCGTGGTGTCCCGGCGACCCGCCACCGCCACCACCACAGCCAGCGCCAGCAGTACGGGCCCGGCCACGCGCCCGTCGAACGCGGCGGTGACGGCGACCAGTGCCGCGACGGCCGACAAGGCGCCGAAAACCTGGCGTACCGCTGGTGTGACCCCCGGCAGCCGGTGCCCGGCCAACGCAAGTGCCAACATGCCCGCCGCGACAGCCGCGGCCATCAGCGCGGCGAGCACCTGGTCCACCGCCACTCCCACGGCCAGCACCGGGGCGACGCCGGCCGCGGTCAACAGAGCCATCCACACCCGGTTGGTGGTGCCCGGCAGCAGGATCAGACCGGTGCCGATCGCGATCAGGGCGGCGATGGCACACGCGCCGGCCAGCCAGGGATCGTCCCGGTCGTTGATCGCACGCGCCAGCAGCGCAATCCACAGCGGCAGGACGGCGACCGCGATGCGGGCGGCCTGCAGCCAGATCCAGTCCCGGCCCAGCTGTACCGGCAGCGACACCGCCGACAACGCCAGCATGAACCCGACCAGGAGCAGCGTGATCCCGTCGGTCACCACGGGCGCCAACACGATCATCGGCACCAGCACCAACAGACCGAGCTGCTGAGTATCCCAGCGGCGGGCCAGCGCCAGTCCCGCGGCAGCGACCGCCGCTGCCAGCGTCAGCCCGACAGCCGGAACCACCCAGCCGTAGATCGCAGTGACGGCGATGACGTCGATGTAGGCCGTCGCCACGCCGGTGGCTGCCAGCGCGATCGCCCCGACCCGGCCACCGGGACGGGAGTTGAGCCACCACCCCGCGGCCACCAACGCCGCAGCCAGCACCGCCCCCGCCCCGACGCGGAATTCGGGCCGCAGCAGACCGGCCTGGGCGGCCAGCACCAGCAACAGGACGACGCCCACCAGCGTCACCGACACCCCGGCAACGGCGAGCAGCTTGCCGATCCAGCCCTCCGACCGGGGTTTCGATTCGGGGTTCCGCAGCGGCGGCGCGGCCCCCGGCGGGTAGTACGGCACCGGCTGGACCGGCAGATACGAGGGCCAGTACCGCGGCGCGGGCGGAGGCGGCGCGGCGGGCGCGGCGGGCGGCCGAACAGGCGCCGGTGCGCCGGATTGCCACGCCAGCATCCGGTCGAGCTCGGCAAAGTCGGTCGAGACCCTGTCGAGTTGATGCGTCATGGCCGCGAGGTCGGCACGGATCCTGGCGATCACGGCATGCGGTTCGGTCATACCGTCATCCTCGCAACGACCGGGCGCCCAGAGGATGAGTACAACTACTCGTCGAGACCGTGTTCGATCGCGTAGCGGGCCAGCTCGACCCGGTTGCCGACCTGCAGCTTGCGGAATGTCGCCTGAACGTGGTTCTCGACCGTGCGATGGCTCAGCGACAACCGCTCGGCGATCTGCTTGGCTGTCAGCCCCTTGGCCACGAACCGCAGGATCTCGGTTTCGCGCTCGGTCAGGCTCGGAACCGGCGGGCCGGACGGACTCGCCGAGTCACGCGCGATCCGCCGGTACTCCCCGAGCACCAACCCGGCCAGCCCCGGCGTGAACACCGCCCGCCCCTGCGCGGTGGCGCGCACCGCGTCGTCGAGTTCCTGCTTCGACGCGCTCTTGACCAGGTAACCCGTCGCGCCGGCCTTCACAGCCTCCAGCACGTCCTCGCGCTCATCGGAGGCCGACAGCACCAGCACCTTCGACGACGGGGACACCGCGAGCACCTCGGCGGTGGCCTGCGCCCCGCCGCCGTCGACCAGCCGCATGTCCATCAGCACCACGTCGGGCAACACGACCGCGGCCCGCCGTCTGGCCGAGGCCACTCCGTCGGCGGTCGCGACCACATCGAAACCATCGTCGGCGAGGTCACGGGCGACGGCGTCGCGCCAGATCGGATGGTCGTCGACCACCATCACCGTCGTGCGCCGTTCAGTCACCCGATCCCCCCCGTCCTGGGCACCGTGAGCTCCCATTCCGTGCCCGCGCCGGCACCCGTGCTCAACTCCGCCCGGCCGCCCAACCAGTTCATTCTTCCCACAATCGATTTCGCGATTCCGAGCCGCCCCTCGGCGGCCGCTTCAGCGAGCCGCCCATCCGGAATGCCCACTCCGTCGTCGCGAACACTGACGGTGACGGCGTCGCCGAGGTCCTCGACGAGAACATACGCACGCGCGTCCGGCCCGGCGTGCTTCTCGGAATTGTCCAGGGCGTTGCCGACCGCGGCAATCAGCTCGCCGGCGACGGTGGCGTCCAGCAACACCGGCTCGGCGGGCACACTGACCGACACCCGGTCGGAGGCGCGCCTGCGCACCAGCGCCCCCACGTCGGCAGTGCCGGGATCGGCCGGTTCGGTCCCGGCCGAGCTGACCAGCCGGCGCAGTGCCCGCTCCTGCTCCCCCGCCAGCTCGGCCAACCGCCCTGTCTCACCACCGATCTCGCGTCCGCGGCGCGCCATCAGCGCCAGCACCTGGATCGCCCCGTCGTGGACCTGACGGGAGAGCCGCTCACGCTCCTCGAGCGCGGCCGAGAGCCGCACCGCGCGTTGCAGTTCGGCGTGCGCCCGGCGCGCGGTCTGGGCGGCCATACCCACCGCCAGCCCGACAGCGAGCTCGATGACCAGCGTCGCGTGACGGCCGAGATCGATGTGGACGTAACCCTTGAGCGCTGCGGCGGCGGCCATCACGGCCAAGCCGGTCAGCATGCCGGCGATCGGACCGAACTGGATCGCCGCCGAGATCACGGCGTTGGTGGCCCACAGCGTGGTCGGCCAGGACTGGTTGTCGGCCACCCACTGGTCACCGGCGACCACCTCGGTGGACAGCATCAACGCCAGCACCACGACGATCTCGACGATCACCCAGCCCGGGCGCCGGCCGAAGCCCCGCAGGTAGGCGATGGCGTAACCGACGCTGACCACGATCAGGACACCGAACAGCAGCCAGCCGGCCAGCGGGTGGTCGAGGTCCGCGTTGATCGCGAACTGAAAGCCCAGCGCGTAGAGGCAACTGAGCAGCCGGAACACCTGAGCCGCCCGCCACAGCGGCGCGGCCGGGTCGGGCGCTACATCACCTTGGAGAGAAACGCTTTCGTCCGTTCGTGCTGAGGGTTGGCCATCACCTCGCGCGGGTTGCCGCGCTCGACGACCACCCCGCCGTCCATGAACGCCAGCTCGTCGGCGACCTCACGCGCGAAACCCATCTCGTGGGTGACCACCACCATGGTCATGCCCTCGGAGGCGAGCTTCTTCATCACCGCCAGCACCTCGCCGACGAGTTCGGGATCCAGCGCCGAGGTCGGCTCGTCGAACAGCATCAGCTTCGGATCCATCGCCAGTGCGCGGGCGATCGCGACTCGCTGCTGCTGCCCGCCGGAGAGCTGTGCGGGATAGGCCTCGGCCTTGTCCGCCAAGCCGACCTGATCGAGGAGATCACGGGCCCGCTCGAGGGCTCGCGCCTTCTTCACGCCCTTGACCTGAACCGGCGCTTCGACGATGTTGCCCAGCGCGGTGCGGTGCGGAAACAGGTTGAAATGCTGGAACACCATGCCCACATCGCGGCGCTGCCGGGCGACATCGGCGGGCTTCATCTCGTGCAGCTTGCCGCCGCGCTCGCGGTAACCCACCAGCTGTCCGTCGACGTACAGCCTTCCCGCGCTGATGGTTTCGAGGTGGTTGATGCACCGCAGGAACGTCGACTTCCCCGAGCCCGACGGTCCCACCAACACCAGTACCTGGCCCTTCTGCACCTCGAGGGTGATGCCCTTGAGCACCTTCAGCGCCCCGAAGTCCTTGCAGACGAGCTCGGCTTTGACCACCGGCCGGTCGGCTTCCTGGGTCGTCATTGCCCCTCCCGTTCCGTCGGCCCCGCCTGAGCAGACGCCAGCGCATCAAGTTGCTTGGTGGTCAGCTTCCGCGACGCGCCACGAGAGAAGTAGCGCTCCAGATAGAACTGTCCCACCATCAACACGCTGGTGATCGCCAGGTACCACACCGCAGCGACCAGTAGCAGCGGCACGGGCTGGAAGATCCGCGCGGCGATCTCGCGGGTGGCGATGCTGTACAGGTCGAAGGCATACGGCACCGCGGTCACCAGCGAGGTCGTCTTGAGCAGGCTGATGACCTCGTTGCCGGTCGGCGGGATGATCACCCGCATCGCCTGCGGCAACACGGTGCGGCGCATGGCCAGCGACCAGGACATGCCCAGCGCCGTCGAGGCCTCCAGCTGCCCCTCCGGCACCGAGGTGATCCCGGCGCGCACGATCTCGGCCATGTAGGCGGCCTCGTTGAGTGCCAGCCCGAGCACCGCCAGCATGAACGGGAACGAGAACGACTGCAGGTCGAACTGCACCAGCGTGGGCCCGAACGGCACACCGAGCTGGATGTTCTGATAGATCACCGGCAGCAGACCCCAGAACGCCAGCTGCACGTACACCGGCGTGCCGCGGAACACCCACAGGAACACCCACGCCACCGCACTCATCACCGGGTTTCCCGACATGCGCATGATGGTGAGCGCGACACCGAGCACGATGCCGATGACCATCGAGTAGACGGTCAGCTGAATGGTGTTGAACACCCCGAGCAGCACCCGCTCGTTGAACAGGTACTCGAAGAACGTCGCCCAGCCGTAAGCCGGGTTGGTGGCGGCCCCGTACAGGAACAGGGCCACCACCACGAGGATGACGGCCGCCGTCACCCATCGCCACGGATGTCGCAGCGGGACGGCATCGATGGCCGACGGCGCAGCCGCATCACTCATGCGAACAGTCCCCGGTCAGGAGACCGCGCCGTTGATCACCGGCTTGTCGATGAGGCCTTCCTCCAGCCCCCAGTTCGCCGCGATCTCGCGATACTGACCGTTCTCGATCAGATGCTCGAGCGCCTGCTGCAGCGACTGGGCCAACGGCGAGCCCTTCTCCACCGGCCAGCCGTAGGGAGCCGAGTCGAACACCTCGCCGGCCTGTTCGAGCTTTCCGTTGGTCTGCTTGATCGCATACAGCGTCACCGGCGAGTCGGCCGACATCGCGTCGGCCTGGCCCAGCACGACCGCGTTCGTCGCGGCGTCCTGGCTGTCGAACGGCACGATCTGGATCGCCGGTTGCCCGGCGTCGGTGCACTCCCGACTGCGGGCGGGCAGCTCGTCGGTCTCCTGGACGGTGGTGGCCTGCACGGCGACCCGCTTGCCGCAGGCGGTCTCGGGCGTGATGTCGGCGCCGGCCGGTTTGGCCCACAGCGTGCCCGCGGAGAAATAGGTGACGAAGTCGACCTGCTCCTCGCGCTCCTTGCTGTCGGTGAACGACGACATCCCGACGTTGAAGGTGCCGCCCTGAATGGACGGGATGATCTTGGCGAAGTCCGCCTCGCGATACTCCGGCGTCAGACCGAGCGTCGCGGCGATCGCATTCATCAGATCGACGTCGAAGCCGACGATCTGGCCCTGCGGGTCCTTGAACTCCATCGGGGCGTACGGGATGTTGACACCGACGATCAGCTTGCCCGAGGACTTGATGGGCTCGGGCACGGTGTTCGCGATCTCTTCGACTGTCTCGGCCTGCACACTCTCGGTCGGCGACTCGGGTGCGCTGGAGTCGGTACTGCTGGAACAGCCCGAAAGGGCCAGGGCTCCGCTAGCGGCGAAGACGGCCGCGATGCGCCAGAACCTCGTCCGGCGCTCTTGGATTCCACCCAACAACACGGTTGCCTCTACTTTCTGCTTCGGGCCGTCAGCCTTGACCGGAGTTCTCTCCGGTCATCTCCAGCCAAGGACGTTAACGACCGATGACCCGGCGCGCAGCGCCGGTAACGGAACATTAACGACCGTGTGGAGACAACACAGCGGTAACGCGAAATCGGCGGGTCGGCGCAGCGGGTGTGCCACACTGCGCGAATGGAAACCGGTGCTCCCCCAAGCATGTTGCAGCATCTGTGGAAAACCGTGCTGCTTTCAGGAATTCTTGCCGTCATCCTCGGCGTCATGGTGCTGGTGTGGCCCGGCATCAGCATCTTCGTGGCGTCGGTCTTCTTCGCGGCATATCTGTTGGTCGCCGGCATCACCCAGGTGGTGTTCGCGTTCAGCCTGAAGGTCTCCCTGGCCGGTCGGGTACTGCTGTTCATCAGCGGCGCCGCGGCGCTCGTGTTGGCCGTGATGTGCTTCATCAACTTCGGCGATGCGGTGCTGCTGCTGGCCATCTGGATCGGGATCGGGTTCATCTTCCGCGGCGTGGCGACCCTGGTGTCCGCGATCAGCGACCCGACGCTGCCTGGGCGGGGCTGGGAGATCTTCATCGGGGTGATCAGCCTCATCGCCGGTGTGATCATGCTCGCCGTTCCGTTCGAGTCGCTTGCCATCCTCACCCAGGTGGTCGGCATCTGGCTGATCGTTCTGGGGGCGTTCGAGGTGGTCTCGGCCTTCGGTATCCGCAGCGCGAGCAAGAAAATGACGGAATTCAGGCAGGAAGTCACCGCCGCCACGACCGAATGAGGGCCGGAAGTCCCTAGCGCACAGCGCCCCAATAGTTACTACACTGTGTCGTAGATTAGGTCAGTACAGCCTGGGAGCGGCGAATGGACGCGTTGGATGTCTCGCGGTGGCAGTTCGGGATCACCACGGTCTACCACTTCATCTTCGTCCCGCTGACGATCGGCCTGGCACCGCTGATCGCTGCCATGCAGACCGCGTGGCACATCACCGGCAACACCGCCTGGTACCGGCTGACGCGGTTCTTCGGCAAACTGTTCCTGATCAACTTCGCGCTCGGCGTCGCCACCGGCATCGTCCAGGAGTTCCAGTTCGGCATGAACTGGAGCGAGTACTCCAAGTTCGTCGGCGACATCTTCGGAGCCCCGCTCGCCTTCGAAGGGCTGATCGCGTTCTTCTTCGAATCCACCTTCATCGGGTTGTGGATCTTCGGCTGGGGCCGGCTGCCCCGGGCTGTGCACCTCGCCTGCATCTGGATCGTCGCCTTCGGCGTCAACGCCTCGGCCTACTTCATCATCGCCGCCAACTCGTTCATGCAGCACCCGGTCGGCGCCCGGTTCAACCCCGACACCGGTCGAGCCGAACTCGTCGACTTCGGGGCGCTGTTGACCAACAACACCGCGATCTGGGCGTTCCTGCATGTCGTCGCCGGGTCCTTCCTCACCGCCGGGGTGTTCGTCGCCGGGGTCTCAGCCTGGCTGATGGTGCGCGACCACAAGACAACCGAGGCCCGCTCCATGTACCGCCCGGCGACCATCATGGGCAGCCTGGTGGCGCTGATCGCGGCCGGCGGACTCTTCCTGACCGGCGACTTCCAGGGCAAGCTGATGTTCGTCCAGCAACCGATGAAGATGGCATCCGCGGAGTCGTTGTGTGACACCGAGACCGATCCCAACTTCTCCATCCTCACCGTCGGCACGCACAACAACTGCGACAGCGTCATCCACCTTATCGAGGTGCCCTATGTGCTGCCATTCCTGGCCGAGAGCAAGTTCACCGGGGTGACCCTCGACGGGGTCAACGACCTGCAGGCGGAATACCAGGAGAAGTTCGGTCCCGGCGACTACCGGCCGAACCTGTTCGTCACCTACTGGGCGTTTCGCGCCATGATCGGGTTCCTGTTGATCCCGGTGGCCTTCGCGCTGGCAGCCCTGTGGCTCACCCGCAGGGGGCGTATCCCCGATCAACGCTGGTTCGGCCTGTTCGGCATCCTGACCATTCCCACCCCGTTCCTGGGTAACTCAGCGGGCTGGGTGTTCACCGAGATGGGCCGGCAACCGTGGGTCGTGGTGCCCAACCCGACCGGTGACCAGATGGTGCGAATGACGGTGCAGGAGGGTGTCTCCGGACATTCGGCGGGCATGGTGCTGTTCTCGCTGATCACCTTCACCGCCATCTACGGCGCGCTGGCGGTGGTGTGGTTCTTCCTGATGCGCCGCTACGTCACCGAAGGGCCGCAGGAACACGACTCCGAGCCGGCACCACCGAAGTCGCCGAGCGACGACGACGTGGCACCCCTTTCCTTCGCCTACTGACCGCCGCGTGCTGAGAGGACGTGAATTCTGATGGGACTACAGGAACTGTGGTTCTTCCTCATAGCGGCGCTGTTCCTCGGATTCTTGATCCTGGAGGGATTCGACTTCGGCGTCGGCATGCTGATGATCCCGTTCGGGGCCGCCAGCAAGAACATCGAAGGTGGTGGCCACGACACGGCCGAACGGCACCGCCGGGCCGCGCTGAACACGATCGGGCCGGTGTGGGACGGCAACGAGGTGTGGCTGATCACCGCAGGCGCGGCGATGTTCGCCGCGTTCCCGGTGTGGTACGCCACCGTGTTCTCGGCGCTGTACCTGCCGCTGCTCGCCATCCTGTTCGGCATGATCGTGCGGATCGTCGGCATCGAGTGGCGGGGCAAGATCGACGATCCCAAGTGGCGTGACTGGGCCGACATCGGGATCGCCCTGGGCTCATGGCTGCCCGCCATCCTGTGGGGGGTGGCGTTCGCGGTCTTGGTGCAGGGTCTGCCCATCGACGCCGACGGCGCTTCCCAGGCGACGCTGTACGACGTGGTGAATCCCTACACATTGCTGGGTGGGCTGGCCACCGCCTCGCTGTTCGCGTTCTACGGATCGACCTTCGTGGCGCTCAAGACCAGCGGGGAGATCCGCGACAACGCGTTCCGGTTCGCCCGGATCCTGACGGTGCCGGTCATCGCGCTGGCCGGCGGGTTCGGTCTGTGGACCCAGCTGGCCCACGGCAAATCCTGGACCTGGCTGGCCCTGGCCGCCGCGGTCGTCGCCCTGCTGGTCGCGGTCGCGCTGATGTGGAGTCAGAGCCGGGAAGGGTGGGCGTTCTTCTCGACGGTGCTCGTCGTCGCCTCGGTGGCGGTGCTGATCTTCGGGTCGCTGTATCCGAACCTGCTGCCGTCCACGCTGAACCCCGAGTGGAGCGTCACGATCTTCAACGGGTCCTCGACTCCCTACACCCTGAAGATCATGAGCTGGGCCTCGCTCACGCTGCTCCCGTTGGTCCTGGGCTACCAGGCATGGTCCTACTGGGTGTTCCGCAAGCGCATCAGCGCCGACTCGATTCCCGAATCGATCGGACTGTCGAGGCGTTCGTCCTGACAGACACCTCGCGCGCCCCGATAGACCCGCGGCTGTGGCGGGCCTCGGCGGCGATGCGCCGATTCCTGGTCGCCACGACGGCGTGCGGTGTGCTGATCGCGGCGACCACCATCGCGTCGGCGATCGTCCTCGCCGGGATCGTCGCCCGCGTCATCACCGATCCTGCATCGCGCGAGCTGGCCGTCCTGACCGCGCCGATCACGCTGCTGGCTGCTCTGTGGGTGCTGCGTGCGCTGGCCGTGTGGCAGCAGGGGAAGCTGGCGCAACGCGGCGCCAGCGCGGTGATCGCCGACCTGGCCGACCAGGTCATGACCGCCGCGACGGCGATGCCGCCGCGGGAACTGGCCCGCCACCGCGACGACGCCGCCATCGTCGTGACGCGTGGACTCGACGGTCTGCGGGTGTACTTCACCACCTATCTGCCCGCACTGTTCGTCGCGGCGATCCTGACCCCGGTCACGGCGGCGGTGATCGCCATCGTCGACTGGCAGTCGGCGGTCGTCGTGCTCGTCGCGCTGCCCCTCATCCCGCTCTTCATGGTGCTGATCGGGATGGCGACCGCCGAACGCTCGGCGGCGGCGCTGGCCGCGATGTCGACGCTGCAGTCACGGCTGCTGGATCTGGTCGCCGGGCTGCCCACCTTGCGGGCGCTGGGCCGCGCCGCCGGGTCGACCGCCCGCATCGCGGAACTGAACGCCGCACACCGGCGCTCGGCCATGGCCACCATGCGCATCGCATTCCTGTCAGCGCTGGTGCTCGAGGTGCTGGCCACCCTCGGGGTGGCGCTGGTCGCCGTCAGTGTCGGGATGCGACTGGTGTACGGCGAGATGACGTTGACCGCCGGCCTGACGGCGCTGCTGCTCGCGCCCGAGGTGTTCTGGCCGTTGCGCCGGGTCGGAGCGGCGTTCCACTCCGCCCAGGACGGAAAGACCGCGGTGCAGGCCGCATTCGACCTCATCGACACGGCGCCGGCATCCGGGTCCGGGCGCGCACCCGTCACCGGTGACGCGGTCACCATCGAGGTCGACACACCGACGATGACGGTCACGCCCGGTGCGGTCACGGTGCTCACCGGACCCAACGGCATCGGCAAGTCCACGCTGCTGCAGGCGATCCTGGGGCTGGGCCCGACGCCGGCCGGACGGATCCGGATCAACGGCACCGACATCGAGGACCTCGACGCGCGTCAGTGGTGGTCCCGCCTGGCGTGGCTGGCGCAGCGCCCGGTGCTGGTGCCCGGCACCGTCGGCGAGAACCTGCAGCTGTTCGGTCCGCTACCGGACCTCGACGCCGCCTGTCGGGCAGCGTGTTTCGACGAGGTGCTGGCCGGCCTGCCGCACGGGTTGCAGACGCGCATCGGACGCGGCGGGGTGGGATTGTCGCTGGGGCAGCGTCAACGTCTGGGGTTGGCCCGGGTGCTCGGCTCCCCCGCGCCGGTGCTGCTGTTCGACGAACCCACCGCGCACCTGGACGGCCCGACCGAGGCCCGGGTGCTGCACGCCATCGCCGAGCGCGCCGAACACGGTGCGACGGTGCTGGTGGTCGGGCACCGCGAGCCGGTCCTGGCGGTCGGCGCGCAGATCGTCGACATGGGTGGTGTCGGTGTCCCACACTGAGGCGCTGCGTCTGGCCTCCTCGATGCGTCTGACTCTGTCGTTGCTGCGGCCACGGCTTCCCCGCGTGGCGATGGCCATCGCGTTCGGGGCTTTGTCGCTGGGCAGCGCGCTCGCGCTGGCGGCGGTGTCGGCGTGGCTGATCACCCGCGCCTGGCAGATGCCGCCGGTGCTGCAGCTGACGGTGGCGGTCGTCGCGGTACGGGCCCTGGGCATCTCCCGAGGGGTGCTCGGGTACTGCGAACGGCTGGCGTCCCACGACACTGCGCTGCGCGCCGCGGGCAACGCCCGCGAACAGCTGTACACCCGGCTGGCCACCGGTCCGATCGACGCGGTCATGCGCCGCCACAGCGGGGACCTCGTCGCGCGCATCGGCGCCAGCGTCGACGAGTTGTCGGACGTCGTGGTGCGCGCCGTGGTCCCCATCGGCGTCGCCACGGTGCTCAGCAGCTCCGCGGTCGTGCTCATCGCGCTGATCTCCGTGCCCGCCGCGGCAGTGCTGGCCGCCTCCATGCTGGTCGCAGGTGTCATCGCCCCCGTGCTGTCGGCGCGGGCGGCGTGGGCCGCCGAACAGGTGGCGGTCGAGCACCACACGCAGCGGGACACGGCGGCGATGCTCGCGCTCGAGCACGCAGCCGAGCTTCGGGTCAGTGGTCGTCTCGAGGAGGTGATCGCGGCCGCCGGCGACGAACAGCGCCGCTGGGGACGGGCCGTGGATCACGCGGCCGCACCCGCCGCGGTCGCCGCCGCGATGCCGACCGCCGCCATCGGGGTCAGCGTGCTGGGTGCCGTGCTCGCCGGCGTCGCGCTCTCCGACGTGGTCGCCCCGACGACCTTGGCGATCCTGATGCTGGTCCCGTTGTCGGCGTTCGAAGCCACCGCGGCGCTACCCGGCGCGGCGGTCGCGCTGATGCGGGCGCGTATCGCCGCACTGCGTCTGGGCGCACTCACCCGCCCCGACCCCGACGACGAGCGACGACCGGCGTCGACCGCACTCGAGCTGTCCCCGGGCGCGCGGGTCGCGGTTGTCGGGCCCAGCGGAAGCGGCAAGACCACGCTGCTGATGCGCACTGCGGGCCTGCTGCCCGGCTCCGAGCCGGCACAGGGGGTGTTCTTCGCCGAGGACGCCCACCTGTTCGCCACCACGGTCCGGGACAACCTGCTGGTCGCCCGCGGTGACGCCACCGACACGGAACTGCGCGACGCGCTGGTCCGTAGCGGGCTCGGGCCGTGGCTGAACGAGTTGCCCGACGGCCTGGACACCGTGCTCGTCGGTGGCGCCGCGGCGGTGTCCGCGGGACAGCGGCGCAGGCTGCTGCTGGCGCGGGCGCTGATCACGACCGCGCCCGCGGTGCTGCTCGACGAACCGACCGAACACCTGGACTCCTCGGACGCCGAGCAGATCCTCGTCGATCTGCTCACCCCGGGCGCCCTGTTCGGGCCCGAGCGGACCGTGGTCGTCGCCACCCATCACCTGGGCAAAGATGTCGGCTGTCAGACCGTCGACCTGGCACCGGAGAGGTAGTCTCACCGTCATGAGCGAACCGCCGCAACCGCCCCAGTACGGTGCGTATCCGGGCGGCTATCCACCACCACCGCCGCCCTACGGCGGGTATCCCGGGTACCCCGGCTATTCCGGTTACGCCGGGCCGCCGTCCGAGCCGAAGAACGGCCTCGGCCTCACCGCGCTGATCCTGGCGATCATCGGGTTGCTGCTGTGCTGGTCGGTGGCCGGCGGCATCGTCCTCGGCGTGGTCGCCGTCATCCTCGGCTTCCTGGGCCGCGGCCGGGTCAAGCGCGGCGAAGCCGACAACGGCGGGGTGGCGATCGCCGGGATCGCGCTCGGATTCGTCGCGATCATCGCCGGGCTGGTGTTCATCCCGATCTATATCGGCCTGTTCGATTCGGTCGGTGGCACCGACTACATCGACTGCGTCACCCGCGCCGGCTCCGACCAGGCGGCCGTCCAGGAGTGCGCCGAGGAGTTCACCCGGCGCGTCGAAGACCAGTTCTCCGTGACGGTGACCCCGACGCCCTAGGAGCGACCGGGGAAGTACTTCACGATGCCTTCCTGCACCACGGTGGCCAGCAGCTGACCTGAATGGTCGAAGAAATGGCCGGTGCCCAGGCCGCGGGAGTCGGCGGCCACCGGCGAGGTCGTCGAGTACAACACCCACTCGTCGAAGCGCACCGGGCGGTGGAACCAGACGGTGTGGTTGGTAGTGACCGCGAAGATCCGGTCGTGCCCCCACGACAACCCGTGGGTGGTGATGATCGAGTCCAGCACGGTGGTGTCCGACGAATACACCAACGCCGCCGCGTGCAGCACCGGATCGTCGGGCATCGCGCCGTGCGCCTTCATCCAGACCCGGTTGTGCTCGAGACGCTCGCCCTTGTCACGCATGACCCAGGCGGGGTCGTTGGTGTAGCGCCATTCGATCGGATGCAGTGCGTTGACGAAATGCGGCACCACGTGCTCGTAGCCGCGCAGCAGCTCATCCAGCGGTGCCACCTGCTCGGGGTCGCCGAGTTCGGGCGCCGGCGTCCCATGCTCGAGTCCGCGGCCACCCGCCAGGTAGGACACCATGGCAGTGGTGATCAGCTGACCCTTCTGCATGACGTCGACGCGCCGGTTGGCGAAGCGGCGCTCGTCGCGCAACCGCGCGACGTGGAACTCCAGGTCGATGTCCGGGTCACCGCCGGCGATGAAGTGCACCGACATGGCGCTCGGCGGCACCGCATGCTTCAGGGTGCGGCCCGCCGCCACGAACGCCTGCGCCATCATCTGGCCGCCGAACGTCCGAACCGGGTTCCTGCTCGGATGAACACCGACAAAGGTGTTCTCGTCGCGCTGTTCGAGATCGAGAATCGCCAGCAATTCGTCGAAGTCGGCCTTTGACGACACTGGCGCAGTCCCTCTTTCCTATCTGGTCGGACTCTCCCCCGCAAGCGGGAGGTGCCCCCACAACGCGGCTCGTACCTCGCCGCGTGATCGTCGTCCTCGTACCCATCTGGTCGGACTCTCCCCCGCAAGCGGGAGGTGCCCCCACAACGCGGCTCGTACCTCGCCGCGTGATCGTCGTCCTCTTTCCCTAGACGTCGTCCTCCCCGATGCGGTGGACGTGGATCAGATTCGTGGAGCCTACTGTGCCCGGTGGAGCACCCGCGACGATGACCACCAGATCGCCGCGCTTGTAGCGGCCCATCTCCAGCATCGACCGGTCGACCTGCCGAATCATCCCGTCCGTCGTCTCGATGTGCGGAACGATGAACGTCTCGGTTCCCCAGGTCAGCGCCAGCTGGCTACGCACCTCCGGCAGCGCGGTGAACGCCAGCACCGGAAGCGGGGTGTGCAGCCGGGCCAGCCGGCGCACCGTGTCACCCGACTGCGTGAACGCCACCAGCGCCTTGGCGTCCAGACGCTCCCCGATGTCACGGGCGGCGTAGGAGATCACCCCGCGCTTGGTGCGCGGGACATGCGTCAGCGGTGGAGCGGCCACCGAGTTCTCCTCGACCGCGCAGACGATGCGCGCCATCGTCCGCACCGTCTCGAACGGGTACTTGCCCACCGATGTCTCGCCGGAGAGCATCACCGCGTCGGCACCGTCGAGTACGGCGTTCGCGACGTCGGACGCCTCGGCGCGGGTCGGGCGGGAGTTGTCGATCATCGACTCCAGCATCTGGGTGGCCACGATCACCGGCTTGGCGTTCTCGCGGGCCATCTGGATGGCCCGCTTCTGCACCAGGGGGACCTCCTCGAGCGGCAGCTCCACCCCCAGGTCGCCGCGGGCCACCATGATCGCGTCGAACGCGAGCACGATGGCCTCGAGGTTGTCGATGGCCTCCGGCTTCTCCAGCTTGGCGATCACCGGCACCCGCCGACCGACCCGGTCCATGATCTCGTGGACGAGCTCGACATCGGCAGGTGAGCGCACGAACGACAGTGCGATCAGATCCACCCCGAGGCGCAGCGCGAACTCGAGGTCCTCGATGTCCTTCTCCGACAGCGCCGGCGCCGAGACACTCATCCCGGGCAGGGACATGCCCTTGTTGTTGCTGACCTTGCCGCCCTCGGTGACCGAGCAGACCACATCGTTGCCGTCGATGTGCTCGACGACCAGGCTCACGTTGCCGTCGTCGACGAGGACCCGGTCCCCGGGCTTGGCGTCCTCGGCGAGGCGCTGGTAGGTCGTCGACACCCGGTCGTGGTTGCCTTCGAAGTCCTCCACGGTGATGCGCACCGTCTCGCCGTTGGCCCAGTAGGTGGGGCCGTCGGCGAACCGGCCCAGCCGGATCTTGGGGCCCTGCAGGTCGGCGAGGATTCCTACGGCGCGTCCGGTGATGTCCGAGGCGGACCGGACCCGCTTGTAGTTGGCTTCGTGATCGGGGTAGTCGCCGTGGCTGAAGTTGAGCCGGGCGACGTCCATTCCGGACTCGACGAGCTTTCTGACCGCTTCGTCCGAGGCGGTGGCGGGGCCAAGCGTACAGACGATCTTTCCGCGTCTAGTCACTCGTTGAGCATAGTCGCGAATCGATTCAGACGACGGCCAGCGGGAGCGCACCGGGCCTGACCGGCGCGGGGAGATCCGACTCCCCCATCAGGTAGGTGTCCACCGCGTGGGCGGCGGCGCGCCCCTCCGCGATCGCCCAGACGATCAGCGAGGCGCCGCGGTGCGCGTCACCGCAGACGAACACTCCGGGGGCATCGGTCTGCCAGTCCGACCCGCACGGCACCGCGCCGCGCTTGTTCAGCTCGATGCCCAGGCCGTCGAGCAGTGCCATCCGCTCGACGCCTTCGAATCCGATCGCCAGCAGCGCCAGCTCGCACGGGATCTGCAGCGAGTCCCCGACCGGGGAGATGCGGCGACGCCCCGTCTCGTCGCGTTCGACCTTCACCTCGGCGATCTCCAGGGCCCGCAGATTGCCCTCGTCGTCACCGAGGAAGCGCTGCACCGCGACCTGGTAGCGGCGGTCGCCACCCTCGGCGTGCGCCGGGGAGAGACGGGTCCGCAGCACGATCGGCCACATCGGCCACGGGGTGCGGGAGTCGTCGCGGTACTCGGGGGGTTCGGGGTTGTAGTCCAGCTGAGTGACCGACGCGGCGCCCTGCCGGTGCGCCGTGCCCAGGCAGTCCGCGCCGGTGTCGCCGCCGCCGATGATGACGACGTGCTTGCCCTCGGCCGAGATGTCGCTGGGTCCGTCGCCCTCGCATTCCTTGTTCGCCGGCGCCAGATGTTCCATCGCGAGGTGCACCCCGTTGAGGTCGCGGCCTTCGACGTCGTGGTCGCGGGCCCTCAGCGCCCCGACCGCCAGCACGACGGCGTCGTGCTGGGCCCGCAACTGCTCGACGGGCACGTCGACGCCGACCTCGCAATCGGTGACGAAGCGGGTGCCTTCGGCGCGCATCTGGGCCAGCCGTTGGTTGAGCACCGACTTCTCCAGCTTGTACTCCGGGATGCCGTACCGCATCAGTCCCCCGATGCGGTCATCGCGCTCGTACACCGTGACGTCGTGCCCGGCGCGGGTCAGTTGCTGGGCCGCGGCCAGCCCCGCCGGTCCCGACCCGACGACGGCGACCCGCTTGCCGGTGGAGATGGCCGCCGGTTGCGGCTCGACGATGCCGTCCATCCAGGCCTGGTCGGCGATCGTCTGTTCGATCCGCTTGATCGTCACGCTGCCGCCGGTGTGCTCCTCGGAGATCGACAGTACACACGCGGCCTCGCACGGGGCCGGGCAGAGCCGGCCGGTGAACTCGGGGAAGTTGTTGGTGGCGTGCAGGCGGTCGCTGGCGGCGTCCCACCTGCCGCGCCGCACCAGGTCATTCCATTCCGGGATCAGGTTGCCCAGTGGACAACCCGCTGTTCCGGAGTGGCAGAACGGAATTCCGCAGTCCATGCACCGGCGGGCCTGCTGGGAGACCTCCCCGGCGCGTTCATGCGGATCCTGACGCTCGTAGACCTCGCGCCAGTCACCGACCCGTTCGTCGACGGGACGCTTGGCCGCGTCCACCCGGTGCACTTCCAGGAATCCATGCGGATCAGCCACGGCTGGCCTCCATGATCGCGGTGTCGACGTCCCTGCCCTCGGCCTTGGCCATCCGGGTGGCTTCCAGAACGCGTTGGTAGTCGAGCGGCATGACCTTGGTGAATTGCGCGCTGCGCCGGGGCCAGTCGGACAGCACCGACGTCGCGACCGTGCTGCCGGTGTGGCGGGCGTGCCGGCCCACCACGTCGCGCAGCCACGCCAGGTCCTCGGAGTCGAGGCGTTGCAGTTCCACCATGGCGGTGTTGACCCGTCGCGGATCCAGCCCCAGCACATAGGCGATGCCGCCGGACATGCCCGCGGCCATGTTGCGTCCCACCTTGCCGAGCACCACCACGCGGCCGCCGGTCATGTACTCGCACGCGTGGTCACCGACGCCCTCGACGACGGCCAGCGCACCGGAGTTGCGCGCGGCGAACCGCTCACCCACCTGGCCCCGCAGATACACCTCACCCGACGTGGCGCCGTAGAGCAGAGTGTTGCCGGCGATGACGTTGTCCTCGGGCAGGAACAGCACGTCGTCCTGCGGCTTGACGATCACCCGTCCGCCCGAAAGGCCCTTGCCGACATAGTCGTTGGCGTCGCCGATCAGTTCGAGCGTGATGCCGGGCGGCAGGAACGCACCGATCGACTGCCCGGCGGATCCGGTCAGCGTGACGTGGATCGTGTCGTCGGGCAGGCCCTGCGCGCCGTAGCGGCGGGTGACCTCGCTGCCCAGCAGCGTGCCCACGGTGCGGTTGACGTTGCGCACCGGCAGCTCCAGGCGCACCGGGTGGGCGTCCTCGAGAGCGCCCTCGGCGAGCTGGATGAGCGTGCGGTCCAGCGCGAGGTCCAGCCCGTGATCCTGATCGCGGACCCGCCGCCGCTGCGCCTCCGCGCCGCCGTAGGGGTCGGTGGGGACGGCGAACACCCGGGACAGGTCCAGCCCCTTGCTCTTCCAATGGGCGACTCCCTCGGCGGTGTCGAGCATCTCGGCGTGACCCACGGCCTCGTCGATGCTGCGGAAACCGAGTTCGGCCAGATGCGTGCGGATGTCCTCGGCGATGAACCGGAAGTAGTTCTCCACGAACTCCGGCTTGCCGTTGAACCGCGCCCGCAGCTCGGGGTTCTGCGTTGCCACCCCCACCGGGCAGGTGTCGAGGTGACAGACCCGCATCATGATGCAGCCCGACACGATCAGCGGCGCAGTGGCGAAGCCGTACTCTTCGGCGCCCAGCAGCATCGCCACCATGACGTCGCGCGCGGTGCGCATCCCGCCGTCACATTGCACGGTGATCCGGTCGCGCAATCCGTTGAGCAGCAGCGTCTGCTGGGTGTCGGCCAATCCGATCTCCCACGGCGCGCCGGCGTGTTTGAGGCTGGTCAGCGGCGCCGCGCCGGTGCCACCGTCGTAGCCGGAGATCAGCACGACATCGGCGTGCGCCTTCGACACGCCGGCGGCGACTGTCCCGACACCGACGGAGCTGACCAGCTTGACGTGGATGCGGGCATCCGAGTTGGCGTTCTTGAGATCGTGGATCAGCTGGGCGAGATCCTCGATGGAGTAGATGTCGTGGTGCGGGGGCGGCGAGATCAGACCCACACCCGGGGTGGAATGCCGGGTCTTGGCGATGTTCGGATACACCTTGTAGCCCGGAAGCTGGCCCCCTTCACCGGGTTTCGCGCCCTGCGCCATCTTGATCTGAATGTCGGTGGCATTGACCAGGTAGTCGCTGGTCACCCCGAACCGACCGGATGCGACCTGTTTGACGGCGCTGCGCCGCCGGGGGTCGTAGAGACGGTCGACGTCCTCACCGCCCTCACCGCTGTTGGAGCGGCCACCGAGATTGTTCATGGCGATTGCCATGGTTTCGTGGGCCTCGGCAGAGATGGAGCCGTAGCTCATCGCGCCGGTGTTGAAGCGGGTGACGATCGCATCTGCTGATTCGACCTCCTCCAGCGGCACCGGCGGTCGCACACCCTTCTTGAAGTCGAACAGCCCGCGCAGCGCACCTCCCTCGCGGGCGAGCCTGTTGACCTCCTCGGAGTACCTCTGGAAAACCTCGTGTTGCCCGGTGCGGGTGGCGTGCTGCAGCAGGAACACGACCTCCGGGGTGAACAGGTGCAGTTCACCTTCGCGACGGAAGGCGTAGTCTCCGCCGACGTCGAGCCGCCGGTGCACCCGCTCGGTCGGGTTCTCCGGATAGGCCCGGCGGTGACGGAGCTTGACCTCTTCGGCGATGACGTCCAATCCGATGCCACCGAGCTGGGTGGGCGTCTTGGTGAAGTACTCGTCGATGACGTCCTTGTCGATGCCGACGGCTTCGAACGCCTGGGCTCCGGTGTAGGACGCGACGGTGGAGATGCCCATCTTGCTCATCACCTTCATCACGCCCTTGCCGAGCGCCTTGAGGTAGTTACGCACCGCCGTCGAGGTCTCGATGCCGGTCAGTTCGCCCTCGCGGATCAGGTCTTCGATCGACTCGAACGCCAGATACGGATTCACCGCGGCGGCACCGAAACCGATCAGCATTGCGATGTGGTGCACCTCGCGGGCGTCACCACTTTCGACGACCAGCGCCACCTTGAGGCGCTCTTTGGTGCGCACCAGATGGTGGTGCACCGCGGACACCGCCAGCAGTGACGGGATCGGCGCCTTGGTGTGATCGGAGTCGCGGTCGGAGATGACCAGTGTCCGTGCGCCTTTGGCGATCGCTTCGCTGGCACGGAGTCTCAGGTCCTCGATCGCCTCGGCCAAGCCCTCGCCGCCGCGTTCGACGTCGTAGAGGCCCCGCAACACCGCCGCGCGCAGGCCGGGGTGTTCTCCGGAGTCGTTGATGTGGACGAGCTTGTTGAGTTCGTCGTTGTCGAGAACCGGCCAGCCCAGCATGATCTGACGGCACGACGCCGCGGAGGGTTCGAGCAGGTTCTGCTCGGGCCCCATGATGCGCGCCATCGAGGTGACCACCTCTTCGCGGATGGCGTCCAGGGGCGGATTGGTCACCTGGGCGAACAGTTCGACGAAGTAGTCGTAGAGCAGCTTCGAGCGCTGCGAGAGCACGGCGGCCGGGGTGTCGGTGCCCATCGAGCCCAGTGGCTCAGCCCCGGAGGCCGCCATCGGGGTCAACAGGATGCGCAGATCTTCTTCGCTGTAGCCGAAGGACACCTGCCGGCGCACCACCGATTCATGGTTCGGCGCCACGCGGGCCGGCTCGGGCAGCGTCTTGAGGTCCAGCAACCCGGCGTGCAGCCATTCGGCGTAGGGCTCGGCGCTGGACAGCTGCTCTTTGATCTCGTCGTCGGAGACGATCCGGCCCCGGGCGGTGTCGACGAGGAACATCTTGCCCGGCTGCAGCCGTCCCTTCGCCACGACTTGGGACGACGGCACGTCGAGCACTCCACTCTCGCTGGCCAGGATGATGCGGTCGTCGATCGTACGCCACCACCGTCCCGGCCGAAGCCCGTTGCGGTCCAACACCGCGCCGACCAGCGTGCCGTCGGTGAACGTCACACACGCCGGCCCGTCCCAAGGCTCCATCAGACATCCGTGGAACTGCCAGAACGCGCGCTCCTCGGGCGTCATCGTCGAGCTGTTCTCCCAGGCTTCGGGAATCATCATCAGCACGGCGTGCGGAAGATCACGCCCGCCGAGGTGCAACAGCTCGAGAACCTCGTCGAAGGACGCGGAGTCGGAGGCTCCGGGTGTGCAGATCGGCGAAAGCCTGCTCAGGTCGCCGGGGATCTTGGCGCTGGCCAGCATGGCCTCCCGGGCGCGCATGCGGTTGCGGTTGCCGCGCACGGTGTTGATCTCGCCGTTGTGGGCGACGAAGCGGAACGGGTGCGCCAGCGGCCACGACGGGAAGGTGTTGGTGGAGAAGCGGCTGTGGACGACGGCGATGGCGCTGACGCAGCGTTCGTCCCGCAGATCCGGAAAGTACCGGGGCAGTTGCATCGTGGTGAGCATGCCCTTGTAGACCATGGTCCGACTGGACAGCGACGGGAAGTAGACGCCCTGATTCTCGGCACGTTTGCGCAGCGGATACACACGCCGGTCGAGATCGATTCCACCACAACGGGTTCCGTTGCGTTCGGGCGCCGCGACGAACAGCTGGGACATGTAGGGCATGCATCCCAGTGCGGTCTGGCCGACCTCGGCACCCTCGGGGTCGACGGGCACCTCACGCCAGCCGAGGACCTGCAGTCCTTCTTCGTCCGCGATGTCCTGCACCATCTGGCACGCGGCGGCCCGTTCGGTGAGATCCTGGGGCAGGAAGCAGATGCCCGCGGCAAAGGTGCTGGTACCGTCCTCCGCGGGTGCGGGCAGGTCAAAGTCCACCACCGCGGCGAGTAGTTCGGTGGGCAGCTGGATCAGGATGCCGGCGCCGTCACCGCTGTTGGGTTCGGCACCTGCCGCTCCGCGGTGTTCGAGGTGCTCGAGTGCAGTCAAACCATCGGCGACGATCGAGTGGGAACGTCGGCCCTGGATGTCGGTGACCATGGCGACGCCGCACGAGTCGGATTCGTTGTCCGGGTCGTAGAGGCCTTGAGCTTCGGGCAGAGCCGAAAAAAGCATGAAAGGCGCACCTCCGCAGTCCTGAGAAACACATCAGGGACGGCGCCGGCCCGTCGATCGAGTGTATCAGCGCACGTCGGCGCTCACCCGGTGAGAACAGTCGGGACCAGCGGGAATCCGGGCAGATTACGCACGATGGTCCACGCGACGGCGGCGACGATGACGACCACGAACACGGGGGTGTTCGCAGCGGATTGTCCGCGGTACCGGCGCAGCATCATCCACGCCAACAGCAGCGGCAGGCCGATGAGGACGAACGCGTTGTCGACGAACGCCGCCGCCAGGTCTCCGTGCAACAGGTCATGGGTCATCCGGAGTCCGCCGCAGGCCGGGCAGTTCCATCCGGTGAGCGCCTTGAAGGGACAGGGCGGGAAGACGAAGTCTGCGCTGTGCGGATTGCCCAGGCCGACATAGGCGAGGCTGCCCACCAGCGCCGCGCCGCCGCCGACGACGGCGAGCGGCCGCGTCCAGGTTCTGGTGGGTGCGTCAGGTGCCATCGCGCAAGGGGCGGCCCTGCGGGTCGCGGACCTTGTCGGTGAGGATCAGGACCGCGTCGATGATGCCCCAGATGACGGCGCCCAGACCGCAGGTGATCAAGCCGACGACGAGCTGTATGACGCCGAGTTTGGTGTCACCCATGTAGATGCGGCCGGTTCCGACGAGCCCGAACAACCCGATCAGCTGAAGCAGGCCGGCGACCACCTTGGATTTGTCCGAAAACGGTTCGCCGGTCACGGGATGCCGGCCGTAGGGCGCGGCAGGATCCATGTATCCCGACGGGTACTGCCCCGTCGGCGGCGGGTAGGAGCCCGGCGGCGGGTACTGCCCAGGCGGCGGATAGCCGGACTGCTGCGGCGGCGGTGGGTAGGAGTTCCCCTCGCTGCCGGTGAAGTGGGGCTCGGTCATGGCTCAAGGATGCCAGAGCCGACGCGCTCTCAGAAGGGTGGTGGTTCATAGGCGCCGGCGGACCAGGCTTCGTAGTCGCGTACGCGCTCGGGCTGGCCTCGAGCACGCTCCTCACTTCTGCATTGATCGCTTCGGAGCTCATCGCACCGCTACTGGTGGTCCTCTCCTCGAATCTCTAGTCGGCAGCTCCGTCTCCGACCTTGCTGCCGCTTTCCGACACGACTTCAGGGCTGTTTATTCGCCGCGGGGCGCATTTGCACTAATCCAACAGCCGTCCACGACCGCGGTGGACACCTCCGCACTCGCTGATCACCCGCCGCATCACACGCAGCAAGCTCACCTCGGTGCCGATGCCATCGAGATCCCGCACCCTGAACCCTATTGCTGGGCGCTATCACCTCGATGCAGCAGTTCACATGCAGGGCCCGAGCGTTCTACCCTCAGTTTCATGGGGGGTAGAGGAAGTTGGGGAGACAGATTCGCGCAGTGGCTTACCGCACTGCCGACTGGAACGAAGTTCGTCATCTCGCTCGGGCTGGCATTGAGCACGATCGTGCCTGCCGGACTGATCGTATCCATGGTGGACCCGCTGCTGCAGTCTGACGATCAGACGGTGCATATAACCTGCGGCGACCGTGATGTCGAACGGACTTTCAGCAAAGAAGAATACGAACTCAAGTCTCAGGATCTCGAATCGTTCGCCGTGGAGCTGTGCACGACCTAGCCCTTCACCTTCGCGCCCTAAGTTCTCGTCGTGATTGCCCGACAGCTCTGATGCGGTGTCGTAAAGCTTCTCATCGGCGGAGTTGCCGCGGCTCGGTCGCGGCGTTTGCACCGCACCGAGGTTCGGGGTCTAGGTGTCCCCCGGCCCGTCATGTCCAACTGGCGCCCTAACCGGGCCCCCGTGTCCACTCGACCGTCAGCCGGGCACGGTTTCGTTGAGATCACCTAGTGGAGTTCAACCGCGCGTTCTACTGTCATCTCCATGGGGAATAGGGGGGATTCCTTCGCGCGCTGGTATCTCGCACTGCCGAAGGGCAGGAAGTATGTCGTCTCGCTCGGGCTGGCCTCGATCACACGCCTCACTCCGACACTGATCTTTTCGGAGCTCATCGCACCGCTGCTGGGGTGGGACAAGCAGCAGGTGGAAGTGCGGTGCTCTCGGGACGGCTCGTGGACGGTCTGGGTCGATTCTGACGATCCACGACTGAACTTGGACAATATCGAACTGAGCTTCTACCGCATTTGCGACGTCGACGTCACCTTCTAACTCTGGCAACAGAAAGCCCGCTCTGCGGCGTTGTGGGGCGGGCGCTTGAGCAACGGTGATCGGGGGCAGCTCGCACCTGACCTCGGTCAGGTACATCGCGTCATCGAAAGCGGGCATGAGCGGGCATCAAAATGCCGAGCAGGCCGGGCCCAGCCCCGCCGCCGTGAGCATCGCGACACGGACGCCCGTGCTGTCACGGCGGGGGTAGATAGCGGGGGCGGGCAGGAGTCCCGCGCCTCGCTGCCGGTGAAGTGGGGCTCGGCCATGGTTCAAGCGCCAGAGCCGATGCTCTCAGAAGGGTGGTGGTTCGTAGGTGGCGGCGAGCCAGGCTTGGTGTTGGCGTTGGTGTTCGGTGTTGATGTCGAGGCGTTGGCGTCGTTCGTGGTGGATGCGGGCGCGGCGGTCCTGGTCGCGGGTGGTGCGGCGTGTGGGCATCATCATGCAGCGGTGGGGCGTTGCCGGTTCGGCGCCGGCGCCG
>NZ_BLTG01000080.1 GCF_017312405.1 Mycobacterium sp. PO1
CAAGGCGGATTCAACTGGTCGTCGCTACACCTTGACTGTGGAGGTGTTCAGCAGTGGCGACGAAAGACTGGACCGCGAAGACCAGTGATGTGCCCGAGGGTGCTCGTCGGCAGTGGCGTGCGGATCGGGCGTTGCGACCGCCGATGCGTTCGCCCGGGCGGCCTGAGCCCTCGCGGGCGGTGCAGCGGCAGTTCTGGCGGCTGATCGCGACGGGCATCACCTCGGCCGAGGCGGCGCTGAAGGTGGGCGTGTCCGTGCCGGTCGGAGCCCGTTGGTTTCGCCACGCTGGCGGCATGCCACCGATGTCGCTTGCCGTGCCCACCGGCCGCTACCTGTCCTTCGAGGAACGCGAAGAGATCGCGGTTCTGCGCGCTAAGCAGGTCGGCGTTCGTGAGATCGCGCGCAGGATCGGCCGCGACCCGGCAACGATCTCCCGCGAATTGCGACGCAACGCGGCCACGCGCAGCGGCAAGCAGGAGTACCGGGCGTTGGTGGCGCAGTGGAAAGCGCAGCAGACAGCGAAGCGCCCGAAAACGGCGAAGCTCGCGACCAACGACAGGCTGCGCGAGTACGTCCAGGAGCGGCTCGCCGGGAACGTGCGCCGCCCGGACGGCAGCATCGTCGTCGGACCGCAGCCGCCCGCGTGGAAGGGGCTGAACAAACCGCATCGGCAGGACCGGCGGTGGGCGACCGCGTGGAGCCCAGAGCAGATCTCGCACCGGCTCAAGGTCGACTTCCCCAATGATGAGTCCATGCGCATCAGCCACGAGGCGATCTACCAGGCGCTGTTCATCCAGGGCCGTGGCGCGCTCAGACGCGAGCTCGTCACCTGCCTGCGAACAGGCCGCGCACTGCGCCAGCCACGCGCTCGTACGCAGAACCGCCCGCAAGGCCATGTCACCGCCGACGTCGTGTTCTCTCAGCGCCCCGCAGAGGCAGCCGACCGTGCCGTCCCCGGGCACTGGGAGGGCGATCTAATCATCGGTACGGGCCGGTCAGCGATCGGCACGATCGTCGAACGCAAGAGCCGCTCGACCTTATTGGTGCACCTACCGCGACTGCAAGGCTATGGCGAGATACCGCCCGTCAAAAACGGTCCCGCGCTGGGCGGCTACGGCGCCGTCG
>NZ_BLTG01000081.1 GCF_017312405.1 Mycobacterium sp. PO1
GGGCGGCTACGGCGCCGTCGAGTCGAGTGCCCAGATTGCCCACGAATCCCGCCGCCAGCGCCGTGGGCTTGCCCTTGCCGCCGATCGCCGATTCGCGGTCCCACACCAGCTTGCGGGTCACTGCACCCAGCTGTGACAGCAGCAACCACATCCCGGCGAGGATGTCTCCGCCCTGGCGCGAGGGGATCATCACCGCCGAGCGGTACCGGGAGAACGCCAGCGTCATCACCAACACCGGCAACATTGACAACTGATTGTGGCCCACCGGGATTCGGTAGTCGGGGAACCACAGATCCCATTGCGAGCACCCGCCGGGCTGATAGATCACCCGATCAGCGGGATCCACCCCGCGGAACTCCGGGCGAATCACCCGCACCCGATCCTTGAGGACGGTCATCGACTTCGCCCACCCGATCCGCTGCGCGATCACCGTCGCCGGCATCGTCGGATACTCACGCAGCAACGCTCGGATCTGCGGTTCGAACGCATCCACCGCCGACCCCTTCGACGGCCGCGAGTAGCTCGGGGCCGTATCTGAGGCCAACGCCGCCCGGACCGTGTTTCGCGCCACCCCCAGCCGGCGCGCGATCTCCTTGATCGGCACACCCTCACTGCGATGCAAACGGCGGATCTCCGCCCACTGCTCCACTGAAATCACCCTCCTAACAAGACGGGGGTCAAAATTCACCCGTCGTCAGGGGGTCAGTTTTCAGGCGTCGTCAACAGGTGTGCGTGCGGCCGAATGTCGTGTTCTCGCCGAGTTCGCCGAGCAGGACCGGCATGAACTGCTGAAGCTACTCGCCATGCTCGGCCAGCGATAACCACCCTGAAATATTTACCGGCCTATCCGCGAGTGGTTACCTTGTAGCGGTGCCGCGGCCGGGCCGACGTTCTCGCGCCCAGCGCACCGGCGGAGGATCGCTTACGGAGGTAGGTTCCCTTGCCTGCCGCCGTCGCCGACCTTCTGCCGTATTCGGAATCGGAACCAGTGTGCTGACCAAACTTATGCAAACCCTATCGGAGGTACCGACAAACCTTGTGCGCCGACCGAGGGCCTCGTGATGTGCGCCGCCACCATTCGTTAGAAGCACCGTGGGTGACGCCGCCAACCGCAGAGCCCCGTCTGCCAAGCAGTGAAGTGATCTCGTCGAAGACGGAGTGGCGCTACGCCCGAGACCGTGCTCAGCAAGGCCGTGGCAGGCGGTGCCCCGGGCCCTGTCGAGCAGAAGCCACGTACCGGTGCATCGAGCAAGCTTGGTGATGTTCACCCCCCGGATAGGACCAACGCCCTGACATTGACCTACTGATCACCGAATGCCGCGGCAACGGCGCTGTTGAAATACCAGGGCGAGTATGGAGTTTGGCGTTTCCCCTCCGCTACCACGGGGCGGTTGAAGGCACGCTCGTCGTCAGCGCCGTAAGCCCACCCTCGAGCGCGCACATCCAACTGCTGACTGTGCCCGCGAATCAGACCGGCGCTGCCCTGGCATGCATTGCCCTCCATCGGCAAGACAAGCGGTATACCGAGGAACTGCAAAGAGCGACACAACTCGTCGACCACTGAGGGCCTGGCCTTGGTGCCCTGTGGGTCGTCGGGCGGGCGAAGCTGGGCGGCAATGTCACAGCGAGCGGCCGATGCCGCGCGCCGCGACCTGCAGGGCACCGAGCAGTCTCTGGCGATCGCGTCGCAGGCTTGGCACGACCACCCCGATCGCTGCGGCCACGGTGTCGTCGGACGATCGCACCACGGGGACGGCCAGCGAACACGCGCCGAGCGACATTTCCTCGCTTGTGGTCGCCACTCCGTCTCGACGAACTCGATCGATCTGGGCGGCAAGCACCGGCCGGGCGACGATCGTGTACGGCGTGACGCGGATCAGGTTGGCAAACACATGTTCCTGAATCTCTTCCGGTGCGTAGGCAAGCAGAACCTTGCCGACTCCGGTGCAGTGCATGGGTAGCTTGCTTCCGACGCTGCTGACGATGGGGACCGAGGTGCTGCCCATCATCCGCTCGAGATAGAGCACCTCGGTGCCCTCGCGGATCGCAAGGTGCACCGTGGCCGTCGCCGCCGCGTAGATGTCATGCAGATATGGCTCGGCAACCTGGCGCAATCTGCCTTCGACGGGAGCGAGCAGTCCCGCATCCCACAGCAATCTGCCCACCTCGAAACGACCGTCTTTTCGCCGCTGCAGCGCGTGTCCGGCAACCAGTTCGCCTGCCAGTCGATGCGTGGTCGGAACCGGCAGACCGGCGCGATGGGCAAGCTCGGACAGCGCCAGGCTGCGGTGCCGCTCGTCGAACGCGCCGACGATTGCCAGCAAACGACTTGTGACCGTCGCCCCGGGGGTCGACGTGTTACCTGCCATCCTTTGCATCCTTCCGCTGAGCGAAATTCTAGTCTTCACTGCACTTCCCAGGAGCCGATACCGTGCACCGCATGACAGCAACGCCCGCCATCAACTCGGACAGCGCTTCGGCAAGTCAGGCTGAGGTCAGCTGCGAGATCGGCGCGATCGAGTCCGCCTACCTGCGTTCGGGTGTGGAAGAGACGCAACCGCGGCTCGACTACGCGCCGTATCGGAGCAGCCTGTTGCGCCACCCGACCAAGGATCTGCACCACGCCGATCCGGAAGGCGTCGAGTTGTGGACACCATGCTTCGGCGAGCGCGACGTCCATCCACTCGAGTCCGACCTGACAATCCAGCACACGGGCGCCCCGATCGGAGAACGCATGGTCGTGACCGGGCGGATCGTCGACGGTGACGGTCGGGCGGTACGTCGGCAGCTAGTGGAGATCTGGCAGGCCAACGCGGGCGGTCGCTACATCCACAAGCGCGACCAGCATCCGTCGCCGATCGACCCGAACTTCACCGGCGTCGGGCGCTGCCTCACCGACGACGACGGCTACTACCGGTTCACCACCATCAAACCCGGGCCCTACCCGTGGAAGAACCACCGCAACGCGTGGCGGCCCGCGCACATCCACTTCTCTTTGTTCGGAACCGAATTCACGCAACGCATGATCACTCAGATGTACTTCCCCGGCGATCCGCTGTTCGCGCTCGACCCGATCTACCAATCGATCACCGACCAGAAGGCGCGCGACCGGCTGGTCGCCAGCTACGACCATGACGTGACCACCCACGAATGGGCGACCGGGTACCGCTGGGACATCGTGCTGTCCGGTGCCAACCGGACCCCTGTCGACGAAGGAGCCGACCACTGATGTCCACGCTGCTGACCGCCACGCCCGGCCAGACCGTCGGGCCGTTCTTCGGGTACGCGCTGCCGTTCGACCGCGACAGTGATCTCGTGCCGCCCGGCTCACCCGGTGCGATCCAGTTCCACGGCGTCGTCACGGACGGGGCGGGCAACCCGGTTCCCGACGCGCTGCTCGAGATCTGGCAGGCCGACGCCGACGGCGTGATAGCTACGGCCACCGGCTCGCTGCGTCGCGACGGCTGGACGTTCACCGGATGGGGCCGTGCCGCCACCGACGACGCGGGTCACTACAGCTTCTCCACGGTGTCGCCAGGTCCCACGCGTTCTGGTGCCGCACCGTTCTTCCTCATCACCGTCTTCGCCCGCGGGCTGCTCAACCGACTGTTCACCCGGGCCTACGTCCCGTGTGAGCAACTCGCCGACGATCCGCTGCTGAATTCGCTTGCCCGGGAGCGCCGTCAGACGCTGATCGCGACGCGCGAGGCGGCCGGCCTGCGGTTCGACATCAGGCTTCAAGCCGGGGACGACGAGACAGTTTTCCTCACCTATCCGGGACATCGGCCATGACGGACCTGTTCTGGCCGGGGGATCACCGTGCCGATGATCTGATGAGCGATCGTGCCTTCCTCGCCGCGATGGTCGCCGTCGAGCAGGCCTGGCTGGCCGCGCTCGTCGGTGCCGGGATTGCGCCTGAGGAGGCGTTGGCCGATCTCGCAGGGTACTTGGCCGACGGTGACCTCGAGGCGATCGCCCGCGGCGCCGATGCCGATGGCAATCCGGTCAGCGGATTGGTTGCCCTGCTGCGCATCCGTACCGCACAGCCAACCGCGCAGTGGCTCCATCGCGGCTTGACGAGTCAGGATGTCGTCGACACCGCACTGATGGTGTGTGTCCGAGACGCCGTCGACCGCCTCCGCAAGGAACTCGCCCACCAGGTGCGGGCGCTGTCGCGGCTGGCTGAAACGCATTCAGGCACACCGATGCTCGCGAGGACGCTCACACAGGCCGCGTTGCCGAGCACCGTTGGCGTGAAAGTGACACGGTGGTTGTCGGCGGTGCTGGACGCCGCTGAACCGCTGACCGAATTACGCGTGCCGGTCCAAGCCGGGGGTGCGGCGGGCACCCTGGCCGCAGCCGTCGAGCTGAGCGGCTCGGTGGAAGGTGCGATCAGCTTGAGTGACTCGCTGGCCGTCGCCCTCGGTCTAGCTCCCGCGCCACCGTGGCACACCACGCGATCCGCCATCACAAGAATCGGCGATGCCCTGGTTTCCTGTTGCGACGCATGGGGGTACATCGCCGCCGATGTCGCCACAGGCAGCCGGCCCGAGATCGGCGAGTTCGCCGAGGCAGGCGGCGGCAGTTCGTCGACCATGCCGCACAAGAGCAATCCGGTGCGCTCAGTGCTGCTGCGCCGCACCGCGATCACCGCAGCGCCGCTCGCCGCCACACTGCACACCGCATCGGCGATGTCGGTCGACGAACGCTCCGACGGTGCATGGCATGCCGAATGGGCCACCCTGCGGACGCTGGCACGACACACCGTCGTCGCCGCGGCGCACGCGACGGAGCTACTGGCCGGGTTACAAATCGATGTGGAGCGCGCCCGCGCAAACCTCGGCGCCGCCGACCGCGTGCTATCCGAGCAGAAGACAATGACGGACCTGACCGGACACGCTGCGAGTGCTGAATACCTCGGAGCCGTCGAGCAACTCGTCGACGCCGCGTTGCACCGGGCCGGTCACTACCTGAAGGACGCCCCGTGAGCATTCCGCGAATCGTCGGCACCGAGTTCGGGGGAGCGGACACCGCCCCGCTGCTTCTTCTCGGGCCGTCACTGGGCACCAGTGCCGCCACATTGTGGAGCGCGGCCGCCGCCCATCTGAGCCAGAACTGGCGTGTGGTCGGTTGGGATCTGCCAGGCCACGGCCGCGGCGACACCGCGGACGCGTTCACCATCGCCGAATTGGCAGAGGCAGTGTTGGCACTGGCCGACGGGTTCACCACCGAGACATTCCATTACGCAGGCGATTCGGTAGGCGGCTGCGTCGGGCTGCAACTGTTGCTCGACGCTCCGCACCGGATCGCGTCGGCCACCGTGCTGTGTACCGGCGCGGCGATCGGGACGTCGGACGCATGGCGCGAGCGCGCCGCCACCGTGCGGTCGGGCGGAACCGAAACCATGGTGGCCGCCGCCGCGCAGCGCTGGTTCCCCGAAGGCTTCGCCGATCGTGAGCCGCTCGTCAGCTCAGCACTTCTGGAAGCCCTGCGGGCCACCGACGCGGACTCGTATGCCCAGGTATGTGAGGCGCTGGCCGACTTCGACGTCGTCGACCGGCTGCACGAGATCACCACACCGGTGCTCGCGGTCGCAGGGAGCCAGGACATCGCCACGCCGCCGGATCATCTGCAGCGCATAGCCGCCGGTGTTAAGGACGGACAGCTGGTCGTGCTCGACGGCGTGGGGCACCTGGCTCCCGCCGAGGTCCCCGCTAGAGTCGCAGCGCTGATAGCCGAACACGCATCGACAGGTTCGCCGACGACCATCGACGAGGTGTATGCCGGCGGCCTCGCGGTTCGCCGAGAAGTTCTCGGTGACGCGCACGTCGACCGGGCCATCGCCGCGACCACCGATTTCACCGCTGACTTCCAGCGGTTCATCACCGAATATGCCTGGGGCGCAATCTGGACGCGCCCGGGACTGGACCGTCGCAGCCGGTCGCTGATCACGCTCACCGCCCTGGTGGCGCGCGGGCACCACGAAGAACTCAAGATGCACCTGCTGGCCGCCCGCCGCAACGGGCTGTCCAACGACGAGATCAAGGAACTCTTGATGCAGACCGCGATCTATTGCGGAGTCCCGGATGCCAACACGGCGTTCCGGATTGCCGCTGACGTCCTACCTGACTTCGATGACGACATGGGGGAGAGGCCATGAGTCGCACCGAGATCTGCGACACCGCACGACAGGCCGTCGCCGGAATCGAGAACGGGTCAACAATTCTCGTGGGCGGATTCGGGATGGCGGGCATGCCGACCGTGCTCATGGACGCACTGATCGAGCAAGGCGCCACTGACCTCACCATCGTCAGCAACAACGCGGGCAATGGTGACACCGGCCTCGCCGCGTTACTCGCGGCCGGTCGCGTCACCAAGGTCATCTGTTCGTTTCCGCGACAGGCCGATTCGTACGTCTTCGACGAGCTGTACCGCGCGGGCAAGATCGTGCTCGAGGTGGTTCCGCAGGGAAATCTGGCCGAACGGATCAGGGCGGCGGGTGCAGGCATCGGCGCATTCTTCTGTCCGACAGCCGTCGGCACCCCCCTCGCGGAAGGCAAGGAGACGCGCACGATCGACGGTCGGACCTACGTGCTGGAGTATCCGATCCGGGGCGATGTCGCGCTCATCGGCGCCCACATCGGCGACCGGGCGGGGAACCTCCTATACCGCAAGACCGCCCGCAACTTCGGCCCGGTGATGGCCACCGCTGCAGCACTCACCATCGCCGAAGTGTCGCGCGTGGTCGACGCGGGTGGCATCGATCCCGAAATCGTGGTCACACCCGGAATATTCGTTGACCGGATTCTCGACCTGTCGACCGCCCAACACATGACGGAGGTGGCGTCGTGACGCTGCATGTCCCCACTCGCAGCACTGTGGAACACCTCGACCGCGATCCACTGGACCGTCGAGAACTGGCAGCCATCATCGCTCGCGACATTCCGCCCGGTTCATACGTCAATCTGGGAATCGGCCAACCGACGACCATCGCGGACTACCTGCCTCCGGAAGCAGATGTGGTGCTACACACCGAGAACGGCATGCTCGGCATGGGTAGCGAAGCGGTAGGCGACGAGATCGACGGGGATCTGACGAATGCGGGCAAGGTGCCCGTCACCGAGACGCCCGGCGCTTCGTACTTTCACCATGCGGACTCGTTCGCGATGATGCGCGGCGGTCATCTCGACGTCTGCGTCCTCGGTGCATTCCAGGTCAGCCAGCGTGGCGATCTGGCCAACTGGCACACCGGCGCCCCCGACTCGATTCCCGCGGTGGGCGGAGCCATGGATCTCGCCATCGGCGCGAAAAGCGTGTTCGTCATGATGAACCTGTTCGCCAAAGACGGCACGGCCAAGCTGGTGCCGGAATGCACGTATCCGCTCACCGGCGTCAGATGCGTCAGCCGCGTCTACACCGATCATGCGATCTTTGCGATCGACTCTGCGCATGACCGCGGGGTGCGCGTGCTGGAGACCTTCGGGCTGTCACTTCGTCAGCTCAGCGACAGAATGTCGGTGCCGCTGCACTAGCGAGACGGCAGGCGCACTCGCCAGCCCCGGATTGCGAGCCGTTCGTCGGTGCTCGCGACCGAGTAACAGATCGCGGTTGCGACGACCGTCGGCAGCACGTACGTGAGGATCACGACGAAGACGACGAAGGCGATGTTCGGCTCCGTCAACCAACTCTGCGGGAATCGGGCCAGGCTGACAGCCAACCACGAGGCGATGATTGCCAGGCCAAGCGTCGTCACGGTGGGGACCTTTATCGAACGCAGCGCCAGGCGCGTCGGCTCGGACGGATCGGCCAACGATTTGCGCAGATTCCTGGTGCGGATATAGACCAGCGCGAAGTTGGCGAGGATGACGATCGCAGCGCTGACGATGATCAAGCCGGTCGCCCAGAGGTCGGGGCTGCGACCGAACAGGAAACGCAGATAGTCGATGGTGGTCTCGGTCACGATAAGCGTCGTCGTCACCATCGCTGCGAAGGTCAGCCAGCCACCGAGGTCGGCGAGAAAGCTGTAGGCGCCGGCATCTTCAGCGTCCTGCTCCGCGATCTTCTTGACTGCATGACTGGCCAGCATCTAGCCCAACCCGCCGAACAGGGCCGTGGCACCCGCGGCGAGCATCCCCGTCGACACCGCACCCTGTGTCCACGCGATCGCGCAGACTCCCGCCCGACTGCAGTGACGTGTATGGGTTCAGGGCATCTTTGACCGTTCGTCATCGGGACATCGTTGACGGGCAACCCGCGCCTGCCACGGTGTCGTCGTGGTCAATCCAAAGGTTCCTGAGACTGATTCCGATGTTGCCGCGCGTGTCACGGTCGAGATCCGTCTGCGTGCTGTCACCGAGGTCAACGACGGCGCACCCGTGGGTGAGGTGGCCCAGCGGTTCGGCGTGACACGTCAGACTGTCGCGGCATGGCGTAAACGCTATGAGGCCGGCGGCCTGGGCGGTTTGGCCGATCAGTCGCGTCGCCCGCATTCGAGCCCGGGCCGGATCTCTCCCGATGTTGAAGCGTTGATCTGCGAAATGCGCCGCCACCATCGACGCTGGGGAGCCCGGCGCATCGCCTACGAATTGACGCTGGAGATTGGCGAACAAGCCCCGTCGCGATCCACGACCCACCGCATCCTGGTGCGCAATGGCTTAATAAATAGCCAAGAGCAGCAACATAAACGAGTCTACAAACGGTGGGCACGCGAAGCACCGATGCACCTGTGGCAGCTCGACATCGCCGGCGGGGTGTGTGCCTGGTCAACGGGCGCGAGCACAAGATGCTCACCGCCATCGACGACCATTCACGCTTCGTCGTGGCTGCCACCGTTTTGCCGGTGCCGTCTGGTCCCGCGGTGTGCGATGCCTTCTTGGCCGCCATCGCCCGCTGGGGTGCACCGTTCGAGATGCTCACCGACAACGGCAAGCAGTTCACCAGCAAGTTCACCAGGCCATTACCGGTCGAGGTCCTCTTCGAACGGATCTGCCGCGACAACGGCATCACCACACGATTGACCAAACGCCACTCTCCCACGACCACCGGCAAGGTTGAGCGTTTCCACAAGACGTTGCGACGCGAACTTCTCGACGAGACAGGCGCATTCGAGTCGATCGAAGCCGCCCAGGCAGCCATCGACGAATGGGTCCACGCCTACAACACCGTGCGGCCCCACCAATAGCTGGACACGGCTACGCCAGCGAACTTGTTCCGCAGCCGACCCGCCGATCCAGAACCTCACCCAGCCGTTGAGATCGGCCACCCCGATGAGCCGGCGAGCCCCATTCGGCGGATGGCACCGCCGAACGTCGCCAGTGGGCCGCGGCCGATCGAAATGGAGGCACGGGTACCGCCCCGTCGGGCGTCGTGGTGATCGCGGGTCTGCAGCAGCTCTGGGTCGGAAAGAACTACGCCGGACTGACGGTGGACGCTGTGGATCCACCTGACCAGCATCCACATCCTGCTCGCCGACGAGTTGATCAAGACCGTCCCGTCGAGAGTAACCAACGCCGACCTGGAACGGCTGTCACTGCGCGGAGTTCGAGTCGGACGACCTGACCCCGCCGGGTCCACGCCACCCGACAGTCGCTCCAGTGGAGGATCAAGGGCGGTCGAAATCGAGCGCACCGCCGACCGTGACGGCATCGTTGTCGTCCGCGGTCGAGAGCTGGCGTTGGGCACCGGTGTCGCCGGAACTCGGGTGACGTTGCGATTCGACGTCGGGCTCGTCCACGCCTTAGCGGGCAATATCTTACTCAAGACACTCTCAAACCCATCCTCTGTCAACGAGATGCGAGACATCAGAGGCGCCCGACCGGCGACTACAGCGCTGCCCCCACCGCCACCAGCCGGCCCGCAGAGCGTCCAGCGGCGAGTCCCCAAAGACGGTGTCGTGATGGTCGCCGGACAGCGCCTTCGAGTGGGACGAACACACGCCGGCATGATCGTTACCGTCGTGGTCGAAGACCATCACCTTCGCGTCCTCGACGGCATCAAAGAGCTCTCACTGCACGCGCAGACGTCGACCAAACCCATCCGCAACTTCAACGCTCACCGCCCCCGGAAGCGGTAACCATGTCCCGATGACGATTCGTTACCTATGTCCTGAGACCACACAAGTCAGCAGTAGGTGTTTCCCTACCGGTCAAACATGCGCGTCATCTCGTTTCGTGGGCTTGACCCGGGACTGTGGATCTAACGGTGTTTCCGGCACTGACACGCTGTGACACCTCCCGGCGAGTCCGGAGGCTCCCGATCTTGGGAGGATCTGAGTCATGGGACGTCCGAGCAAGTATCCCGACGAGTTGCGTGAGCGTGCGGTGCGCATGGTCGCCGAGGTGCGTCCGCAATACCCGTCGCAGTGGGCGGCGATCACCGCGGTCGCCGGCATGTTGGGGATCGGCACACCCGAGACTCTGCGGACCTGGATTCGACGCTCGGAGGTCGACACCGGGCAGCGTCCCGGGGTGACGACACAGATGGCCGAGGAGAACAAGGCGCTGCGCAAAGAGATCGCCGAGCTGCGTCGGGCCAATGAGATCTTGAAATCAGCGGCGATTTTCTTCGGGGCCGAGCTCGACCGGCCCGGGAGACGGTGATCCGGTTCATCGCCGAACACAAGGACCAGCAGGTGGCCGGCCCCGACGGCGGGGCCGGGTTGCGCTGGGGTGTCGAGCCCATGTGTGCCGTGCTGTCTGAGCATGGCGTGCCGATCAGCCCGTCGACCTACTACGAGTGGATCGCCAAGACACCGACGCGGCGGGAGCTGCGTGACGCCGAGTTGGTCGAGATCATCACCGCAGCAAGGGAAGACAAGAAGAAGGGTCGGTTCGTCCAGACGTTGGGATCACGCAAGGTGTGGATCTGGCTACGCGGCCAGGGCCACGACGTCGCCCGCTGCACCGTGGAGCGGCTCATGCGCGACAACGGTTGGGAGGGCGCACGGTACGGGTCCAAACACAAGACCACCGTCGCCGACGACAGCCATGTCCGGTATCCGGATCTGGTGGACCGCCGGTTCTATGCTTCGGTGCCAAATCGGTTGTGGGTAGCCGATTTCGTGCGCCGCGAGGC
>NZ_BLTG01000082.1 GCF_017312405.1 Mycobacterium sp. PO1
CCTACATCACCGCCGCCCGCGCACACAACGCACTCCAAGCCGAACTCGACCGCGCCGCCGAACACGCAGCCGCCGACAAACGCCGCAACATCCGCCGCAAAACCGCCGCCGCCATCGACGCCATGAAGCAATCCCTTGACCCGCAATCCGACTATGGCGACGACCCACCACCGTTCTAGGAGAAACGTGAAAATTCTTGTAGCCACTGGACATACGCAGGGTACGAATCCCGGCGACTACCACTACTGCGTCGAGCGTGAGTTGGTGTGGATCCAGGAGCCCTGCGACCGGGACCGGCTGGATCCCGGTGGCCCCTGCGGGTGTGGACGCGGGTTCGCCGGTGCCGCTTCCCATCGGGCGACGACCACCGCGATGGTCGTGGAAACCGAAATGACCCGGGAAGACGTGGTATTGGCCTTCGACACCAGCCTCGGCGACGGCGGATGGCCTCGGTCATGGGCCGAGGACGTCGCGGACGACAACCTGGAGATCGCCGCTCAGTTACCCGTCGGGGCGATCATCACCCGCCGACTCGACGACTTCTTCCTGCGCGGCGCGTTGTTCTAGTCGGCCGTGACATCTTCGGCGTACCGGCCCGGGTTGAACAGCGACGCGACCATGCCGATCACCATCATCACCGCAGCGGCGATGAACACCACAGTCAAGCCGGCATGGAAGGGTTCGATGATCAAGTGAGGGAAGAACGTCTGTCCGGTCAGTTCTTCGGCATTGACACCGGGTTGCTGCAACGCGTGATAGGGCTCGAGCACCTCGGCGATCGGGTTGTAACCCAGGAACGCCGCGAAGAGGCTCCCCACCGGGGGCAGGTCGGCGACCTGTTGCGCCACCGACGCCGACACCCCCTGCTCCTGCAGGCCGCTGCTGAGTGCACCGGGCAGCGTGTTGGCCAGTCCGACGATCATCAGCGAGAAGAAGATCCCGATCGACAGGGACGATCCCGCGTTGAAGAAGGTCGCGCGCACCCCGGACGCCGCTCCGCGCTCGGCGGCCGGCACGCTGGACATGATGGCCGCGGTGTTGGGTGCAGTGAAGATGCCACCACCCACCCCGTTGAGGAAGATCAGCAGCGCGAACACCCGGTAATCGAAGTCGACCGGGATCATCACCAACGCGATGAACGACACCGCCATCAGGGCCATGCCACCCACCGTCAGCGGTCGGGCGCCGTAGCGGTCCGACAATGCCCCGGCGATCGGTCCCGCCAGCAGGAAACCGACCGTGATCGGCAACATGTAGATCGCGGCCCACAGCGGTGTGGACTCGAAGTCGTAGCCGCGCAACGGCAGCCAGATTCCCTGCAGCCAGATGATCAACATGAACTGCAGACCGCCGCGGCCCACCGACGACATCAGACCAGCGAGGTTCCCCATGCCGAACGCGGTCGACCGGAACAGCCGGATGTTCACCATCGGCTGCGCCACCTTGAGCTCCACCACACAGAAGGCGACGAGCAGTACCAGGCCGGCCACGATCGATCCGAGCACCGCCGGGTTGGTCCAGCCCGTGGTCGACTGCCCGTAGGGCTGGATGCCGTAGGTGATGCCGATCAACAGCACGGTCAACCCGACGCCGAACGTGAGCGTGCCCGCCCAGTCCAGCCGCCCCGGTGTTCGCTGCCCTATCTCGCGCAGCGATCGCATGCTCCAGATCGTGCCTGCCAATCCGATCGGGACACCGACCCAGAAGATCGCCTGCCAGTGCCATTCAGCCAGTGCGCCCCCGATCAACAAGCCGAGGAACGACCCGGCGACGGCGGTCACCATGTTGACCCCGAGCGCCATCCCGCGCTGGTTCGCCGGGAACGCGTCGGTGAGGATCGCCGACGAGGAGGCCATCAGCATGGCGCCACCGACACCCTGGACGACGCGCCAGACGATCAGCCAGACAGCACCGGCGCCCAGGTGGAAAGGGTCGAACGACAGCGCGATCGCCGCGACCGTGAAGACGGCGAATCCGATGTTGTAGATGCGCACCCGCCCGAACATGTCGCCCAGCCGGCCGAACGGCACCACCAGCACGGCGGTGACGACCAGGTAGCCCATCAGCATCCACAGCAGATAGCTGATGTTGCCCGGGGACAACGGATTGAGGTCGATACCGCGGAAGATCGCCGGAAGTGAGATCAACACGATCGACGCGTTCACCGCCGCCAACAGCGTGCCGAGCGTGGTGTTGGACAGGGCCACCCACTTGTAGCGGGGGTGGTCCAGATCGAAGCGGCTACCCGCCCGTGTCGTCTTGTCCGCCGGTTCGATCTCAGTCGACATCAGTCACCTCGCCCATAGAAAACATATATTAGCTATGCAAATCATCTGGGCGCAATTCGTGCCCGCTGCCCGGTTCCCCCGCCGTGCGGTCGTGCGCTAGCGTGGAACTCGCCAATCGCAAACGCGGGAGCGTGCACCGAGTGCGCTGAGAGGACGGGTGGGCCCGTCGACCGTACGAACCTGACCGGGTAATGCCGGCGTAGGGAGAATCATGACCGACTTTGTCGACTCCGCAGTCCGTCCGACCGTCACCACCGGCCCGATTCAGGGCAGTTCCAAGGTCTACCGGGACGTCGCCGGCGCCCGGGTCCCGTTTCGCCGGGTCCACCTGACCAACTCCGAGCATCTCGACCTCTACGACACCTCCGGGCCGTACACCGACGCCGACGCCGTCATCGATCTGGACGCCGGTCTGACCCGTCGGCCGGTGACGCGCGACCGCGGCACCCAGCTGCAGCGTGCCCGGGCCGGCGAGATCACCGCCGAGATGGCCTTCATTGCCGAGCGCGAAGGGGTGTCCGCCGAACTGGTTCGCGACGAGGTGGCCCGCGGGCGCGCGGTGATCCCGGCCAACCACAACCACCCCGAGGCGGAGCCGATGATCATCGGCAAGGCGTTCTCGGTGAAAGTCAATGCCAATATCGGCAATTCGGCGGTGACGTCGTCGATCGCCGAAGAAGTCGAGAAGATGGTGTGGGCCACCCGCTGGGGTGCCGACACGATCATGGACCTGTCCACCGGCCGCGACATCCACCTGACCCGCGAGTGGATTCTGCGCAACTCGCCGGTCCCCGTCGGCACGGTGCCGATCTACCAGGCTCTCGAGAAGACCAACGGCGATCCGGTCGAGATGACCTGGGAACTGTACCGCGACACGGTGATCGAACAGTGCGAGCAGGGCGTCGACTACATGACCGTGCACGCCGGCGTGCTACTGCGCCACATCCCGCTGACCGTGGACCGCGTCACCGGTATCGTCTCCCGCGGCGGGTCGATCATGGCCGCCTGGTGCCTGGCACATCACCAGGAGTCGTTCCTCTACACCCATTTCGAGGAACTCTGCGAGATCCTGGCCCGCTACGACGTGACCTTCTCCCTCGGTGACGGCCTGCGTCCCGGATCGATCGCCGACGCCAACGACGCCGCGCAGTTCGCCGAGCTGGAAACCCTGGGCGAGTTGACCAAGATCGCCAAATCCCATGGCGTGCAGGTGATGATCGAGGGACCCGGCCACGTCCCGATGCACAAGATCGCCGAGAACGTCCGGCTCGAGGAGGAGCTGTGCGAGGAGGCGCCGTTCTACACCCTCGGGCCGCTGACCACCGACATCGCGCCGGCCTACGATCACATCACCTCGGCCATCGGCGCCGCGATGATCGCCCAGGCCGGTACCGCGATGCTGTGCTACGTCACACCCAAGGAACACCTCGGCCTGCCCAACCGCAAGGACGTCAAAGACGGGGTGATCGCCTACAAGATCGCCGCCCACGCGGCCGATCTCGCGAAGGGGCACCCGCGGGCGCAGGAACGGGACGACGCGCTGTCCACCGCACGGTTCGAGTTCCGCTGGGAGGATCAGTTCAACCTCTCGCTCGACCCCGACACGGCACGCGAGTTCCACGACGAGACCCTGCCGGCGACGCCCGCGAAGACCGCGCACTTCTGCTCGATGTGCGGACCGAAGTTCTGCTCGATGCGGATCAGCCACGACGTGCGCGAGGCCTACGAGAAGGGGATGGCAGAGAAGTCCCGGGAGTTCGCCGAGCACGGCAACCGCGTGTATCTACCGGTGACGCCGGCATGACGTACCTGCCGCTCACCCCGCCGGGGCAGACCCCGCGCCGCGTGATGACGATCGCGGGCTCGGACTCCGGTGGCGGCGCCGGCATCCAGGCCGACATGCGCACCTTCGCCATGCTGGGCATGCACGGTCTCGTCGCGGTCACCGCGGTGACAGTTCAGAACTCAGTGGGCGTCAAGGGCTTTCACGAGGTGCCGCTCGATGTCATCGCCGGCCAGATCGAGGTCGTGGCCGGCGACATCGGCGTGCAGGCCGCCAAGACCGGCATGCTGGCGTCCTCGGAGATCATCGACACCGTCGCCGCCACCTGGCGCAGCGCCGCACCGGATGTCCCGCTGGTCGTCGACCCGGTGTGCGCGTCGATGCACGGCGACCCGCTGCTGCATCCCAGCGCGCTGAGAGCGCTGAAGGACACGCTGTTCCCACTCGCGACGGTGGTGACCCCCAACCTCGATGAGGTCCGGCTGCTCACCGGCATCGACGTCGTCGACGCCGCCACCCAGCGCGAGGCGGCCCGTGCGCTGCATGCGCTGGGTCCACGGTGGGCGCTGGTCAAGGGCGGGCACCTGCGGTCGTCGGCGCACAGCCCAGATCTGCTGTTCGACGGTACCGACTTCGTCGAGTACGAGGCCGAACGCATCGACACCGGTGACGACCACGGCGCCGGGGACACCCTGGCGGCCGCGATCGCCAGCGCGCTGGCCCACGGCTACGAGACGCCCGAGGCGGTCGGCTTCGGGAAGCGCTGGGTCACCGAATGCCTCAGGGCGGCATACCCATTGGGGCAGGGCCACGGTCCCGTGTCGGCGTTGTTCCGGCTCGGGTGATGGACGACATCGCCGGGGTGGTGCACCGGCCCGACGGGAAGCCGCAAGGCGTGGTCGCGCTGACCCACGGCGCCGGCGGGAGCCGGGAAGCACCTCTGCTGCAAGCACTCTGCGAAGAATGGGCCCGTCGCGGCTGGGTCGCGGTGCGCTATAACCTGCCGTATCGGCGTCGCCGCCCCAAGGGGCCACCGTCGGGTTCGTCGGCCGCCGATCTCGCCGGCATCGTCGAAGCGGTCGCCGCGGTCCGCACGCTGGCCGACGGCCCGGTGATCGCCGGCGGGCACTCGTACGGTGGCCGGCTCACCTCGATGGCGGCCGCCGGCACTGGGGCAGAGGACGAAGGCCTGTCCCTCGACCTGCTGACGCTGTTCTCCTATCCGCTGCATCCGCCGGGGAAGCCCGAGCGGGCCCGTACCGGGCATCTCCCGGACATCACCGTCCCGACGGTGTTCACCCATGGCACCGCCGACCCGTTCGGCAGCATCGACGAGCTCCGGCCGGCCGCGGCGCTGATCCCGGCGCCCACCACGATCGTGGAGGTGACCGGCGCCCGCCACGACCTGGCCTCCAAGAAGATCGACGTGCCGAAGGCCGCTGTGGACGCGGCGCTCGAACTGCTCGGCTGACCTCGCTGGTACCTGCGGTACCGTCTACGCATGACTTCGGAGCACTTCGACGCGGTCATCGTGGGCGCCGGCTTCGCCGGAATCGGCGCCGCCATCCAGCTCAAACGGATGGGCTACGAGAACTTCGTCATCCTCGACCGCGAGGACGATCTGGGCGGTACGTGGCACGTCAACCACTACCCGGGCCTGGCGGTGGACGTCCCCACCACCACGTACTCCTACTTCTTCGAGCCGAACCCGAACTGGTCCCGGCTGTTCTCCACCGGAGCGGAGATCAAGCAGTACGCCGGTGACGTGGCCGACAAGTACGACGTGCGCCGCCACATGCGGTTCAGCACCGTCGTCGAGAGCGCCCGCTGGGACGAGGAAGCTGCACTGTGGCGGGTGGCGCTGGCCGGCGGCGAGACGGTGTCGGCCCGGTTCCTGTTCACCGCGACGGGCTTCCTGTCCCAGCCGCACATGCCCGACATCCCCGGCATCACCGGCTTCGACGGCCGGGTGATCCACACCACCGCCTGGGATGACGCCTATGACCCCACCGGCCAGCGGGTCGGCATCATCGGGACCGGCGCCACCGCGGTGCAGCTCATCCCCGAACTGGCCAAGAAGGCGGCCGAGCTGACGGTGTACCAGCGCACCCCGATCTGGGTGGTACCGAAGGTCGACTTCCGGTTCTCCGAACGGGCCAAGCGGCTGTTCGCCCGTTTTCCGCTGACCCAGCGGGCCATCCGCGCCGTCACCGACGCCGTCTACGAGTTCATGGTGTCGGTCGGAGTGGTGCACTACAAGAACACCCGGGGGCGGTTCAACATCGCCGCCGGTGACCTCGCCAAGATGCACCGGTTCGCCACGATCCGCGACAAGGACCTGCGCGCCAAGCTCACCCCGGACTACGACTTCGGCTGCAAGCGTCCGACGTTCTCCAACAGCTATTACCGCACCTTCACCAAGCCGCACGTCCACCTGCAGGACAGCGGCATCGCACGGATCGAGTCCGACGGCGTCGTCGCCGTCGACGGCACCAAGACCGTCATCGACACCCTGGTGCTGGCCACCGGTTTCGATCTGTGGGAAGCCAACTTCCCCGCCATCGAGGTCATCGGCCGCGGCGGCCGCAATCTCGGGAAGTGGTGGCGCGACACCCGGTTCCAGGCCTACCAGGGTGTGACGATGCCGCAGTTCCCCAACTTCATGTCGCTGGCCAGCCCGTACGCCTTCCTCGGGTTGAACTTCTTCAACACGATGGAATACCAGATGCGACACATGGACCGCGTTTTCGGTGAACTGCAACGCCGCGGCGCGACGACGTTCGAGGTCACCGAGGACGCCAACAGCAGGTACCTGGACCGGATGACCGAACTGCTCGGCGACTCGCTGTTCACCACCGGCGACTGCGCTTCGGCACGGTCGTACTATTTCAATCCCAGCGGGGAACCCACCCTGCTGCGCCCGACCTCGACTCGCAAGGCGATCCAGGAAGCCTCCGACTTCCCGCTGAGCGATTACCGGATGAGCTAGGAGACGTCGTGACCGAAGTGGGGACCGAGAGCAAATCGCGCGGGACGACGATCGCCGGCATCGTGCTGGCGCTCACCGGGCTGTCGCATTTCGTCGCACCGCAGCTCTACGAGGGCCTGACCAAGTCGGCGTTTCCGACCGACACCCGCCAGCACGTCTACATCGACGGCGGCATCGAGACCGCTGTGGGACTGGGCCTGGCGGTGCGCAAGACCCGCAAGCTCGCCGTGCTCGGCCTGCTCGCCTACCTGGTCTACATGGGCGTGAACGTCGCCCGTAACCGGTAGTCGCCCAGCAGGACCGCTTCCACCAGTCGATTCACCACCGCTCGCGCCTGCGCGGCGTCGGGGTGGCGCTGCAGCCGGCCGAGGTCGATGACCAACGCCATGGCCGCGTGCACCGCGAACCGCGCCTGCGCCGGCGACCACTGCGGACGCACCGCGACCACCAGCTCGACCCACGACTCGACGACCGAACGCTGCAGGTCGTGCACGATGCGTTGGTCGGCGGCGCTCATGTTGAGCCGTTCGGTGTAGTAGACGTACTCGAGCTCCGGCTGGTCGAACGTGCGCGCCACGTAGCTGTCGATCACGGCGGAGAGCGCCTCGTTCGGGTCGGCGGCGGAGGCGACGACGGTGGCGAGCTCGCCGGAGACCCGATCCGACGCCCGACGGAACACCGCGGCCAGGATGTCGCCTTTGCCGGAGAAGTACTTGTAGATACCGGATGCCGGTATCCCGACCGCCGACGCGATGTCCTCCATCCCCGTGTCGCGGTAGCCGTGGCGGTGGAACAGGGTCAGCGACTCCCGCAGCAGCGCTTCGTATGTCGACGGGTCGGGCGCCGGAGCGCGGGACGCAGCAGGAGGTTCGGCCGGTACCGGTTCGCCGGGCAGTTCGACGGCAGCCACCGCAGCGGCCAGCTCGATCAGCAGCTCACGGGCCGAGGCGGCCGGGAGCTTGGCACGGTGGTCGACAATGCTGCCCACCACCGACAGCACCGCCGTCGACAGGGTCAGGTACTGGCGGCGGGTCAACCCGGGCCGCAGCCGCGCCAGCGGCCGGTGGATGCGGTCGTGCACGGTGCCGATCTGGGCGAGCAGCTCGGCCTGGTCGGCGTCGTCGAGATACCGCCCCTCCCAGCGGTACAACCCGCCCGAGCTCCGGTTGGCCAGGGCGACGTCGACCAGCGCGCCGACGAGGGCGTCGAACTGCTGCCGAGGATCCTCGTCGTCAATGCCGTCGAGATCTGAGGGGCCGTCGAGATCTGAGGTGCCGTCGACGAGCTGACCGCCCAGGCCGAGTACCGCCCCGCGGAACAGCTCGTACTTGCCGGCGTAGTGCCGGTACAGCGCCGCCGCCGAGATGCCGACGCGCGCGGCGATGGCCTCCATGCTGACACCGTGGTAGCCGTGTTCGCTGAACGCCTCCGCCGCCGCGCGCGCGATCTGGGCTTTCCGGTCCTTGGGCCGGCGGCGGATCTCCGCGCTGGCGTTGCGCGCCATGGCAACCACGATATCGTGAGGCCGTGACGACCCCCGGCGAGCCGGCACTGCCCCGGCGGCTCGGGCTGTTCGACACGGTCACCCTGGGCCTGGGCTCGATGATCGGGGCAGGCATCTTCGTCGCGCTCGCGCCGGCCGCCGCCGCGGCGGGCACCGGACTGCTGGCCGGGTTGGCCCTCGCCGGGGTGGTGGCCACCTGCAACGCGATGTCCTCGGCGTGGCTGGCGGCCCGCTACCCGCAATCGGGCGGCACCTACGTCTACGGTCGCGAGCGGCTCGGCCCCTTCTGGGGGCACACCGCGGGGTGGAGCTTCGTCGTCGGCAAGACCGCGTCGTGCGCCGCGATGGCGCTGACGGTCGGCTACTACGCCTGGCCGCAGTACGCGCATGCGGTGGCGGTCGCCGCGGTCGTCGCGCTGACCGCCGTCGGCTATGCCGGCGTCCAGCGCTCGGCGTTGCTCACCCGGGTCATCGTGGCCGTGGTGCTGGCGGTGCTGGCGGTGGTCGTCACGGTGTTGCTGGGCTTCGGCGGCGCCGACGCGTCGCGGTTGACGCTGGGTGGCGACGTCACCGCGTACGGGGTGCTGCAGGCGGCCGGGTTGATGTTCTTCGCCTTCGCCGGATACGCCCGCATCGCCACGCTCGGCGAAGAGGTGGCCGCCCCGGAGAAAACCATCCCCCGCGCCATCCCGATCGCGCTGGGCATCACGCTGGTGGTCTACGCCCTGGTGGCCGTCGCGGTGCTGGCCGAACTGGGTGCCGCCGGTCTGGCCGGCTCACAGGCCCCGCTGTCGGATGCGGTGCGCGCGGCCGGGTTCGGTGTGCTCGAACCGGTGGTCGGGGTGGCGGCGGCGATCGGCGCGCTGGGCGCGCTGCTCGCGCTGCTGCTGGGGGTGTCCCGCACGACGCTGGCGATGGCCCGCGACCGTCATCTGCCGCACGTGTTGGCCGCGGTGCATCCGCGGCACCGCACGCCGCACCGGGCCGAGCTCGCGGTCGGCGCTGCCGTCGCGGTGCTCGCCGCCGTCGTCGATCTGGGCAGCGCGATCGGGTTCTCGTCGTTCGGGGTGTTGTTGTACTACGCCATCGCCAACGCCTCGGCGCTGACGCTGGGTCGGCGGGTGCTGCCCGCCATCGGTCTCGTCGGCTGCCTGACGCTGGCAGCGACACTGCCGCTGACGTCGGTACTCGCCGGCGCGGTGGTGGTCGCGGTGGGGATGATCAGCTACTCCGCTGGCGCCCGCCGCCGACATGGTGTGTAGTCGCTGTCGTGCCTGTGCCGCTGACCTGGACCCGCGTCGACACCCGCGCCGATCATGACTTCGTCGTCGCCCCCGGCGAGCGGCTGAGCTGGCCACGCACCATCGGGCTCGGCGCCCAGCACGTGGTCGCGATGTTCGGCGCGACCTTCCTGGTGCCGGTGCTGACCGGTTTCCCGCCCGCCACGACGCTGCTGTTCTCCGGTATCGGGACCATCCTGTTCCTGCTGATCACCGGCAATCGGCTGCCGAGCTATCTGGGCTCGAGCTTCTCGGTGCTGGCACCCGTGCTCGGTGCGATGGGCAGCGCGGGCCCCGGCGGCGCGCTCGGCGGCATCGTCGCCGTCGGGTTGTCGCTGATCCTCATCGGTGCCGTCGTGCACGTGGCGGGCACCCATTGGCTCGACCTGGTGCTGCCGCCGGTGGTGACGGGCGCGGTCGTCGCGCTGATCGGGTTCAACCTGGCGCCCACCGCCAAGACCAACTTCGAGGCCGACCCGCTCGTCGCGTTCGTCACGCTGGTGCTGCTGGTGGCGGTGCTGGCGGTGTTCAGCGGCATGATCGGCCGGCTGGCGATCTTCCTGGCCGTGGCGGCCGGCTACGTGCTGGCGTTGTTCCTCGGCCGGGTGGACACCTCCGCAATCGCGGCCGCGCCGTGGATCGGGTTGCCGGAGTTCCAGACTCCCACGTTCGCGTGGTCGGTGCTGCCGCTGTTCCTGCCCGCGGTCATCGCGCTGGTCGCCGAGAACATCGGCCACGTCAAGTCCGTCGCGCAGATGACCCGCACCGACCTGGACCCGCTGATGGGTCGTGCGCTGGCGGCCGACGGGGTGGCCACCACCCTGGCCGGTCTGGGCGGCGGCTCGGCCACCACCACCTACGCCGAGAACATCGGGGTGATGGCGGCGACGCGCATCTACTCGACCGCGGCGTACTGGGTCGCTGCCCTGGTGGCGATCGGGTTGGCGTTGTGCCCCAAGGTGGGTGCGGTGATCTCGGCGGTCCCGGCCGGGGTGCTGGGCGGGGCGACGGTGGTGCTCTACGGTCTGGTCGGCATCGTCGGAATCCGGATCTGGCTGACCAACCACGTCGACTTCGCCCTGCCGATCAACCAGATGACCGCGGCCATCCCGCTGGTCATCGGCATCGCCGACTTCGTGTGGACGCCGGGGCCGCTGAAGTTCACCGGGATCGCACTGGGTTCCATCGCCGCGCTGCTGGTCTACCACGGCATGAGGCTGCTGGGGTTCAGGGCGTCCGGTGATCGCGCTGATCCCGCGCCGGCACTCCATTGACACCGCCGATCTGCTGGGCGTAGACGCCCACGGCGAACGCCACCGTCGAGGCCATCACCGCCAACGCGTCGCGGTCGATGTTGTCGAGGGTGTCGCGCGGGGTGTGATAGTTCGGGTCGAACGCCACCCCGGCCTGGCCACCCCACAACCGTTGCTGGACCTCGGTTTTGCGTTGTGACGAGCCGGTGGTGACCCCACCGATGGGGATACCGGCGACCATGAACGGCGCGTAGTCGGTGGTGCGGCCCAACGGGATGTCGGCCGGTCGGACCCCCGCGGTGTTCAGCTGGGCAGCCAGCGTGCGCTCGATGCCCGCCGATCCCGGCGGTACGGGCCGCGGCGCGGTCTGCGCGGACTCGTCGCCGTCATCGGTGAAGTACCCCGCATTCGGTGAGCCGATCACGTCGACGTTCAGATACAGCGCGATGTCGGCGAGTTGGCCCTCGTCCAGTGATCGCAGATAGTTCCGCGACCCCTCCAGCCCGATCTCCTCGGCGCCCCAGAACGCGAACCGGACCGCGTTGGAGATCTGCGGGCGCGCACCCAGCTGCGTCGCGGTTTCCAGCACGGCGGCCACGCCCGAGCCGTTGTCGTTGATGCCCGGCCCCGAACGCACACTGTCCAGATGCGCGCCGACCATGACCACGTTGCTCGGATCACCGGTCTTGGTCTGGGCGATGACGTTTCGCGACGTCGTCATCACCGGTTCGTTGTCCAGTTCCAGCCGCACCGGGGCGGTGGTGCGTCGCAGCGCCGCGTCGGCCTCGGTGGCGATGATCCCGACCGGCAGCGTCAGCTGGCGGTAGTAACTCGGCGGGAACAGTCCGGCCGGCGCTCCCGTCGGCTGCGCCGGGCTGGCCTCGCTGACCACGAGCATCCCGACCGCGCCCTGCGCCAGGGCCACGTTCTGCTTGTCGACGATGGAACAACCGGTGTCGTCGACGACGGTGATGGCGCCCTTGACGGTCATGGCGCCGTAGTCGGCGTCAGAGCAGCCGGCGAAGCGGGGCGGCCGCAGCGTGATCGCGCGCAACCCGCCCGGCGGTGTGGTCACCAGCAGCGAGGCCTGAGTGACGCGGTGGGTGCGGCCCGACACCGTCAGCGCCGGATCACCGCCCACCGCACCGGAAAGCCTTTGAAATTCCGGGGTTTCGACGTCGAAACCCTGTTCGCGCAGCGTGTTCGCCACGTAGTCGACGCTGCTCTGGAAGCCGGGACTGCCGTCGGCCCGGTTCCCGTCGTGCTCGTCGGCGATGTCCTGCAGCTCGGCGAGGTGGCCGTAGACGGCGTCGATGCCGACACTGTCGGCCAGCTCGGCCGGCGCCACGGGGGCCGGGGCGCCCGAGCAGGCGGCGACCAGGAGCACCACGGCCACCAGGGCCACCAGGGCCACCAGGGCCGTTGCCGACGGACGCGCTCTCACGAGTCGGTGAGCGGGTGCCGGGTGCGGTCGTCGCGGATCGGCACCCCGTTGCGTCCCCGTTGATCCTGGGCGTACAGGCCCACCGAGAAGGCGACCCCGCCACCGTTGATGTCCATCGCGGTGCGGTCGATGTTGTCGAAGGTGTCGCGCTCGGTGTGGTAGTTCGGGTCGAACTTCGCCCCGGCCTCGCCACCCCAGACGTCGGCCTGCTGCTGGGTCTCCGCCTCAGCACCCGAGAACAGGCCTCCGGCAGGCACTCCCGAGCGGGTGAAGGCGTCGTAGTCGGAGCGGCCGTCGAACGACGAGTCCTCGGCGGGCTTACCCGCGCGGTCGAGGTAGCCGACCAGGGTGCGTTCGATGCCGGCTGAGCCTTCCGGGACCCGCGGCACGCCCGCGCCGCGGACGATCGTGGACTGGTCGCCGTCGAGGGTGAAGTAGCCGGGGTTCGGCGAGCCGAGCATGTCGAAGTTCAGATACAGCGCGATGTCCTGCAGCGCCTCGTTGTCCAAGGATTCGACGTAGTTCGACGATCCGAGCAACCCGTATTCCTCGGCACCCCAGAAGCCGAACCGCACCGCGTTGTTGACCGGCGGCGAACTGCCCAGCTGCAGCGCGGTTTCCAGCACCGCGGCGACGCCGGATCCGTTGTCGTTGATGCCCGGGCCGTCGGCCACGCTGTCGAGATGGGCGCCCACCATGACGACGTCGCTGGTCGAACCGGTCGCCGTCTGCGCGATCACATTGCGGGTGGTCTCCTGCCGCACACCGGCGTTGAGCCGCAGCGAGACAGGTACCCCCGCCTGCCCGCGGATCTGCCCACCGACGTCCTGGGTGACCGAGACGACGGGGATCCGCACGTCGGTCTGCTCACCGAGCGTGCCGCCCATGCGTTCTTCGTCGACGTTGTCGGCCACGATCAGCGCCATCGCACCGCGCTCGGCGGCGACGGCCTGCTTCGCGCCGAACGGGCATGATCCGCGGTCGACGAGGACGACGGCACCCTGCACCGGCAACCCGTCGTAGTCGTCGGCGGTGCAGCCGGGGGTGTCGTCGACCGGGGCGGCCACCAAAGGCCCGGACGCCCCGTCCGGCGGCGTGCCGATGGTGTACTCCAGCGGCCTGGCCTCCACCGCACCGCCCGCGACCGTCAGCGCGGGTTCGTCGGCCCACGGCAGCCGCACCTCGAACTCGGGGGTCTGCACGTCGAATCCCTTGTCCCGCAGGGCATCGGCGACATAGTCGACACTGGCGTCGAAACCAGGGGTGCCGAGCGCGCGGTTGCCGTCGTGGGCATCGGCGATGTCCTGCAACGCCCTCAGATGGCCCATCGTGGCGTCGACGGTGACGCTGCGGCGCAGTTCCTCGGCGAAGCGGGTGGCTTCGGCCGGGTCGGGCGCCGGCAGCAGTACCGGCTCCACCTCGCGGCCACACCCGCTGATCACGGCGACCAGCGCGATGATGAGCGCCACCGCCGCCCCGGGCCGTCCTGTCCGTGTCACGCCACCACGTTAGCGCGCGTCCGAGCGGTCCCCGAGATAGCGCAGCACGGCCTCGGCGGCGGCCTGCGGTTCCTCGATCTGCAGGAAATGTCCCGCGGTGGGCAACGTGTGCACCTGGCTGCCGGCGGGCAGCACGTCACCGAGCGTCGCGGCGTAGTCGGCGATCATCGCACCGTCCTGAGCGCCCTGCAGGTGCAGGATCGGCACCCGCGGCACGGCGAAGCGGTAGGAGTGCAGGTCGGCGTAGCGGGCGGTCGGCCGCGACGGCCGGACCATGGCCCGGTAGTAGCCCACCGCGGCGCGCCGGTGCGCGGCGCTGGGAAGCGCGGCCAGCGCGGCGTCGAGTTCGGCGTCGGTCGGGAATCCGGGCGGGCCCCAGTCGCGCCAGAGCCGGGGGATGATCCGCGGGAGCAGACGCTCGGGCAGCCCGGGCAGCTGGAAGAACAGGATGTACCAGCTGTTGCGCAGCTGGCGGGGAGCCATCCGCAGCTGCCGGGTCAGCGCACCGCGCGACCGGTTGATCGCCCCGACCGGGGGCACGGCCATGGTGATGTGCTCGGCGAACGGCGAATCCGGGTAGGCGGCCAGGGCGCTGGTGGTGAACGCCCCCCAGTCGTGGCCGATCAGCACCGCGTCGGACGGGGCGCCCAGCTCCCGGTACACCGCCAGCGCGTCGTACATCAACGCCCCGATGTGGTAGTCCCCGTCGGGTGCGGGCCCGGTGGGTGCGTAGCCCCGCGAGAACGGCGCGACCACCCGCAAACCCTGCTCGGCGAGCAGCGGCGCCATACCCTGCCAGCCCCAGGCGCTGTCGGGGAAACCGTGCAGGCACAGCACGAGCCGGCCGTCGGGTGGCCCCCAGGACAGCGCCGCGACGTCCAGGTGCGGCAGGGTCAGCGTCAGCGGCTGCGCGGGCGATTCAGGCGTCACGACGGTTCATTGTGCCAACGGCGACGGCGAACACGGCCGCGACGACGGCGGCGAAGTATCCCAGCGACCCCCACTCGCCCCACGGCATGTCGTAGGCGGGGAACAGCCAGGACACGTCGAGGAACCGCAACGCGTTCGCGAACGGCAGGTACGGCCCGATCCGCGCGCCGTGCCCCGGCAGGTTGCCCAGCAGGGGTTCGACGAGCAGCGGCCACAGCAACAGCACCGTGACCGCGCCGGCGGTGTGCCGCACCAGCGCGGCCACCGCCACGCCGAGCACCGCGGCCAGAGCCGCGTAGAGACCGATGGCGCCGGTGGCACGCCACAGCCCGGGCCCGTCGGCGCGCCCCACCAGGACCGCGCCGATCGTCATCAGGGCCGCGGCACCCCCGCAGAACACCGCGGCGACGACGGCTTTGGCCCCCAGCACCGCGGTGCGGTTCGGGGCCGCCATCAGCGTGGTCCGCATCAGGCCGGTGCGGTACTCGCCGGTCACCGTCATCGCGGCGACGACCATCAGCACCGGCACGCCGAACACCGCGACGCCCAGTACCGCGGATGTGACGGTCAGCCCGCGGTAGCTCGCCGCCGCCTGCAGCGCGGCGACCGCGAAACTCAGCAGCGCCGCCGCCGCGGTCGCCCACAGCGGTGAGCGCAGCGTGGTGAGCTTGATCCGTTCGGCGTCGACCACCGCCACGAAACGCGTCATCCGGGGCTCCCCCGGTAGACGGTGGCGTCGTCGGTGGAGGACAGGTAGGCCTGCTCCAGCGACACCTCCTGTGAGCTCAACTCGTGCAGCGCCAGGGAATGCCGGGCGGCCAGCTCGCCGACCGCATCGGTGCTGGTGTCGTGCACGCTCAGTGCGTCGGGCGTGGCGTCCACGGTCAGGCCGGCGTCCACGAGCACCGCGCGTAGCTGCTCGAGGTGCGGGCTGCGGACCCGCACGGTGGCAGCGCCGCAGCGGCTGACGAACTCACCGACCGTGGTCGACGCGATGAGCCGGCCCCTGCCGATCACGACCAGCCGGTCGGCGGTGTTGGACATCTCGGCGAGCAGATGGCTGGAGACGAACACGGTGCGGCCCTCGCCGGCCAGCGTGCGCATCAGTGTGCGCACCCAGTGGATGCCCTCGGGGTCCAGGCCGTTGACCGGCTCGTCGAACAGCAGCACAGGCGGGTCGCCCAGCAGGGCCGCGGCGATGCCGAGACGCTGGCTCATCCCGAGCGACAGCGTGCCGGCCAGCACGCCGGCCACCGCGGAGATTCCGACCATCTCGAGGACCTCATCGACGCGGCGACGCGGGATGCGGTTGGTCGCGGCCATCCAGCGCAGGTGGTTGCGCACCGAACGGTTCGGGTGCACCTGGCGCGCGTCGAGCAGCGCGCCGACGCTGCGCAGCGGGTCGGTCAGCTGCCGGTAGGACCTGCCGTCGATCGTCGCCGAGCCCGACGTGGGGTGGTCCAGTCCCAGGATCATCCGCATCGTGGTGGTCTTGCCCGCGCCGTTGGGGCCGAGGAAACCGGTCACCACGCCCGGTTCGATGGTGCAGGTCAGGTGGTCGACGGCGCGGGTGCTTCCGTAGTCCTTGGTCAGGTCGCGCAGCTCGATCACCGCAGCGCCCCCACGATCAGGTCCGCGACGGCCTGCATGCCCTGGGCGTTGGGGTGCAGCGGCGCGGGACGGCCCGGGACCGGCAACCCGGGGCGGGTGGTCCAGGGTTGGGAGGACCAGGCGTGGTGCTCGACGCTGGCCTCCGCGGCGCGCACCAGACCCGCCCCCGTCGCCTCGGCGGCGGCTGCGGTGGCGCGCCGCAACGCCGCGGCCACCCGGCGGCCCAGCGCGACATCGGAGTCGGCGAGCGGCGGCGCAGGGCCCGCAGGCGGCAGCAGCGTCAGGTAGTCGACGAACAGCACCGTGGCCTGCGGCGCACGGGATCGCACGGTCCGCCCGACCTCGACCAGCGCCGCCTCCACGTCGGTCAGTGCCCGCTCCCGTGCCTCGGGGTCGAGCAGATCGCGCAGGCGGCTACCCAGCAGCGGCACCGACCGCGTCCAGCGCGGCAGGCTCGCCGCGAACAACAGCGGCACATATCCGACGTCGTTGCCGCCGATGGTCACCGTCACCAGCGTCTCCGCGCCGTCGAGCGCCTCGATCTGGGGCCGGGCGCCCCGCTGGGTGTCGGTCAGCACGTGCGCGGTCGTCGCGCCCGAGTACGTCACGTCGACCAGGTCGAGGGCCAGGGCGGAGGCGACCAGGTGCGGGTAGTTGCGGGCCGAGCGTTGCGCCGCCCTGGGCGAGCCGTCGACGCGCGGTGCGATACCGGGCCCGGCCGCCATGGAACTACCCAGCGCGACATACCGTTTCACGACAGTGCCGGGCTGGACGCCTGAGCCCAGAACCGTTTCGGGATACGCCCGGCTCCCCGGGCCAGGTGCCCGGCCTTCACCGCGGCGGCCATCGCCGCCGCCATGGCCGGCGGATCCGCGGCGCGGGTCACCGCGGTGGCCAGCAGGACCGCGTCGCATCCCAGCTCCATCGCCAGCGCGGCGTCGCTGGCGGTGCCGATGCCGGCGTCCAGGATCACCGGCACGCCGGCCTGTTCGACGATCATCTCGATATTGTGCGGATTGGCGATGCCCAGCCCGGTGCCGATCGGTGAGCCCAGCGGCATCACGGCCGCACAGCCGGTGTCTTCGAGCCGGCGCGCGAGAACCGGGTCATCGTTGGTGTAGGGCAGCACCGTGAAGCCGTCGTCGACCAATTGCTCTGCCGCCCTGACCAGTTCGACCGCGTCGGGCAGCAGGGTCCGTTCGTCGGCGATCACCTCGAGCTTGACCCAGTCGGTCTGCAGCGCCTCGCGGGCCAGTTGGGCGGTCAGCACCGCCTCGGCCGCGCCGCGGCATCCCGCCGTGTTGGGCAGCGCGGTGATGCCGAGCCGGGTGAGCAGTTCGAGAACTCCGGTGCCGCCGTCGGCGTCCACTCGTCGCAGCGCGACGGTGGTCAGCTCGGTCTGCGAGGCGCGCAACGCGGCTTCGAGTACCGCCAGGTTGGCCGCCCCGCCGGTGCCCAGGATCAGCCGGGACCCGAATTCGCGGCCGGCGATGGTCAGCTCAGCCACCTTGCACCGCCGTCACCACGTCGATCTTCGCACCGTCCGGCACCGGGGTGCCCCACTGTGAGCGCGGCAGCACCGACAGGTCCACCGCGACCGCAATCCCTTTGTCCGGGAAGCCGAGCCGCGTCAGCAGTCCGCCGACCGTGGTCGGGCCGTCGAGCTCCACCGCCTCGTCGTTCACCGTGACTTTCAACCTCGCACCTCCGCACCTCTCATCGCCGTCAACTCCCGGGCCACCGTCTCTGCGGTCCACGGCGCCAGCAGGAACCCGGAACGCCCGTGCCCGGTGGCCACCAGCGTGCGTTCGTCGAGGCGGCCGACGACGGGCAGATTGTCCGGGGTCATCGGCCGCAGACCGGCCGCACATTCGGCGAACTCGTACTCGCCCAGCGCGGGCAGCACCGCGCACGCGTCGTCGAGCAGGTCCCGGACACCGCCGACGGTCGGCGCCGTGTCGCGGCCGTGCTCGTACTGCGTCGCGCCCACCACCACGCCGTCGTGGCGGGGCACGAGATAGACCTGGCGACCGTGCACCCGGGCACGGATCACCCGATGCGGCACCGGCATACAGCCGCGGCGCCAGCGTAGCCGCAGCACCTCACCCTTCACCGGGCGCACCGCCAACCCGGGCCACAACGCCGGCGCGTCGATGCCGTTGGCGATCACGACCGCGTCGGCGTCGTCGACCTCGGACAATTCCGCGACCGCGGGCGCCCACCGCACCCCCAGCCGGTCGCAGTGCGCGGCAAGTGCGTCGACCACCAGGCGGTTGTCGACCGCGAGTTCGGTGTCGGCGACGAAGCCGTGCCGGATGCCCTGGGCCAGAAGAGGTTCGACGTCGCGCGCCGTGGACGTCGGCGTCACCGGGTGCCCCTGCGCCGACAGCCAGTCGGCCACCGTCTTGAGGTCGGCCGCGTCGGCCCGGTCCACGGCGACCACCAGCGACCCCCTCGCGGTCACCACCTCGGCCGGCAGGCCGTCGAGAAACCCCGAGTTCCACAGCTGCAGTGAGGCCAGCCCGATCTGCAGCAGACGCTCCTCACCGGGCCAGCCCTCGCTGTGCGGGGCGAGCATTCCACCGGCCACCCAGGACGCCCCGCGTTCGGTGCTGCGGTGCACCCGGACAGCCCAGCCGTCCTGCGCCGCGCGACGCGCGACGGCCAGGCCGATCACGCCGCCGCCGATGACGGCCAGTGCGGGCATGGTGATCTCCCTTCGCCGGCATGACCCGGATCAGGTGTGACGGTACGAGCGGCGCGCTCACTCTCAGCCCCCGTGGCCCGGGGCTCCCGTGCGGTCGGTTACCAGCCTACGTGCCGGCGGCACTAGCGTTCGACGTGTGCGTGAAGCCCCGAGCCCCGCGGCCACCCGACTGGGGACGGCGTCGCTGTATCTGTGCACCGACGCCCGCCGCGAACGCGGCGACCTGGCCCAATTCGCCGACGCCGCACTGGCCGGCGGCGTCGACATCATCCAGTTGCGGGACAAGGGTTCGGCGGGTGAACAGCGCTTCGGCCCGCTGGAGGCCCGTCAGGAGTTGGCGGCCCTGGCCATCCTGGCCGAGGCCGCGCGCCGGCACGGGGCGCTGCTGGCGGTCAACGACCGAGCCGACATCGCACGCGCCGCGGGCGCCGACATCCTGCACCTGGGTCAGGACGACCTGCCGTTGCCGCTGGCCCGCGACATCGTCGGCGACACGCTGATCGGCCGCTCCACGCACGACGTGGACCAGCTGCGCGCCGCGCTGGCCGACGGCCCGGAACAGCCGGACTACTTCTGCGTCGGGCCGTGCTGGCCGACACCGACCAAGCCGGGCCGGCACGCCCCGGGGCTCGACCTGGTCCGCGCCGCAGCCGCCACCGGCACCGACACGCCGTGGTTCGCGATCGGCGGCATCGACGCCGAACGGCTGCCCGACGTGCTGGCCGCGGGGGCGCGCCGCGTCGTGGTGGTGCGCGCCGTCACCGCCGCCGAGGATCCGGCCGCGGCGGCCCGAGCGCTGAAGGAACTGCTCAGCTCTGCGGATTGACCAGCAGCGGGATCTCCGCCGCGACGGTGCGCAGCCGCGCCCAACTGGCGGCGAACCCCGGATGCAGCGGCAGACCGGTCACGTCGTCCTCGACCACCCAGCGCAGCTCGGCGCTCTCCCGGTTGGGCACGGTGTCGAGTTGCTCGACGGCGTCGGCGATGACGGTCGTGTAGGTCCACCCGGTCACCTCCGCGGTCACCACGGTCGTGCGGACAGTGAGCTGATCGACCGCCAACCCGGCTTCCTCGTGGGCCTCGCGGACCGCGGCCTGCTCCGGGGTCTCGTGGCTGTCGCGGGCGCCGCCCGGCAACCCCCACGTGCCGCCCTGGTGACTCCACGGCGCCCGGTGCTGCAGCAACACCGCGGCGACGCCGCCGGGACCGGGGGCCCGCAGCAGCAGACCGGCCGCGCCGTAGCGGCCCCAGTAGGCCGCGCCACTGGCCGACACCACCCAACCGTCACCGTCGCCGCGCACCCGTTCAGGATAGGTAACCGGTCGGCTGTGGGGTGATCTCGGGCTCGCCGGCGCCGCGAATCCCCCCGCGCCCTCCGATCAACTCTTAGACTTCTTTTATAGAGTGGGGGCCAGTCGGAACGACCGCCGGAAAGATCGAGCTCAAGATGGGGTCCGGGTAGACGTGACTGTGGAGTTGGCGCATCCATCGACCGAACCCCTCGCGTCGCGGTCGCCTACGACGCCGTCGCATCCGCGGTGGTGGTTCCTGTGGACCACCCCCGGACGGATCCTGTCCATCGGGTTCGTGCTCGCGGCACTGGTCATCGCCAGCGCGTTCGCGACGTCGACGACCATCAACAACCGCCAGGCGGCGCTGACCACCGTCCTCGACCACACCGAACCGCTGTCGTTCGCGGCGGGCCAGCTGTACACGACGCTGTCGGTCGCCGACGCCGCCGCCGCCACCGCGTTCATCGCCGGCACCGAGCCACAACCCGTGCGGCAACGCTACGAGCAGGCCATCACCGACGCGGCCGTAGCCGTCACCCGGGCTTCCAGCGGGCTCACCGACGAACCGATGGTCCAGCTGCTGGGCCGCATCAACGCCCGGCTCGCCGTCTACACCGGGCTGGTCGAGACCGCCCGGACCAACAACCGGGCCGGCAATCCGGTCGGGTCGTCCTACCTGTCCGAGGCGTCGTCGATGATGCAGCAGGAGATCCTGCCCGACGCCCAGCGGCTCTACGAGGTCACCTCGGGGCGGGTGGACGCCGAGACCACCGCGTCCACGCGCATTCCGCTGCCGGTGATCCTGATCGTGCTCTCCACCCTGCTGTTCGGCGTGTTCGCCAACCGCTGGCTGGCCAAACGCACCCGACGACGGGTCAACATCGGCTTCGTCGCCGGCGGCATGGCGGTGCTGATCATGCTGATCTGGGTGGGCACCGCGCTGATCATCTCCACGGTCGACAGCCGCAGCGCCAAGGACACCGCCGCCGAGTCGCTCAAGACCATCACGTCGCTGGCGATCACCGCCCAGCAGGCCCGCGCCGACGAGACGCTGTCCCTGATCCGGCGCGGCGATGAGAACGTGCGCAAGCAGTCCTACTACCAGCGCATCGAGCAGATGCAGCAGCAGCTGGCGCAGTACCTGGCGCGCGAGGACTCGATCGACAAGGCCGACCTGGCCGACGCCCAGCAACTGCTCGAACGCTGGCGCGCGGCCGACGACCGGATCACCGCCTACATCGCGGTCGGCAACTATCAGGCCGCCACCCAGGTGGCCCTGGGCACCGGGGAGGACGACTCCACCCCGGCGTTCGACAAGCTGGACGAGGCGCTGAGCCAGGGCATCGAGCAGAGCCGCAACCAGCTGCGTTCCGACATCGTCAACGCGCGCCGGGTGCTGTCCGGCTCGACGGTGGGGGCTGCGGCGCTGAGTGTGGTGGCGGCGATCTCGGTCGCGCTGGGCATCTGGCCGCGACTCAGTGAGTACAGGTAGAACGGCTACACGATGAGAAGAGCATGGGCATCCCTGGCAGCGGCGGCATTGCTGACCGTTCTGACCGCGTGCTCGGAGGCGGCTCCGGTGGTTCCGGATCCGGGGGTGACGCTGGCGCCGCCCACGCCCGCCGGCATGGAGGAACTGCCGCCGGAGCCGGCCCAGCCGCCGACGCCGGCCGAGGACGACTGCGACCGCACCGCGAGCCTGCGCCCGTTCGACACCGAGGAGGAGGCTGACGAGGCCGTCGCCAACATCCGCAAACGTGGACGGCTGATCGTCGGCCTGGACATCGGCAGCAACCTGTTCAGCTTCCGGGACCCGATCACCGGCGAGATCACCGGCTTCGACGTCGACATCGCCGGGGAGATCGCGCGCGACATCTTCGGCACCCCGGCCCAGGTGGAGTACCGGATCCTGTCCTCGGCCGACCGCGTCTCGGCGCTGGAGAACAACGAGGTCGACGTCGTGGTCAAGACGATGACCATCACCTGCGCGCGCAAGGAGCTGGTGAACTTCTCCACGGTGTACCTCAACGCCAACCAGCGCATCCTGGCGCCCCGCGACTCGCCGATCCGCCAACCCGGCGACCTGTCCGGCAAACGGGTGTGCGTGGCCAAGGGCACCACGTCGCTCAACCGGCTCCAGCAGATCACCCCGCCGCCGATCATCGTCGGGGTGGAGACCTGGGCGGACTGCCTGGTGGCGATGCAGCAGCGCCAGGTCGACGCGGTCAGCACCGACGACTCGATCCTGGCCGGCCTGGTCGCCCAGGACCCCTACCTGCACATCGTGGGCCCCACGCTGAACGAAGAGCCCTACGGCATCGGGATCAACAAGCAGAACACCGGGCTGGTGCGCTACGTGAACGGGACGCTGGAGCGGATCCGCCGCGACGGCACGTGGAACACGCTGTACCGCAAGTGGCTGACCGTGCTCGGGCCCGCCCCGGCCCCGCCCCGCGCGAGGTACGTCGAAGAATGACCGAGCCCAACAACACCGACGACACCGACGACCTGGTCGACCCCGGCACCCAGCCGGCCAGCCTCGACGAGATGGACATGGAGTCGGTGGCCACGATGCGGCCGATGTCCACCCAGGCGGTGTTCCGGCCCGATTTCGACGACGACGATGACGACCTGCTGGTGCACACCGGGGACACCGAGCCGCAGGAGCACACCACGACGCTGACCCGCAACCTGGCGCCGACCCGGCGCCTGGGCGGCGGGCTGGTCGAGATCCCGCGGGTTCCTGCAGTCGATCCGCAGGCCGCGCTGATGGTCAACCCGGTGGTGGCCGAGTCGAAACGGTTCTGCTGGAACTGCGGACGGCCGGTGGGCCGGTCCACACCGGCCGGCAAAGCCCTGTCCGAGGGCTGGTGCCCGCACTGCGGCAGCGCGTACTCCTTCGTGCCGCAGCTGGGCGTCGGGGACATCGTCGCCGACCAGTACGAGATCAAGGGCTGCATCGCCCACGGCGGGCTGGGCTGGGTGTATCTGGCGTTCGACAAGAACGTCAACGACCGGCCGGTGGTGCTCAAGGGGCTGGTGCACTCCGGCGACGCCGAAGCCCAGGCGATCGCGATGGCCGAGCGCCAGTTCCTGGCCGAGGTGACCCACCCCGGGATCGTCAAGATCTACAACTTCGTCGAGCACGACGACAAGCACGGCAACCCGGTCGGCTACATCGTGATGGAGTACGTCGGCGGCACCTCGCTGAAGCAGGCCACCCGGCTGACCCGGTCCGACGGCGTCCGGCTGGAGGTGGCCGAGGCCATCGGCTACATGCTCGAGATCCTGCCGGCGCTGGGCTACCTGCATTCCATCGGCCTGGTCTACAACGACCTCAAGCCCGAGAACATCATGGTCACCGAGGACCAGCTCAAGCTCATCGACCTCGGTGCGGTGTCGCGGATCAACTCGTTCGGCTACCTGTACGGCACCCCGGGCTATCAGGCCCCCGAGATCGTCAAGACCGGCCCCACCGTCGCCACCGACATCTACACGGTGGGCCGCACGCTGGCCGCGCTGACGCTGCGCCTGCGCACGCGCAACGGGCGCTACGTCGACGGTTTGCCGGAAGACGATCCGGTACTGGCCACCTACGACTCGTTCGGCCGGCTGCTGCGCCGCGCCATCGACCCGGACCCGCGACGCCGCTTCGCGACCGCGGAGGAGATGTCGAGCCAGCTGATGGGTGTGCTGCGCGAGGTGGTGGCCCGCGACAGCGGAGTGCCCCGGCCCGGCCTGTCGGGGGTGTTCAGTCCGTCCCGGTCGACGTTCGGCATCGACCTGCTCGTCGCGCACACCGACGTCTACGTCGACGGACAGGTGCACTCGGAGAAGCTGACCGCCCAGGAGATCGTCAAGGCGTTGCAGGTTCCGCTGGTCGACCCGACCGACATCGGGGCGGCGGTGTTGTCGGCAACCGTGCTGAGTCAGCCTGTGCAGACGCTGGATTCGTTGCGGGCGGCCCGGCACGGCGCGCTGGACTCCGACGGCGTCGACCTCAGCGAGTCGGTGGAGCTGCCACTGATGGAGGTCCGCGCGCTGCTGGATCTCGGCGACGTCGCCAAGGCCACCCGCAAGCTCGACGACCTGGCCGAGCGGGTCGGGTGGCGGTGGCGGCTGGTGTGGTTCCGCGCCGTCTCCGAGTTGCTGACCGCTGACTACGATTCGGCGACAAAGCATTTCAGCGAGGTGCTGGACACCCTGCCGGGCGAGTTGGCCCCCAAGCTGGCCCTGGCGGCCACCGCGGAGCTGAGCGGATCGGCCGACGAGCGCACGTTCTACGACACCGTCTGGTCCACCGACCACGGGATCATCTCGGCCGGATTCGGGCTGGCCCGCGCGCTGTCGGCGCAGGGCGAGCGGGACGCCGCCGTGCGCACACTCGACGAAGTGCCCGCCACGTCAAGGCATTTCACCACCGCCCGGCTGACGAGCGCGGTCACGCTGCTGTCCGGTCGTTCGGCCAGTGAGATCACCGAGAAACACATCCGCGACGCCGCACGGCGCGTGGAGGCCCTGCCCGACACCGAGCCGAGGGTGCTGCAGATCAGGGCGCTGGTGCTGGGAACCGCGATGGACTGGCTGTCGGACAACACCGCCAGCACCAACCACATCCTGGGTTTCCCGTTCACCGAGCACGGCCTGCAACTCGGCGTGGAGGCGTCGCTGCGCAGCCTGGCCCGGGTGGCGCCCACCCAGGCCCACCGCTATGCGCTCGTCGACCTGGCCAACAGCGTGCGGCCGACGTCGACCTTCTGAATCGCCCCAGCAACCACGGATTCGGTTGCTGGACGCCCCGGCCGTCCCCGCCGACCGCGGGCCACCCGCGAAATTACATCGCTGTGGTCAATAAACCTGCAGTTCAGGCGGTTTCTGGGAGTTCCCCAGAGCCAGTTCCCAAACTGCGGATTCCGTAGTAGCGTGAGCGGCCTGGTGACGTCATCGGCTTTGAGAAACCTAGGGCCCGTTTCCTGACGGCAGCCACAGTGCGAATCACAGATTCCGACTGAGGGAGGCCACCATGCCCTTTCTTGAATCATCGGCCGACCCGGGCACGCAGCGGGTGTTCCGCCCCGATCCCCGGGCGTTCGCGCTGCGCGAAGAGCACCGCTGGGCCACGTTCTCCACGGCCCAGCATCCCCCCGACACGGTCGTGGTGACGATCCACGGCGAGATCGACGCATCCAACAGCGCCGCACTGGCCCGCTACGTCGAGCGTCGTCTCGGTGCAGCCGAGAAGCTGGTGCTGGACCTGCAGACCGTGCAGTTCTTCGCCGCGTCCGGTTTCGCCGCGCTGACCCACCTCAACGTCATCTGCGAGCGCGCCGGGGTGCGCTGGTCGGTGCTGCCCGGCCCGCACGTGGACAGGCTCCTGCGGGTCTGCGATCCGCGCCGGGAACTGCCCGTGGACCGGTCAAGCGTCCATAACCTGCGCACACCCCCGCGCGATCGCCAACTCCTCGTTGGTGGGAATCACTAGCACCGTCGTCGGCGCCCCCTCGGGCGAGATCCTCCGGGCCGCGCGGCTCGGGCTGTCGTTGAGGTGCTCATCGAGTTCGATCCCGAACGCGGTCAACCCGGTCAGCGCGTCCCGGCGCACCGCGGCGTCGTTCTCCCCGACACCGGCGGTGAACGTGATCACGTCGACGGTGCCGAGGATCGCCAGGTAGGCCCCGATGTACTTGCGCAACCGGTGGATGTAGGCGTCGTAGGCCAACCGCGCGGCCGCACTGTCCTCACCGTCACCGGAGTCGATGCGTTCGTGCAGCACCCGGAAGTCGACCTCACCGCCCAACCCGCGCACCCCGGAGCGGCGGTTGAGCATGGTCTCGATGTCCTCGACGCTCATGCCGGCGGTACGCCACAGGTAGAAGATCAGGCCGGGGTCCACGTCGCCGGAACGGGTGCCCATCACCAGGCCCTCCATCGGGGTCAGGCCCATCGAGGTCTCGACCGGCCGGCCTCCGACGATCGCCGACGCCGACGCCCCGTTGCCCAGGTGCAGCACGATCTGGCTCAGTGTGTCCGTGCCGACGCCCAGGAACGCCGCTGCCTGCTCGCTGACGTAGTGGTGTGAGGTGCCGTGGAAGCCGTACCGGCGCACGTGCCACTGCTCGGCGATGTCTCGGTCGATGGCATACGTCGCCGCCGCGGGCGGCAGGTCGTGGAAGAACGCGGTGTCGAACACCGCGATGTGCGGGAGATCGGGCAGCGCCCGCCGGGCCACCTCGATCCCGAGGATGGCAGGCGGATTGTGCAGCGGGGCAAGGGGGGCGAGCTCCTGCAGCCGGGCGATCAGCGCGTCGTCGACGACGGTCGGCTGGTACAGGTCGGGGCCGCCGTGCACCACCCGATGCCCGACCGCCTCGAGACCGAGGCTGTCCAGGTCGTGCCCGTCGTCGGCCAGCGCGTCGAACACCACCTGCATCGCGGCGGCGTGATCGGCGACGCCGCCCTGCTCGACGTCCTCGCCGATGCGCTCGACGATGCCCTCGGCCACCAATGCGCCCGAATCCGGTTCCAGCACCGCATACTTCACCGAGGACGAGCCGGAGTTGAGGACCAGCACCGAGCGGGTCATCGCAGGATCCCCTGCGCCTGGATGGCGGTGATCGCGACGGTATAGACGATGTCCTCGACCAGTGCGCCGCGGGACAGGTCGTTGACCGGCTTCTTGAGCCCCTGCAGCACCGGGCCGATGGCGATGGCACCCGCGCTGCGCTGCACGGCCTTGTAGGTGTTGTTGCCGGTGTTCAGGTCGGGGAAGATCAGCACGGTCGCGTGGCCGGCCACCTGCGAGTCCGGCATCTTGGTCGCCGCCACCGACGGCTCGACGGCGGCGTCGTACTGGATGGGCCCCTCGACGAGCAGCTCGGGTTCGCGGCTTCGCACCAGTTCGGTTGCCTTCCTGACTTTCTCGACGTCGGCTCCGCTTCCCGACGTACCGGTGGAATAGGACAGCATCGCCACGCGGGGCTCGATGCCGAACTGGGCTGCCGTGCGCGCCGACGAGATCGCGATGTCGGCGAGCTGCTCGGAGGTCGGGTCCGGCACGATGGCGCAGTCGCCGTAGGCGAGCACCTCGTCGGCCAGGCACATCAGGAAGATGCTCGACACCGTCGAGACGTCCGGCAGGGTCTTGATGATCTCGAAGGACGGCCGCACCGTGTGCGCGGTGGTGTGCCGGGCACCGGAGACCATGCCGTCGACCATGTCGTTGTAGACCAGCATCGTGCCGAAATACGAGACGTCGTGGATGGTCTCGCGGGCCTGCTCCACCGTCACGCCTTTGTGCTTGCGCAGCTCTGCGTACTGTTCGGCGAACTGGTCACACAGTTCGCTGCGGCGGGGGTCGAGCACGGCGGCCGCCGACAGGTCCACCCCGAGCTCGGCGGCGCGGGCCCGAACCTGGGCCTCCTCACCGAGGATGGTCAGGTCGGCGACGCTGCGCTGCAGCAGCCTGCCCGCCGCCCGCAGGATGCGGTCGTCGTCGCCTTCGGGCAGCACGATGTGCTTGCGGTCCGCACGCGCCCGGTCGAGCAGCTGATAGGCGAACATCTGCGGGGTTACCACCGACGGTATCGGAATCGCCAACTGCGTCAACAGGTCCGCGGTGTCGACATAGGTGTCCATCAGCGTCAGCGCGGTGTCGACCTTGCGGTGCGATCCGGTGGTCACCCGTCCCCGCGTCGACGCCACCCGGCCGGCCGTCTCGAAGGTGCCGAACCGGGTCTCGATGATCGGCAGGCGCAGGCCCAACCCGGCCACCAGCGCGGCGATCGAGGGATGCAACCCGAGGCCCCCGTTGAGGATCACGCCCGACAGCGACGGAAAGCCCTCCGCGGCATGGGCGCTGAGCACGGCCAGCACGACGTCGGAGCGGTCCCCGGGGGTGATGACTGCCACGCCGTCGGTGAGCCGCTCCAGCACGTGCTCGGCGGTCATGCCCGCCACCAGCACGTCACGAACCTCACGGCTCAGCAGCTCCGGGTCGCCCTGCAACAGGCTGCCCTCGACCGAGGTCTGCAGCTCGGCGACCGACGGCGCCACCAGCAGCGGCTCCTCGGGCAGCACGTAGCTCTTCAGGTTCTTCAGACCGGCCGGCTCGCGCTGCTGCAGCGCGTCGGCGATCTCGGCCATGCGCTGCGGGTCGCTGCGGTTGACCACCACGGCCGCGGTGTGCGCGTGCTGGGCCGCGATCTCATCGACACACACCTCGACCAGCTTGACGATCTGGTCGGGGCTGCGGTCACGTCCCTTGACGGTGAGCACGACCGGGATACCGAGGTTGGCGGCGATGCGGGCGTTCATCGACAGCTCGCTGGGCGTGGCGACGTCGGTGTAGTCGCTGCCCACCACGACGACGGCGTCGCACTGGTCGGCGACCTGGTGGAAGCGGTCGACGATGTCGGCGATCGCGGCGTCCGGGTCGGCGTGCAGCTGCTGATAGCTCACCCCGACGCACTCCTCGTACGGCAGGCCCGCCGTGGTGTGGTCGAGCAGCAGCTCCAGGATGTAGTCGCGCTGTTCTCCCATGCGCGTGATCGGCCGGAACACCCCGACCTTGGCCGCGGTGGCGGTCAGCCGGTGCAGGATCCCCAGCGCGACGGTCGATTTTCCGGTGTCGCCCTCAGGCGACGCCACGTAGATGGCGGATCTCGGGGCAGCAGGCACACGTCAAAGCCTGCCGTATCGGCCTCCGCGGGGCCACCCTCGCCCCACCGTCGTTCAACTGGCCGTCATGTCCACCGGCACCGCGACCGTGGCCAACAGGCCACGGTGGTCGGCGCCGGGGACCGTGACGGTGCGCGCCGACACCGCGGAGGCGTGCTTGATCAGGACGTGGTCGATCCCGATCACCGGGGGCCACCGGCCGCGACCCGGGTAGGTGCGGGCCAGGCCGGCGCCCGCTTCGGCGGCAGCGTCGCCGTAACCCTGCTGCAGCAGTTCGCGGAACGGCGCCATGTCGGCGGTCGCGTTGAAGTCACCGGCGACGATGACGGCGCCTGCCCCGGCCGCGCGGCCGAGCTCGTCGAGGGTCGCGGGAAAGGCGGCGATGTCGTCCAACCACTGGTCGATCGGCTGCGGCCACGGCGCGGCCAGGTGCACCGACAGCACCGTGGTGTCGACGGCCACGCCCGGGATGCGGATGCGGGTGCCCAGCATGGGCAGTGCGTATCCGTCGATGCGGCCCGACTGCACGATGGGGTGCCGGCTCCACAGCCCGATCCCCGACGCCCGCGGCGCAGGCAGGATCACCCGGTGCGGGAACACCGCGTCCATGCCGGCCGCAGTCAGCCCGTCGGCCGCGGACTGGGTCATCTCCTGGACCGCGACGACGTCGGCGGCGTCCCGCGCCAGCGCCACGAGGGCCGCGGGGTCCGCCTGTCCCATCCCGAGATTGGTGGTCAGCACACGTACGTCGGCCACGGCCTGCTGCGGCTGCTGCGCCGGGAGGTAGCGGGGCGCATAGACCCACACCGAGGCCGCGGTCAGCGCCACCGCAAGCAGGGTGAGCAGCCAGCGCCGACCCGCCGCCAGCAGCAGCACGGCCACCGGCGCGGCGGCGGCGAGATACGGCGCTGCGGCGGCCAGCACCAGACCGGGATGCGCCGAGATCGTCAGATGCCGTGCCGCGACAGCCACCGCCCCGACCGCCAGGGCCAGCAGGCCCAGCACGGTCGCGAGAAATCGGATCATCTCGCTGCGGTCTGGCTCAGGCCAGGCGCCGCAGCCTCGGCTCGAGGTCGCGCTTGAACAGTTCCAGGAAACGCATCTGGTCGTGGCCGGGGGCGTGGAACACCAGGTGGTTGAGACCCCAGCCGACGTAGTCCTTGACCTTGTCGACGGCCTCGTCGGGGTCGGAGGCGACGATCCACCGCTTGGCGACCTGCTCGATCGGCAGTTCGTCGGCGGCCTTCTCCATCTCCATCGGGTCGTCGATGCTGTGCTTCTGCTCGGCCGACAGCGACAACGGCGCCCAGAACCGGGTGTTCTCCAGCGCGAGTTCGGGGTCGGTGTCGTAGGAGATCTTGATCTCGATCATCCGGTCGATGTCGTCGGCGTCGCGGTCGGCCTTGTCGGCACCCTCTTTCACCGCCGGGATGAGCTTGTCCTTGTAGAGCTCTTCACCCTTGCCGGAGGTGCAGATGAATCCGTCGCCGGCGCGCCCGGCGTACTTGGCGACGACGGGTCCGCCGGCGGCGATGTAGACCGGCACGCCGCCTTCGGGGACGTCGTAGATGGAGGCGCCCTTGAGCTTGTAGTACTCGCCGTCGAAGTCGACGCGGTCGCCGAGCCACAGCTCCCGCATCAGCCGCACCGATTCGCGCAGCCGGGCGAAGCGTTCCTTGAACTCGGGCCATTCGCCCTCGTAGCCGGTGGCGATCTCGTTGAGCGCCTCACCGGTGCCGACACCGAGGAAGATCCGCTGCGGGTACAGGCACGCCATCGTCGCGAAGGCCTGGGCGATGACGGCCGGGTTGTAGCGGAACGTGGGCGTGAGCACCGAGGTGCCCAGTTTGAGGCGCTTGGTGCGTTCGCCGACGGCGGTCATCCAGGCCAGCGAGAACGGTGCGTGGCCGCCCTCGTGGCGCCAGGGCTGGAAGTGGTCGCTGACGGTGGCGGTGTCCATGCCGTGGTCCTCTGCGGCGACCGCCAGTTCGACGAGTTCACGGGGCGCGAACTGCTCCGCCGACGCCTTGTAGCCCAGTTTCAGTTCAGCCATACCTATGTTTCTACACTCGCCAGATGGCACCGGTTCTGACAGCCGTCACCGACCACGTTCATTTCGCCCAGACCGACCTGGTCAACTGGACGCTGGTGACCGGCGACGACGGGGTGATCCTGATCGACGCCGGGTTCCCCGGCAGCCGGGCCGACGTGCTCGCCTCCCTGGGGGAGCTCGGCTTCGGGGTGACCGATGTCCGCGCGATCCTGTTGACCCACGCCCACATCGACCATTTCGGTACCGCGATCTGGTTCGCCCAGACGCACGGCACCCCGGTCTACTGCCACGCCGACGAGGTGGGCCACGCCAAACGCGAGTACCTCGAGCAGGCGTCCCCGCTGGCGGTGGCGGCGCATGCGTGGCAGCCGAGGTGGCTGCGGTGGTCGGCGGCGATCATGCGCAAGGGGGCGCTCACCCACGCCGGTATCCCGAGCACGCTGGCGTTCACCGAGGACCTCGGTGCGGTCCTGCCCGGCGCCCCGGTCGCGGTCCCCACGCCCGGGCACACCGGCGGGCACTGCTCGTATCTGGTCGACGGGGTGCTGGTCGCCGGGGACGCGATCATCACCGGGCATCCGGTGGCCTCGAGGCCGGGTCCGCAGCTGCTGCCGTCGATGTTCAACCACGACGACGCGGCCTGCCGGCGCAGCCTGTCGGCGTTGGGCATGCTCGACGCCGAGGTGCTGCTGCCCGGGCACGGGCCGCTGTGGCGGGGCCCGGTGCGGGACGCGGTGGACGAGGCCACCACGGCGAAGCCGTGAATCAGGCCAGCGTGTCGTAGCCGAGCAGGAAGATCGCGGTCAGGCACAGACCGCAGGCGATGACGATGGCGGGCATCAGGATCATGGTGTCGAGTTCGTCGTCGTCGAGCACGTCGTCCTCGAACCGGCCGAACAGCACCCGGGCGATCCCGGTCCGGCGGAACAGGTGCACCAGCCGCCGCACCGGGGCGGTCTCACGCCAGCGGCCGACGAACATCCGGGACAGCCCGCCGAACAGGAAGATCAACGCCGCAGCGGCGAGCATCAACCACCCCACGGTCGCCTGCGACACAGAGCAACCCTATCGGTCGGGCCCGGCCGTGCCCACAGCCTTGACGAACGCGATCGGGTAGACCTCTTCGGCAGGCAGCGGCTCGGCGAGCCGCTGATACCCCAGCGACAGGTAGAGCGCCTCGGCCTCGGGTTGGCGGTCTCCGGTGGTCAGGTAGATCCGCGAGTACCCCCGGCGGACGATCTCGCCCTCCAGGTGGCGCACCAGGTTCTGGCCGTGTCCGCGGCGACGGTGCCGGTGGTCGGTCCAGATCCGTTTCAGCTCGGCGGTGGTGTCGTCGAACCGGCGGAAGGCGCCACCGGTGACCGGCTCGTCGTCGAGCAGCCCGATGAACAGGCCGCCGTCGGGCGGGTCGAATTCCTCGCTCGGGTAGGACCGCAGCCAGGTGTGCACCCGGGTCCGGTTGCCGCCGTAGCGCTCGGCGTACTCCACGGCGAGCTCGTCGATGAGCGGCGCGGCCAGCGGGTCGTCCTGACCGACCGCGACGAAGCGCAGCTGACCGACCGCAGGTTCGGATGTCACACCACCATTTAACGCAGCGCGACCGGCGCTGTTCCGAAGGCACCTAGAAAGGCGGGGGGTCGGCATCCCAGCGACGCTTGTTGACGCCGCGTTCCCAGTTGATGCGGTACGCGCGGTCCTGGGCGCGAGTCCGCTGCCGAGTCGGCATCGCCAGCCTGCGAGTCGGGTCTCCTGACTGCGGCGCTTCGGGGATGGCCCCAGAGATGGTCAACGTCTCGGTCGGTGTCGCCAGCTGCGGGAAGAACAGGGAGCCTTGTGGTTTGGTGGTGTATCGCCGCCCGGACGGGGAGACGAAGATCATGGTGCCGTCCGGCAGTTGTCGTTCACGCCAACCGTCCGGGCCGCTGAAGAAGGTTTTGATCAGGTGGTGGGTCCTGCAGTAGAGCTTGCAGTTCGACGGGTGGGTGGGCCCGACCGGGTGGGGCACGGTGTGGTCGATGTCGCACCGCTCGGCGGGCACGGAGCAACCCGGCCACCGACACGTCAAATCGCGGCAGCGGAGGAAACGCGTCATCGGAGCCGAGGGGCGGTATTGCGGTTCGGCACGCAGGTCGCTGGCCTGCGGCACTGTCTTGATGCGCGCTGTGCGGGCAAGGGCGGAGACGACCTCGGCGGTCACCGCACCGATGCCGGGCTGATATCCGGGTCGTGGGCCCTCACCACGGACCGTGGCCTGTTCGGCGATCACGTAGACGACGCTGTCGACGGTTTTCGGCGCTACCTCGGGGCCGGCCGGGCAGTCGGCAGATCCGCAGAGACACTCCATCACGGTCTGGCCCCGCGACAATGCGCCCACCGCGTCGGCGCGGCGTTGACGCTTCGTGCGCGGGTCGTCGCGACACACCGTCGCGGCCAGCTCGTCGAGCCGCCGGTCGAACGCCGCGCCGTCCAAACCCCTGATATTGCCGGATATCTCGGCGGTCCCACCGTTGCCCGGGTGAACGTCGACATGCCGGTCGGCGTCACGGTGCCGACTGATGCGTAGCGCCTCAGGATCGACGTCGAGGACCATCCAGTCGACGAGCTCGGCAATTCGGTCCCGGGACAGGCGGTTCCAGTGCGGCGCCCGCCCGGCAAGCTCGGCATCGAGCACCTGCAGGATCTCTGGATCAGTGATCAGGCCGGTGCGAAAATCGATTGCCGTGATGATCCGGTAGTCGACATCACCGTCCCAGAACACCTGAGCGAGCTTGGGAAACCGCTCCAGCAAGTTCTTGCCGTACTCCATCTGCGCTGACGCGCGACCCCTGCTGATGCCCAGCTCCGCACCGACCTCGGCGGCAACCGCCTCCCAATTGTCGATGCACCACTGCTGCTCATCCTCACCCGAGACGGCGATACGCCGCTGGCAAAGCCGGCCGGCCGCGATCAGCCGGCGTGCGACCGCTCGACGCTCACCTCGCTGGGCGTCCGACATGGCGGCGAGCAATTCCGCCTCACCGACGCCGGCCAATTTGTCGAACATGTGTGGCGCTCCTAGTGTTCT
>NZ_BLTG01000083.1 GCF_017312405.1 Mycobacterium sp. PO1
GGTCAAGTCCAGGGAGGTGGTGTACGACGTCGTCGTGTGATTCTTCGTGGTGATGGTTCAGGCGGTCAGTGCCGCGGGGGTGTCCTCCTGTTCTGTCGGGGTGTCGTTGACGGTGCGTGATTTGCTCAGCACGTCGAGGCCGAGGTAGCGGCGGGATTCGGCCCATTCGTCGTGTTGTTCGGCCAGCACGGCTCCGACGAGACGAATGAGCGCGTTGCGGTCGGGGAAGATGCCGACGACATCGGTACGGCGTCGGATCTCCTTGTTGAGACGCTCCTGGGGGTTGTTGGACCAGATCTGGCGCCATATCTGTTTGGGGAACGCGGTGAACGCCAGCAGATCCGGGCGCGCCGATTCCAGGTGCTCCGCGGTCTTGGGCAGCTTGTCAGCTAGCGCGTCGATGATCCGATCATATTGGGCGGCAACGGATTCAGAATCAGGTTGATCGAACACCGAATGCAGCAGGGTGCGGACCCACGGCCACGACGCCTTCGGAGTGACGGCCATCAGGTTGGTCGTGTAGTGGGTGCGGCACCGCTGCCAGGCCGCGCCGGGCAGGGTGGCGCCGATCGCGGCGACCAGTCCCGCGTGCGCGTCGGAGGTCACCAACTTCACCCCCGAGAGGCCGCGGGCGGTCAGCGACCGCAGAAACGTCAGCCAGCCTGCTCCGTCCTCGGCGGTGGTGACGTCGACCCCCAGGATCTCGCGGTAGCCCTCGTTGTTGACCCCGACCGCGATCAGGGCGTGCACGTTGACCACCCGGCCGCCTTCGCGCACCTTGAGCACCAGGGCGTCGGCGGCCATGAACGTGTACGGGCCGGCATCAAGCGGGCGGGTGCGGAACGCTTCGACAGCGGTGTCGAGTTCCTTGGCCATCACGCTGACCTGCGACTTCGACAACGACGTGATCCCCAATGTCTCCACCAGCTTGTCCATCCGCCGGGTCGACACCCCGAGCAGATAACACGTCGCGACCACGGTTGTCAGGGCTCGTTCGGCGCGCTTGCGGCGTTCCAGCAGCCAGTCCGGGAAGTAGGAGCCGTGGCGCAGCTTGGGGATTGCCAGATCCAAACTGCCTGCTCGGGTGTCGAATTGGCGGTGGCGGTAGCCGTTGCGCTGATTGGTGCGCTCGGTGCTGCGTTCGCCGTAGCCGGCGCCGCACAGGGCATCGGCCTCGGCGCCCATCAGGGTGTGGATGAACGTGGCCAACAGCTCGCGCAGCACGTCGGGGTGGCAGGTGGTGAGTCGTTCGGCGAGCACGCCGGGCAGGTCGATATTGTGGGCGGTGGTCATCGCGTCGATTCCTTTGCTCGAGTGACTTTGGACGGTCTCTCGAAGAATCACGCGATGACCTTCAATCATTCGGCTACGACACGCCGGACATCCTGATCAGGTCCGACTCGTACACCACTCTGCTGGACGCAACC
>NZ_BLTG01000084.1 GCF_017312405.1 Mycobacterium sp. PO1
ACCGGGTGGCGATGACCTTCAGCCCGTCGGCGACCGACAGGGCACCGGCGACCACGGATGCGGCCACCTCACCCATCGAATGGCCGATGACGGCATCGGGGTGCACGCCGTAGGAGCGCCACAGCTGGGTCAGCGCCAACTGCATGCCGACGAGCACCGGTTGGATCCGTTCGATGCCGGTGACCTGCTGGCCCTCGGCGATGACCTGCTGCAGCGAGAAGCCGACCTGCTCGACGAAGGCGGGTTCGATCTCGGCGACCGCCGCGGCGAAGGCGGGCTCCTCGACCATGAGCTGGCGACCCATTCCCAGCCACTGCGAGCCCTGGCCGGAGTAGACGAACACGGTGCCGTGCCCGTGGCGACCGTCCTGCGGTTCCACCACACCGGGAGCCGACTGTCCGTCGGCGAGTGCGCGCAGTCCGGCGACGGCGCCGGCATGGTCGCGCGCGGAGACGGTGGCGAACCGGTTGTGTTGCGCGCGCCGGTGGGCCAGCGTCTGGGCCACCTGGCTCAGCGGGATCTGCTGGCCGGGCCCGGACATCCAGTCGGCCAGCACGGCGGCCGTGGCCGCGATCCGAGGTGCCGATTTCCCCGACACCACCAGGGTCGTGATCGCGGGCGTGTCGGCGGGTTCTGCCGCCTGGACGGCTGATGGTGCCTGCTCGAGAACGACGTGGGCGTTGGTGCCGCCGAACCCGAACGACGAGACGCCCGCCAGCAGGGGACGGTTCCGCCCGGGGAGGTCGCTGTCCGCCGCGACCACCTTGAGCCGAAGTTCGTCGAACGGGATGTGCGGGTTGGGCGACTGGTAGTCGAGGTTCGCGGGCACGCGGCCGTGCTGCAGCGCGAGCACGGTCTTGGCGAAACCCGCGATTCCGGCGGCGGCCTCGGTGTGGCCCAGGTTGCTCTTGATCGACCCGATCAGCAGCGGAGCGTCCGCCGCCCGGCCGCGGCCGAGCACGGTGCCCAGCGCGCGGGCCTCGATCGGGTCACCGAGCAGGGTGCCCGTGCCGTGCGCCTCGACGTAGTCGACCTCGCGGGGTTCGACCCCGGCCGCCGAGCAGGCCGCGCGCAGCACGGCCATCTGGGCAGCGGGATTGGGCGCCATCAGACCGTTGGACCGGCCGTCCTGGTTGACCGCGGAGCCGCGGACGACGGCCAGGATCCGGTCGCCGTCGCGTTGCGCATCGGCGAGGCGCTTGAGGACGGCGACGCCGCAGCCCTCGCCGCGCACGTATCCGTCCGCGCGGGCGTCGAAGGAGTGGCACCGGCCGGTGGGCGACATCGCCTCGACCTGGTCGAAACTCCGGGTGACGGCCGGCGAGAGCAGCACGTTGACGCCGGCGGCCAGAGCGAGATCCGAGTCACCGGTGCGCAGGCTCTGGCAGGCCAGGTGGATGGCCACCAGGGACGACGAGCAGGCGGTGTCGACGGTGACCGACGGGCCGCGCAGGTCGAAGTAGTAGGACACCCGGTTGGAGATGATGCTCAGCGCACCGCCGGTTCCCGAATAGGCGCCCACCTGGGCGAGGTCCATCGACGCCATGACGCCGTACTCGCTGAGGCAGGCTCCGGTGAACACGCCCGTCTGGGTGTGCCGCAGAGCTTCGGGGCGGATCCCGGCATGTTCGAGCGCCTCGTGGGTGACCTCCAGCAGCATGCGCTGCTGGGGGTCCATGTTGTCGGCCTCGCTCGGAGAGATCTCGAAGAACTCGGCGTCGAACTGGTCGATGTCGGACAGGAACGAACCCCAACGGGTGGTGCCGGCCAGCGCGGCGCCGCCTTCCGGGGATCCGTCGTCGAACCACTCCCACCGCCACGGGGGCACCTGACCGACCGCCGAACGGCCCTCTGTCAGGAACTCCCACAATGCCTCGGGTCCGTGGATGTCCCCGGGGTAGCGCAACCCGAGGCCCACGACGGCGATCGCGTCGTCGGTGTTGACGCTCTTCGCCGGCGAGGCTTCTGCCACCGACTCGACCTCGCCCCCGGTGAGGAACGCGGCCAGCGCGTTGATCGTCGGGTACTGCCAGAACTCCACCGGCGAGACCGTGCGGCCCAGCAGCTCGGAGAGCTCGCCGGTGAGAACCACGGCGTCGCTGGAGCCGACGGCCAGATCGCTCAGTGGGGCATCGAAATCGATTTCGTCAGGGCTGCAACCGATGTTGGTGACGAGATAGTCGACCAACCAGTTCCGGATTGCATCCTCGTCGAAAGCAGCTGTCATGCAGTGACGTCCAAACGGCTGAACTCGTCCTGGCGGTAGCGATCCACACAGGCCGAGCGCCGAATCTTTCCGCTGGTGGTGATCGGAATCGAGCCGGGGGCGACGAAGACGAGGTCGGCGACCCGCACGCTGTGCGTGCGCTTGATGGCCGAAGCCACCTCACGCTTGACCGCGCGCAGCTTGTCGAGAGCTTCGGCCTCCGAGGCGCCCTTCTTCTTCAGCTCGGCGATCGCGACCAGCTGCTCGCTGGTCTCGTCGAGCACGGAGATGGCGGCCACCCGGCCACCGGTGATCTCCTGGATGGTGGCTTCGATGTCGTCGGGATAGTGGTTGCGGCCGTCGACGATGAGCAGGTCCTTGATGCGGCCGATGATGAACATCTCGCCTTCGGACATCACGCCCAGGTCGCCGGTGCGCAGCCACGGCCCGACCGGGGTGCCCTCCGACGGATCGACCATCTCGCCGCCGAACGTGCGCTCGGTCTGCTGCGGGTTACGCCAGTAACCCATCGCGACCTGCTCGCCGTGCACCCAGATCTCGCCGACCTTGCCGTCCGGATTCTCCGTGCGGGTCTCCGGATCGACGATGCGTACCGTCGACGACCGCGGGGCGCCGTAGGTGACCAGCTCGGAGCCACCCTCGGCACCGCACCGCTCGGCGTGGCCGGCGGCGAGTTTCTCGTAGTCGAACCGCACCGTCGACGGGGTGTGGCCCATCGGCGCGGAGATGACGTACAGCGTGGCCTCCGCCAGCCCGTAGGACGGCCGGACCGTGGTGGTGGGCATGTTGAACTTCGCGAACCGCTCGTTGAAGCGCCGGATGGTCGCCGAGTGGATCCGCTCACTACCGCTGATGATGCCCAGGACCCCACCGAGATCCATGCCCTCGAGGTCTGCGTCGGACGTGCGGCGCACCGACAGCTCGAACGCGAAGTTGGGTGCGGCCGACCAGGCGTGCGGGTGGATCGCCAGCTGCTGGATCCAGCGGGCCGGCTTCTGCAGGAACGCGACCGGGCTCATCAGCATCGCCGGGCGGCCGTGCAGGCCGCCGTCCTCGGACGGTGTGAGCAGCGACGCGAACACGCCCTGGATCAGGCCCATGTCGTGATAGAAGGGCAGCCACGACACCATCGTGATGTCCTTCGGCGGGATGCCGTCGCGGTGCTCCATGTAGTCGTCGAAGACCTGCTTGACGTTGGCGATCACATTCCGGTGGGTCATGATCACGCCGGCGGGTGCCCGGGTGGAGCCGGAGGTGTACTGCAGGTAGGCCATCTCGGGCAGGTCATCGATGTTCATCTCGGTGGTGCGCGGCGAGTGGAAGTCGAGGGCATCGACCTCGACGACGGCCGGGGTCGCACCACCGGTGAAGCCACCCACGTAGGTCATGATGTCGCTGACGACGGCCGACGTCGTCAGCACCGCGACAGGCTGGCAGTCGCGCAGCGCGCCGTTGACCCGCTCGTCGAGCTGACCGAGAGCCGGCACCGGAAGCGGCACCGCGATGAATCCGGCTGTCATCGCGCCGTAGAACGCGACGATGTATTCGAGCCCCTGCGGAGCCAGGATCGCCGCCCGGTCCCCCTTGCGGCCGTGGCGCAGGAGCTCCTCCGCGACGACCTGCGCCCTCTGGTAGACCTGAGACCACGTCAGCGACTCCGCGAACCCGGCGGGATCCACGTCGTAGTCGATGAAGGTGTAAGCCACCTCATCGGGCTGCAGTCGTGCGCGTTCAGCCAAAAGGCCAGGAATGGTCGACTCAAGCAACGGCATGGCGACGTCCTTTCAACTCTGCTTCTGCGCCCCGGCCTCATCGCCGTCAAGGCAATAAACCGACTCGCAGCCCGTGGCCGCGCATCCCCCCGCTCGCCGGAAGGCTAACACCGCACTGTCAGATATGTCGTCTAATGCTGACGAAGGATTACATCACGAATAGCTTGCCAGAGGGAAGCGGGCTGTTCGGGGCCGATTTCGCCGGCACGGCAGCTGCCCGAGGCCGCAACTAAATCCTTACAGCATCTTCACAGTTTTGCCAGCAATGGAAACGCTGCACATGAGCAGGCGGTTACCGGTTGCTCGACCCTGTGCGCGTCCGGTGAGCGAGGACGGCTCAGCGAGGGCTGAACACAGTGCTATATCCGCTTTGACGTGCGCGTCAACGGTTTGCTCATATTGCACGCCGACGTCATGTTTAAAACTGACTCACGGGTAAGAACCAGCCGCTGAGACGTCGTTGCCGTGCAGTTAGACAAGCTCACCATCATGTGCCGGAGGGGTCCGGCACGACTTGCCGGGCCGGTAGCTTCGCCCGCAGCGGAATGTGGTGAACACCACACCTCAGCAGGTCAGCCGTGGTGATGCCTAGGCGCGGCAGCGGGCCCAGAGCTTCTCCTCGACGTCGGGGACCAACTCATCGAGATGATCGGTGAGATAGAAGTGGTGACCGCTGAACTCCCGGACGGTGAATCCACCGGTGGTCCTTTCCGCCCACGGCAGGACCTTCTCCTCGGTGGCGATCTCGTCGTCGTCACCGTAGAACGCGTGGATCGGACACGACAGGGTCACCTCGGGCGGGCAGGTGTAGTTGGCGATCGCCTTCAGGCCGCGCAGGGTGGGCAGAATCGCAGCGGCGAACTCCGGGTTCTTCATGAACTCCGGGTCGGCGCCGGTGAGGGTGCTGACCGCGGCGAGCAGACCCTCGTCGGTGTCGGGGATGTCGTCATAGCCGACCCGGCCGGGTGCCGCGACCGCGGAGACGAACAGCGCGGCGATCGGCCGCCCCGCCTCCTCGAAGCGGCGCGCGACCTCGAACGCCAACAATCCGCCCATGCTGTGTCCGAAGAAGAAGACCGGCGATCCGGGGACGCCGCCTTCGCGGTCCGGCGAGACCATCGTGCTGATCTGGTCGGCCACCGCGGGCAGGCTGGTGAACGAGCCGAAATCTTGCTTGCCGCCCTGCCGGGGGTACTGCACCGCGGTCCGCTTGATGTCCGTGGTGAACGACTTCGCGAACGGTACGTAGAACTGCGGCGTACCGCCGGCGTGCGGGAAGATGAACAACTTCGGCGTGATGTCCGCAACCCCTCCTGTCATGCGGTGAGAGTACCGTTCACTGCGCCCCGGCTATGCGAAGGCCTCCACCGGTGGGCACGAGCACACCAGATTGCGGTCGCCGTAGGCGCCGTCGATCCGCCGCACCGGCGGCCACACCTTCGGCCGGAACGACGGCCCGAGCGGATAGGCGGCCTGCTCGCGGGTGTAGGCGTGGTCCCAGTCGGCGGTCAGCAGGCATGTCGCGGTGTGCGGTGCGCCCACGAGGGGGTTGTCGTCCGCAGGCCACTCCCCCTGCCCCACCTTGTCGATCTCGGTCCGGATCGCGATCATCGCCTCGCAGAACGCGTCCACCTCGGCCAGCGACTCGCTCTCGGTCGGCTCCACCATCAACGTCCCGGCGACCGGGAAGCTCATCGTGGGCGCGTGGAAGCCGTAGTCGGCCAACCGCTTGGCCACGTCGTCGACGGTCACGCCGGTGGACTTCGTGATCCCGCGCAGGTCGAGGATGCACTCGTGGGCCACCATGCCGTGCTCGCCGGTGTAGAGCACCGGGTAGTACTCGTCGAGACGGCGGGCGATGTAGTTGGCGGACGCGATGGCCACCAACGTCGCCGAGCGCAGACCGGCCGCGCCCATCATCCGGATGTAGGCCCACGTGATCGGCAGGATGGACGCCGAGCCGTACGGCGCCGCCGACACCGTGCGGGCGTCACCGAGCTCGTCGGCCAGCGGGTGCCCGGGCAGGAACGGGGCCAGATGCGCGCGCACCGCCACCGGCCCCACCCCGGGCCCGCCACCACCGTGCGGGATGCAGAACGTCTTGTGCAGGTTCAGGTGGCTGACGTCACCGCCGAACCGGCCTGGGCGCGCCAGCCCGACGAGCGCGTTGAGGTTGGCACCGTCGACGTAGACCTGTCCGCCGGCATCGTGCACGGCGGCGCAGATGTCGGCGACATCCTGCTCGTACACCCCGTGCGTGGACGGGTAGGTGATCATCAGGGCCGAGAGCCGGTCGGCGTACTGGTCGACCTTGGCGCGCAGGTCGTCGAGGTCGACGTCGCCGTTGGAGCGGCACGCCACCACGACCACCTTCATGCCGACCAGCGCCGCCGACGCGGCGTTGGTGCCGTGCGCACTGGACGGGATCAGGCACACGTCTCGGCCGGTATCGCCGCGCTGCTCGTGATAGGCCTGGATCGCCAGTAGACCCGCGTACTCCCCCTGCGACCCGGCGTTGGGCTGCAGCGACACCTCGTCATAACCGGTGATGCCGGTCAGCCAGTCCTGCAGATCGGCGATCAGTCGGCGCAGGCCCGGCGTGTCCGAGGCGGGCGCGAACGGGTGCTGGCGGGCGAACTCCGGCCACGTGATCGCTTCCATCTCGGCGGCTGCGTTGAGCTTCATCGTGCAGGAGCCCAGCGGGATCATGCTCCGATCCAGCGCGATGTCCTTGTCGGCCAGCGAGCGCAGATAACGCATCATGTCCGTCTCGGTGCGGTACCTGGTGAACGCCGGATGGGTGAGGAACGGCGACGTGCGCGTGGCGATACCGGTCGACGCCGAGTCCCCGGAGCGCTGCGCGCGGTCCTGGACCCCGAACGCCGCGAGCACCGCGGCGACATGCTCATCGGTGGTCATCTCGTCGCAGGCCACCGACACGTGATCGGCGTCGCGACACCAGACGTTGATACCGCGCTGCTTGGCCGCGGCCTGGACCTCGTCGGCGCGGCCGGGAACGCGGGCCAGCACCGTGTCGAAGAACGCGTCGTGGACGACCTCGATCCCGGCGTCGGACAGTTCGGCGCCCACCGCCGCCGCATGGGCATGCACCCGGCGGGCGATCCCCGTCAGGCCGGCGGCGCCGTGGTAGCTGGCATACATCGCGGCCATCACGGCCAGCAGGACCTGGGCGGTGCAGATGTTGCTGGTGGCTTTGTCGCGGCGGATGTGCTGTTCGCGGGTCTGCAGCGCCAGCCGGTACGCCGGTGACCCGTCGGCGTCGACGGACACCCCGACCAGACGGCCCGGCAGCTGACGCGCGTGCTTGGCGTGCACGGCCAGATAGCCGGCGTGTGGACCGCCGAAACCCATTGGCACGCCGAAACGTTGGGTGGTGCCGAATGCGACGTCGGCACCGATCTCACCCGGCGGGGTGACCAGCGTCAGCGCGAGCAGATCGGCGCCGACCGCGACCAGCGCCCCACGTTCGTGGGCGGCGGCGATGAGGTCCGACCAGTCGACCAGGCGCCCGCTGGCACCGGGTAGCTGTGTGATGACTCCGAAGAACTCGCCGTCGGGCAGTCCGGCGCTCAGGTCGGCGGTCACGATCTCGATACCCAGCGGTTCGGCGCGGGTCGCCAACACCGCGGCGGTCTGCGCGTACACGTCGACGTCGACGGCCAGCTTGTTCGCCGATCCGCGGACCGCGCGGTGCATGAGAGTCATCGCCTCGGCGGCCGCGGTGCCCTCGTCGAGCATCGACGCGTTCGCCACCTCCAGGCCGGTCAGATCCGTGACCATGGTCTGGAAATTCAGCAGCGCCTCCAGGCGCCCCTGGCTGATCTCGGGCTGGTAGGGCGTGTACGCGGTGTACCACGCCGGGTTCTCCAGGATGTTGCGCCGCAGCACCGGCGGGGTGAAGGTGTCGAAATAGCCCTGACCGATCATCGAGACCGCGACGGTGTTGGCGTCGGCCAGCGCGCGCAGCTCGGCCAATGCCTCGGCTTCACTGGCTGCAGCGGGCAGATGCTCCAGGCCGGGGGCGACGCCGTCGGCGGTGAGCGCATCCAGGATGCCGGCCGGAAGCGCCTTCGCGGCGAGCTCGTCGAGCGAGGACACTCCGATGGTGCTCAACAACGTGTCGACCGCGGCGGCGTCCGGGCCGATGTGCCGGTCGACGAACGTGAGCTCTGAACGGGTTTCGTGGTGTTCGGACACTGGTAGAAATCTCCCGACGAGTGCCGCGGGCGCTTGGAGCGCAGGCGTACCGGCTCCTCCCCCTCTGTCGTCGGCCCGAAACGGGTTGCCTGAGAGATTCGGTACCGGCGGCTACTGCCGACCGAGACCTTTCCCCATGGGCGGGCAGGCCCACGTCGCGGGCGCACCACTTTCCAGAGGCATCGGGGCCTCGTGCGGTCCTGGGGGCCTGAGAGGTTGACGGAGAGGTGTTGCTCCTTCGGCGCCCGTGGCCGGCTGCCACGGAACTCTCCCGCGCAAGGGCGATGCGCAGTCGAGTGTACCGGCAGGTCACCTGACCGCGCGACGAGAGCAGGCGCTCGGCTCAGCCGCGCACCGCTCTGATCGGCTCAGCCGCGCACCGCTCTGATCGGCTCAGCCGATCTTGCGGTCGCGGTGCTTGCGGCGGGACGCCAACTCGTCTTCCGGCGTCGAGATCGACTCCCCGCCGTCGGCGCGCTCACCGGGGAAGTCGGCGATCGCACCGGTGAGTTCGCGCATCGCGCCCGACACGGCGATGCCGAACACGCCCTGTCCACCCTGCAGCAGGTCGACCACCTCTTCGGCGGAGGTGCACTCGTAGACGGTGGTGCCGTCCGAGAACAACGTGATGTTGGCCAGATCCTGCACGCCGCGCTGACGCAGATGGTCGACCGCGACGCGGATGTTGTGCAGTGAGATGCCAGTGTCCAGCAGCCGCTTGACGATCTTGAGGACCAGGATGTCCTTGAAGGAGTACAGCCGCTGGCTGCCGGAGCCTGCCGCTCCGCGGATCGAGGGCACGACCAGCGAGGTGCGCGCCCAGTAGTCGAGCTGCCGATAGGTGATGCCGGCGATCTGACAGGCGCTGGGGCCGCGATAGCCGACCAACTCGTCGGGCACCGAATCGTCCGGGAACAGACCGGCCTGAACCGGTTCACCGACCGGCTGAGGAAGGGTGTCCGCCTGCGGGGAGCCGGTGGTCAGATCCAGTTGCTCCTGGCGTGGCGTGTCTCCCACTTGTCGAATCCTCTCACCGATCGAACCCGCGTCGTTGACCTGCGTGGGCGCACGTCTACCCAGCTCTGCGAACTTCGTTCGAGCATACGCCCGAGAGCCTTCCGTGACTGCCCGTCGCCACCAAGTATGGCTGCCCGATTCACTTCGAAAAGAAACGCGCCCGCGTGTCGACCGCGACGAGACGCATCCGTGACCAAGTGTTCTGCGGTGTGCCTACGGCTCAGGTGGCCTTGAAATCATCGGGCGACACGCTGTCGAGAAACTCCTTGAATTTCTCCACCTCGTCCTCGCGCACGCCGCCGTCGGCCTCGTCGTCGGCCTCATCGGGAATCAGCAGGCCCGCCTCGGCCAGCACCGCCTCCTCGACGTAGATCGGCACCCCCACGCGCAACGCGATGGCGACCGAATCCGACGGCCGCGCTGACACCTTGATGTCGCGGTCGAAGATCAGGTCTGCGTAGAACGTGCCCTCCTGCAGGTCGACGATCCGCACCTCTTTGAGCGAATGTCCAAGAGCGGTAATGACATCGCGGAACAGGTCGTGGGTCAGCGGCCGGGGCGGCTCCACGCCCTGCTGCTCCAGCGCGATGGCCGCAGCCTCGGACTGTCCGATCCAGATCGGCAGATAGCGGTCGCCGTTCGACTCGCGCAGCAACAGAACGGGCTGGTTGCGGGGCTGCTCAACTCGAATGCCGACCACACGGACCTCGCCCATTTGTGCCTGCCCTCCGCACCGGTGTGTTGCTACTTCTCATCCGGCCGGTGCCGGCCGAATCCGACGGGTAACCCGTCACGGCGAGTCTAGTCCTCAGCGATCCAGAACGTCGCGCACCGCCGACTTGATCAATGACGTGTGCAACGTGATCGCCAACGCCGCCACCTCGCGGGCCAGGTCGTCGGCGCGGTCGCGCGCTCCGGCCTTGCCGCCCTTGACCACCGGCCCGGCGATCTGGGCGATCAGATCGGACTGCCGGTCGGCGGCCGAACGGAACGCCCGCAGGTGCCGCGGTTCGACGCCGTAGTCCGCCAGCGCGCGGGCGCACTGCGCGATCACCACCGCGTGCTCGTCGTAGAGCGCCGTGCCGGCACCCTTGAACATCGGCGTGATCACCCCCGCCCGCACCAGAGCGTTGAGCAGTTCGTCATCGACCCCGGAACGCTCGAGCAGGTCTTCCCGAGTCAGCCGCACCTGAGCCGGTGCTACCGCAGCCCGCCCCGCCGCGACCCCGGACTCCCCCGTCACCGGTACCAGCCGGGGCGCCGGATAGCCGGACGCAGCGACCGCACTCTGCGGCAGCTCGCCGTCGGGCTGCGCGTCCAGTTGGGCCTTGATCACCTTCAACGGCAGATAGTGGTCCCGCTGGGCGGTGAGGATGAAGCGCAGCCGGGCGCAGTCATACGCGGTGAACCTTCGGTAACCCGACGCGGTCCGCTCGGGCGTGACCAACCCCTCGGCTTCGAGGAACCGGATCTTCGAGATCGTGACGTCGGGGAACTCGTCGCGCAGCAGATCGAGCACAACCCCGATCGACATCCCGTTCAACGCAGGGGTGTCGGGTTGCGTCATCGGCTCGCTCGCGCAGCTTCGGTGGTGTCGCTCGGTCGTGGGTCGGGGTCAGTCGGCGGCGCCGCTGTCCTCACCTTTCGGTCCGGTGAGAAAGACCAGACGGAACTTGCCGATCTGCACCTCGTCGCCGTTGGCGAGCACAGCGGAATCGACCGGTTCCCGGTTGACGTAGGTGCCGTTGAGGCTGCCCACGTCGACCACCTGGAACTCGCCGTTCTCGAGCCGGAACTCGGCGTGGCGGCGGCTCACGGTGACATCGTCGAGAAAGATGTCGCTGTCGGGGTGCCGACCGGCCGACGTGGTCGGCTGATCGAGCAGGAAGCGGGACCCGGCGTTCGGCCCGCGCTTGACGACGAGCAAAGCCGACCCGACCGGCAGACCCTCGACCCCGGACACCGCGCTTTCGCCGCTCGCGGCGGGCGGGGCGTCGAGCTCGTTGAGGAAGTCGGCGCGGAACACCGATGTCGTTTCCACGGTGACTTCCTCAGAGTCAGCCCCAGAGTTGAAGTCCTTCTCCGTCACCCATTGCTCCTCACTGGCTGCCGTAGCGCGACCCGGCCGGTTTCCGGGGGTCACGCCGCTGGTGTCGACCGTACCGTGCTGCAGGCCGCGTTGTGCGCACCACCGCCGGATCGGCTCGTTGCTGTCGGTCTGCAGAACCCTAACAACAACTCAATCCGTGGCGTGGTCGCGGTAGCCGTCGGCGTCGAGCAGATCGCCGAGAGCGGCCGCCAGGTCGGCAGCATCGGCCTGCAGCTCGACCAGCCAGCCCTCGCCGTAGGGATCGGAGTTGACCAGACCGGGATTGCCCTCCAGATCACCGTTGACCGCAATGACTTTCGCGGTGATCGGCGCGTAGAGATCCGACACCGACTTCGTCGACTCCACTTCGCCGAACGAATCCCCGGACGTCAGCTCGGCTCCCACGTCGGGCAACTGGACGAACACCACGTCGCCGAGGGCGGACTGAGCGAAATCGGTGATACCGACCCGCACCGTGTCGTCACCGGTCTTGCGCACCCATTCGTGTTCGGCGGTGTAGGACAACTCGGCGGGAATCTGGCTCACAGCGCTCCTCGGTTTCTCAGCTGATCGGTGGATGTGGTGCTGGGGGTGCTCACTTGACGGGCTGAGCGTATTGGCGTGGTTTCGGTTGCCGCAAGGCGGTGACGTCGACCCGGTCGGACTGTTCTATCACCATGGCCCCCCCGACGCGTTCGATGCTGTCGGTCGCGCCGCCGGGGATGTTCATCGCCGCGGCGAGTGTGGGCGGGTCGCCGATCGCGAGCACCGTGTACGGCGGGGTGAGGGTGGCCCTGTCGACGACCAGAGCGCCGGGCCGGCCCACCACCCAGGTGTCCACACCGATGCGCACGGCGTCGTCGCTGCCGGCCTGGCCGCCGCCCCGGATCTCCAACGCCTCCGCGCCGGCGGCGCGCAGTTCGTTGATGACGTCGAGCATCGTCTCGGGCGCGACGCCGGGCGCCGGATCCTCGATGGTCAGTGTCACACCGGGACCGGTGGCCGGGACGGTGCCGATGAGGATCGACAGGGCGGCCAACCGCGCCCGCGCATTCTCGATGGCCGCCTGATCGCTGCTGCCGGAGGCCTGTAACTCGTCCAGAGTCCGTTGCAGTTCGGCGACTTCGGTGTTCAACGCCGCCTCGCGCTGCTGCAGGGAGTCCAGCAGAACCAGCAGGTCGGCGGGGCGTGCGGTGTCCAGCGCGTCGCCGGAGTCGGTCTGGCGGACCTGCGTGGCGATCGCAACTCCGAGTAGCAGGCACAGCAGCACGGCCAACACGCCGAAAACCATCGAGGACCGTCCGCGGGGGCCGTCGGGGGTCTGCTGGCTGTTCGCCGCCGCATCGCGCGGCAGCTCGTGGCGACCTTCGTGACGGCCTTCTTGACGGCCTTCGTGGCGGCTGCGTTCGTGATCGCCGCTCATGCGCCGAACAACCTGCGTCGCAGCGCCGCGGCGTTGCCGAAGATGCGGATGCCCAGCACCACGATGATGGCGGTGGACAGCTGGGTTCCGACACCGAGCTGGTCACCGACGTAGACGATCACCGCAGCGACCAAGACGTTGAACACGAACGACACCACGAACACCTTCGCGTCGAAGATGTGCTCCAGGTAGGCGCGCAACCCGCCGAACACCGCGTCGAGCGCTGCGACGACGGCGATCGGCAGATAGGGCTGAACCACGTCGGGCACGCTGGGTTGCAGCACCACGCCGATCACGATGCCGATGACGAGAGCGACGATTCCGATCAATTGGGCCCAATCTGTTTGGCGAAGTTGACGTCCCGTACCGATCCGGCGGGCAACGCCAGACCGTCACCGCCGGCGACGGTGACTCCCACCCCGTACGAGGTCTCCAGCAGACGCAGACGTTGCAGGCCGGCGCTGCGGTCGAACGACTCCTGCATCGCGTGCGGCGGTCCGACCGCGAGGATGACATAGGGGCTGGAGATCGGCTTGTTGTCGACGAGGATCCCGCCGCCGGCCTGTCGGATGGTCACGTTGGGTCCGATGCGGACTCCGCCCACCGAGACGGCCTCGGCCCCGGCCACCCACAGCGAGTTGACCACCAATTGCAGGTCGCGGTCGAGGATCACCTGCCGGCTTCCCTCCACCCGCTCCTTGGACACGTCGGTGAGGTCGGGGGTCATGCCGGGGTCGGTGACCGTGACTGTCAGGCCCGGACCGATCACCGGTGTCGCCGCCGCGGCGAAGTTCGCCTGGTCCAATTCGGCGAGCAGGCGGCGGCCGATCGCGTCGCCCTCCAGTCGGCTGCGGCGCTCGGCGTTGACCTCTGCTGCCAGCGTGTCACGTTGTTCGGTCAGTTCGTCGGTCGTCGCCTGGGTCGCGCTCACGCTGCCGGCCAGTACCTGACGCGACTCCACGACGCCGGGTGCGGTGGCGCGGGCCTGGGACCAGGCCAGCACGAAGACGGTCGCGATCGCCACCGCGGCCAGCAACTGCCAGGCCCACTCGGTGCCGCGTCGCCGCTGCCGTCCGTCGCGCGCGGCGGCCGCGTAGCCGGGGTCGAGGTGTTCGGACAGCAGCGACCGGAGCAGCGACGGAACCGGGATCCGCGTCGGTGCCCCCGCCCGATGCTCGTTTCGTCCCGAGTCGAATCCCCCCAGCAGGCTCATGTCGGGTGCGCCCTCACCGGCATCGTGCGCGCGACCAACGCGACCTGGGCCAGGTACAGCACGCCCGACCACAGGTACATCACCAGGCCCCAGATGAGGAAGCCCCAGCCGCAGGCCAGCACCACCCGCGCCCACAGCGCGTCGTACTGGCCGAGCAGCACCAGCGGCAACCCCGACATCAGAGCGAACGTGGCGGCCTTACCGAGGTAGGTGACCGGCAGTGCGGCCAGGCCGCGCCGCCGAAGAATCGGCAGCGTCGCGGTGAGCACCGCGTCGCGGCCGAGCAGCGCGGCGACGACCCACCACGGCAGGGCGCCGGCGAACGCCATCGCGACCGGGACCACGACCATGTAGATGCGGTCCACGGCAGGGTCGAGCAACTCCCCCAGCCGCGAGGACTGATTGTCGAACAGGCGCGCGATCTTGCCGTCTGCCCAGTCGGAGAAACCACTGAACATCAGGATCGCGACCGCCCAACCCAGCGCGCCGGACACCAGCAGCAGGTACAGGAACACCGGGACGAGCACCAGCCTGATCACCGACAGTGCGTTGGGCACCGTGAGCACCCGGTCTGGTGATGTCACGTTCCCGGTCCCAGCGCTGTCGCTCGGCGCCTCGGCCATGCCTAGAACCTAGCGGAACACCCCGGGCAGGCTCAGCGCGGACATGGACTCGTCGGAGAGCGGATTGTCGTGCACCATGTACGTCCACGTCGAGGTCGGCCGGGCCAGCTTCGACAGGTCCACGCCGGGCTCGTCCTCGATCGAGGGCGCCGTGTCGAACGTCTGCTGAGCCGCCTCGATCGCGTCGGCGGCCAACGAGGCGAACGCGTCGACGGCCAGCCGGTGGAATTCGTCGAGCGGGTTCTGCCGGCCGAGCGCGCGCAGGTGGATGCTCTCGCGGATGTCGGCGAGGAAGTCCAGATGGTCGGCCCAGCCGCGGTCCAGGTGATAGAGCATGATCAGCCGGCAGATGGTGGCCAGCTTCTCCTCGGCGTCGGGGCCGAGCTGTTCGCACAGTTCGGCGTAGCGCTCCGGCGACAGCTCGGCCAGCTCGTCACGGGCGGTCGTGGTGCGCAGCAAGGTGTCCCGGCGCTCGACCAGGATCGCGCGCTGCTGGGCGATCAGCTGGTTGTAGCGCCAGGTGTTGGCGTGCACGTCGAGCAGCCGGCCCTCGGCGATGCGCTGGGCGTGTTCGAGCAGGCTGGCCGCCTTCGGGTGCACGACGCGACCGTCCTCGTCGCAATCCAGCGGCAACTTGTTGGGTTCCAGGTGGGAGACCACGACGTCGTCCTCCCAGCTCGAGAAGAACACCGTCGAACCGGGGTCGCCCTGGCGCCCGGCGCGACCGCGCAGCTGGTTGTCGAGCCGTTCGGTGTGATGACGTCCGGTGCCGATCACGTGCAGGCCGCCCAGTTCGGCGACCCGGTCGTGGTCCTGCTCGGCAGACCCACCCAGACGGATGTCGGTGCCGCGACCGGCCATCTGCGTCGACACCGTGACCGCGCCCAGCGCGCCGGCTTCGGCGATGACGGCCGCCTCTTCGGCGTCGTTCTTGGCGTTGAGCACGACCGCCGGGATGCCGGCCTTCACCAGGCGCTCGTGCAGTTCCTCGGACTCGGCGACGTCACGCGTACCGACCAGCACCGGCTGGCGGGTCTCGTGCACCTCGGCGATGTGTTCGATCAAGGCGGCGGTCTTCGCGGCGATCGAGACGTACACCCGGTCGGGTTCGTCCTCGCGGATGTTGGGCTTGTTCGGCGGGATCGGCGACACCCCGAGCTTGTAGAACTGGCGCAACTGTTCGCCGGCGGCCAGCGCGGTACCGGTCATGCCGCACACTCGCGGGTACCGGTTGATCAGCGCCTGCACGGTGATGGTGTCGAGCACTTCACCGGTCTCGGTGGTCTCGATCCCCTCCTTGGCCTCCACCGCGGCCTGCAACCCGTCCGGCCAGCGCTGCAGCGTCGCGATGCGACCGCGCGAGGCGTTGATCAGGTGGACCGCATCGTCTCGGACGATGTAGTGCACGTCGCGCTGCAGCAGCACGTGGGCGTGCAGGGCGACGTTGATCTCGGTCAGCGTCGTACCCACGTGCTCCTCGGAGTACAGGTCGATTCCGCCCAGTGCGGCTTCCAGCTTGCGCGCGCCGACATCGGTCAGGTGCACGTTGCGGCTGTCGGCATCGGTGGCGAAGTCGCGGCCCTCCTCGAGGTCACCGACCATGCGGATGAGCTCGACCCGCGGTGTCTCGCGGTGGCTGGTACCGGCCAGCACCAATGGGACCAGGGCCTCGTCGACGAGCACGGAGTCCGCCTCGTCGATGAGCGCGACGTCGGGGTTCGGCGACACCAGATCGGCCACGTCGGTGACCAGTTGGTCACGCAGCACATCGAAGCCGACCTCGTTGACCGAGGCGTAGGTGATGTCGCGTTGGTAGGCGGTGCGACGCTCCTGTGCGGTCGACTCCGCGGTGATCCAGCCGACCGTCAGGCCCAGCGCCTCGATCAGCGGAGCCATCCACTCGGCGTCGCGGCGGGCCAGGTAGTCGTTGATCGTGATGACGTGCACGTTGCGACCGGACAGCGCGTAGCCCGCGGCCGCGATGGCCCCCGACAACGTCTTGCCTTCGCCGGTGGCCATCTCGACGACGTCACCGGCGAGCATCCTCAGCGCGCCGAGCAGCTGGACATCGAACGGGCGCAGGCCGGTGGCGCGCTCGGCAGCCTCGCGGGCTATCGCGAGGAACTGCGGGATGTCCTGCGCGTCGGCCAGGTCCTCGAGCTGCAGCAGCGTGGTCGCTTTGCGCATCTGCTCGTCGTCGAGCTCGGCGGCCTTGCCGGCGAACTCGTCCGCGGCGCGCACCTTGTCCATGGACCGGTCATGGTCCTTTTCGGTGCTGGCGCCGAGCATCTTCCAGAATCGGCCGGACAATCGTCCCTGCGCCTTCTGAGCTGATTTCTGGGCCGGTTTGGATTCCGACTTCGATGGGGTGCGAGCCACACGATCACGGTACGCGTCTGCTCGCCGGCGCCGAGCGTGCGTGTCTCCCCCGACACGCCGGCGCCGGCCTGATTCTGCGCACGCTCACGCCGCCCCGGACGTTCGTCGACTTCCTGCCCGCCGTCCAGCGCCGGCTGGGGTAGCTTCGCCGCAGGCGAGACCGCGGTGGAGGGGAGGTGGCACGGCTGTGGACGGCGAGAACGCCGGGACGTTCGAACCCACCCTCGACTGGAGTCGCGAGTGGCTGCACTCGGCGCAATGGGTCGCCACGACCTTCGTGCTGACCCTGATCTGCCTGCTGCTGGTGCTGGCCGCGCTGGCCCGTTTCACGGTGTGGGGGCGGCAGTTCTGGCGGGTCACTGGCGACTACTTCACCGGCCGCAGCAGCGTCCCGGTCTGGTTGCTGTTCGGGTTTCTGCTGCTGTCGACGGTGATCTCGGTGCGGATCAACGTGCTGCTCACCTACTACGTCAACGACCTGTTCACGGCGCTGCAAGTGGCGTTTCAGGGGGGTGCCTCCGGGGCGGGCCGCGACAGCGGTATCGCCGGCTTCTGGGCCACGATGGTGGTTTTCGCGGTGCTCGCCGGCTGCTACATCGTGAGGCTGCTGGCCGACCTGTACGTCACGCAGCGGTTCATCATGCGCTGGCGCGTGTGGCTGAGCCGCCGGTTCATCGACGGCTGGCTGCATGATCGCGCCTACTACCGGTCGCAGTTCGCCGGCCGCCAGATCGACAACCCCGAACAACGGATCCAGCAGGACGTCGACATCTTCACCACCGGCGTCGGCGGATTCACCAACAACCCGATGTACCACTCGGGGCACACGCTGCTCTTCGGCGCGGTGGAGGCGGTGCTGTCGGTGCTCTCGTTCGGCCAGATCCTGTGGCGGCTGTCGGAGTCCCTGACGATCGGCGGCCTGACACTGCCACATGCGCTGTTCTGGATCGTGTTGGTCTACGTCACCGTCGCGACCATCGTCGCCTTCGTCATCGGGCGGCCGCTGATCCGGCTGAGCTTCGTCAACGAACTGCGCAACGCCAGCTTCCGCTACGGCCTGGTCCGGGTGCGGGAGGCGGCCGCCGCGATCGGTCTCTACCGCGGCGAGCGTGCCGAAGGCGCGCTGTCGAAGGGTCGCCTGGACGCCGTCATGGACAACTATCGGCACTGGCTGAACCGCATGATGCTGTTCTTCGGCTGGAACGTCTCGATGAGCCAGGCGATCAACCCGCTGCCGTGGTTGGTGCAGGCGCAGGGGTTGTTCGCCGGGCGGCTGACATTCGGCGATGTGTGGCAGTCGTCCAACGCGTTCGCCGCGATCCACGACTCGCTGTCGTTCTTCCGCAACGCCTACGACCAGTTCGCCAGCTATCGGGCGGCCATCATCCGGCTCGACGGGTTGGTCGACCAGAACGTCCTCGCGGCGACGTTCCGCGGCGTCGAGAGCCTGGAATCCGCCGACGATGCCATCGCGGTCGACGGCGTCGACGTGCGCCGGCCCGACGGCACGGTGCTGCTGCACGGCCTGGATCTGCAGGTGGCGCCCGGCGAGGGCCTGGTCATCTGCGGGCCGTCCGGGATCGGCAAATCTGTGCTGCTGCAGAGCCTGGCCGGCTTGTGGCCGTACGCGTCCGGGCGGGTGGCGCTGCCGGCGGGTAGCGACGCGGTCATGTTCGTGCCCCAGCTGCCGTATCTGCCGTTGGGCGATCTGCGCTCGGTCGTGACCTACCCCCGCCAGGGCGACGACGACGACCGCGCGATCCAGCGGGCCCTCATCGACGTCGACCTGCCTGCGCTGGTGCTGCGACTCAACGAGGTCGCCGAGTGGGCCACGATGCTCTCGGTCGGCGAGCAGCAGCGCATCGCCTTCGCCCGCGTCCTGCTGGCCAAGCCGAAAGCCGTCTTCCTCGACGAGTCGACCTCGGCGATGGACGAGAAGCTGGAGTCGGTTCTCTACGAGCGCCTGCGCGCTGCACTGCCCGACGCGGCCGTCGTCACCGTCAGCCATCGCGCGACCGTGCACGGCTTTCACGAACGGCGGCTGGAGCTGCTCGGCGACGGGGAATGGCGGCTGACGCGACTCGCTGCATCGCCGTGATCGGCTCCGTCACGACGAATACAGATTGTCACGGTACTTTGCCCGGGTGGAAATGTTCACCCCGACACTGGACTGGGGCAGCGAGCTGTGGACCTCGCTTCTGTGGATCGCCAAGGGGTGGGCGATCGCCGCGGTCGCCACCCTCGTCATCCTGGTACTGATCGTCCGTTTCACCACCTGGGGCCGGCAGTTCTGGCGGATCACCCGGGGCTACTTCACCGGCCCGGACAGTGTCGTGGTCTGGCTGTGGCTGGCCGGACTTCTGCTGATGGTCATCACCAGCGTGCGGCTCTCGGTGCTGTTCAGCTTCCAAGGCAACGACATGATGACCAGCTTCCAGGTCATCGCCGCCGGCCTGGGCTCCGACAACGAGGCGGTCCGGGAATCCGGCGCCGACGGATTCTGGCTCTCGATGACGGTGTTCGCCGTGCTCGCCGTGCTCAACGTCGCGCTCATCATGCTGGACCTGATCGCCACCCAGCGGTTCATGCTGCGATGGCGGACCTGGCTGACCGACCAACTGACCGGCGACTGGCTCGACGGCAAGGCCTACTACCGCGCCCGGTTCATCGACGACACCATCGACAACCCGGATCAGCGCATCCAGATGGACATCGACATCTTCACCACCGGCGTCGGATCCCTGCCCAACACCCCGAACAACACGTCACAATCCACGCTGCTGTTCGGTGCGGTCTCCTCGATCGCGGCGATGATCTCGTTCACCACGATCCTGTGGAACCTCTCGGGTCCGGTGACCTTGCCGCTGGTCGGCGTCGAGTTGCCGCGCGCGATGTTCGTGATCGGCATCGTCTACATCGTGTTCGCCACCGTGGTGGCGTTCTGGATCGGCCGGCCGATCATCACGCTGGCGTTCCTCAACGAGAAATTCAACGCCGCGTTTCGGTATGCCCTGGTGCGGCTGCGCGACGCCGCCGAGGCGGTGGCCTTCTACCGTGGCGAGCTCGCCGAACGCACCGGGCTACGCCGCCGCTTCGCGCCGATCGTCGACAACTACAAGCGCTACGTCAACCGGATGGCCAAATTCCTCGGCTGGAACCTCGGCATCACCCAGGCCCAGGAGCTCATCCCCTACATCGTGCAGTTCCCCCGCTTCTACAGCGGAGAGATCACCTTGGGGCAGCTGTCGCAGACCGCGAGCGCGTTCCGGGAGATCCTGTCCGGGCTGTCGTTCTTCCGCAACGCCTACGACAACTTCGCGGGCTACCGCGCGGCCATCATCCGCCTGCACGGCCTCGTCGTCGCCAACGAGGAAGGCCGCGAACTGCCGTCGCTGGGTTGCGAGGACTGCGACGGCGGCCGCGTCGAGATGAAGGGGGTCTCGGTGCGCACACCCGACGGGCGGGAGCTGGTCGAACCGCTCGACGTCACCCTGCACCCGGGCGACAGCCTGGTGATCACCGGCCCCTCGGGCAGCGGCAAGACCACGCTGCTGCGCAGCCTGGCCCAGCTGTGGCCATTCTGCTCCGGGACGCTGCGGCGGCCCGGCGGCGAGGGCGCCACGATGTTCCTGTCGCAGCTGCCCTACGTGCCGCTCGGTGATCTCCGCACCGTCGTCGCCTATCCGAACAGCACCGACGACATCACCGACACGCAACTGCGTGACGTGCTGACCACCGTCGCGCTGCCCCATCTGGTCGATCGGCTGGACGAGGTGCAGGACTGGGCCAAGGTGCTCTCTCCCGGCGAGCAGCAGCGCGTGGCGTTCGCGCGCATCCTGCTCACCCGGCCCGAAGCGGTGTTCCTCGACGAGTCGACCTCAGCGCTGGACGAGGGTCTGGAGTTGATGCTCTACCAGCTGGTGCGGGACCGGCTGCCGGACACCATCCTCGTCAGCGTCAGCCACCGCAGCACCGTCGAGCAGCACCACAGCCAGGAGCTGCAGCTGCTCGGTGACGGCCGCTGGCATCTGGGCGACGTCGGCGAGGAGCCGGTCCGCACCTAGTCTCTGGCTGCTTGCGCGGGCTGTGCTTCGGCGGCCTCGGTGGCCGACTCCCCCGCCCGCCGCGCTGCGTG
>NZ_BLTG01000085.1 GCF_017312405.1 Mycobacterium sp. PO1
TCCAGACCAGGACGGTTCAGCGCAGGGCTTCTTTGCTGGTTTTCCCCTGGGCGAGGCGTTTGCGGTAGTAGGTCTGTCCTGCAGTGCCGGAAAGCCGTAGTTGGGTGATGGCGATGCGGTGCAAAGCGGCGTTGAGTTGTCGGTTTCCTGAGCGGTTGAGCCGCACCCGCCCGGCGGTGTTGCCCGACCACACGGGGATGGGTGCGCTGCCGGTGTGGCTGGCGAAGGCGGCCTCGCTGCGGAACCGGGAGATGCCGGCGGTCTCGGCGACGATCTTGGCCGCGGTCAGGTCGCCGCAGCCGGGCAACGCCAGCAGCGTCGGGGCCACGGTCTGCACCCGGGTGCCGATGCGGGCGGCCAGGGTCTGGATGGCTTCGTTGAGGCGGATCACGTCGGCGAGTTCGTCGCGGGCCAACTCGGCGAGTAACCCGGTTTGGGTGTCCAGCCAGGCCGCCAGGACCGCGCACGGTTTGGGGCGGTGTAACGAGGCCAGTCTGGGTTCGGCCGTGGGATCGAGTTCGTGCACGCGTTGACGGAGTCGGTTGATCGTCGAGGTGCGCTGGGCGACAAGGTCTTCACGGCGATCCACCAACAGCTTGAGCTCGCGTGAGACCTCGTCGTGGGCGGCCACCGGCAGATCAGGATGACGCAACACTGCCTGGGCCACCGCCAAGGCATCAATCGGGTCGGACTTGCCGCGCGTGCGCGCGGACTTGCGGGTGTTGGCCATCAGCTTCGGAGCGACCCGCACCACCTGTTGATCGGCGGCCAGTAAATCGCGCTCCAGCCGTGCCGACAAGTTGCGACAGTCCTCGATACCCCACAACAACTCCTCGCCGAACGCTGCGCGCGCCCAGGCGATGGCCGCGCGGTTTCCCGCGGTGGTGGCCGCGACGACCTTCTCGCCGAGTTTGCGCCCGACCTCGTCAACGGCGACGAAGGTGTGGGTGCGCTTGTGTACATCGGTTCCAACAACGACCATGGACGGTGCCTTCTTTCATCGGAAGGGATGAGGTGAAGGTTGGGCCGGCCGGCAGGACAAATCTCAGTGGGGGCGGTGCCACGCTCCTATCAAGTCACTTGCCGGTCGGTCCTTCCCACCCGGCATCGGCACAACGCGCGAAAGCCACGAAGGCAGTGTTTGTAGGAGCCAGACACCCGGTGAGAAGACCCAACCACCGCGCCAGCGGCACGTCCAGCCTGACACTGAGGGTTTGTAGTCGGCGGTGAGCACGCCACTGCTGCGATCGGCGCGGGCGTTGTGCTTGCCCTTGGCCTTGCCCAGCATCCGCCAGCCGCCGCCGGCGGGAATCTTGCCCAGCTTCTTGACATCAACGTGGACCAGGTCGCCGCAGGCCGGCGATTCCATCCGGCGGATGACCCGCCCCGTGGCGCGGTCGAGCCAGCGCAGTTTGGCCAGGCCATACCGCGTCAGCACGCGGTGCACGGTCGAGGGATGCAGACCCAGTAGATAGGCGATCCGCGCCGGCCCCCAGCGGCGAATGACCCGGACTTTGATGATCCGCCGCTCGGTGCGTGTTGGTGTCCGGTTAGGGCTGCGATGAGGCCGTGAGCTGCGATCACTCATACCGTTAGCGCCGAATTCGCGGTATCGAGCGGCCCAGCGGGCGGCGGTGGTAACCGCGACCTGGAACCTCTCTGCGGCCCGGCGCAGCGGCCAGCCGTCCTCCACGATGCAACGGGCCAGGCGCAGGCGTCCGGTTTCTGACAAAGGGGCATTACGGTGGGACACGAAGACCTCCGGAGTGAGTTGGTGCGTTTCTAGACAGCTCGCACTTCACTCGGAGGTCTTCGTTATGTCACCACGCCACGCCGTACCTAACGTCCGTGGTCAGTACAGCCCGCGTAAAAGAGGACCGCGACCCGGTACCACAGGGGGGCGGGGGACAAGCGTCCGATCCGAGCGGCTACCACAGGGATGAGCCAAAACGTACTAACGCGGCGATCCTTTACTGCCACAGGCGAACTGCTCGTCGACGAAGGCACCGCCGCGTGCGCCAAGAAGCAAGTCGGCGGCCCCCAACTACCCGCCGCAGCCAAGGCAGACAAACGGCGGCCAGGCTTGTGCGCAGGAAGGCGACTTTTCGCCCCCGGCACCGGACTCGTCGCGATTCTTCGACCTGCATTCGAACCTGACCGCGGTACGCTCTCTGTCATGCAGAAACCCTCACTCGCGGGCATGGAGCGTGACAGCACAGGGAAGCCCCCGCAATATCCGATCGAGTCTGTCGACAACGCTCTTCGCCTACTCCTCCTCCTAGGAGAGCGCTCTGAGATCCGGCTCACTGACGCCAGTGAGTACCTGCGCGTCGCTTCGTCGACCGCCCATCGCCTGTTATCAATGCTTCAGTACCGTGGGTTCGTCCGCCAAGATCCGGCCAGCAAGGCGTACCAGCCCGGACCGTCCCTGACAAACGTGGCGTTCGCTGTCCACTCCAGGATGGACATACCACGCACGGCCGCCCCGATTCTGCGCCAGCTGGTCGACACGCTTCAGGAAACCGTGCACGTAGGAACGTTGGACGGCAGACTGGTTCGCTTCATCGCGGCACTCGAAAGCCCTTCTGCCGTCCGGGTGATCTCGCGTTTGGGTAGCACGCGTCCTGCACACTGCACGTCGACTGGCAAAGTCCTACTCGCCGGCCTATCCGACGACGAGCTGGACCAGTTGTACCCCGACCCACATTTGGAGCCACTCACTGAGCGTTCCGTGCGCACTCTCACCGAACTGCGCACTCAATTGGCAGAGGTCAGGAAAAGCGGGTTCGCGATCAGCAGGCAGGAAAGTGAGGAAGGCGTCGCGTCTGTTGCCGTGGCGGTACCCCAAGGTGGTTCCGGGATAAGGCTGGCACTAAACGCGTCAGCGCCGAGTTATCGATTCCGGCCCTCCGATGTTCGCAAAGCTTGCAGTGCCCTAAAAGACGCCGCCGCCGAGCTAGCCCGCAATCTCGGCTGATGACATCCGAAGAAACGGAGGCCGACAGGAAGGTACCCGGCGGCGCCCCGGACCTGCCTGGCTTCATTGCGACCATCGACTTATTCCTTCGATTGGAGAAGCGAAGGAAATCCGAACCGATGTTCGCCGCGGTCCTCACCGACGACTTTCAGATCGGTTTTCGTGGTGGTCACCAGTGGAAAGGCCGCGATGGCCTACAGGTGTACCTCAACCAACGCGACGGGATCTTCGACGAACGCCTCGAGCTGCGCCACGTACTTTCCTACGTCCCGGTGAATGAGGGTGTGGTGGAGCTGACGACCCGTCTTGAGTTCTATTTTCGTCGCTGGAAGGCGCCCGCGTTGGTCAGCGAAGAATTCACCGGGTCGGCCTTTCGCACGTGGCTGATTCGCATCGCTGACGACGAGATGCGCGTGAAGCGGGTGATCATCGATGGATTTGCCAATCTCAACGAAAACGCACGGGCGGTGTTTGCCATCCCAGATGAAGGGTTCGACGAATAAGCGCTACAGCGACGAAGGCGGTAGACGTCCACCGACGCCGAGGCGCACGATCAAACCTCGCTTCTCCATAGCACGATGTCGATCTCGTCGAAATGAGACATCGCAATCAGGCCCTGTAGGCCCTCACGGGTTATTGGAAACCGACCTCTCCCCCTTGGACGCCGGCTAGCGGGATCTATGCCCACCATCCCGGCGACGTCCAGTACCGCGGTAATGCGCATGATGTTCTGCAGTAGGTCGGTGCCAGGTTCCCCGAACCGATGATGGCGACTTTCGTCATTGCCATCATGCCTCTGAGAACGTGGCGGAAACCGATCCCAAAGGCTCGATCTCCGCTTCGACATGAACTCCGGGCCTGACCGCGGCCATGGGTCCAAGCGCTCCTGAAAGAACGATCTGGCCAGCGCGAAGTGGCTGCCCGTACGCAGCAGCTGTCCTGGCCAACCACATCAATGCAAGGATCGGGTCACCCAGACAGGCCGCTCCAGAGCCGGCTGATACCGGAACGCCATCGGCCGACATTCGCATGACGACGTCCCGGGGCTCGAATTCGTCGATTTCGAGCCGGTTCTTCCCCAGAACGAACAGCCCGCTGGAGGCGTTGTCCGCCACGGTGTCAGCGATACTCAAGTCCCAATTCGCTATGCGGCTGTCCACGATCTCCAGTGCCGCAACGGCGTAGCGAATCGATCCTCGAATTTGATCTTCGCTTGACACATCTCTGTCGATATCTTCCGCGAGTACGAAGGCGACTTCGGCTTCGACCTTGGGCTGCAACAACTTTCGATAAGGAACGGGCGTCTCGCCGGATGCGTCCATGTCCGCAAATAGGACACCGAAATCCGGTTGGTCGACGCCGAGTTGTTGCTGTACTGAAGGAGCAGTCAGGCCGATCTTTCGACCGATTACCACTCCGCCCGCCGCCACCCGGCGAGCGTTGAGCTCCTGCTGAACCGCATACGCCGAATCAATGTCCTCCGCGCCGATCAGCGTGCGCACCGGAAGTGCTGGTTGCCCTGTCACGAAAGCGGTTTGGATACGGTCGACGGCAGCTCGGATGATGCTGATGTCGCGAACTGTGGTTGTCATATGTGACCTTCCTTTTTGGGCGGCAACGTCATCGACGTTATGGACAGGGTTAATGGGGTTCGCGCAAGTGTTGCCAGGCAAAGCCTTCTTACTGCCGAGCGCTTTTCGCATGCCGGTCGACGTCGGCCACCCCGGCAATGGACTTGAGTCGAAGATGGGAGGAGATCTCGAGCGAGCCACCGACTCCGCTGTCTTTGTATCCCTCGGCTGGGTCGGAGACACCGTGGCTCCGCGCGTTAATCGAGATGCGCCCGGTATGCATTTTGCGCGCCACCGCCGTCGCACGCTCGACGTCACGACTGAACACCGCACCGCCAAGCCCATATGACGAATCATTGGCCATTCGTGTCGCGTCCTCATCTCCGTCATGAGGAACCACGACCAGCACGGGCCCAAATATCTCTTCGCGGAACACGCGCATCGTACGGTCGACGTCGACGATCACCGTGGGCTCGACGTAGAAGCCGGTCGCAATGGACGGACGGCCACCTCCGAGGGTCACCCGAGCTCCTTCGGCACGAGCCGAGTCGATGTAGTCCTCGACACGTGCACGCTGCGCCGCGCTGACAAGCGGACCGAAGACTGTCCCTGGATCCAGCGGGTCACCCACCTGAGCACTGGCCAAGCATGATGTGACGACCTCGAGTACATCGCTGAAGCGTGCGCGAGGCGCGATGACACGCGTGCACGAGTAGCAGACCTGCCCCGTATTCGGCAGGCAGGTGGTGACCAAGTTGTCGGAGAAGAGCTCGAGGTCCGCATCGTCGAGCAACACGGCCGCCGACTTCCCACCCAGCTCCGCTACGACCGGCTTTAACAAATGCCCTGCACGCGAGGCGATTACGCGACCGGCATCCGTGGAACCCGTGAAGGACACCATGTCTATGTTCGGATCGTCAACCACCGCGGACCCTGTCGTGCGGCCACCGGTGACGACGTTGATCACACCGGGAGGGAATCCGACTGCCGCAGCGAGCTCCCCGATGAGCAATGAGTCCAAAGGTGTTTCCTGCGCAGGTTTCACGACGACCGTGCACCCTGCGGCGAGAGCCGGAGCCAGCTTGTGGGCTAATAGTGACTGGGGCGCATTCCACGGGATGATGATCCCGACGACGCCCACCGGTTCACGTCTGACGATGTTCTTCCCGTCGGCACTAGCAACTTCGGGCTCGAACGATTCGGCTTCCTCGGCATAGTGACGGTAGAGAGCTATGGGACGAGTGCCATTGGTACGACGTGACCTCGAGATGACGGCTCCATTCTGGGCCGTCACGAGGTGCGCGATCTCCTCGCGTCGTTCATCGAAACGGTCAGCCAGCGCGGCGATCAGGGCTGCACGATCTTTGGATGGCGCTTCGGCCCACCCCCGCAGCGCGGCGTGCGCCGCCATCGCCGCTGACGCTACATCGGCGGGGCTCCCGTCTGGAACGCTCCCGACCCAGTCCTCGGTGGCCGGATCGGTGAGGTCGATGAAGGCATCGGAATTGGACTCTTGCCAGACACCATCGACATAGATATGGCTGTGGCGACTGCCGATCACGCCGATTCTCCGGAAAGTACTGGATTCTTGACCACAGCGGGCGTGAAAGTCGCAGGGACACTATGGAATCCACGCAACACGTTGTTGAGCTTGCGGATGGGCTCGCCAATCGTGATCGTCTCGACGCGCTCGATCATCGATTCTAATACCGCTTGGAGCTCGATCCGGGCCAACACCTGACCCGCGCAGGCATGAAGACCGGTTCCAAAGGTCAAATGACCCGCGGCGTTTCGGTGAATGTCGAATTTGTCTGGCTCCGGATACTGGCGCTCATCGCGATTGCCGCTTCCATAGATGACAGCAACCCGCTCACCCGCGGCGATCTCAATTCCGCTTACCTCGGCGTCCACCGCTGCGACACGGGAGAAGAGCTGCGCAGGTGCTTCGATCCTCAACACCTCATTCACGACGGCGTTGACCCGGTGCGGTAACCCGCGGAGTTCGTGCCACTGCTCAGGATGCGTCCCGAGCAGCCACACCATCGCCCCAAGCGCATTGACGGTCGTGTCCATCCCCGCCGTAAGGTACGCCGAAAGTAGGTGCAGGCAGTACTCCTCGGGGATGATCCCAGCGTCGGCCGCTTCGTATACCGCGGCACCCATGCTGCCCGGCGCCAGTTGGTCCCTCGTTGCGACGGTGCGGATGTACTCGAACTGCTCGGCGATGTCGGCCAGGCCTCCGGAGGTGCGATCACTTGGCGGCCCAAAGGCGTTGAACGCACCGCTGGCCCAGCGCAGCAACTCCGAGCGAGCATCAACGGGGAGGCCGATCAGCTCTCCGACGACCTCTACGGGAAAGACCTGACTGAAGTCGGTCACCGCATCGAAGGAGCCTCTTCTGGTCATCTCGTCGACAAGCGATTGAGCTCTGGGCCGAATGACCTGCTCCACATTGCGAATTGAGCGAGGCCCCAAACGATCCTGGCGAACACCGCGCAGCATCTCGTGGCGTGGCGGGTCGGACGCGATGACGCTGTGTCTACGGACCTCGTTGAACTGACTGTTGAAGCCGACACCTTTGCCGGATATGAATCGCGTGTGGTCAATGAGGACTGCCCGCACTTCGGCATACCGCGCCACCGCGAGCACGCCATTAGCGGTCAGGCGGACGACCGGCCCCAGCTCACGCATGCGGGCGTACGTGGGAAACGGATCACGCAACACCTCGTCGGAGAAGATATCGACGTCGAACTCTGGGATCGTGCTCACCGACTCTCGGCTCCTTCTGTTGTGTTGAGTCGCCCCCCGCTTGCCGTGCGAGACCTATCCATGTCGCCCGTCCCCTCATCCGAAGCGGACGTCGGCTACGGCGGATCCGGTGCCGGCGAGATCTTTACTGGCCAAATGCCGGTCCAGCCGGGGATACACCCTGCGCGCGTTACCCTCCACCACTGCGTGGTGTTCTCTCTCACTCAAATCGAGTTCGTTGATGTAGACAAGCGTGTCGTCCCATGCGACTCCGGTGTCCGGGTCAACTCCGCGAACCGCGCCGAGCATTTCGGACGCGAAAAGCAGGTTCGCCGGACCGATCACCCGGTGCAGCAGATCGATTCCAGCCTGGTGATAGACGCAAGTGTCGAAGTACACATTTTCAAGGAGTTCGCTTGGGTCTGGTCTGCCCAGCCGAGCCGCCAAGCCGCGGTAACGGCCCCAGTGGTACGGGACGGCGCCACCTCCGTGCGGGATCACAAAGGTCAGCTTCGGAAATCGCTGGAACAAGTCAGACTCCACGAACTGCATGAAAACGCTCGTGTCAGCGTTGAGGTAGTGCGCGCCGAGCGTGTGGAAGTTTGGATTACACGAGGTCGAAACATGCACCATCGCAGGCACTTCCAACTCGATCATGACCTCGTACAGCGGGTACCAGTATTCGTCCGTCATCGGGGGCGTCGTCCAGTACCCGGCCGTCGGGTCCGGGTTGACGTTGCACCCGACGAAACCGAGTTCATCCACGCAACGTCGTAGCTCGTCGACCAACGCACGCAAGTCTCCATAAGGCGTCTGCGGCAACTGAGCCACTGGCGCGAAAGCGTCGGGATAAAGTTGCGCCACACGGTGGACAAGGTCGTTGGACGCACGGGCCCAAGCGGTGGCGGTGGCCTGGTCCGCTATATGGTGCTCCATCCCGGAAGCTTTCGGCGAGAACAGCATCAGATCACCACCTCGCTCGCGAAGCACGCGCAGCTGATTGTTCTCGACGCTCTCTCGGAGCTCGTCGTCACCGATCCTCGGCGCTGCCGGCGCGGGCACGCTGGGATCTTCCAACGCAGCGAGCTGTTGGTCACGAAACGCCTGATGCGCCGGCGGTGACGTGGTGTAGTGACCGTGGATGTCAATGATCACCGCACGGCGTCCTCATAGTCGACATAGCGCAACCCCGCGCAGGCAAGGTCGGCACGCATGTTGTTGACGTCCAGGCTGAGTTCACCGTGCATGTAACGCTTTCGGTTCTCAGCTTCCCTGGTCTCGCGCAGCCTGGCGGCCGCTGCGACCGCAGCGGCCTCCGTGCGGGGGACGACGACGACACCGTCGTCGTCGCCGACCACGACGTCACCCGGTTCGACCCAGGCGCCGGCACAAGTAATCCCGACATTGACCGAGCCAAGACGTTTTTTCACCGTGCCCTGTGCTGAGACACATTTCGACCAGACTGCAAAACTCATGGCCGCGAGTTCCGTGACGTCCCGGCATCCGGCGTCGATCACCAGACCACTCACACCCCGGGCCGCGAGTGCCGTGGCCAGTAATTCACCGAAAAATCCATACTCCGAGGGCTCTTCGGGAGCGACTACCAGGACATCACCTGCCTCACACTGCTCCACCGCCACATGGATCATCCAGTTGTCATCTGACGGCACACTGACAGTCACCGCGGATCCGCAGACCCGTGCACCGGTGTAGATCGGCCTCATGTACGCAGCGAGCAGCCCGGTGCGGCCCTGTGCTTCATGAATGGTCGCAACGCCGAACTGGGCGAGCTCCTCCCGCACCGCGGGATGGGCGCGAGGTGGATTGCGGATGACGACAGACACCGTCAGGACTCCTTTCCCAGCCAAGGCATCAGCGAAATGTGGATAACGTCGGCGTCCTCTGTCTCACCAGCCAGCGCTCGGATAGCCCTGTCGACCTGATCGAGCGCGAACTTGTGCGTGGACAGCCGCTCCAGCGGAAACCGTCGCGACGCAAGCTGTTCGAGTGCGAGCTCACACGCGCGGTAACTATGGCCGCGTGCGCTTCGGATCGTGATGGCCTTCTCAGTGAGCTTCTTCACCGGAAAATCGGGGAACGCAGCTAGTTCCCCCTGGATGAGCAATGTGCCCTCACGGCGTTTCAAGGCGTCGATGCCAAGCAAAACCGGTCCCACACCAGCCCGCGAGGTGCAGTCGAGTACGAAGTCGACGCCGCGCCCGTTGGTCAAGTCCATTATCCGGTCGTGGGGAGCCTCTGCAACGATGTCGATGACCTCGTCTGCACCGAGTTCCAGCGCGAGGTCCAGGCGAGCTTTGTCCCGCGTCGCGCCCGTAACGATGATTTGGGACGCGCCGGCTTGCTTGCAAGCCACGACTTGCGACAGTCCCTGCTGGCCCGGTCCTTGAATCAGCACAGTGTCGGCGTAACCGACACCTGCGGCGATCAGTGCCCACTCGATGCCGTTCGACAAGGGAGTAACGAGACCGGCCAGTTCAGCATCGACACAGTCGGGCACCTTGTGTACCACCGCATTCCACGGCAAGTACATGTATTCGGAGAAGCCACCCCACAGCGTTCCGGCGTTGTTAGCTGAGGTGTAGCCGTATCTGCGCGCATCGGCGTTCGTTCGCCAGTCGGTTGCCTCGCAGTGGCGGTACTCGCCGATCCGGCACCATTCACACTGATAGCAACCAACGTAATGCTCGACGAAGATTCGATCGCCTTCACCCACACCGTGCAACCGCGTGAACTTCTTTCCCGCCGCGGCGATGATGCCGACGTTCTCGTGGCCCATGATCACCGGCTCGTCGAACGGCGGTTTGGAATACATCTTGACATCCGTGCCGCATATCCCGGCGACCTCCACCTTCAGCAACGCGGAATCATCGGACAGTTCCGGCAGGGGCAAGTCCCGCAACTCGGTGGTGTTCGGCGCCGTACGTACAGCAGCCAAAACGCGATCGACCAACTCATCCCTCGCAATCGACGATGGCACAATGGTAATGCCAATTTACGATTCGGAAGTACCGCTTACCAGGGTCGCCCATGACGTCTCGGGGCCCGCAGCGGCTATGGCACAATGGTCATGCCAATTCACCAAGTGCGGCCCGCCCACCAGAACCGGAGACCCATGCCCGACAGCCGCCGCGTACTGACCACGCTGACGCGCTCTCAAGGAGCCAACCAAGCCGTCAAGGAGGGCTTGGTATCTCCCGCAGGTTTTCAGCTGCAGTTCCAGGAGATACCCTCGTTGGTCAAGGGGTTCCGCCGAATGGTTCGGCACCTAGAGTTCGACGTCAGCGAGATGGCGCTCACGACCTACCTGACCGCACGCGAACACGGTGTCGCCTTCACCGCCTTACCGATCTTCCTCGTGCGGGGGTTCCACCACGGGGCCATACTGTACAACCGCCACTCGACGATCCGACACCCGAAAGACCTCGAAGGCCGGCGGGTCGGCGTCAACCGCGGGTACACCGTTACCACCGGTGTGTGGGCCCGCGGCATTCTCGCCTCCGAATACGACGTCGACCTCGACCGCGTGACTTGGCTGTTATCGGGCGACGAACACGTCGAGTCGTACGTCCCACCGCCCAACGTGGTCTCCGCCGGCCCCGACGCAGACCTGGCCGATATGTTGATCGCAGGCGAAATCGACGCGGTCATCGGCGTCGACGTCGACCATCCTGATATCGCGCCGTTGATCGCCGACCCCCACGGTGCCGCAATCAGCGCCTTGCGTGATCGTTCGTTCTACCCCATCAACCACCTCATCGTCCTCAAGGACGAAGTGCTGCAGCACTACCCGGACGCTGCCGCTGCAGTGTACACAGCTTTCAGCGAAGCCAAGGAGCGCTATGTCGCTCAGCTCGCCAGCGGACAGGTGGCCGACCTAGCCGATCGGATGTACGCCGAGGTGATGAAGACGACGGGCGCAGACCCGCTGCCCTATGGTGTCGAGCTCAACCGGCCGATACTCGAGCAACTGTTGAAATTCGCACTGGCGCAACACATATTGACCCGACCGATCAAAATCGAGGACGTATTCGTCTAACATCCCCAGATAGGGGACGGATCAGTTCGCGGAGCGAAACCGAGACATCGCGAGCATCCTCTGCCCGGATTGTGGATCCTTGGGCGAGCGCCTTACGTACCGCCATGTAGTCACTCGGCGCGTTGACGGAGTCGACCGCCATCAAATCGTCGTCACGGTAATAGAGCACGGAGAATGACTCACGTTGAGGAAAGCCGCGAACCACGTAGTAGTCGTGTCCCGTCCACAGGCCGGCGATCTGAAGCTTGAGATCGAACTGATCGGACCAGAACCACGGCACCGGCAGCTCCGACTCCACCCTGCCCGCCAATGTCGCGGCAGCCGCTTTGGCCTGAATTATGGCGTTTTGAACCGACTCCAGGCGCACTTTGCCGCTGCCCGTACGCCAATCGGGTTGAACAGTGCAATCGCCCGCCGCCACGACGTTCGGATTACTGGTACGTGCGAAGCGGTCGACAACAATCCCACCGTCACAAACAAGATCCAGTTGGTGCGCGAGTTCGGTTCGTGGCACCACTCCGATGCCGATGATCACAAGATCGGCGGGAAGACTGCTGCCGTCGGACAATTCCACCCATTGCACGCGGGCATCCCGCCCGGTCAGCGACACTACCTCCGCGTTCAGACATATGGTGACACCGCGGCGCGCGTGCGCATCGAGGTAAAAGTCGGAAACCACGGGTGCAACGGCTCGGCCCATCAACCGATCGGTGGCCTCAACCAGGGTGACCGTCTTACCTTGTTTGCGCGCGACCGCCGCGGCTTCGAGTCCGATGAACCCGCCGCCGACCACGACGACGGATTCTGCTTCGTGCTGGAGCTGGCGCAGCTTCGCGGCGTCATCCGCTGTGCGGAGGTACACCACCCCGTCGAGATTGGCACCCGGCACGGCCAGTCGTCGTGGACTGGCGCCAACGGTCAACGCCAACTTGTCGAACGACAGCGTTTCGCCTGACGCCGTGAGCGCGACTCCTGACGGCCCCTCCCCCTCGAGTTGCACCCAATCGACAAGCTCACCCGTGAGTACCGAAATGTCGCGGTTCGCCAGATACTCCTGGGCGCGGTGTAGCAGCTGTTCGAAGCGGATGTCGCCCTGCAAGTAGGACTTCGACAACGGGGGCCGTTGGTAAGGCGCGTACGGTTCGTCACCAACCAATGTTATTGGTCCGCGTTCTCCTGCATCGCGAAGCGAAAGGGCCAGCTGCATTCCTGCTTGACTCGCACCGACGATTAACGTCCCAGCGCTCACCCTCACTGCTCCTCGGGGACGTGAACGATCAGGCCGTCGAGCGACTCGATCATCGTGATCTGACAAGACAATCGGCTGGTCTCACGCCGCTCAGCGGCAGCACCGAGTTCGAGCAGGTCATCTTCCATTTCCCCAGGCCCACCGACTTCGGCGGCGAACTCAGCATCGATATAGACGTGGCAGGTGGCGCAGCTGCAGTTTCCGCCGCACTCGCCCACGATGCCGGGGACGCCATTGCGTACCGCGGCGGCCATGACCGAGTCGCCGGCATCCACTTCCACTACGCGCTGCGCGCCGTCAAGACCGATAAAGACAACCTTCGGCATGTGGTACTCCAGACGGTTTTAAGGACTAACCATTGTATCTTACCGTGGGATCACCATGCCGGGTTTGATATTGGAACTCCGCTATAGGAATGGGTCGCACGAGTCAGCCGGTCACATTAGTTGTTGCACAAGGCAATTGATTGTGACTGCTTCGTACGCTCGTGGAATAGATGACGTTCGCGCAGGTACGTGTGAGGGGGACCCGTTTGGTG
>NZ_BLTG01000086.1 GCF_017312405.1 Mycobacterium sp. PO1
GGGCGGCGCCGGGGTGGGGCCGGGCTTGGTCGCCTGCGGCGGGCCAGGTTTGGGCGCGGCAGGCCGCTCGGGGGCAGCCGGCTGGGCCGGCGCGCCGTTCGCGGCAGCGGCGCCGCCGCTGCGGCCCTTGTCGCCGGCGGGCTTGTTGCCGCCGAACGACTCGCGCAGACGGCGCGCTACGGGGGCCTCCACGGTGGAGGACGCGGATTTGACGAATTCGCCCTGTTCGCTCAGACGGGCGAGCACTTGCTTGCTGGTGACACCGAGTTCCTTGGCCAACTCGTGCACACGGGCCTTACCTGCCACTACATCTCCTGTCTAGAGGCGACAGCGGTGGTAGGCGCCGCGCCTCGGTTTAGCTATGACGCATGGTCATCGGGACTTCACGGTGTGCTCATGTTCTTCGCTACCTGTTCTCTAGGTGCCGCCGTGTCCGGACGCTCCGACGAATCGAAACGCTCGATCACCGCGGTGATGTCCGGTGAACCGGTGATCCGCAGCGCCCGGCCGAACGCTCGCCGCCGGACCGCCGCGTGCAGACATTCCGATCGGGGATGCAACCAGGCACCCCGCCCCGGAAGTGCTTTCGCTGTGTCAACAATCACGACGACCTGGCCATTCCCTGGGCCGTCCCCACTGTCGACAGCTACTACTCGAAGCAATTCGACGGCCAGCTCTCGTTTTCGGCATCCGATGCAGGTTCGCACCGGCCCTGGTGGGGGCTTGCTTCGCTGCATCCGTGCCGATTCCTCGCGCTGGACCACGGCTGAGTCTACCGTCACCGCGTCGCCAAACTGAAAACCGGTCGGACGCGGCGTGGATCAGCGCTCGCCGACAGCGCCGTGCGCGGCGTCGGAACGGGGTTCGCGACGGTGCTCCGGACGCTGGCTGTCCGCATCGTCGCTGCGGATGTCGATGCGCCATCCGGTGAGCCGGGCGGCCAGGCGCGCGTTCTGCCCCTCTTTGCCGATGGCCAGCGACAACTGGAAATCCGGCACGATGACGCGCGCGGCACGGTTGGCTTCGTCGATCACCGTGACCGAGACCACCTTGGCCGGCGACAGTGCGTTGGCGACGAACCGTGCGGGGTCCTCGTCGTAGTCGATGATGTCGATCTTCTCGCCGGAGAGTTCACTCATCACGTTGCGCACCCGCTGCCCCATCGGGCCGATGCAGGCGCCCTTGGCGTTGAGGCCCGGCATCCGCGACGTCACGGCGATCTTGGAGCGGTGCCCGGCCTCCCTGGCCACCGCGATGATCTCGACGGACCCGTCGGCGATCTCGGGTACCTCCAGCGCAAAGAGTTTGCGCACCAGGTTCGGGTGCGTCCGCGACAGCGTGATCAGCGGTTCCCGGGCGCCCCGGGTCACGCCCACCACATAACAGCGCAACCGGTCACCGTGCTCGTAGCTCTCCCCCGGCACCTGCTCGGCCGCCGGGATGACACCTTCGGAGCCCTTGGTCTCGCTACCCATCCGCACCACCACCAGGCCGCGGGCGTTGGCTCGAGCGTCCCGCTGGATGACACCGGCGACGATGTCGCCCTCACGGGCGGAGAACTCGCCGTAGTTCTTCTCGTTCTCGGCGTCGCGCAGCCGCTGCAGGATGACCTGGCGCGCGGTGGTCGCCGCGATGCGGCCGAAACCCTCCGGGGTGTCGTCCCACTCGTGCAGGACGTTGCCGTCCTCGTCGGTCTGGCGCGCCATCACCTTCACCACACCGGTCTTGCGGTCGATGTCGATGCGGGCGTCGGGCTCGTGCCCCTCGGTGTGCCGGTACGCGGTCAGCAGCGCTGACTTGATGGTCTCGACCACGACGTCGACCGAGATCCCCTTGTCCGCCTCGATCGCATGCAAGGCAGCCATGTCGATGTTCACGCTCAGGTTTCCTCTCCGGCCAGGCCGGCCAATTCCAGCTCCCGCGGATTCGGCGGCGAGAACTCCACCTGGACGACCGCGTTGACGATCGTGTTCAGCGCGATCTCGTGCACGGCCAGATCTGCCCGGGCGCCTTGGCGCACCACCAGCGCCACCGTCTCGTCGCCGCAGTCACCGAGCCGACCGGATACCGTCGCGCCGTCGGTCAACGTGATCTCCACCCGACGTCCCCGCGCCCGACGGAAGTGCGTCGGCGTCGTCAAGGGTCGGTCCACTCCCGGGGAGGTCACCTCGAGCACGTAGGGCGAGGTGTCCATGTCGTCGAGCAACTCCGACGCTGTCCGTGACAGCGCGGCGATCGTATCCAGGTCCAGCCCGTCGTCACCGTCGGCCACCACCGCGATCCGCGGCGGACGGGCGGACGTGTCGATCACGACATCTTCGATGTCATAGCCCGCGCGCGCGAATTCGCCCTCGAGCAGTTCGATCACCTGTCGTTGCGACGGCAGTCGACTGGACCGCTCTACCACGGCGAGCTCCTCGTCTTGAGTTGTCCGGACCCGGTGCGCAGGATCGATCGTGCTCCCGCGAACCCGAGTCACCACGATACGCCAGCCGCGGGGGCCCAAACGCCAAAAGGAAACGACCACCGGTGCTGCCCGGAGCGTCACCGGCCCGATGGCAGGATGTTGCTCGTGCCGAGCCCCACCCCGACCATCAGCCGTCGACACCTGCTGCTCGGCGCCACGGCGCTGGCCGCCGCGGGGCTGACAGTGGCGGCCTGCGGCACCGCCCCGCCGCCACCCGACCTCGACGACCTGACCACCGCGCTGGACCGGGCCCGCGCCGACAGCCAGCTGGCCACCGAGGTCGCCGAGCGGATACGCGGACCCGTCGCCCAGGCGCTCGACGCGGTCGCAGCCGAACGCTCCGCGCACGCCGACGCGCTCGCCGACGAGATCGTGCGGCTCACCGGACAGGCGGCACCGTCCACCAGCGTCACGGTCAGCACCACCACGACGACCACCTCGTCGACGGCCTCGGTCGCAGACCCACCGCCCACCGTCGACGACGTCGTCGGCGCCCTGCGCACCTCGGCGGAGAGCGCAACCACCTCGGCCACTGCCCTGTCCGGCTACCGGGCCGGGCTGCTCGGCTCGATCGCCGCGGCGTGCACCGCCGCCTACACCGTCGCGCTCACCCCGCTCGGAGAGACGTCATGACCACTCCAACCACCTCCTCGTCCACACAACCGGAACCGTCCCGCCCGGACGGAGCGGCCGACGGTGCGCTCTACGACGCACTGGAGGTCGAGCACGCTGCCATCTACGGCTACGGGATCGTGTCGGCGCACTCGACATTCGACCGGAACTATCTGGTCGCCGATGCGATGAACGAACACCGGGCCCGCCGCGAAGCCGCGATCGCGCTGATGGAGGAGCGCGGCGTGGCGGCCCCGCTGCCCGCCGCCGGCTACCGGCTGCCGGGCGAGGTCGACGATCCCCGCCAAGCCGCCGAACTGGCCGTCACCATGGAACAAGACGCCGCCGTGGCGTGGCGGGCAGTCATCGAGCAGGCCGACGACCAGACGGTGCGGGCCTTCGGGGTCACCGCACTGACCGAATGCGCGGTCACCGCGGCGCGTTGGCGACGCCTCATGGGCGAGACACCGGTCACCGTGGCCTTTCCGGGCGGCTCGGAGTAGGCCGCGCTCGTCAGGCGATGGCCCGGGCGATCTCCGCCGCCGCCGAGTCGACCGCAACGTCGCGCTTGTCGCCGCTGAACCGGTTACGCAGCTCCACCACGCCGTCGGCCCAGCCGCGGCCCACCACGACCACCCATGGCACCCCGAGCAACTCGGCGTCCTTGAACTTCACCCCGGGAGATGCCGTCCGGTCGTCGAGCAGTACCTCGGTGCCCAGCACATCGAGATCGGCGGCCAATTCCAGGGCGCCCGCACGGGCTTCGGCGTCCTTGTTGGCGATCACCAGGTGCACGTCGAACGGCGACACCGTCGAGGGCCAACGCAACCCGAGGTCGTCATGGTGCTGCTCGGCGATGACGGCCACCAGCCGCGACACGCCGATCCCGTAAGAGCCCATGGTCAGCCGGACCGGCTTGCCGTCCTCGCCCAAGACGTCGGCCGAGAACGCGTCGGTGTACTTGCGGCCCAACTGGAAGATGTGGCCGATCTCGATGCCCCGCGCCGACACCAGCGGCCCCGCGCCGTCGGGGGACGGGTCGCCGTCGCGCACCTCGGCGGCCTCGATCGTGCCGTCCGGGGTGAAGTCACGCCCGGCCACGAGGCCGACAACGTGCTTGTTCGGCTCGTCGGCGCCGGTGATCCAGGACGTCCCGTCGACCACCCTGGGATCGACGAGGTAGCGCACACCGTTGGCCAGCAGCGCCTTGGGTCCGACGTAGCCCTTCACCAGGAACGGATGCTTGGCGAAGTCCGCGTCGTCGAGCAGTGCGTACTCTGCCGGCTCTAATGCAGCGCCCAGGCGCTTGTCGTCGACCTCACGGTCACCGGGCACGCCGATGGCCAGCAACTCCCAGTCGCCGCCGGGCTGGCGGACCTTGAGCAGCACGTTCTTCAACGTGTCCGCGCCCGCGACCTCACGGTCGGCGAACTGTGGCAGGCCGGCCGAGTTGGCCCAGTCGACCAGCGTGGCGATCGTCGGCGCGTCCGGCGTGTCGTAGACCGTGGCCGCAGGCTGGCCTTCGATGGGGATCGTCGGGGGAACCGCGGTGAGCACCGCTTCGACGTTGGCGGCGTAACCCGACTGCATGCACCGCACGAAGGTGTCCTCGCCCACGGCGCTTTCAGCCAGGAACTCCTCCGACGCGCTGCCCCCCATCGCCCCCGACACCGCCGAGACGATCACATAGTTCACGCCGAGGCGGCCGAAGATGCGCTGATAGGCCTCGCGGTGAGCATGGTAGGCGCTCTTGAGGCCGTCCTCGTCGACGTCGAACGAGTAGGAGTCCTTCATGATGAACTCGCGTCCGCGCAGGATGCCGGCGCGCGGCCTGGCCTCGTCGCGGTACTTGGTCTGGATCTGGAACAGCACCAGCGGGAAGTCCTTGTAGGAGCTGTACTCCCCCTTCACGGTCATCGTGAAGAGTTCCTCGTGGGTCGGACCCAGCAGGTAGTCGTTGCCGCGGCGGTCAGCCAGCCGGAACAGATTGTCGCCGTATTCGGTCCAGCGGTTCGTGGTCTCATACGGCGCACGCGGCAGCAGGGCGGGGAACAGGATCTCCTGGCCGCCGATCGCGGTCATCTCGTCGCGCACGATCTTCTCGATCTTGCGCAGCACCCGCAGACCCAGCGGCAGCCAGCTGTACAGCCCCGGCCCGATGGGGCGGACGTAGCCCGCCCTGATGAGCAGCTTGTGGCTGGGGACCTCGGCGTCGGCCGGGTCGTCGCGCAAGGTGCGCAGGAACAGCTCGGACATGCGGGTGATCACGAGCGACCACCTTACTGATCGCAGTGACGCTCTCCCCAGCCCGATGTCGAGCTGAAGCTCTCCCCAGCCCAATGTCGAGCTAAAGCTCTCCGGCGTCGATCGCGTCCTTGACTTCCTGCGCATGCGCCACCTGCTGAGCCGTGTAGCCGATGAACAGCGCGGCAGCGCCGACGACGACGGCGACCGCGGCCACCCACAGCAGGCCGTAGGTGTAGCCCTGATCGAGCGCGTGCAGCTGCGCGGCGTTCATGTCGCTGACCGGCCCGGTGGTGCCCCCGAGATAGAGGGTGCGCGAGGTGATGACCGCCTGGATGACGGCGAGCACGACAGGTCCACCGAGGTTCTGCAGCATCAACGCGATCGCCGACACGGGACCGATCTGGTCGAAGCCGACTCCGGCGATGGCGGAGATCATCAGCGGGACCACGATCATGCCGATGCCGAGGCCACCGACGGTGATCGGGAAGACCAGGTTCGGGAAGTACGGAATGTCGGCGTCGAGCGTGGATCCGTAGATCATCGCGCCGAGCACGAGCACGCCGCCGGAGATGACCAGCACCCGCGGGGGGAACTTCGACACCAGCGCCGAGGACAGCCCCAGGCCGATACCGAGTGCGATCACGAACGGGATGAAGCCGATGCCCGCCCGCAGGGCGCTGTAGCCCATGATGTCCTGCACATAGAGGCCGATCAGCACGGTCAGCGTGAACATGACACCGCCGGCCAGGAAGATGGCCGCGAAGGTCGCCACCCGGTTGCGGTCATGGAACAAGCTGAACGGCACCACCGGGTTCTCCGCTGTGCGTTCGACGATCAGGAAGCCCACGAACGCGGCCACCGCGATCACGCCGGAACCCAGCGTCAACGGCGACAACCAGCCCTGCTCGGGCCCCATCGAGAAGCCGAACACCGCAGCGGTACATCCCAGCGTGGCCAGCAGCGCGCCGGCGGCGTCGAGCTTGAGACGCTCGCGGTTGGTCTCCCGCAGCGTCTTGCGGGCCAGATAGATCATCAGCAGGCCGATGGGCACGTTGACCAGGAACGCCAGCCGCCACGAGACCTCGGTCAACGCACCGCCGACAACGAGGCCCATCACCGAACCGACTCCGGTCATCGCGGCGAACACCGCGGTGGCCGCATTGCGGGCGGGTCCCTTGGGGAAGGTGGTCGCGATCAGCGCCAGCGCGGTCGGGGAGGCGATCGCGGCGCCCACACCCTGCAACAGCCGAGCGATGACCAGCGTCGCCTCGTCCCAGGCGATGCCGCACAACACCGACGCGATCGTGAACAGCGTGACGCCGACGATGAAGGTGCGCTTGCGGCCGATGGTGTCGCCGAGCCGTCCGCCGAGCAGCATCAACCCGCCGAACGTCAACACGTAGGCGGTGATGACCCAGCTTCGACCGGCGTCGGAGAGGTTCAGCTCGTCCTGGATCTTGGGGAGCGCGACGATGGCGATGGTGCTGTCCATCGTGGCCAGCAGCTGCATGCCGCCGATCGCGATGACCGCAGCGATGAAGCGCCGCGATGGCAGCCACGCCGCCGGCGACCTGCCAGGTCGTTGAGTGTCGGCACCCTGCCCGCCCAGCGTGGGCGCGCGTTCCGGCAACGCACGGTCACCGGCTCGTCTCGAGCCTCGCTGGCTTTCGCCTTCAGAATCACGGTGGATGGCGGCACGCTCCGCATCGTTGAGAGCCGTCATAACAGGTTACCTTACAGTACTCTTAAGAATCCTTTAGGCGCCGAAGGCTGCCACCGCCCCGATGACGATGATCGCCGGCGGCCTGATGCCCTCGGCACGGATTCTCTCCGGCGCATCGGCAAGCGTCGCCCGCAAAGTGCGTTCAGCCGACGTCGTGCCCTGTTGCACCACTAGAACAGGGGTATCAGCAGGGCGTCCCCCCTCCCGAAGAACTCTGGCAAACAGTTCGATCCGCTCGACCGCCATCAACAAGACGATTGTGCCCCGCATCGCGGCCAGTGCATCCCAATTCACTAACGATTCGGGGTGCTCCGGCGCAACATGTCCGCTGACCACCACGAACTCGTGCGTCATCGCCCGGTGGGTGACGGGTACCCCCGCCAGCGCAGGAACCCCTATGGCGCTGGTCACACCGGGTACCACGGTCACCGGAATCCCGGCCTCGGCGCACGCGATGATCTCCTCTTGGCCGCGCGCGAAGACGAACGGGTCGCCGCCCTTGAGTCGCACCACGAACTTGCCTTCCTTGGCGCGGTCGACGAGAACGCTGTTGATGGCGTCCTGGGCCATCGAGCGGCCGTAGGGGATCTTCGCGGCGTCTATCACCTCGACGTCCGGGGACAGTTCGGCCAGCAGTTCCTGCGGCGCGAGGCGGTCGGCCACCACGACGTCGGCGTGAGCCAACAACCGGCGACCGCGCACCGTCACCAACTCCGGGTCTCCCGGGCCACCACCGACCAGTGCGACACCGCCACGGACCACACCGGGGGTCACGGAGTCGTCCCTGGCGATGACACCCTGCTGGAGCGCTTCGTGGATGGCCGAACGGATCGCTGCCGACCGCCGATGCTCGCCACCGGCGAGCACGCCTACCGCCAACCCCTCGTACTCGAAGGAGGCTGGGGTGACGGCCGTGCCCTCGCGCGCGATGTCGGCGCGGACGCAGAAGATGTGCCGGGCTTCGGCCTCCGCGACGATGGCGGCGTTGACGTCGGGGTCGTCCGTCGCGGCGATGGCGTACCAGGCTCCGTCAAGGTCGCCCGTGCGGAACTCCCGTAGGTTCAGTGTGATCCCGTCGATCGCCTCGACCGCGGGCGTCGCGGAGATGGCGATCACGTGCACGTCCGCGCCGCTGGCGACCAGAAGCGGCAGCCGGCGCTGCGCGACCGTGCCGCCGCCGACCATGACGACCTTCTTGCCGGTGAGCCGTAAACCCACCAGGTAGGCGTTCTCGGAGCTCGCTTCGCTCCTCGCGTGGGCGGAGGTCACCCGGCGAGCCTAGAGGCTGCCGCCGCCGCGGAGACGAACCGGGCGACGGCGTCCGGATGAGCCGCTGGATGGGTGTGCAGATAGCCCGCGTGCACGCCGGCACGGACAGCGCCGTCGTCGACGATGTGGCCGCCTCGCCCGGCGAACCGCCACGCCGGCTGACGATCTCCGGTGAACTGGACCGCGGTGCGATGGAACTCATGACCGACCACCCGGTCGCCGACGCGGTGCAGCGGCGAGTCACCAACCGCGACGGCGTCGCGGTATCCCAGCGTCAACGTGTCGGTGAACGTCGCAGAGCCCGCCAGCACCCCGCACATCGGTTGCCCGTCCAGGTCGTCGACCAGGTAGGTGAGGCCGGCGCACTCGGCGTGCACCGGCGCCCCCCGCACAGCCAGGGCGCGAATCTGGGAACGGACGATGTCGTTGGCCGACAACTGCGGGCCGAACTGTTCGGGGAAACCACCAGGCAGCACGAGGGCCGCCGTCGCGTCGGGCAGCGGATCGGTCAGCGGGTCGAAGCCGACGACCGTCGCGCCTGCCGCCCGCAACACCTCCACGTGCTCGGCGTAGTTGAACGTGAACGCCTTGCCCGCGGCCATGGCCACGGTCACCCCGCCGGCAATCGGTTCGCACACGGCCGCATCCCACGGCGGTGCGGTGACACCGCTGGCCGCCACCGCGGCGACGGCGTCCAGGTCGACGTGGCGAGCGACCAGGCCAGCCATCGCATCCACCGCCGCGCTGGCCAGGTTGCCGTGCTCGACCGCGGTCACCAGACCCAGATGCCGGGACGGCACCGTCAGCTCGTCGGCCCGCGGGATGGACCCCAGGACCGGTACGCCGGCATGTTCACACGCCTGCCGCAGCACCTCGTCGTGGCGAGCGGAGCCGACCCGGTTGAGGATCACCCCCGCCAACCTCACACTGTGGTCGAAAGTCGCAAAGCCGTGCAGCAGGGCGGCGACGCTGTGGCTCTGTCCGCGGGCATCCACGACGAGGATCACCGGAGCCCCGAGCATCGCGGCCACCTGGGCCGTGGAGCCGTGGGCGGGACCGGGGGCGGTCGGACTGATGCGGCCGTCGAACAGACCCATGACGCCCTCGACGACCGCGATGTCGGCATCGTCGCTGCCGTGCCGGAACAGCGGACCGATCAACGAGTCACCAACGAGAACCGGATCCAGGTTGCGGCCCGGGCGTCCCGACGCCAGCCCGTGATAGCCGGGGTCGATGAAGTCCGGCCCCACCTTGAACGGCGCCACCCGGCGGCGGGCCGCACGCAACGCGCCCATCAGGCCGGTCGCCACCGTGGTCTTGCCGCTGCCCGAGGCGGGAGCGGCGATCACGACCGCCGGGGTGCTCACCACTCGCCCGCCTGTCTGTCGTGGTTCGCTGCGCTCACCACTCGCCCGCCTGTCTGTCGTGGTTCGCTGCGCTCACCACTCGCCCGCCTGTCTGTCGTGGTTCGCTGCGCTCACCACTCGATCCCTTTCTGGCCTTTGCGGCCCGCATCCATCGGATGCTTCACCTTCGTCATCTCGGTCACGAGGTCCGCCGCATCGAGCAGCGCCGCCGGTGCGTCGCGGCCGGTGATCACCACGTGCTGGCTGCCCGGACGCTCCGCCAACGTGGCGACCACCTCGTCGACGTCGACCCAACCCCATTTCAGTGGATAGGTGAACTCGTCGAGCACATAGAAGTCGTGTCGTTGCTCGGCCAGTCGGCGGGCGATCTCGGCCCAACCCTCCGCCGCGGCGGCGGCATGGTCATCCTCGGTGCCCGCCTTGCGCGACCACGACCATCCCGAGCCCATCTTGTGCCACTCGACGGGACCACCGACGCCGCGTTCCTCATGTGCCCGGCCGAGTTCGGTCAGCGCGGTCTCTTCGCCGACCTTCCACTTCGCGCTCTTGACGAACTGGAAGACCGCGATGTCGAAGCCCTGATTCCAGGCACGCAGCGCCATTCCGAACGCGGCCGTCGACTTGCCCTTACCCGGGCCGGTGTGCACGGCCAACAGCGGAGCGTTGCGCCGCTGACGCGTCGTCAATCCGTCACGGGGAACAGCCAGTGGTTGACCCTGTGGCATCGGGCAGACCTTTCTACGCGGCGCCCCGGCCGGCCTGGGATTTCACCAGGGCGGACAGATCGTCGGCCCGCAGCTGGTCCAGACGCACCGCCGGTGCGTTGAGGTGTCGGGCCAGGTCTTCGGCCAAACCCAACCTGACAAAGGATGTCTCGCAGTCCACGACCACGGCCGCCGCCCCCTCGGCCAGCAGCCGGGTCGCCGCGGCGCGGGCCCGGTCGAGCGGGTCCACCCCACCGGTGGCACGCCCGTCGGTGAGCACGACCACCAGGCTGCGCCGCGCCCGGTCGCGGGCTCGTTCCCGCACCACCATGTCCCGGGCGGCGAGCAGGCCCTGCGCCAGCGGTGTGCGGCCCCCGGTCTGGAACTGCGCCAGCCGCCGGCTGGCGATGTGCACCGACGACGTCGGGGGCAGCACCACCTGCGCATCCTGCTGGCGGAACGTGATGACCGCGACCTTGTCCCGTCGCTGGTAGGCATCCCGCAGCAGCGACAGCGTCGCGCCTCCCACCGCCGACATCCGGTCGCGGGCAGCCATCGAGCCCGAGGCGTCCACGACGAAGATGACCAGGTTGCCCTCGCGCCCCTCGCGAACCGCTCGGCGCACATCGTCGGGGACAACCCGCAGTCGACCGACCCCGGTCTGCCTTCCCGCCGCGGCCTGCACGGTCGCGAACAGATGCACGCCGTGTCCGGCGCCGGGGTCGGTGGCCGCCGAAACGACCGTGCCGGTGCGGTTTCTGGCGCGCGAACGACGACCGGGCGCACCCTCGCCGATACCGGGCACGACCAGCGGGCGGGTGCGGAACTGCGCCGAGGGAGGAGCGCTCGTGCGCGGCGGCGCACCCCCACCGTTCGGTCGGGGCTGCGACTCCGACGACGGCGACGAGGACGACGAGGACGACGAATCCTGTTGCGGTGCTTGGGCACCCTGCTCGTCAGCGGTGTCCTGGCCACCTCCCGGCGGGTCCGGCGGAGGCTCGGGCTGCTCGTCGGCGGCATCGGCGGCCTGCTCCATGGCGTCATCGAGACGTTCGGGGTCCAGGCCAGGGTCGTCGAACGGATCGCGGCGCCGGCGGTGCGGCAAAGCCAGTTCGGCGGCCACCCGGATGTCGTGCTCGTCGACGGTGGTGGCCCCCCGCCAGGCGGCGTGCGCCACCGCGGTGCGCGCGACCACCAGATCAGCGCGCATGCCGTCGACGTCGAATGCCGCACACAACGCTGCGATGCGCCGTAACTCGTTGTCCGGCAACGTCACCTCTGCCAGCAAGGCGCGCGCTTCGGCGATGCGGGCGGCCAGCGCGGCATCCTCGCCGGCATACCTCGCGGCGAATGCGGCCGGGTCGGCTTCGAACGCGAGTCGCTGCCGGATCACGTCGGTGCGCACGTCGACATCGCGGGAGGCCGCGACGTCGACGGTGAGCCCGAAACGGTCCAGCAACTGCGGACGCAACTCCCCCTCTTCGGGATTCATGGTGCCGATCAACACGAACCGGGCCTCGTGACTGTGCGAGACCCCGTCACGTTCGATGTGCACCCGGCCCATGGCGGCGGCGTCGAGCAGGATGTCGACGAGGTGGTCGTGCAGCAGGTTGACCTCGTCGACATAGAGAACGCCGCGGTGGGCACGGGCCAGCAGGCCCGGCGAGAAGGCGTGCTCGCCGTCGCGCAGCACCTTCTGCAAGTCGATGGAGCCGATCACCCTGTCCTCGGTCGCCCCGATCGGCAACTCCACCAGGTGTCCGCCGCCGGAGTCCTGGAAAGCCGTGGTCAGCACCTGCGCCAGCCCGCGGACCGCGGTCGACTTCGCGGTGCCCTTCTCACCGCGGATCAGCACTCCGCCGATGTCGGGCCGCACGGCGCACAACACCAGCGCCAGCCGAAGGCGGTCGTGCCCGACCAGCGCACTGAACGGGTAGTTGACGTCGACACGGTCGGCGACGGTCATGGCTTCACCATGGACACGTGCGGAATGCCGTCGTCGAGGAATTCGTCACCGGCGCGGACGAATCCGTGCCTGCCATACATCTCCACCAGATAGGTCTGGGCGTTGATGTGGCAGGGGTAGTCGCCGACTTCGGCCAGCGCCGCCGTCAACAGTCGGGCGGTGTGTCCGTGTCCGCGATCGCTGCGCTTGGTGCACACCCGCCCGATCCGGAACGCCTTCTGCCCGCCGGGGTGCTCCTCCATCAGTCGCAACGTCGAAACCACCTGTCCCTCAGAGTTTTCCAGCCAGAAGTGCCGCGTCTCAGCCAGCAGGTCCCGCCCGTCCAACTCGGGATACGGGGTGGCCTGCTCGACCACGAACACCTCGACACGCAATTTGAGCAACTCGTAGAGCGTGGCGGCGTCGAGATCCTTGGCCCAGCTGCGGCGCAGCGCGACTGTCATCAAGCAGTCACCGTCATGCGGTCGCCGAGGTGGCCGAATGACCGGTTCCCGCGACCGACACGTCACCGGGCACGTCGGGTACCCCGCTGGCCGGCTTGTCCAGCTTGAGCACCTTGGTTCCCCACGACCAGACTTCCTCGAACAGCGCGGGCTCACCCGACAGCGGAGTACCCAGCGACGGCACCATCTCGGTGAGCTTGGACTGCCAGCTCTCGTAGCGGTCGCCGAAACACCGTTGCATGACGTCGAGCATGGCCGGCACCGCGGTGGAGGCGCCGGGCGAGGCGCCGAGCAGCCCTGCGATGCTGCCGTCGGACGCCGAGAGCACGGTGGTGCCGAACTCCAACACACCGCCCTTGCCCTTTGCCTTGCGAATGACCTGCACCCGCTGTCCGGCGATGTCGAGCTCCCAGTCGGAATCTCGCGCACTGGGCACGAATTCGCGCAGCGTGTCCACCCGCGCCGACTCGCTGAGCAGCAGCTGGCCGATCAGGTACTTCAGCAGACCCATCTCGGTCATGCCGACACCGAGCATCGACACCAGGTTGTCCGGCCGCACCGAGAACGGGAGATCGGTGACCTTGCCCTGCTTCAGGAATTTCGGCGACCAGCCCGCGAACGGTCCGAACAACAGCCACGAACGCCGGTTGATGACGCGAGTGTCCAGGTGGGGCACCGACATCGGCGGCGCACCCAGCGGCGGCAGCCCGTACACCTTGGCCTGATGCCCGGCAGTCAGCGCGGAATTGCCGCTGCGCAGCCACTGGCCGCCCACCGGGAACCCACCGAATCCCTTGGCTTCTTTGATGCCGGCCTTCTGCAACAGCGGCAGCGCGCCACCGCCGGCGCCGACGAAGACGAACTTGGCGTGGAAGGTGCGCTTGCGGTCGGTGCGGCGGTTGACGACCTGCACGCGCCACGTTCCGTCGGAGTTCTGCTTCAGGTCGGAGACCTCGTGGCCGAACAACGTCGACATGCCTTGTTTGGCACCGAAACCGATCAGCTGACGCGACAGCGCGCCGAAGTCGACGTCGGTGCCGTCCTGGGTCCAGTTCAGCCCGACGGGCTCGGAGAAGTCGCGGCCCGCGGCCATCAGCGGCAGCCGGCGGGTGAACTCGTCGCGGTCGTCGATGAACTCCATCGAGGCGAACAGCGGATTGGAGACCAACGCCTCGTAGCGTCGGCGCAGATAGTCCACGTTGTCGGCGCCCTGCACGAAGCTCACGTGCGGGATGGGGTTCAGGAAGCTGCGGACGTCGGGCAGCACCCCGTTCTCGACCGCGTAGGCCCAGAACTGTCGCGACACCTGAAACTGCTCGTTGACGTTGACAGCCTTGGAGATGTCGATGGTGCCGTCGGGGCGAGCCGGGGTGTAGTTCAACTCACACAACGCCGAGTGCCCGGTGCCGGCATTGTTCCAGGCATCACTGCTCTCGGCGGCGGCGCCGTCGAGCCGTTCGACCAGCGTCATCGACCAGTCCGGCTCTACCAGTCGCAGCAGCGTACTGAGCGTCGCGCTCATGATCCCCGCCCCTACCAGCAGGACGTCGGTCTTCTCTGGTTCAGACACCTCGTCGATCCTTCGCGTCGCGGCCCGTGGATCACGGCTTACCGATGTTCAGGTTATCCCGCGGGCCGTGGTCACCACGTGGCGACCACTGCCCCGCACTGCACCGGTCTACCCGCTTTCGGCATTAGGGTGGCATCCGTGCGTGGATGGGAGCCCGACGTGCTGCCCGGATATTGGCAGCGGACCTTCGAACTCGGCCCCGACCCCGACGGTGAAGGCGAGCTCGTGGCGACGCTGGTGAGCCGGGGTCACCCCGATGAGGACGCTGCCCACCGCGCGCGTGACGCGGTACTGGTGGTGCACGGTTTCACCGACTATTTCTTCCACACCGAGCTCGCGGATCATCTCGCTTCGCAGGGGTTCCGGGTCTATGCACTGGACCTGCACAAATGTGGGCGCTCGCACCGCGACGGTCAGACCCCGCACTTCACCACCGACCTGGCCCGCTACGACGTCGAACTCGAACGGGCGCTGGCGACGGTGGGGGCCGTGTCCCCGGCACGGGTGCTGATCTACGGGCATTCGGCGGGTGGGTTGATCACGTCACTGTGGTTGGACCGGTTGCGACGCAGAGGCGCCACCGTCCGCGCCGGGGTGGCGGGGCTGGTGCTCAACAGCCCGTGGCTGGATCTGCAGGGCCATGCGTTGCTGCGTTCGGCGCCGACGTCGGCGGCGCTGTCGGCACTGGGGCGGCTGCGCAAGCACACGGTGGTGCGCCGTCCGGGCACGGGCGGGTACGGCACCACCCTGCACCGCGACTACGACGGCGACTTCGACTACAACCTGACCTGGAAGCCGATCGGCGGATTTCCGGTGAAGGTGGGCTGGATCCATGCCATCCGACGCGGGCAGGCCAGGCTGCACCGGGGCCTCGATGTCGGGGTGCCCAACCTGATCCTGCGCTCGGACCGCAGCGTGCGCGAGGTGGCCGACCCCGCCGCCATCCAATGCGGTGACGCGGTGCTCGACGTCACCCAGATCGCCCGCTGGGCGGGATGCATCGGCAACCGGACGACGATCGTGCCGATCACCGACGCCAAGCACGACGTGTTCCTGTCGGTGCCCGAGGCGCGGCGGCAGGCGTACACCGAATTGGACCGCTGGCTGCAGTGGTATCGAGCAGAGCATCGAGGCGAGTGCGCGGCACCGGCCGACAACGACGGGAGCGACGGGCATGGCTGACTTCGACATCGCAATCATCGGGACCGGTTCGGGCAACTCGCTGCTCGACGAACGCTACGTCGACAAGCGCGTCGCGATCTGTGAGAAGGGGGTGTTCGGCGGAACCTGCCTCAACGTCGGATGCATCCCCACCAAGATGTTCGTCTACGCGGCCGGGGTGGCCCAGCAGATCCGTGACTCGGCGCGATTCGGGGTCGACGCCCACGTCGACGGGGTGCGCTGGCCCGACATCGTGTCCCGGGTGTTCGGCCGCATCGACCCGCTGGCCGCCGGCGGTGAACAGTACCGGCGTTCCTCACCGAACGTCGAGGTTTTCGCCAGCCACACCCGCTTCGGCGCGCGCAACGACGACGGCAGCTATCGGCTGCACACCGACGACGGCGACGAGTTCAGCGCAGAGCAGGTGGTCATCGCCGCCGGTGCGCGGGCCACGGTGCCTGCTGCGATCGCCGAATGCGGCGTGGCCTTCCACACCAGCGACACGATCATGCGGATCTCTGAGGTGCCCGAGCACATCGTGATCGTCGGTGGCGGGTTCGTCGCAGCCGAGTTCGCCCACGTCTTCTCCGCGCTGGGATCTCACGTAACGATCGTGCTGCGCGGCACGACGATGCTCACCCACACCGACGACACGATCTGCGAACGATTCACCGACATCGCCAGCCGCAAATGGGAGATCCGCAGCCGGCGGAACCTGGTGGGTGGGTCGTCGGACGACTCGGGTGTCACCCTGCATCTGGACGACGGGTCGACGGTGCGTGCCGACACGCTGCTGGTGGCGACGGGACGCGTGCCCAACGGCGATCAACTCGACGCGCATCTGGCCGGTGTGGAGGTGTCGGCGGGCCTGGTCGCTGTCGACGAGTACCAGCGCACCACGGCGCGAAACGTGTTCGCGCTCGGCGACGTCAGCTCGCCCTATCAACTCAAGCACGTCGCCAACCACGAGGCCCGGGTGGTCAAGCACAACCTGCTGCAAGCGTGGGACGACACCGACAACCTGATGCCGGCCAACCACGCCAATGTTCCCTCGGCGGTGTTCACCGAACCGCAGATCGCGTCGGTCGGGTTGACCGAGAACCAGGCCCGCGCTGCCGGTTACCGCTTCAAGACCAAGATCCAGGACTACAGCGACGTCGCCTACGGCTGGGCGATGGAGGATTCCACCGGATTCGCCAAGCTGATCGTCGACGACGACACCGGCTTGCTGCTCGGCGCACACATCATGGGCCACCAGGCCTCGTCGATCATCCAGCCGATCATCCAGGCGATGTCGTTCGGCCTTCCCGCCCAGGACATGGCCCGTGGTCAGTACTGGATCCACCCGGCGCTGCCGGAGGTGGTGGAGAACGCGCTGCTGGCGTTGTGCGGCGAGCCGCCGTGGCCACCGCCGCGGAGGCACTGATCTGCCGTTCCTCGGTTCATGCGGCACGCAGATAACCGCGAGCCGCCGCCACGCCGACCAGCAGACCGCGCAGCACTCGTCGACCGCGAAACACCCGTGACATGACAGTCCCCTCCGGGATGTCGAGGATGTGTGCGATCTCGCGATAGGGCAGGCCCTCGACATCGGCGTAGTACACCGCCAGGCGCTGGCTTTCGGGCACCCTCGCGAAGGCGTCCCTGACGTCGTCGTCGCCGAGCGCCTCCAGAGCAGCGAGTTCGGCGGACAGTAGACCGGTGGACTGATGCTCAGCGTGCGCCACCCACTGCGCGTCGGTGATGTCTTCGGAGAGCACTTCACTGGGACGGCACTGGGCTCGCCGGTGCGAGTTCATCCACGTGTTGGTCATGATCCTCAGCAACCACGCAAGAACGTTGGTGCCGTCCTGATAAGTGTGAAATGACCTGTAGGCCTTGACCATCGTGTCTTGCACCAAGTCTTCGGCGTCGGCGCCGTTGAGGGTGTAACGGCGCGCGGCCCGGTAGAGCTGGTCGAGCAACGGTAGAACATCACGCTCGAACCGCACGCTCTCGTGATCGTCGGCCCTGGCGGTCAAGATTGCCATTTATCCTCCAAAGTTGTTTTTTACCAGTAATTTCCAGCCTAGAGGCGAGATGCCTTCGCGCCAGGTTCGCATAGCGAACTCACAAGAACCGCCGGGCATCCGGTTGCGCAACGGCGGCACGGTCATCGCCTGGAGACGCCGAGGGCGCCAGGGCCGTGGAACACGAACAGCAGGAACGCGAAACAGTAGAGCACCGCGGTCTCACCGCCGTTGACGACGGGCCAGAATCCCGCGGGAAAATGCATCCAGAAGTACGCGACGGCCATCATGCCGCAAGCGACGAAGGCCGCGGCCCGGACATACCATCCGATCGCGATGAGGACACCGAGAATCGCCTCGAGCACACCGGCCCACCACATCGGCCACGCCGCCACTGCAGCCGGCGAACCGGTCGGCCAGCCGAAGAGCTTCATGGTTCCGTGCATCGTGAACATCAGTCCGTGAGAATCCGGAAGAGTCCGAGAGCAGTGGCGGAGTGTGCAGTCAACCGGGTGTCGAGCGAAGCGGTAGCGGTCATCGCCGGGGCCTTTCGTGAGAGGGGGCAACGCGCCTCAGTCTCCTGGCCGGTGGTGGCGACAGCGAACTTCTCATAGGGAATCCACATGCGCCTACACCGGTCGTCACGAGCAGACATATGAGATGTCTATGAAGGGCGTGAAAGCCGGGCCGACAGTCGCGACAATGGTCGGGTGGCGTCCGCACCGGTGAACGAACAGGGGCCGCGTCGCGCGGTGCTGGGCCAATTGCCCAGGATGTGAGGTGAGCCCCCTGTAGTGGTCCAGTCGTTGTGCGACTCTGTTGCCCGAGTGTTCGGGCAGGAAGAATCACCAACGACATGGCATCGAACAAGCGGCGGCGGCATACGCCGGATCAGATCATCCGCAAGCTCGCCGAGGGCAACAAGCTGCTCGGCTCCGGTCAGGAGCTGGCCGAGGTGTGCCGTCATCTGGAGGTCGCCGAATCGACCTGGCATCGCTGGGTGGCGCAGTACGGCGGCATGAAGGCCAACGACGCCAAGCGGCTCAAGGA
>NZ_BLTG01000087.1 GCF_017312405.1 Mycobacterium sp. PO1
CGCCCGCCCACACTGCCCACGGTGAAGGGCCGCGCCGTCCGGGTGGGCCCGCCGACCCCGGGAGGCGTTGCGATGACCACTGTCCGAACCCCACATCCCGACCGACTCCAGAGCGGGCTGGACCGCGCCGGCAGCGCTCTGCTGCGTTACTCGCTGGTGCTGATCCTCGCCTGGATCGGGGCGTTGAAGTTCACCGAGTTCGAAGCGCGGGGCATCGAGCCCCTGGTGGCGTCCAGTCCGTTCATGAGCTGGGTGTACGACGTCTTCTCGGTCACGACGTTCTCCGCGCTGCTCGGAGCACTCGAGATCGCGACCGCGGCCCTCATCGCGGTCAAGCCGTGGTGGCCGACGTTCTCGATGGCCGGCAGCGTGGTCGCGGTCGGTTTGTTCACCGCCACGCTGAGCTTCCTGATCACCACACCCGGTGTGTTCGAGGCGTCGGCAGGCGGCTTCCCGGTGTTGTCCTCGACGGGTCAGTTCTTGATCAAGGATGTTGCGCTGCTGGGCATCTCGGTGTGGACGCTGGCCGATTCACACCGCGCACTCCAGTCGCGGCGGGCTACCATCGGGCCGTGACGACCGCTACGCCGGCCGACGAGGAGAAGCTGGTCGCGGCGCTGCGGGCGCGCGACGAGGCGGTCTTCGCCGCGTTGGTCGATCGGCACACCCCGTCGATGCTGCGGGTGGCGCGGGGTTACGTCGCCAGCCGGGAGATCGCCGAGGAGGTCGTCCAGGAGGCGTGGATCGCGCTGCTCAAGGGCATCGACGGCTTCGAGGGCCGATCCAGCGTCCGCACATGGCTTTTCACCGTTCTGATCAACATCGCCCGGACCCGCGGGGCCCGGGAACGCAAGGACCGTGACATGCAGGTCGTGGCGTTCACCGGCGGCAGCGTCGACCCGGCACGGTTCCGCGGCGGCGACGACGAGTGGCCGGGCCACTGGAGGGACGACGTCGCGCCCGTGGCGTTTCCGGAGTCTCCGGAAGGCGCGGTGCTGGGCGGAGAGCTCATGGACGTCGCGCGGCGCGAGCTGGACAAACTCCCGGAACGCCAGCGCGTCGTGGTCACGTTGCGTGACGTGCTGGACCTCGATTCCGCGGAAGTCTGCGCGCTGCTCGACATCAGCGTCGCCAACCAGCGCGTGCTCCTGCACCGGGGCCGCGCCGCGGTGCGCCAGGCACTGGAGAACTACCTTGAGGATGTGTCATGACCGACGACCGTGACCTGGCCTGCTCCGAGCTCGTCGAACTGGTCACCGCCTACCTCGACGGATCGCTGGACGCCGAGACCAGGGCGCGCTTCGACACGCACCTGCTCGACTGCGAAGGCTGCGAGAACTATCTGCAGCAGTTCCGGACGACGGTGGCCACCTTGAACCGCGTCGACCGGATCGGGTCGGAGGAACTCGACCCGGCTTTCCGGGCCAAGCTGCTCGACGCGTTCCGCGGCTGGCGGTAGAGCCCAGCGGGCACACTGGCTGACTATGTCACCGACCTCGTCGACCTTCGAGACCCTGCTGTATCGAACCGAACCGCCGGTAGCCACCATCACGCTCAACCGTCCCGAGCGGCTCAACACGATCGTCCCGCCGATGCCCGACGAGATCGAGGCGGCCATCGGGCTGGCCGAACGCGATCCCGCGATCAAGGTGATCGTGTTGCGCGGAGCGGGGCGGGCGTTCTCCGGCGGCTACGACTTCGGTGGCGGGTTCGAGCACTGGGGCGAGGCGATGAACACCGACGGCCGGTGGGACCCGGGTAAGGACTTCGCCATGGTGTCCGCCCGTGAGACCGGGCCGACGAACAAGTTCATGGCGATCTGGCGGGCGTCGAAGCCGGTGATCGCGCAGGTTCACGGCTGGTGTGTGGGCGGGGCCAGCGACTACGCGCTGTGCGCCGACCTGGTCATCGCCAGCGACGACGCCGTGATCGGCACCCCCTACGCCCGGATGTGGGGCGCCTACCTGACCGGCATGTGGCTCTACCGGTTGTCGTTGTCGAAGGTGAAATGGCATTCGCTGACCGGGGAGCCGCTGACCGGCAAGGAGGCCGCGGCGGTGGAGCTGATCAACGAGTCGGTGCCGTTCGAGCGTCTGGAGGCGCGGGTCGCCGAGATCGCCGCCAGGCTCGCGACCATTCCGCTGAGCCAGCTGCAGGCGCAGAAGCTGATCGTCAACCAGGCCTACGAGAACATGGGGCTGGCCTCGACGCAGACGCTCGGCGGCATCCTGGACGGGCTGATGCGCAACACTCCCGACGCGCTGCGTTTCGTCGACACGGCTGCCGCCGAGGGAGTGCGGGCGGCGGTGGAACAGCGCGACGGGCCCTGGGGTGACTACAGCCAGGCCCCGCCGCAACGCCGTCCGGACCCGTCCCACGTGATCCACCCCTGACTCTTTCCGTTACGCTACCGTTCCGTTATTGTCGACGGCGTGACCGACACCGAGGTCCTGGTGGTGGGCGCCGGACCGACGGGACTGACGCTGGCCTGTGCGTTACGCCTGCACGGGATCTCCGTACAGGTCGTCGACCGCGCCACCGGACCGGCCACCACGTCGCGGGCGAACTTCCTGCACGCCCGCGGCTCGGAGGTGCTCGGCCGGCTCGGCGCCCTCGGCAGCCTGCCGGACGAGTCGCTGCGGGCGATGCGGATCACGAACTACCTCGGCGACCGCCCGCTGGTCACGCTGGAGTTCGGCGATCCCCGGATGGACACCGCCGCCCCGCCGATGGTGGTCTCCCAGGCGAAGGTCGAGGCCGCGCTGCGCGACCGGCTGGCCGAACTCGACGTCGTTCCCCACTGGGGTGTCGGCCTGGCCGGGCTGTCCCAGCAGGACGGGCCCCCGCAGGACCTCGTCGTCGCCGAACTCGACGACGGAACCCGCCTGCGGGCGCAGTGGATCGTCGGCTGCGACGGCACCTCCAGCACCACCCGGCGGTTGGCCGGCATCGCGTTCCCGGGCGTCAAGCTCACCGAACGCTGGCTGCTGGCCGACCTGCACCTCGACTGGGAGGTGGACCGCGGCGGCACCACCGGGTGGATCCACCCCGACGGCCTGCTCGGTGTGATGCCGATGCCCGGCGATGACGGCCGCGACGACCTGTGGCGGGTGTTCGCCTACGACCCGGGCAACACCGCGCCGCCGGACCAGGGCCAGATGCTGACGCGCCTGCGGCAGCTCATCCCCGCACGCAGCGGGCGGCGCGTGCACGTCGGGGACGCCGAGTGGTTGTCGATGTTCACCGTCCACCGCCGTCTCGCCGACCGCTACCGTCACGGCCACGCGTTGATCGCCGGCGACGCCGCCCACGCGCACGCCCCGTTCGGCGGGCAGGGCATGCTGACGGGCATCGGCGACGCCGAGAACCTGGCCTTCAAGCTCGCCCTGACCATCCGCGGTCTGGCCACCGATCGGTTCGTCGACACCTACGAGGCCGAGCGCCGCCCACTGGCCACCGACGTGCTGCGCGGCACCAGCGCAGTCACCCGCGTCAACGTGGCGGACCACCCCGTCGGCCGCTTCCTGCGCGACCGGGTCGCCCCGAAGATCTTCGGGCGCGCGCCGGTGCAGCGGTGGATCACCTACACCGCATCGCAGCTGTGGGTCAGCTACCACAAGGGCCCGCTGGGCGGCCGCGGAGCCAAGCCGCGGCCAGGAGACCGGATCGCCGACCTGGCGTGCATCCGAGCCGACGGCACCGCCACCCGGTTGCACCGGGAGCTCGGCGGACGGTGGGCGTTGCTGACGCCCGGAGTTCGGCCACCGGTGATCGAGGCCGCCCGCCGGCACCTCGGCGACTTCGTCGCCCGCCTGGACTACGACGGTGACGCGGCGATGCTGATCCGCCCCGACGCCCACCTGGCGTGGCGGGGACGTCCCGGCGACGCATCCGCCGTGCACCGGTGGCTCACCGCCGCGTTGACCTCCGGTTCGACACCGTGAGCGCGCCGCGCGGGCGACCGCGCGACGCCGAGGCCGACCGGGCGATCCTGCAGGCCGGCCTGGAACTGTTCCTCGAGCGCGGCGTCGAAGGCGCCAGCATCGAGCAGATCGCCCGCCGGGCCGGCGTCGGGAAACCGACGGTCTACCGGCGCTGGTCGAACAAGGAGGACCTGATCTCGGCGGCCATGGAAACGCTGGTCGCCGACGAGTCCGGCTGGGCGTCGACCGCGGCGTCCACGTCGCCGTACGAGGTGGTCGAGGCCGCCATCGAGCGGGCTGCGGCCACCGCGGCCAGCCCGCAGTACCGCGCCCTGGTGGCCCGGGTGTTCGGCTCGGCGGTCAGCCATCCCGAGCTGATGGCCACCTACTGGCGTCGCTACATCGCGCCCCGTCGACGTCAGGCAGCGGCGCTGCTCGAGTGGGCGCGCGAGCTGGGCACCGTCGCCGCGGACACGGACCTCGAGGTCGCCATCGACATGATGGTCGGCGCGGTCACCTACCGGGTGTTGCAACCCGCACCGCCCGACGCCGGCGAGATGCGCCGCTATCTGCGCGAGGTGTACCGACAGGTCGGCCTGCTGCCCCGCTCAGACCTCCGTGCCGGCCTCGGCCCGCAGCCGACGACGGATGCGTGAGACGACCAGCCAACCGAGCGCGACCGCGACCGCACTGAGCACGATGTACTGGAACGTTGCGGCGTAGGGCTCCACCCGGTGCCAGTTGGCGCCCAGCCCATACCCCGCACCGACGAAAACGCTGTTCCAGATCAGGCTGCCCAGAAAGGTGAGCACCGTGAAGACGGCGAAGTTCATCCGCTCGGTGCCGGCCGGGACGGAGATGAAACTGCGGAAGAACGGCAGCATCCTGCCGAAGAACACACCCTTGGTGCCGTGGCGCGCGAACCATGCCGCGGATTTGTCGATGTCCTCGACGTCGATCAACGGGACTTTGAGCACCAGCCTGCGCATCCGGTCATGGCCGAGTCGCGCACCGAGCCAGTAGATGAACCAGGCGCCCACCACCGACCCGAGGGTGGTCCACAGCACGGCTTCGACGACGGACAGCTGGCCGAGCCGCGCGGCGAACCCCGCCATCGGGAGGATGACCTCGCTGGGCAGCGGCGGGAACACGTTCTCCAGGAAGATCGCCAGGCCTGCTCCGGGGCCTCCGAGGCGCTCCATCAGGTCAACCGTCCAGCCGGCGAGACCGTCGAGTTCGGCGGTGCCAGGTGAGGACAATGAGCGACCTTTCGAGAGGGGACTCGTTCCGAGGGTACCTGTCGGTCAGGACCGGCTCGCGTGCCAGCGTTCCAGCACCGCCGGAATCTCGGCCAGCAGGAATGCGTAGAAGTCGCGCATCTCGACCAGCCGGTCCCGGGCCAGGCCGGAGCCACCGGTCGCGGCGATCCCGTCGTCGGCCGCCTGCAGGAACGCGGCGATCGTCTGGTTCTGGCTGGTGTAGAGCGTCGCCCAGGCGTCCGGCCGCAGCCGGAAGTGGTCCCGCCTGCTGGCCGGTGCGGGCACCCGCTCGACCAGCCCGACCGACGTCAGATTCTTCAGCGCCCCGGATATCGAGCCTGCGCTGGCCTGGAGCTCGTCGGCCAACTCGGACATCGTCACACTGGACCTCTCGGAGAACAACAGCGCGGTCAGCACCCGGGCGGTCATGCGTTGCAGACCTTGACCCGAAAGGACGAGGGCGAGCCGCTCCGCGGCCTCGTGCAGTCTCGGCGCGGGCGTCACCAGCAGACCTCCTGGGGATTTCAAAGACTTCAATAATTTCTGAAAATTCACTATAGTCTGACGCGGCGCTCCGGGAAGTCTGGTCGGAATTCCTGCCCGGCTGTCCAACCGAAGGATGACACGAGTCGAGATGAACAACGAACCCGTCATCGCCGTCAGCGAGCTGACCTACACCTATCCCAAGACGCCCGAACCCGCCGTGCGCGGCATGGATTTCACCGTGGCCCCGGGAGAGATCTTCGGCTTCCTCGGCCCGAGCGGTGCGGGCAAGTCGACCACGCAGAAGCTGCTGATCGGGTTGCTGCGCGGCCACGGCGGCCGAATGCTGGTCTGGGGCCGCGACCCGCTGGACTGGGGGTCCGACTACTACCAACGCATCGGGGTGTCGTTCGAGCTGCCGAACCACTACCTGAAGCTGACCGGCGCCGAGAACCTCCAGTTCTTCGCCTCGCTGTACGACGGAGCGACGCAGGATCCGCGCACCCTGCTCGAGGCGGTCGGCCTCGCCGACGCGGCGGACACCCGGGTGGGCAAGTACTCCAAGGGAATGCAGATGCGGCTGACGTTCGCCAGGGCGCTGCTCAACGACCCCGAGTTGATCTTCCTCGACGAGCCGACCTCGGGCCTGGACCCGGTCAACGCCCGGCGAGTCAAAGACATGGTCCTGGAACTGAAAGACCGCGGTCGCACCGTATTCCTCACCACCCACGACATGGCGACCGCCGACGAACTCTGCGACCGGGTGGCGTTCGTCGTCGACGGCCGCATCGTCGCCCTCGACGCGCCGACGGAACTGAAGATCGCCCGCAGTCGTCGGCTCGTCCGCGTCGAATACCGCGCTCCGGAGGGCACATTGCAGACCGCGGAGTTCCCGATGGACGGATTGGCCGACGACCCCGACTTCCATTCCGTGTTGCGCAGCCACCACGTGGAAACCATCCACAGTCGCGAGGCCAGCCTCGACGAGGTGTTCGTCGACGTCACCGGCCGGAGCCTGGCATGACGCGCTGGATCAGCGCCCTGCGCCTGGAGGCCACTTTGCAGGTGCGCCAACGGTTCGTGCACGCCGCGGTGATCTCCGGCCTGCTGTGGCTGGCGGTCCTGCTGCCGATGCCGCACCACCTGCGCAACATCGTCGAACCCTATGTGCTGATCGGCGACATCGCCGTCATCGGCTTCTTCTTCATCGGCGGCTCGGTGTTCCTCGAGAAGCAGGAACGCACGCTCGGGGCGGTGGTGTGCAGCCCATTGCGCTTCGGTGATTACCTGTCGGTGAAACTTGTTGTATTGACAGTGATTTCGTTGCTGGTCGCGGTGGTGGTGGTGACCGCGACGCACGGCACCGACTTCCACCCTGCACCACTGGTCGCCGGCGTCGTCCTCGGCACGCTGGTCATGCTGCTGTCCGGGTTCATCTCCGCGCTGCCGTTCGCCTCGGTCAGTGACTGGTTCCTCTCGACGGTGGTACCGCTGCTGATCCTGGCGCTGCCGGTGGTGTACCTGCTCGGGGTGTGGACGCACCCGGTGCTCTACCTGATCCCGACCCAGGGCCCGCTGTTGCTGTTCGCCGCGGTGTTCGACCAGATCAGCCTGGCGCCCTGGCAGATCGCGTACGCGCTGGGGTACCCGCTGCTCTGCGCGGCCGGCCTGTACCAGGTGGCCCGGGTCCTGTTCGACCGCTACGTCATCGCCCGGTCGGGTGCCGCATGACCGCCGCCTGGACCGCGTTCGCACGGAACGACTTGCGCGGCACCTACCGCGACCCGCTGTTGGTCATGCTGGTGTTCGCGCCCGCGATCTGGACCGTCGGCACCGCGGTGCTCGTGCCGCGACTCAACACCGCCCTGGCGCAGCGCTACGACTTCGACCTGGTGCCCTACTACCCGCTGGCAGTCACCGGATTGCTGCTGCTGACCAGCATCATCGTCGTCGGCGGGCTGGCGGCGTTCCTGGTACTCGACGAGGTCGACGCCGGCACGCTGACAGCGCTGCGGGTGACCCCGGTGACGTTGCGCAGCTTCTTCGGTTACCGCGCCGCCACGGTGGTGACCGTGACGACCGTCTATGTCGCGGTGACGATCCCGTTGACGGGCCTGGTGCCGTCCTCGCTGGTGTGGCCGCTGATCCCGATCGGCATGGTGGCCGGTCTGTCGGCGGTGGTGACGATGCTGCTGATCGTCGCCGTGGCGCGCAACAAGGTGCAGGGCATCGCCATGCTGCGGCTGCTCGGTTTGCTCATCGCCGGGATCCCGTGCCTGCCCTGGTTCGTCGACTCCGCCTGGAATCTGGCGTTCGGGGTGCTGCCGCCGTACTGGGCGGCCAAGGCGTTCTGGGTGGCCTGCGCCGGGGGTGTGTGGTGGCCGTACCTGCTCGGCGGCGTGGCGGTCAACCTCGCGGCGGGGTGGCCGCTTCTGCGCCGGTTCGTCGCCGCCAACTCCTGATCGTCATTCGCGCCGCAGACCGCCCAGGCCCGCGGCGATCGCGCCGAGGACGACCAGTACCACCCCGGCGACCAGAGTGATGTTCAGCCAGTGGTGCAGGCTGCCCTCGGCGTGAGCGACCATCACCTCGGCCACGGTGTGGATGTCACCGGTCGTGCGGTTCAGCGCGTCCTCGACGTAGCCGCGGCCCACCTCGATGCCGGCCCAGCCTGCCGCGCCCACCAACAACGCCGACACTCCCAGCGCGGCCAGCGCCTTGCCCCGGGAGCGGGCCGCGACGACGGTGAGCAACGCACACACCGCCACCACCGCCACCACCGCCGCGCTGGCCCAAGGTCCCCACGTCGCCAGCCAGCGCAGCTTGCCCGGCTGCAGCTCCGGGCTGTCGACGGTGATCGGCACCGTCAGCGCCGGCGGGACCTCCAGGTCCAGGGAGCCCAGCGTGGCCTGGAACGACGGATCCGACAGCATCGGCGCGACGTCGATGAGCCACTCGTCGGTCGAGTTGCCGCTGGGCACGGCACCGGTGAACATCCACCGATGTGCGATGCGGTTCGCCTGGGCGAACTGTCCGGCGAAGCCGTCGTTGCCCGTGTAGGACGCGGCGACCTGACGCACCAGGACGGGGTTGAGGCTGTAGCCGTTGTCGTCACCCAGCGACACCAGCTGGGTGGTCAGTTCACCCGCCATCGCCTCCTGCAGGCGCGCGTCATTCGCGGCTGACGCCGACAACGCGGCGTAGCCGTCCTCGTTGACGATCGTCATCTGCGCCCAGACCACCGGCACCGCGACGGCCAACGCCGCGGTGGTCAGCAGCCAGAAGAACAGCGCCGTCACGAACCGCACCGACGCGTCCTCCTTCTCCGCCGGTCAGTCGCCCAGCGCGCGTCCCACGATGAGCGGGTCGGGCCGGCCGACCACGTCATGGTCTTTGTTGTCGTAGTCGAATTTACTCAGCACGAAACGCATGGCGTTGACGCGGGCACGCTTCTTGTCGTTGCTCTTGACCACGGTCCACGGCGCCGTCTCGGTGTCGGTCCAGGCGAACATGTCCTCCTTGGCCGCGGTGTAGTCGTCCCACTTGTCCAGCGAGGCCAGGTCGGTGGGTGACAGCTTCCACTGCCGGACCGGGTCGACCTGGCGGATCGTGAACCGGGTGCGCTGTTCGGACGGCGACACCGAGAACCACAGCTTGGTCAGGAAGATGCCGTCGTTGACCAGCATCTGCTCGAACCAGGGGACCTGGCGGATGAACTCGGCGTGCTGCTTGGGGGTGCAGTAGCCCATCACGCGTTCCACGCCGGCGCGGTTGTACCAGGACCGGTCGAACATCACGATCTCGCCGGCATGCGGCAGGTGGCGCACATAACGCTGGAAATACCACTGCGTGCGCTCCTGCTCGGTCGGCTTCTCCAGCGCCACGATGCGCGCGCCGCGCGGGTTCAGGTGCTCCATGAAGCGCTTGATGGTGCCGCCTTTGCCTGCGGCGTCGCGGCCCTCGAACACGACGACGTGCCGGTGCCCGTTGGCCTGGCTCCACTTCTGCAGCTTGAGCAGCTCGATCTGCAACAGCCGCTTCTGTTCCTCGTAATCGCTGCGCTTCATCCGCTCGTCGTACGGATAGTTCTCCCGCCACGTGTCGACCACCTGGTCGCCGGGCTGGATCAGCAGAACCGGGTCGTCATCATCGTCGTCGACCACCGTGTAACCAGAGGTGTCCAGAGTCACGCGCCGAAGCTATCCAGCCTCACGAACCAGTCGGTGACGTCGCGGTGAACGGCAGGTGGCCGGTTGCCGCGAGCTCTCACCGACGCGGTGTCTGCCCGGTTCCCCACACCGTTGCGCGACTGCAGTCAGTCGACTACGGTCGTTGTGTAGTCGACTGACTACACAACAGGGAAAGGACCCCGACCCATGGCCGCCATCCCCTCGATCACCAAGCTGGGCAGCAACATCGGGGCCCGCATCGACGACGTCTCCCTCAGCGGCGACCTCTCCCCGGACGTCGTCTCGGCGATCCGCACCGCGCTGCTCGAACACGGGGTGATCTTCTTCCGCCACCAACACCACCTCGACGACGCTGCCCAGCAACGCTTCGCCGCACTCCTCGGCACGCCGGTCGGGCATCCCCTGCTCCCCGCGCTCGCCGCGGACGTCCCGACCATCACGCCGATCGACTCCGACTACGCCTCGGCAAACCGGTGGCACACCGACGTCACCTTCGTTCCCGACTACCCCTCGATCTCGGTCCTTCGGGCCGTCACCCTGCCGCCCTACGGCGGCTCGACGATGTGGGCGTCCACCGCCGCCGCCTACCGCGATCTGCCGGACCCGCTCAAACGGCTGACCGAGAACACCTGGGCCCTGCACAGCAATCGGTTCGACTACGTCGCGACCTCAGCCACCACCACCGACGAGAAGTTCCGCGCGGCGCGGGCGGCCTTCGCGCACAAAGAGTTCCGTACCGAACATCCACTGGTGCGGGTTCACCCCGAGACCGGCGAGCGCACCCTGGTCGCCGGAGACTTCACCCGACACCTGATCGGTTTCGACCCGCAGGACTCGCAAACCCTGCTCGATCTCGTTCAGCGACGGATCACGTTGCCGGAGAACACCATACGGTGGAACTGGGAGGCCGGCGACGTGGCGATCTGGGACAACCGCGCCACCCAGCACCGCGCCGTCGACGACTACGACCGGCAGAGGCGGCTGATGCATCGGGTCACCCTCGCCGGTGACGTCCCCGTCGACATCCACGGATCCCCGAGCAGGGCGATCGGCGACTCGGAGCCCACCACGCTCGCCGGGTGACGGCTACTTCGCCGCGCGCCTCGGCCCGATCAGCGCCATCTTGGTCATCATCGTGTTCATCCGCTTGAGTGCGCGCAGCGAGTTGTTGTAGTAGTTGCCGCCGGCGCCGACGTTGGTGCGGGGCGCCACCACCGCCTCCTGACGGCAGAACTTGCGGATCCCCTCGGCGCCGCCGAACCGCACACCCATGCCGGAGGACTTCCATCCGCCCATCGGCGCCGTGGTGCACATCAGGTTGGAGATGACGTCGTTGATGTTCACCGCTCCGCAATCGAGTTGCACCGCAACGGCTTCGGCACGCTCGACATCGCCGGAGAACACCGACGCCGACAGACCGTAGGGGCTGTCGTTGGCCAGCCGCACCGCCTCGTTGGCGTCGGCGACCTTCATGATCGGCAGCGTGGGCCCGAACGTCTCCTCGGTCATGCACATCATCGAGTGGTCGACGTCGACGAGCACGGTCGGTGGGTAGAACGAACCCGCGCCGACCGGACGGCGGCCGCCGGTCAACGCGCGGGCGCCCTTGGCCAGCGCGTCCTGGACGTGACGCTCGGTGACGGCCACCTGACTCTCGTCGATCATCGCGCCGAAGGCGTGCCCCTCACCGGCTCCGGTGCTCAGATTCTGCACATCGCGCACCACCGCGGCGACGAACCGGTCATAGACGGCGTCGACGACATAGACCCGCTCCACCGAGACACATGTCTGCCCGGCGTTGAACATCGCGCCCCACACCGCGGCGTGCGCGGCCAGATCCACGTCGGCGTCTTCGAGGACGATCATCGGGTCCTTGCCGCCGAGCTCCAGGCTCACCGGGGTGAGCCGGCGCGCCGCACGTTCCATGACCTTCGCGCCGGTCGCGCTGGAGCCGGTGAACTGGATGAAGTCGGAGGTGTCGATCACCGCTTCGGACACCTCGCGGGCGCCCTGCGCCAGCGCCAACACCTCGGGGGCGCCCGACTCGAGCCAGCCGCGCAGCAGCAGTTCGGCGGTCAGCGGCGTGCGTTCCGACGGCTTGAGCAACACCGCACAACCCGCCGCGAGTGCACCGATGGCGTCCATCAACGCGTTGGCCACCGGGTAGTTCCACGGCGCGATGATCCCCACGACCGGACGCGGCCGGTAGTGCACCGCGATCTTCTTGATGGCCATGAAGGGCAGCGCAGCCGGACGCGTCTCGGGCGCCAGGGCCTGTTCCATCGTCTTGATGTAGTAGGACGCGATCATGATGATCAGCGGCACCTCCTGCGACGCGTCGACGGCGGACTTGCCGGTCTCGGCGATCAGCAGTCGCTCGATCTCGGAGCGGTGCTCGCCCAGCCACACCGCATAGCGCGCCAGCACCTTCGCCCGTCCCTTGGCGCCGCGGGCCGCCCATTCGGTCTGCGCGGTGCGCAGCCCGGCGGCGATGTGGGCGACGTCGGCCGGATCGGTCCAGCGCACCTCGCCGGCGACGGCGCCCGTCGCCGGGTTCCTGATGGTGCCGGTGCCGGTGAAGGAGTCGGGCGTGTGCACGTCTGGCGTCGCGGTCATGGGCCTATGTTAACGGCCGCTGTGATCCACGTCGCACCCGGGTTGACACCCGTCAAGTTTGGTCGGGGGCCTGTCCGGGCCTCGTTCTGCGAGGACAGCGAGGACCGACACCAGCGCGGTACCGAGCAACACCGCGCCGACCGCGTCGGTGAAGAAGTGATACGTCACGCCCTGCCCCACGACGCCGAGCGCGACCGCCACCGTCGCTGCGATCACCGTCCACGTCGCGGCACCCGCGACCAGCACCGCCATCCCCAGCACGACCACCGCCACCGTGGTGTGCCCGCTCGGGTAGGCCAGCGCGTCGTCCTTGTACCGGCCGAACAGGCGTTTCGCGATCCGCGCGGACAGCACAGCAAGCAACGGCGCCACCGCCACCACCGCCGCCAGTCGCCATCGCCGCCGGTAGAGCGCGATCAGCAGGACGCAGACACCCAGACCCAGCGTGACGCGGGCATCGGTGAACACCAGCAGATAGCCCAGCGCCGGGTGCTGCCTGCCGAGACGCTGGAACCACTCGTCGAGCGCCGTCGTGCCGTCACCGACCGCGAGTCCGAGCAGCACGACACCGGCCAGACCCAGCGCCGGCCACCACCGGATCAACCGTGTCAGTGTGCGATGCCCCGGATATAGGCGGCCTGGCCGAGGTGCTGAGCGGCGTCGTCGATGATGCTGACCAGGCGTGCGCTGGCCGTCACCGGCGGATTCCAGTTGCGGTCGACCACCCGGGCGAGCTCGTCGGCCGACACCGACGCCAGGTACTCCAAGGTCTCCTTGTGTACCGCGTGGTAATAGCCGGCCAGCAGATCGGCGGGTGCGCGCACCTTGGCGACGTCCTCGGGGGTCTGGCCGTAGCCGTGCGCGTCGCGCGGCAGGTCGAGATCGAACCGGTCCACCCAGCCCTCCCGGAACCACACCTGCTCGAGGTCGGCGAGCGCGCACAGCTGCGCGTCGTGCATGCGGGCACTGTGCCAGATCAGCCACGCGATCGTGTTGGCGTCAGGCGCCGGCCGGAAGTAGGCGACCTCGTCGGTCAACCCCTCGGTCAGGTCGTCGACGTGCTCGATCTGCCGGGTGAACGCGTCACGCAGCAGTTCGCGGGCGGCATCGATGTCGGTCATGTCGTCACTCCTCAGGTCCGCCGCCGTGCTCGTTGGGCGGCTCGCCGCCGTGGAACACCGCCTCCACGTTGTTCCCGTCGGGGTCCCGCACAAACGCGCCGTAGTAGCTGTCGTGGTACTCCGGCCACAGCCGCGGCTCGTGCAGCGGCTCGGCTCCCAGCGACAGTGCCGTGCGGTAGAACGCCTGCACCGCTTCGGCATCCTTGGCCGCGAAGGCGACATGCACCTCTCGGTTGGGGCCGGCGGCGTCTCCGGCGGCCATGTCGGCGATCCAGAAAGCGGGGTGGCCGTCGGTGCCGTAGCCGACGGCCACCCCCATGTCCATCTGCCGGGTGTAGCCGAGCACGCCGAGCACGTGGTCGTAGAACGACGCCGATTTTTCGAAGTCAGCGCAGTTGATTCCGAAGTGGTCGATCATGCGCTCACCGTACATTCGGGATATGACATATGAACTCGTCATCCGCCACGGAACCATCGTCGACGGACTCGGCGGCGAACCGTTCGTCGGCGACGTCGCGGTGTCCGGGGGTGTGATAGCCGCGGTGGGTCAGGTCGACGAGTCCGGCGCCCGCGAGATCGATGCGACCGGCCTGCTGGTCACCCCCGGTTTCGTCGACCTGCACACCCACTACGACGGGCAGGCGATCTGGTCGGACCGGCTGACCCCCTCGTCCGCACACGGGGTGACCACGGCGGTGATGGGCAACTGCGGAGTCGGCTTCGCCCCGTGCCGGCCCGCCGACCACGACGTGCTGGTCGACGTGATGGCCGGCGTCGAGGACATCCCCGGCGTGGTCATGGTCGACGGGCTGCCGTGGCACTGGGAGACGTTTCCGGAGTTCCTCGACGCGCTGGAGGCCGGACACCGCGACATCGATGTGGCCGCGCTGTTGCCGCACTCGCCGCTGCGGGTGTACGTGATGGGCAGCCGCGGCGTCGACCGCGAGCCCGCCACCGCCGAAGACCTCGAGATGATGCGCAAGCTGGCCGCCGAGGCGGTGCGCGCCGGGGCCCTGGGCTTCGCGTCGTCGCGCTTCACGCTGCACAAGACCTTCAGCGGCGCACCGATTCCCAGCTATGACGCCGACCGCGCCGAGATCGAGACGATCGCCCGCGGCGTGGACGACGCCGGCGGCGGCCTGATCCAGTTCGTTCCCGATCTGGTCGCCGGTGACTACGAACCCGTGCTGAAGACGGTGTTCGAGGTCGCGGCCGAGGTCGGGCTGCCGGTCACCTTCACGCTGGCGATCGGCAACGCCGGCGAGCCCTTCTTCCTCGACGCGTTGACGATGGTGGAGAAGGCGAATGCCGATGGCGGTGACATCACCGCGCAGATCTTCCCGCGCCCGATCGGGCTGGTGCTCGGGCTCGAGCTGTCGGGCAACCCGTTCGTGATGTACCCGTCGTATCAGCAGATCGCCGACCTGCCGCTGGCGCAGCGCGTCGCCGAGATGCGCAAACCCGAAGTGCGCGAACGCATCCTGAACGACAAGCCGGGATCGGACGGACACCCGTTGATGTTCGCCGCGCAGGCCTGGAACTACATGTTCCCGCTTGCCGATCCGCCAAATTACGAACCGTCGCCGTCGGATTCGATCGGTGCCCGCGCGGCCGCGCGGGGCGTGACCCCCCTCGAAGAGGCCTACGACCGGCTGCTCGACGACGACGGTCACGCGATGCTGCTGGTGACGCTGGCCAACTTCCGCGACGGCTCGCTGGACACCGTCGCCGAGCTCATCCGCCGCGACGACGTGGTGCTCGGCCTCGGCGACGGCGGCGCGCACTACGGGATGATCTGTGACGCCAGCTTCCCGACGTACCTGCTGACCCACTGGGTGCGTGACCGCGCGGCGGGCCGGCTGGCGGTCGCCGAAGCCGTGCGGGAGCTGACGTCGGTGCCGGCCCGCGTCGCCGGGCTGGCCGACCGCGGCCGAATCGCCGTGGGCTACAAGGCCGATCTGAACGTCATCGACGCGCAGGCGCTACGGCTGCACCGGCCGGTCGTCGTCAGCGACCTGCCTGCCGGTGGGCGCCGCCTCGACCAGACCGCCGACGGCTACGTCGCCACGATCGTCTCCGGTGAGGTGATCTCCGAGAACGGCTCCCCCACCGATGCGCGTCCGGGCAAGCTGATCCGCGGCCGTCAGAAAGCGCCTGTCGGTTCAGCGACCTGACCGGCGCAGCGCCGGGTGGCGACCGGTCAGCAGCGGAAGCAGCAGCCGACGCGGCATGAACTCGAACAGGCGGGCAGGGATCTCGTTCTGCAGGCCGGGGATCACCGCGCCGCGGTCGTGCGCCAACGCGTCGATGCCGGCCATGGCCACCGTCCCCGACGGCACCCACATGAATCTCGGGAACGCCGCGGCGAAGGCCCGTTCGTCCATGCCCGCGGTCTCCAGGAACTCTGTGCGCACAGGCCCCGGATGCAGCGCGGCGACGGTGACTCCGGTGCCGGAGAGCTCTCCGCGCACACCGTCGGTGTAGGACCGCACGAACGCCTTGGTCGCCGCGTAGCCGGACTGGCCGGGGAACGGCTGAAAACCTGCGGTAGAGCCGACGTTGAGGATGGCGCCGCGGCCGCGCGGCACCATCTGTTGGACGGCGCGGGTGGTCAGGTCGATCAGGGCCTCGACGTTGACCCGCACCTGCGTGATCTCGGCCTCCGGTGTCGAGTCCACGACCGGGCCGATGGTGCCCACCCCGGCGTTGTTGATGAGGATGTCGACGGTCAGGCCGCGCCGCTCGACCTCGGGGAACAACTCCGCTCGGGCCGCGGGGTCGGCGACATCGCAGCCGATGACCTCGACCCGCACGGTGCCGGCCAGTTCGTCGGCCAGTTCTCGGAGGCGTTCCTCGCGGCGGGCGACCAGCGTGACGCCATGACCGCGGGCGACCAGCTCGCGGGCCAGGTCGGCGCCGATACCCGACGAGGCCCCGGTGACGAGGGCGGTGGTGGTCGGTGTCGGCTGTGGCAGCGGCATGCTTCGAACCTATCGCCGTACCCTCGCCTCATGAGCGTCAAGGTGGATCTCGGCACGCTGAGCGATACGCTGCGCGACTTCTCGTTCGCCTACCTCGTCACGGTGGGCGACGACTTTCGCGCGCACACGGTGGCAGTCGATCCGACGCTGACCGCCGGCGCACTGCACATCGGTGGAGTGGGAAACAGCACGCGCCGCAACGCGTCCGCGCACCCTGTCGTCGCGTTGGTCTGGCCGCCACGTGCGCCCGGCGGTTACACGTTGATCGTCGACGGTGCCGCGGTCGTCGGTGACGACGACCTGCGCGTCGAGCCCACCGGCGCGGTGCTGCACCGGCCCGCCGCGCCCGGCGCCGCGACCGCCTCGGGCTGCGGCGACGACTGCGTGCCGCTGTAGCGCGGTCCCCTTCGGCGGAGCGGATGCTCGTGGCAGTTATCCACAGCACGCGCGATCGCCCTACCGCTGATCAGTAGTCCTGCGCTGCTATTGAGCGGTGGCAGGGATCGCGCATCTCCTTGCGGCCAACGGTGGGGTGGTGTCCACCGCGCAACTGCGTGCCGCGGGGTGGACGCACGCACGGATCAAGCAACTACCCGAACAGGGCTGGCTGCGCCTGCGGCGAGGGTGGTACGCCGGTCAGGTCGCCAACCCGGAGGTCGTCCGTGCCGTCTCCGCCGGAGGGGTACTGGGTTGTGTCTCGGCGCTGCGCCTTCGGCGTGTATGGGTGCCGGATTCCGCTCTCCACATCCGGTACTCGTCTCGGGCGCGCCAGTCTCGTCCGGGGATTCCATCCTGTCATCCGTATCGTCTGGATCCACCCATCGTCGGTGCGGTCGACCCGATGAACATTGCCGTCGCATCGGCGGCCAACTGCCTCGACGCTGAGGGAGTGGTCATCGTGCTGGACTCGATGCTGAACAAGCGGATGATCGAGATCGCCGACGCCAGAGCGATCGTGGCGGCATCGCGCTTCGCACGGATGAATCTGGCCGAGCGATGCGATGCCAAAAGCGAATCCGGCACCGAGACGATCATCCGACTACGGCTGCGGGCCCTGCGAATCCACGTTCGCACTCAGGTGACCATCGTGGGAGTGGGGCGGGTCGACTTCCTGGTGGGCGATCGACTGATCATCGAAGCCGACAGCCGCGAGCACCACCTGCCGTCATACCAATCCGACCGAACCCGGGACAGAGTGGCGATCGGATTGGGCTACGTGGTGATTCGACTGACGTATGAGGACGTTGTCTATCGCTGGGACGTGGTTCTCGAGGACATCCTGCTGGTCATCCGCCGGCGCGCTCATCGCGGCCCGACCACGATGTCGCCCTGAGAGCAGCGTCGCGCAGATATATCCATGAGGGTGCTCTCAGACCGACATTGCGGCGCAGCCGACCACGGACAGCAAGAACAGGACAGCAGAACAGCTGGTCAGCCGGCAGCTGGTCAGTCGGCAGCGGCACAGCAAAAGGCCCGGCCCCGCGAGCGGGACCGGGCCTTTCACTGACTGGGACTCAGAAGTCCATACCGCCCATGCCACCGGTCGGGTCGCCGGCGGGTGCGGCGGCCTTCTCCGGCTTGTCGGCGACGACGGCCTCGGTGGTGAGGAACAGCGCCGCGATGGACGCCGCGTTCTGCAGCGCCGAGCGGGTGACCTTCACCGGGTCGGCGACGCCGGCCTTGAGCAGGTCCTCGTACTCGCCGGTCGCGGCGTTGAGGCCGTGACCCGGCGAGAGGTTGGTGACCTTCTCGGCGACGACGCCGGGCTCGAGCCCGCCGTTGAGGGCGATCTGCTTCAGCGGAGCCGACAGCGCGACACGCACGATGTTGGCGCCGGTGGCCTCGTCACCGGAGAGCGAGAGCTCCTCGAGCGACGGTGCCGACTGCAGCAGGGCCACGCCGCCACCGGCGACGATGCCCTCCTCGACGGCGGCCTTGGCGTTGCGCACCGCGTCCTCGATGCGGTGCTTGCGCTCCTTCAGCTCCACCTCGGTGGCGGCGCCGGCCTTGATCACCGCAACACCGCCGGCCAGCTTGGCCAGGCGCTCCTGCAGCTTCTCGCGGTCGTAGTCGGAGTCGCTGTTCTCGATCTCGGCGCGGATCTGCGAGACACGGCCGGCGATGGCGTCGGAATCCCCGGCGCCCTCGACGATGGTGGTCTCGTCCTTGGTCACGACGACCTTGCGGGCCTTGCCCAGCAGCGAGACGTCGGCGGTCTCGAGCGACAGGCCGACCTCTTCGCTGATGACCTGGCCACCGGTGAGGATCGCCATGTCCTGCAGCATCGCCTTGCGGCGGTCACCGAAGCCCGGGGCCTTGACGGCGACAGACTTGAAGGTGCCGCGGATCTTGTTGACCACCAGGGTCGACAGGGCCTCGCCCTCGACGTCCTCGGCGATGATCAGCAGCGGCTTGCCGGACTGGATGATCTTCTCCAGCAGCGGCAGCAGATCCTTGACGGTGGACACCTTGGAGCTGACCAGCAGGATGTAGGGCTCCTCCAGGACGGCTTCCTGGCGCTCGGCGTCGGTCACGAAGTACCCCGAGATGTAGCCCTTGTCGAAGCGCATGCCCTCGGTGAGCTCGAGCTGCAGGCCGAAGGTGTTGGACTCCTCGACGGTGATGACACCCTCGTTGCCGACCTTGTCCATCGCCTCGGCGATCAGCTCGCCGATCTGCGAGTCACCGGCCGAGATGGCGGCCGTGGCAGCGATCTGCTCCTTGGTCTCGACCTCCTTGGCCGACTTCAGCAGCGTCTCGGTGACCTTCTCGACGGCCTTCTCGATGCCGCGCTTGAGCGCCATCGGGTTGGCGCCGGCGGCCACGTTGCGCAGGCCCTCGCGAACGAGCGCCTGAGCGAGAACGGTGGCGGTGGTGGTGCCGTCACCTGCGACGTCGTCGGTCTTCTTGGCGACTTCCTTGACCAGCTCAGCGCCGATCTTCTCGTACGGATCCTCGAGCTCGATCTCCTTGGCGATGGACACGCCGTCGTTGGTGATCGTGGGAGCGCCCCACTTCTTCTCGAGGACGACGTTGCGGCCCTTGGGCCCCAGCGTCACCTTTACCGCGTCGGCGAGGCTGTTCAAGCCCCGCTCGAGGCCCCGGCGGGCCTCTTCGTCATACGCAATTGTCTTGGCCATTGCGAAGTGTTTCCTCCGGATCGGGGATGCACGTCTTGTGGTCGGCATCGATGCCCGCGACGGACGACTGGGGCTGTGCTCGCTGTCGCGGCCCCGGCCTCACCGCTCCGACCTAGCACTCGCCGGTCGCGAGTGCCAATTGCATTCTTAGCACTCGACCTGGGCGAGTGCAAGGTCGGAAGGGCCCTATCCGGACGCCCGGAGACCGTCCAGGATCACCGTGGCCACCCCGGCCATGACGTCGGCGCCGTATCCCTGCGCCGACTTGGAGATCGCCAGCAGGGCCTTGACCTGTCGGACATCGACGTCCAAGCGCGCGGTACCGGCCCGTTGCGCGGCCGCCAGGAGGTCGGTCAGGACGCCGAGGAAGTCCGTCTCCAGCTTGGGCGCGGCCGAGAGTACGTCGATCCCGTCGCCGGCGAGCGCGTCGACGAGGCCCTGGTCGGTGGCGCCGACCTCGATCATCTCGCGCAGGAAGACGAACAGCGCGTCGGCCGGATCGGCGGCGAGCAGTGCGCGGGCCCGGTCGAGCATCGTGGCGATGCGGTCCTCGAAGACGGCGGTGAACAACGCTTCCTTGGTCGGGAAGTTCCGGTAGACCGTGCCGGCGCCCACACCGGCCCGGCGTGCGATCTCGTCGATGGGCGCCGCGACCCCTTCGGCGGCGAACGTCTCGTAGGCCACCTCGAGGATGCGTCCGCGATTGCGGGCGGCGTCGGCGCGCAGCGTCCGGTGCGGCTGAGCCATCGCCACCTCCCGGGAACAAATAAACGGGGCGCACGTTCCGTATAGTTGTGATCAACCGGGGCGGCCGCCCCGTTTCCGCCATTCTAGGAGTACCGATGAGCACCTGGACCACCGCCGACATCCCCGACCAGAGCGGTCGCACCGCCGTCATCACCGGAGCCAACACCGGGCTCGGCTTCGAGACCGCCAAAGCGCTCGCCGACAAGGGCGCCCGCGTGGTGCTCGCCGTCCGCGACACCGACAAGGGCCGTCAGGCCGCCGCGCGCATCGGTGGCGACGTGACGGTGCAGGAACTCGACCTGACGTCGCTGGCCTCCATCCGCGCGGCGTCGGAGGAACTGCACACGACGTTCGAGTCGCTCGACCTGCTCATCAACAACGCCGGCGTGATGACCACCCCGAAGGCCACCACCAAGGACGGCTTCGAATTGCAGTTCGGCACGAACCACCTCGGCCACTTCGCGCTGACGGGTCTGCTGCTCGACCGGCTGCTCGACGTCGACGGCGCCCGCATCGTCACCGTCAGCAGCAACGGCCACAAGATGGGCGGCTCGATCCACTTCGACGACCTGCAGTGGGAGCGCCGCTACAACCGGATGGGCGCCTACACCCAGTCCAAGCTGGCCAACCTGCTGTTCACCTACGAACTGCAACGCCGACTGGCCCCACGCGGCAAGACCGTCGCGCTGGCCGCGCATCCGGGCACCTCGACCACCGAGCTCGCACGCAACCTCCCCCGTCCGGTGGAGCGGGCGTTCCTGGCCGCAGCCCCGGTGCTGTTCGCCCAGACCGCGGACAAGGGCGCGCTGCCGACGCTGCGGGCAGCGACCGACCCGGGCGCGCTCGGCGGCCAGTACTACGGACCCGACGGTGTCGGCCAGCAGCGCGGCAATCCCGTCGTCGTCGCATCCAGCGACCAGTCCTACGACCTGGATCTCCAGCGACGACTGTGGACAGTCTCCGAGGAGTTGACCAAGGTGGTCTTCCCGGTCGGCTGAGGCGGGCAGACTGGGCGGCATGTCGCTGGTCGTGCCGCCCTATCCCCCGCCGCGCTACACCGCCGACGAACCCGAGGCCAGCGCGTGGCTCAAGCGCGCCGACGCCCCGCCCGACTACGACGCATTCGGGCACGTTCAGTATCACTACCTGGCCAACCAGTCCGACACCGACGGCGACTACGGGCTCTACCGCATCCGGATCGCCCCCAACGGCGGCGGTCCGGGCCCGCACTTCCACCGGGGCATGTCCGAGGCGTTCTACGTGTTGTCGGGCACCGTCTCGCTCTACAACGGCACCGAGTGGGTCGACGGGCGCGCCGGTGACTTCCTCTACGTCCCCCCGGGTGGCGTGCACGGGTTCCGCAACGAGACCGACGAGCCGCTGAGCATGCTGATGTTGTTCGCCCCCGGCGCGCCGCGCGAGCATTACTTCGAAGGTCTGGCGCGGCTGGGTGAGCTGACCGACGACGAGCGCGCCGAATGGTTCGTCAAGAACGACAACCATCTCGTCGAGGACCCGACCTGATCGTCGCGGACACGCGGCCGCCGGACACGCCGAGCAGAGATGCGGCCGCGGAACCGCCTGCCCTAAACTGCTTTCCGGTCCCGCAGTCGAGGACGAAACGTCGGGGAGGAGTTGTGGGTGCAGGCTGATGCAGCACCCATGTCCGGTGCCGCCGGAGCACCCGCCGCCCAGGCGTTACGCGGTTGGCAGCGGCGTGCGCTGGTCAAATACCTGACGGCCGCTCCCCGCGATTTTCTCGCGGTGGCCACCCCGGGCGCCGGCAAGACGACGTTCGCCCTGCGCATCGTCAGCGAGCTGCTGGCCGAGCGCACCGTCGAGGCCGTCACGATCGTGGTGCCCACCGAGCACCTCAAGATCCAGTGGGCGCTGGCCGCTGCGCGCCATGGCATCGCGCTGGACCCGAAGTTCTCCAACTCCAACTCGCAGACGTCCTCGGAGTACCACGGGGTCGTCGTCACCTACGCCCAGGTCGCCAGCCATCCGACCCGGCACCGGGTGCGCACCGAGAACCGCAAGACGCTGGTCGTCTTCGACGAGATCCACCACGGCGGTGACGCCAAGACGTGGGGTGACGCCATCCGCGAGGCGTTCGACGACGCCACCCGCCGGCTCGCCCTGACGGGAACCCCGTTCCGCAGCGACGACAGCGCCATCCCGTTCGTCACCTACGAAGAGGACGCGGCGGGATTCAAGTACTCCACCGCCGACCACACCTACGGCTACGCCGACGCGCTGGCCGACGGGGTGGTGCGGCCCGTGGTGTTCCTCGCGTACTCCGGCGAGGCGCGCTGGCGCGACAGCGCCGGTGAGGAACACGCCGCCCGCCTGGGTGAGCCGCTGACCGCAGAGCAGACCGCGCGGGCGTGGAAGACGGCGCTGAACCCGGCCGGCGAGTGGATGCCCGCGGTGATCCAGGCGGCCGACCGACGGCTCCAGCAGAAGCGTCAGCACGTGCCCGACGCCGGCGGCATGATCATCGCCTCCGACCAGTCCTCGGCCCGCGCCTACGCCGACCTGCTGACCAAGATCACCGGGGAGGTACCCACCGTGGTGCTCTCCGATGACAAGGACGCCTCGCTGCGGATCACCGAGTTCTCCGGGGGAACGTCGCGCTGGCTGGTGGCGGTGCGCATGGTCTCCGAGGGTGTCGACGTGCCGCGGCTCTCGGTCGGGGTGTATGCCACCAGTGCGTCGACGCCGCTGTTCTTCGCCCAGGCGATCGGCCGGTTCGTCCGCTCCCGCCGGGCGGGCGAGACCGCCAGCATCTTCCTGCCGTCGGTGCCCAACCTGCTGCTGCTCGCCAGCGAGATGGAGGCCCAACGCAACCACGTGCTGGGCAAGCCGCACCGCGAGAGCCTCGACGATCCGCTCGACGCCGAACTGGCCGAGCAGAAGCGAGACGAACCCGGCGACGACGAGCAGCGCAAGATCGAGTACCTGGGCGCCGACGCCGAACTCGACCAGGTCATCTTCGACGGCTCGTCGTTCGGCACGGCCACGCCGGCCGGCAGCGACGAGGAGCTCGACTTCCTGGGCATCCCCGGTCTGCTCGACGCCGCAGCGATGCGGGACCTGCTGCGCCAGCGTCAGGAGGCGCAGCTGACCAAGCGCACCGCCAACGGGGAGGTGCCGCGCCCGTCGACCCACGGCCAGCTGCGCGACCTGCGCAAAGAACTCAACACGCTGGTGTCGCTCGCCCACCACCGCACCGGCAAGTCGCACGGCCAGATCCACAACGAGTTGCGCCGCATCTGCGGTGGCCCGCCGGTGGCCGCGGCGACCAGCGATCAGCTCAAGGCCCGCATCGTCGCGGTACGCCAGCTCTCGCAACAAGGTTAGAAACCCGCGATTCCGGGAAAACGGCGCCGACCGAAACGCCGACTAGGAAGCGGGCACATGGCACTCGGAATGGCACACGAATCCCTCGCAGCATCGTCGAGCACTCGCGGCGGCTGGCGGCGCTGGTCTGCAGTCCTCGGGCTGACGGTCGGCCTCACCGCGGCGCCTCTGCTGGCCGCGTGCGGCTCCGAGAGTGACGGTGGTGACGAGACCACGACCACCACGACGTCCACGACGTCGCAGGAGAGCACCACCACGACCACACCGATGACCCCGACGCCGGCACCGGGCGGAACCGAGGGCGAGGAGCCCGGTGGCGGCGGCGCGATCCCGGGCGGCCCCACCGGAGGCGGCGGGCCCGAAGGGGGAGGCGGCGCCATCCCGGGCGGCCCCACCGGTAGCGGCGGGCCCGAGGGCGGCAGCGGATCGATCCCCGGCGGGCCGACCGGTGGCGGCGGGCCCGAGGGCGGCAGCGGCTCCATTCCCGGCGTCGGTAGCGGCGGCGGTGGCCCCGAGGGCGGCGGCGGCTGCGTCGGAGACGTCTGCGTGACGGTGCCCGCGCCCTGACACTCAGGCCCGAGCGCCCACCAGCGTCGCGAGGTTCGCCAGCGACTGTTCCAGGTGTGAGACCGGGAACGGCGGAAACTGGATGTGCTCGCGTAGCGCTGGTGGGACCGCGGACCAGTCGTAGGTCAGAGTCACCCGGGTCTGCTGGTCGGCGACCGGACTCAGGTCGTACACCATGTCCAGCCGCCAAATTCGATGTTGCCGCCGGGACCGGCCCGCCCGGGTTTCCATCCGATCGTTCGATCGGCCTGATAGGCGGTGATCTTGTTCGCCATCTCGTAGTGACCGTCGGGATGGTTGTCGTGATACATGGCGATGCGGAAGATCTGGCCCAGCTGGGAGAGCGTCTCGCCGTCCAACGACTCACGCACCCAACCGGTACCGTCGATGGCCGCGTGGTTGGCAGGGTCGGTGAGCACTGCGAAAATGGCAGGCGCGGGTGCGTCGACGTCAGTAGTGACGTTGAGGATCTCTGTCATACCGAGACTGACCCGCTGTCAGCGGAAAACTCACCGGTGCCGGCGCGACCTACAGATCCAGCAGCGCGGGCAGGTCGGCCACCGAGTCGATGACGTGGTTGGGCTGCATGGCGAATTCGTCGGCAGCCCAACGGTCCAACGTGTCCTGGCGGAACTTCCCGGTGCGCACCAACACGCCGGTCATGCCGACGACCTGCCCGGCCAGCACGTCGTTGTTCAGATCGTCGCCGATCATGTACATCTCCTCGGGGTCGACGCCGAGGCGGCTCGCCGCCGACAGGAAACCCTCCGGTGCCGGCTTGCCGACGGCGGTGGCCTTGCGCCCCGAGGTTTCCTCCATCCCGATCAGATACATGCCGGTGTCGACGCGCAGCCCGTCCTCGGTGGTCCACGCGGTGCTGCGGTGCATCGCCACCACCGGCACCCCCTGCGCCATCCAGTCGTACACCCACGACAGCGTCAGGTGGCTGTACTCGGGACCTGCTCCCCCGAGCAGCACCACATCGGGGCGTTCAGGCGCCTTCGGACCGCCGAACTCGCCGGAGTACACCAGGTCGATGCCCGGCATGTCCTCGCCGATCTGGCCGCTGTTGACCAGGAAGCAGCGCGCGTCGGGGTAGCGGCTGCGCACATAGTCAGCGGTGAGCACAGCCGCGGTGATGACCTCGTCGGGGCTGACGACCATCCCGGCATCGGTCAGCAACTGCGCGATCTGCGCGCGGGTGCGGGTGGTGGTGTTGGTCAGGTACGCGCACGCAATCTGGTTGTCCGCCAACGTGCGCAGCGTCTCGGCCGCCCCGTCGATCGGCTTCCACGACGTCACCAGCACCCCATCGATGTCGAAGAGCACTCCACCGATAGCCATGCTGCGACAGTAAACCGCCGACAGTCGGACGCAACTCGGGCCCGGGTCAGTCCCGTGCCCAGGAGGTGGCCGTGAGCCACGGAGATGTCGTCGCCGCGATCGTCCACGCCGCGTCGGCCGGCACATCGAGCACCTCGTAGCGCTTGGTTCCTGCCGCCGTCGCCGCCACCAGCGTGGCCACCCCGGCGCGGCGCTGCGGCCAGCTCTGGCGCACCGTCCAGCCGACGATGCCCGGGGCGGCCACGCAGTCGCGGCGGCGCTGCATGCTGCCCGACCGGGCCACCAGCCAGCCACCACCGGCCCGGTGACCGAGCGACCGGGACCGGTCAGCGGCCAGGAACACGCTGAAGGCGGCCAGCAGCATCAGCACCGGCCACACCCACACGCCGATCCCGACCGTCAGCGCCGCGATCCCGGCGCCGACGAACGCCACGACGGGTAGCGCCAGCGCCCGCACCCAGCGCCGCCGGGTCGCCGCCGGCCCGTGCGATGTCAGCGTCCCCGTCACCGCATCCGGTCGCTCGATGAGGTCCACCAGCACCGCCTCGGCGGTGGTCCGCGGACACGGCGGCAGCAGCTGCGAGGCCTCGCCCGCCCCGGCGACACCGGTCATGACGGCGTCCAGCCGGGCGCCGCCGAACATCCGCACCAGCAGCGGTTCGCGCAGCGTGCCGCCCCGCAGCCGACGCATGTCGTAGGTGTGCTCGCGCACCCGCAGCAGACCGTGGGACAGATGCAGCACCTCGCCGTCTCGGCGCAGCATCAGGTTGGCGTAGGTCAGCAGCGACTGCGTGACCGACAACACCACCGAGGCCACCAGCACCACCGCGGCACCGACGGCGACGGCGCCCCACACTCCCAGGCCCTGTGCGGCGCCCTCGCCGGCCCGCAGCACCGCCGAGTCACGCAGCGTCCTCAGCAGACCGGACTGGGAGATCACCCCGACCGCCGCGGCGATCATCGCCAGCCCGGTGAAGGTCAGCGGGCTGTAGCGCAGCCAGGAGGGCTGCCAGGCGGCCAGCACCCGCCCGGACGGCTGCGGTGGCAGCGAGTCGGCCAGCAGCTCGGCCCGCAGCCGCGGGACGTCGCCGGCGGGCACCGCGTCGAGGGCGAACACCGTGTCGCCGGTGGCCTCGCGGCCCGTGGACACCCGCAGCACCGTCAGCCCGAGCAACCGGTGCAGCAGCCGGGCGTCGGTGGACACCGAGCGAATCCTGTTGCGCGGCACCGAGAGCACCGAGCGCTGCAGCACGCCGGTGCGCAGCGTCACCTCGTCTGGACCGATGCGGTAAGTGGTGGTGAACCAGCGGGCCAGACCGTAGGCCACGATCAGCGCGACACCGGCCACCGTCCACAGCGGGTTTCCGGTCGCCGACCCCAGCACCAGCGAACCGATCAACACCGGAAGCTGGCGCATCACCTCGTGGACGGGATGCACCAGCAGCATGCGCGGGCTCAGCCGCTGCCAGCTGTCGGCGACCGGGGCGCCGGTCACGTCGCATCCTCGGCGCCGAGCGCCGCGATGTCGGTCAGCCGCGCCACCACCTGCTGGGCCACCGGGTCGTCGAGAGCGACGATGCGCACGGCGCCCGCCGACGACGCGGTCGTCACCGTCACGTTGGTCAGACCGAACAGCCGGTCCAGCGGCCCCCGATAGGTGTCGACGGTCTGCACCCGGGAGATCGGTGCGATGCGGCGCTCCTGCACCAGCCATCCGCTGCGGGTGTACACCGCGGTGGGGTCCAGGTCCCAGCGGTGCACGCGGTAGCGCCACATCGGCACCACCACCACGAACAGCACGATGCCCAGCAGCGTGGCGACCGCGGCCAGCGCGTGCAGCCACGGCAGTCGGCCGTCGAGGACGAACCACACGATCTGTGCGAGCACCGCGAACGCCCACGGGATGGCCGCGCCCAGGGCCCACACCAGCGGCGCCTTGGCGCTCGGCGGATGCGCGGGTTCTGCGAAGGTCATGCTCTCAGTATGTTGATGCCATGAGCACGAAGTGGACCGCCGCCGATGTTCCCGATCAGACCGGCCGGGTGGCCGTCGTCACCGGTGCCAACGCCGGCCTTGGCCTCGAGACCGCCGCCGTGCTGGCCGAGCGGGGCGCCCGCGTCGTCGTGGCGGTGCGCGATCTCGGCAAGGGCGAGGCAGCGGTCGGCGAGATCCGGCGCCGCACTTCGAACGCCGACGTGGCGCTGCAGCAGCTGGACCTGTCCTCGCTGGCCAGTGTGCGCACCGCCGCCGACGAGCTGCGGGCCGCCTACCCACGCATCGACCTGCTGATCAACAACGCAGGCGTCATGTACCCGCCCAAACAGACCACCGCCGACGGGTTCGAGCTGCAGTTCGGCACCAACCATCTCGGGCACTTCGCGCTGACGGGTCTGCTGCTCGACCACCTGCTGCAGGTCGAGGGCTCGCGCGTGGTGACGGTGGCCAGCATCGCGCACAACATCCAGGCCGGTATCCATTTCGACGACCTGCAGTGGGAGCGCAGCTACAACCGCGTCGCGGCCTACGGCCAGTCCAAGCTGGCGAACCTGATGTTCACCTACGAACTGCAGCGCCGGCTGGCCGCCAAGCAGGCCCCGACCGTCGCGGTGGCCGCGCACCCCGGAATCTCCAACACCGAGCTGATGCGCCACATCCCCGGCTCGGGGTTGCCCGGCTTCTCCGCGCTGGCCGGCCTGGTCACCAACAGCCCCGCCGTCGGCTCGCTGGCCACCCTGCGGGCCGCCACCGATCCGGCGGTACGCGGCGGCCAGTACTACGGGCCGTCCGGCTTCCGGGAGCTGGTCGGCCATCCGGTGCTGGTGCAGTCGAACCGGCAATCGCACGACACCGACGTCCAGCAGCGGTTGTGGTCGGTGTCCGAGGAACTCACCGGCGTGAAATTCCCCGTCTGATGCGTTCCGTCGAGGAACACCGCCGGGTGGTCGCCGGCCTGATCAACCCCCGGCCGCCGGTCGCGCTGCCCCTCGCCGACGCGCTGGGGCTGGTGCTGGCCGGCGACGTCGTCGCCCCGCTGTCGCTGCCCGGTTTCGACAACTCCGCGATGGACGGGTACGCGGTGCTGGCCACCGATGTCGCGGCCGCCGAGCAGGACACCCCGGTGCGGCTGCCCGTCGTCGAGGACATCCCGGCCGGACGCACCGACATCCCGACGCTGGCCGCCGGCACCGCCCACCGCATCATGACCGGTGCACCGCTGCCCGCCGGCGCGACGGCCGTCGTGCCGGTCGAGGCCACCGACGGCGCCACCGACACTGTCACGATCCGGTCCGCACCCAGCGAGGGCCAGCACGTCCGCCGCGCCGGGGAAGACGTCACCGCGGGTACCACCGTGTTGCGTGCCGGGCAGGTCGTCACACCGGCCGCGCTGGGGCTGGCCGCCGCCCTCGGGCTCGGCGAGTTGACCGTCGTACCCCGTCAGCGGGTGCTGGTGGTGTCCACCGGCACCGAACTGGTCGGCCCGGGCGTGCCGCTGCAACCCGGCCAGATCTACGAGTCCAACGGCGTCATGCTGGCCGCGGCGGTGCGCGACGCCGGCGCCGAGGTGGCCGCCTCGCCGATGACCGGCGACGACGTCGACGCGTTCCGGGAGACGCTGCGCGGCCATGCCGCCGACGCCGACCTGATCCTGACCACCGGCGGGGTCAGCGCGGGCGCCTACGAGGTGGTCAAGGACGCCCTCGGCGGCTCCGGTGACGTGGAGTTCGTCAAGGTCGCGATGCAGCCCGGCATGCCGCAGGGCGCAGGCCGGCTCGACGGCGTACCGGTGGTGACGCTGCCCGGCAACCCGGTCAGTGCGCTGGTCTCCTTCGAGGTGTTCGTGCGGCCCGCGCTGCGCGTGGCGATGGGGCGCCCCGACGCCGCGCGACCGCGCCGCGAGGCGGTGCTGACCGAGGACCTGACCTCCCCGCGGGGCAAGCGACAGTTCCGCCGCGGCGTGCTCGACGGCGACGCGGTGACCAGTTACGGGCCGCCGGCCTCGCACCATCTGCGCTGGCTGGCGTCGGCGAACTGCCTGCTCGAGCTCGGCGAGGATGTCGACTCGGTGAACGCCGGGTCCCGCGTGCAGGTGTGGGACCTGCGCTGAGCACCCGCCACCGTACAATCGCCAGACGATGGCCAGACGCCCCGACCTCAAGACAGGACCAGCGCGGCTCGCGGCCCTGGTTCGTTCGGCTGTACCTCCCATGCATCGCGCGGGTGCGCCGTTCGTCGGCGCCAGCCTCGCGCTGGCGTTGGCCGGCCGCAACCATCGCTGGCTGCGCCGCACCGGCCTCGCGTCCGCCGCGGCCAACGCCGCGTTCTTCCGGCATCCGCCGCGCACCCCACCGAGCCGCCCCGGTGTCGTCGTCGCCCCGGCCGACGGTCTGATCTGCGTCGTCGACGAGGCGGTCCCGCCGCTCGAACTGGGCCTTCCCGCCAGCCCGGTGCCACGGATCAGCATCTTCCTGTCCCTCTTGGACGCGCACGTGCAGCGCGCGCCGGTCGGCGGTCACGTCGTCACCACCGTGCACCGTCCCGGCCTGTTCGGTTCGGCGGACCTGGCTGCCGCGAGCGAGGACAACGAACGCAACAGCGTCGTCATCCGCACGCCGGAGGGCGCCGAGGTGGTCGCGGTGCAGATCGCCGGACTGCTGGCCCGCCGGATCGTGTGCGACGTCAAGGCCGGTGACACGGTCGGCATCGGCGAGACCTACGGCCTGATCCGCTACGGGTCGCGGCTCGACACCTATCTGCCGGCCGGATCCACCGTGCTGGCCGAGGTCGGCCAGCGCACGCTGGCCGGCGAGACCGTGCTGGCCGAGCTGCCATGAGGCCCCGCCTCAAACCTCCGGTGGTCAGCGCCCGCATCCTGCCCAGCGCGATGACCGTCGCCGCCATCTGCCTGGGCCTGTCGTCGGTGAAGTTCGCCCTGGACGGTCGCGCCACCGAGGCGATGGCCTTTCTCGCCGTCGCGGCGATCCTGGACGCGCTGGACGGCCGCACCGCCAGGGCGCTGAACGCGACGTCGCGGATGGGCGAGGAGATCGACTCGCTCGCCGACGCGGTCAACTTCGGCGTGGCGCCGGCGTTCATCGTCTACGGCACGCTGCTGTCCACGTCGCGGATCGGCTGGATCGTGGTGCTGCTGTACGCGGTGTGCATCGTGCTGCGGCTGGCCCGCTACAACGCGATGCTGGACCTGGATCAGCCCGCCTACGAGAAGAAGTACTTCGTCGGGATGCCCGCCCCGGCCGGTGCGATCGGCGCGATCGGTCCGCTGGCGGCGAAGATGCAGTTCGGCGACGGCTGGTGGACCTCGGAGCCGGCCGTGGTGATCTGGATGATCGTGGTGTCGCTGCTGGTGGTCAGCACGCTGCCGATGCGCAAGATCCACACGTTCTCGGTGCCGCCGAACATGGTGGCGCCGCTGCTGGCGCTGCTGGCCATCGGCGTGGCGGCCTCGATCCTGTACGGCTACGTCGTGATTCTGGTGATCATCGTGGCCTACGCACTGCACATCCCGTTCGCGATCCGCACCCGCCGCTTCCTGGCCGCCCACCCCGAGGTGTGGCAGGACAAGCCGCGCCAGCAGCGTGCCGCGCGCCGCGCCTACCGGCGCGCCCAGCCGCACCGGCGCTCGATGTTGCGGCTGGGGCTGCGCCGCCCCCCGAGGGGATGACGTGTCCGACCTGGACGTCGCCGACCGCGAGACACCCCGCCCGCAGCTGACGTTGACGGCGCGGCTGAACACCTCGGCGACGGACTCGCGACGCGGCGTGGTGCGGCTTCATCCCGAAGCGTTGGCCGCGCTGGGCATCCGGGAGTGGGACGCGGTGTCGCTGACCGGCTCACGGACCACCGCCGCAGTCGCCGGGATCGCGCCCGCCGGCATCCCGCCGGGTACCGCCCTGCTCGACGACGTGACGCTGTCCAACGCCGGGGTGCGCGAGGATGCGCCGGTGCTGGTGGCCCCGGTGACGGTGTACGGAGCGCGCTCGGTGACGTTGAGTGGCTCGGCGTTGGCCACCCGCTCACTGACCCCGGCGACGCTGCGTCAGGCCCTGCTGGGCAAGGTGATGACGATCGGCGACATCGTCTCGCTGCTGCCCCGCGACCTGGGACCCGGCACGTCCACGTCGCAGGCCAGCGCCGCGCTGGCGGCCGCCGTGGGGATCACCTGGACCTCCGAACTGCTCACCGTCACCGGGGTCGACCCGTCGGGGCCGGTCAGTGTGCAGCCGAATTCACTGGTCAGCTGGGGGGATTGGACTCCGCAGGAGCCGCGGGTGAGCGGACCCGACGCGGGTGTGGCGCGCACCGACGAGCCGCCGGTGCGGCCGAGCCCGCCTGCGGTCGCGTTCGACGACCTCAAAGGCTCCCATGTGCAGGCGGGAAAGCTGACCGAGTGGCTCAAGCTCGCCCTCGACGAGCCCGATCTACTCGAAACCCTGGGCGCCTCAGCTGATCTCGGGGTGCTGGTGTCCGGACCGGCCGGCGTCGGCAAAGCGACGATGGTGCGCACCGTGTGCGCCGACCGCCGGCTGGTGGAACTCGACGGGCCCGAAATCGGCTCCCTGGCGCCGGCCGACCGGTTGACCGCGGTGACCAACGCGGTGGTGACCGCGAGTGCGCCGGATCATGGCGGCGGCATCCTGTTGATCAGCGACATCGACGCGCTGCTGCCGGCGACGGCCGAGCCGGTGGCCGGGCTGATCCTCGCCGAGCTGCGCAAGGCGGTGTCCGCCGACGGTGTCGCATTGATCGTGACCTCGGCGGTACCCGACAACGTCGATGCCCGGCTGCGCGCCCCGGACCTGTGCGACCGCGAGCTGGGCCTGACGCTGCCCGACGGCACGACCCGCAAACAGCTGCTGGAGGTGCTCGTCCGGGACGTTCCCGCCGCGGAGCTGGACCTCACCGAGATCGCGGGCCGGACACCGGGTTTCGTCGTCGCCGATCTGGCCGCGCTGGTGCGCGAGGCAGCGTTGCGGGCCGCGGCACGCGCCAGCCGCGACGAAGTGGCGCCCGAACTGCGCCAGGAGGATCTGGTCGGCGCGCTGAGCGTGATCCGGCCCCTGTCGCGCTCGGCGACCGAGGAGGTGTCGGTCGGCGCGGTGACGCTCGACGACGTCGGCGACATGGCCGAGACCAAGCAGGCGCTGACCGAGGCGGTGCTCTGGCCGCTGCAACACCCGGACACCTTCGAACGCCTCGGAGTGCAGCCGCCGCGCGGCGTGCTGCTCTACGGCCCGCCCGGCTGCGGCAAGACGTTCGTGGTGCGCGCGCTGGCCAGCTCCGGCCGGCTGTCGGTGCACGCGGTCAAGGGTGCCGAGCTGATGGACAAGTGGGTCGGCTCCAGCGAGAAGGCCGTACGCGAACTGTTCCGACGGGCCCGGGATTCCGCGCCCTCGCTGGTGTTCCTCGACGAGATCGACGCGCTGGCACCGCGGCGTGGCCAGAGTTTCGATTCCGGGGTGACCGACCGGGTGGTGGCCGCGATGCTGACCGAACTCGACGGGATCGAGCCGCTGCGTGATGTGGTGGTGCTCGGCGCGACGAACCGCCCCGATCTGATCGACCCGGCTCTGCTGCGGCCGGGGCGGCTGGAGCGGTTGGTGTTCGTCGAGCCCCCCGACGCCGAGGCGCGCGTCCAGATCCTGCGCACCGCAGGCAAATCGGTGCCGCTGGCTTCCGAAGGCCCCGAAGCCGTCGACCTCGAGGCGTTGGCCGGTGAGCTCGACGGCTACAGCGCGGCGGACTGCGTGGCGCTGCTGCGCGAGGCGGCGCTCACGGCGATGCGGCGTTCTATCGACGCCGCCGACGTCACGGCCGCCGACGTGGCAGCGGCCCGCGAGGCGGTGCGGCCGTCGCTGGACCCGGCGCAGGTGGCCGCGCTGCGGGACTTCGCCGCCGGCCGCTGACCCGACGTTCAGACTGCGCTCGCCGCGGTACCCGACGTTCAGACTGCGCTGGCCGCGGGGTCTTCTCGCACTTTCCCGCAGTGGACGCAGTCTGAACGTGGTGATGGATCTTGACAGTGACTAGTTCACCTGGCATCGTCGAACTTGTCACCGTCAAGATTGCGAGGCTTGCATGACCTCCCCCACCCGCGCCGGCGACCGCGACCGCGAATCCACCGCCACCCTCCTCGGCCAGGCGCTCACCGAGGGCTACCTGGACATGCCGGAGTACGAGAACCGTCTACAGACCGCGTTCACCGCGCAGACCGCCGACCAACTGCGGGCGCTGACCACCGACCTGCCGGTGGCCGAGTTGCGGCGCCACGACCCGCGCCGCCGCGCTGCCCGACGGGCCGCCGCCCGGCGCAGCGTGCAGCTGCATCTGGCGGGCTACCTGGCCATGGTCGTCATCGTGCTGACTGTGTGGCTCGTCGTCGGGCTGACCGCCGGCTCGTGGTACTTCTGGCCCATCTGGCCGATCCTCGGCGCGGGCCTCGGACTGCTCGGGCACGCGGCTCCGGCGAGATACGCGCTGCCCTCTCCGTGTCGCCCACTGCGCCCGCACCGGGTGCGTTAACCCGGGTCGCCGTACTCGTCGAACCAGTACGCGAGCCGTCCCCGACGGCTCACTGCGCGCAGGCGGCGTTCGGCCAGTTCCCGGGTCGCGGTCGTCGTCACGATCATCAGCTCATCACCGACCTGCAGTCGGGTGATCGGCTCCGGAACGAACGACCGACCCGCACGGATGATCAGCGTGATGACGCTGGGATCGGGCAGTTGCAGCTCGAGCACCGTGACGTTGTGCAACCGCGACCCCGGCGCCAACGTCATCGTCAGCAACTCGGCACCCAACACGTCCAGCGGCGCCGCGTCGACCTGGATCTCCCGGGTGGTGTCCCGGGTCACCAGGCGCAGCCGCTCGGCGACGAACCTCAGGCTCGGCCCCTGCACCAACGTGAACACCACCACCAGGATGAACACGATGTTGAGCAGCCGACCGCTGCCGGGCACGCCTTCGACGATCGGATACGTCGCCAGCACGATGGGCACCGCGCCGCGCAGCCCGGCCCAGGACAGGAAGGCCTGCTCACGCAACGGCACCCGGAAACCGGTGAGCGACACGATGACCGACACCGGGCGGGCGACCAGCAGCAGCACCAGGCCGGCCACGATCGCCGGCACGAGATCATCGACCAGCTGAGACGGCGTCACCAGCAGCCCGAGCAGCACGAACAACCCGATCTGGGCCAGCCACCCGGACCCCTCCGCGAACGACTTCGTCGCCGACCGGTGCGGTAGCCCCGAGTTGGCCAGCACCACGCTGGCCAGATACGCCGCGACGAAGGCACTGGCCTCGGCCGCCCCACCCGCCGCGAACGCCAGCATGCCCCACCCGAACGTCGCCAGCGGGTACAGCCCGGCGGCGGGCAGCGCGATGCGCCGCAGCAGCATCGCGCCCAGGAACCCGCAGGCCAGACCGATCAGAATGCCCGTCCCCAGCTGGTAGACAAGGGTCGCCGCGATCCGGACCGGGTCGAGCTCCAGCGGGACCGCGCTGAACAACAGCACCAGGATGACCGCAGGCGCGTCGTTGAAGCCCGATTCGGCCTCCAGCAGACCGCCGAGGCGCCGGGGCAGCGGAACCACCCGCAGCACCGAGAACACCGCGGCGGCGTCGGTGCTCGACACGATCGCCCCCATCAGCAACGCCAACTGCCAGTCGATGCCGAGCAGCAGATGCACGCAGGTCGCCGTGACCACGGCGCTGACCCCGACTCCGACCGTCGCCAACACACCGGCCGGCGCCAGCACCTTGCGCACATCGCTGAACCGCGTCGTCAGACCACCCTCGACGAGAATGATGCCCAGCGCCGCGGTGCCGAGATTCTGCGCGAGCTGGGCGTCGTCGAAGCTCAACCCGATGCCGTCCTCGCCGACGAACACGCCGACGCCGAGGAACAGCAGCAGACTGGGCAGACCCAGACCGGTGGCCAGCCGGGTGGCGATGATGCTGGCCAGCAGCACGAGGCCACCGACGAACAGCGCCACGTACAACTGATGCAGGCTCACTGAAAATCCTCGTTCACAATTGCGTGGCGCGCGGAGAAACTCGCGGACAGTATTTCAGGGCCGAAAGGAGCCAGCCATGCGGATAGCGGTTGCCGGAGCCGGCGCGGTCGGCCGTTCGGTGGCTGCGGAGCTGGTCGACAACGGCCACAAGGTGCTGTTGATCGAGCGGGAGTTCACCCGGTACGTGCCTGCCCGGGTGCCCGGGGCCGACTGGTTCCTGGCCGACGCGTGCGAACTGTCGTCGCTGGAGGAGGCGCAGCTGCAGAGTTGCGATGTCGCGATCGCCGCGACCGGTGACGACAAGGCCAATCTCGCCATGGCGCTGCTGGCCAAGGGCGAGTTCGGCGTGGGCCGGATGGTGGCGCGCATCAACGACGCCCGCAACGAGTGGCTGTTCACCGAGGCGTGGGGGGTGGATGTCGCGGTGTCCACGCCGCTGGCGATGGTCGCCGCCGTGGAGGGCGCGATCGACGTCGGCCGCCTGGTCCGGCTGATGGGCCTGGGCGGGGTCTCACCCACCCGGGTCGGCCCGGCCAACATCGCCAAGTTCACGCTGCCGGCTCAGAGCCGACTGGTGGGCCGCCAGGTCCGCACGCTGCCCATGCCCGCGGACAGCGTCCTGGTGGCGCTGCTGCGCGGCAAGCATCTGATCGTCGCGCAGCACAGCGAGGTGTTGCGCGCCGGCGACGAGCTGTTGTTCGTCGCCGCAGCGGGGGTCGAGGAGAAGATCTCGGCCATGGTGCAGGGGGCACCGACCGTCAGCGATCGCTGACAAATGGACGAAACCGGCGCTCACGTAGACTGATCGCACCAGTTCACCGGTCCCCCGCCCCCGAATCCCCGGAGTCCATGCTCGCGATACTGCTCGCCCACGCGGCTGCCGCCGTGGTGGCACCGGCGCTCGTACGCCGGTGGGACCGACGGGCGTTCCCCGTGCTCGCGCTCGTCCCGGCCGGCTCGCTGACATGGGTCGCGACGAACTGGCCCTCCGACGGGTATCAGGCCCGCGTCGACGTGCCGTGGGTGCCCGAACTGTCGATGGACATCGCGTTGCGGTTCGACCCGCTCGCCGCGGTGATGAGCGTGATCGTGCTGGGCGTCGGCGCGCTGGTGTTGCTGTACTGCACCGAGTACTTCCACCACCACGACGGCCGCCGGGAGGACCGGCTGCCCAGTTTCGCCGCCCAGCTGGTGGCCTTCGCGGGCGCGATGTTCGGCCTCGTCACCGCCGACAACATGCTGCTGCTCTACGTGTTCTGGGAGCTGACGACGGTGTTGTCGTTCCTGCTCGTGGGCCACTACGCCGAGCGCGCGACCAGCCGCCGCGCCGCCATGCAGGCGCTGCTGGTCACCACTGCCGGCGGGCTGTCGATGCTGGTCGGCATCATCGTGCTGGGCACCGCGTCCGGCACCTACCTGCTCTCCGAACTGGTGGCTGCACCGCCCACCGGCGTCGCGGTCAACGTCGCGCTCGCGCTGGTGCTGATCGGCGCGATCAGCAAGTCGGCGCTGGTGCCGCTGCACTTCTGGCTGCCCGGCGCCATGGCGGCACCCACCCCGGTCAGCGCCTACCTGCATGCGGCGGCGATGGTGAAAGCCGGTGTGTACCTGGTGGCCCGGCTGACTCCGGGGTTCGCCGACGCCCCGCCGTGGCGGCCCACGGTGGTGGTCCTCGGTTCGCTGACGCTGCTCATCGCCGGATGGCGGGCGCTGCGCGAATACGATCTGAAGCTCGTCCTGGCCTACGGGACGGTCAGCCAGCTCGGGATGATCACCGTGATGGTCGGCACCGGCGGCGGCAACATGATGCTGGCCGGGCTGGCGCTGTTGTGCGCCCACGCGATGTTCAAGGCCACGCTGTTCATGGTGGTCGGTGCCATCGACCACGCCACCGGGACACGCGACATCCGCGAGCTCGCCTGGCTGGGCGCCCGAAGCCCGGCGCTGCTGGTCATCGCGGCCGCCGCGGCCGCCAGCATGGCCGGGCTGCCACCGTTCTTCGGCTTCGTCGCCAAGGAAGCCGACTTCGAGACGCTGCTGCACAGCCCGCAGCTCGGCGGCAGCGCGCCGTTCGTGCTCGCTGCGATCGTGCTCGGTTCGACGTTCACGTTCATGTACAGCCTGCGCGTGGTGTGGGGAGGCTTCGCCCGCAAGGGACAACCCGAGCCGTCACCGTTGGTGGCCCGGATGCATCAGCCGTCGGTGGTGTTCTTGGCGTCGCCGGCCGTGCTGGCCACCGCCGGCCTGCTGTTCGGGGTGTTCCCGTCCCCCGTCGACAGCGCGCTGAGCTCCTACGCCCGCACCCTGCCTGGCGGCGTCGACTACTACCTGGCGCTCTGGCACGGCTTCGGTCTGCCGGTGGTGCTGTCGGCGGTGGTGATCGGCGTCGGCACGGCGGCGTTCTTCGGACGCCGCCGGCTACCGCGGCTGCGCAGCCGCTGGCTGTCACTGGGCGACGCTGACGAACGCTACGACGCGGTGGTGCGTGCCGCCGACCGCCTCTCGCTGCGGGCAACCGGGGTGACGCAACGCGGCTCGATCCCGGCGATCCAGGCCACCGTCATGGCCACGCTGGTGCTGCTGCCGCTGGCCATGCTGGCGTGGGGAGCGCGGGACCGCGTCGAGCTCCGTCCGTGGGATTCGCCGCTGCAGGCGGTGATCGGCGTGCTGATCATCGCCGCGGCGCTGGGCGCGACCGTCACCCGCAACCGGCTGGCCGTGGTGCTGCTGATCAGCCTGACCGGCTACGGCACGGGCGTGGTGTTCGCGCTCCACGGCGCCCCGGACCTGGCGCTGACGCAGTTCCTGGTCGAGACGGTCCTGCTGGTGGTGTTCGTGCTGGTGCTGCGGACACTGCCCGCCGAGACCAGCGCCGCGACGGTCAAGAGGCTGTGGTTGCCGCGCGCGGCATTGGCGGTGGCGGTGGGCGCGACGGTGACGACGGTCGCGGCGTTCGCCATGGCTGCCCGCGACGCCGTCTCGGTCGCCACACTGCTGCCCGATGCGGCCTACTACCGCGGAAACGGCTCGAACGCGGTGAACGTCATCCTGGTCGACATCCGCGCCTGGGACACCCTCGGCGAGGTGTGCGTGCTGCTGATCGCCGCGACCGGCGTGGCCTCGATGGTGTTCCGGCACCGCCGGTTCGGCGCCGCACCCCGGGTTCCGGGTGACCGCAGAACCGAGCACGCCCCGCGCCCCTCGCCGGTCATCCTGCTGCGCGGCAACGTCTTCCGCGATCCCGCGGAACGGTCCCTGGTTCTCGAGGTCGCCACCCGCATGGTGTTCCCGCTGATCATGGCGCTGTCGCTGTACTTCTTCTTCACCGGCCACAACACCCCGGGCGGCGGTTTCGCCGGCGGGCTCACCGCGGGGTTGGCGTTGTCACTGCGCTATCTGGCCGGCGGTCGTTACGAGCTGGGCGAGACGCTGCCGCTGGACGCCGGCAAGGTGCTGGGCGCGGGGCTGACCCTGGCCGCGGGCACCGCCGTCGTCTCGCTGTTCCTGGGCGCGCCGGTGCTGTCGTCGGCGACCCTCGAGGCGACGCTGCCCGTGCTGGGTGATGTGAAGCTGGTGACCTCGTTGTTCTTCGACGCGGGAGTGTATTTGATCGTGGTCGGTCTGGTTCTCGACATCCTGCGCAGCCTCGGCGCGCGGCTCGACGACGATCTCGGCAGGCAACGGCCGGTCGCGCAGGCGGAGACCGCATGAGCCCGTCACTGGTAGGACTCGTCGCCATCGGTGCGATGCTCAGTTGCGGTGTGTACCTGGTCCTCGACCGCAGCCTGACCCGGATGCTGTTGGGGGTGCTGCTGATCAGCAACGCCGTCAACCTGCTGCTGCTGATCACCGCCGGACCGTCCGGCAACCCGCCGGTGCGGGGACGGACCGTGCTGGGTCGCGAGATCACCGCCGACCCGCTCGCGCAGGCAATGATCCTCACCGCGATCGTCATCACCATGGGCGTTGCGGCGTTCATGCTGGCGCTGGCCTACCGCTCCTACCAACTGACCACCGCCGAGGAGATCGGGCGCGACCCCGAGGACGTCGCGGTGGCCGAACGCAGCGAGGACGACCACCGCGACGTGGTGACCGAGCGCCCCGCCCGCTCCCCGGGTGAGCGCGCCGATCTCGACGAGCTCTACGACGAGGAGCACGAGACGTGACCGCCGCAGCGATCCTCATTCCGCTGCCGGTGCTCATCCCGATGCTGGGCGCGGCGACCACGTTGATCGCCGGCCGTAGGCCACGGGTGCAGCGGCTGATCTCGCTTGTCGCGCTGTCGGCGGTGCTGGCCGTGTCGGTCACGCTGCTCTACCTCGCCGACCGCGGCGACACCCTGGTGGTCCAGGTCGGCGGGTGGGGACCCACGGACGACGGACTCGGCCCGCTGGGCATCTCGATGGTCGTCGACCGGCTCTCGGCGCTGATGCTCGTGGTCTCGTCGATCGTGCTGTTGACGGTGCTGCTGTTCGCGATCGGCCAGGGCATGCGTGACGGCGACGACCGCCAGCCGGTCTCGATCTTCGCGCCGACCTACCTGGCGCTGGCGGCGGGCGTGTCCATCGCGTTCCTCGCCGGTGACCTGTTCAACCTGTTCGTCGGGTTCGAGGTGCTGCTGGCGGCCAGCTTCGTGCTGCTCACCGTCGGCGGCAACGCCGCACGGATCCGGGCCGGGGTCGTCTACGTCATGGTCTCGATGGTGTCGTCGATGATCTTCCTGACCGGCGTGGCGCTCGTCTACGCGGCGGCCGGCACGGTCAACATGGCCGAGCTCGCGATCCGCCTCGACGACGTCAGCCCGGGCACCCGCAGCGCGTTGTTCGCCGTGTTGATGGTCGCGTTCGGCATCAAGGCCGCGGTGTTCCCGCTGTACGCGTGGCTGCCCGACTCCTATCCGACCGCACCGGCGCCGGTGACCGCCGTCTTCGCCGGCCTGCTCACCAAGGTCGGCGTGTACGCGATCATCCGGGCGCACACGCTGCTGTTCCCTGATGTCGGGCTCAACCCGGTACTGCTGGTGGCCGCGCTGGCCACCATGCTGCTGGGCATCTTCGGCGCCATCGCCCAGAACGACATCAAGCGGTTGCTGTCGTTCACGCTGGTCAGCCACATCGGCTACATGATCTTCGGGGTGGCGCTGGCCACCAGGCTGGCCCTGTCCGGCGCGATCTTCTACGCCGCGCACCACATCATCGTGCAGACGACGCTGTTCCTGGTGGTCGGCCTGATCGAACGACAGGGCGGCTCGGCGACACTGCGGCGCCTCGGCGGGCTGGCGGCCGCGAGCCCGCTGTTGGCGATCCTGTACCTGATCCCGGCGCTGAATCTCGGTGGCATACCCCCGTTCTCGGGCTTCATCGGCAAGGTGGCGCTGTTGGAGGCGGGCGCGGCGGACGGCGCGGTGCTGGCCTGGATGCTGGTCGGCGGCGGCGTGGTGACCAGCCTGCTCACGCTGTACGTGATGGCCCGGGTGTATGCCAAGGCGTTCTGGCGGCCGCGCGAGCAGGCCCCGGAGGGGCAGCTGGCGATGGCCGCACCCACCGCGCTGATCGCCGACGGCGGCGGGGACGTCGAGTTCAACGCGCGCGCCGACGTGGGCAGGATGCCGGCCGGGATGGTGGCACCGACCGTGGCGCTGATCGGCGTGGGGCTGGCGCTCACGGTGGCCGCCGGGCCGATCTTCGCCTACAGCGAGCGCGCCGCCGACCAGTTGCTCGACCGACCCGCCTACGTCGGCGCCGTGCTCGGAGAACCGTCGTGAACCGCAAGTACGGTCTGCGCATCAGCCTGGTCTGCTGGCTGACCGCGGTGTGGGTGCTGCTGTGGGGCACCCTCTCGCCGGCCAACATCCTCGGCGGGCTGGCGGTCGCGCTGCTGATCACGCTGCTGCTGCCCCTTCCGGTGGTGCCGGTGCAGGGCCGGCTGCATCCGCTGTCGCTGCTGCGCCTGCAGGGCCGCGTCATCGTCGACCTGGCGAAAGCCAGCCTCCAGATCGCCTGGCTCACCGTGAAACCCGGCCCGCCGCCGCAGAGTGCGATCGTGCGGGCGCCGCTGTCGGTGAAGTCCGACCTGACGCTGTCGCTGATCGCGTCGATCCTGACGCTGATCCCCGGCACCATGGTCGTCGACATCGACCAGGCCCGCCGCATCCTCTACGTCCACGTCCTCGACGTGCGCCCCGAACGCGCCATCGAGGACTTCTTCGCCCAGCTCGCCCATCTGGAGCAGTTGGTCATCGCCGCCTTCGAACGCGAGCACGAGTGGCGGCCGGCCGACGAGGAGGCAACCCCGTGACCGTCATCTGGACGATCAGCGCGATACTGCTGATCACGGCTGCCTCGATCACGATGTACCGGGTGCTGGCCGGGCCGAACACCATGGACCGGTTGGTGGCCAGCGACACCCTGATCGCGGTGGTGATGTGCGGCCTGGCGACCTGGGCGGCGTTCAGCCTGGACTCCACCGTCAAGTACGGCATCGTCGCCCTGTCGTTGATGAGCTTCGTCGGGTCGGTCAGCGTGGCGCGGTTCCGGGTGCCCGACAAGGAGGGGGACCCGCAGCCGTGAACATCCTGGACCTGATCGGTGCACTCCTCGTCTTGGCCGGGTCGGTGCTGGCGCTGACCGCCGCCATCGGTGTGGTGCGCTTCCCGGACTCGTTGTCCCGTATGCACGCGGCATCCAAGCCGCAGGTATTGGGCCTGCTGCTGGTGCTCGCCGGCGCGTCGCTGCGGTTGCGCGACAGCGTCGACGTCGGAGTACTCGTCCTCGCGGGACTGTTCACCGCGATCACCGCACCGGTGATCGCCATGCGCGTCAGCCAGGTGGTGTACCGCGAAGGCACCTACCGCAAGGACCTGATGGCGATCGACGAACTGGGCGACCAACGCCCCGAAGGCTGACCGCTTGAGCGGGGCGGAAAACGGGAACCTTGCCGCCATGGTCACCACAGCGGAAAGCGGATGCGCCGACGGCCTCGACGGCGCCGCGGTGCACGCCGCGATGCTCTCGGCCGCGACCCTGCGCGCCGACGAGGACCGCTCGGCCTGCCCGCTGTTCACCGACCCGTACGCGAAGGATCTGCTGGCGGCCGCCGCCGCGCACGGGTGGACAGCTGATCGGCTCGACGACATCCCGCCGACCGCCCTCGAGGCCTACGTCGCCTGCCGCACCCGGTGGTTCGACCAGCATTTCGTCACCGCGGGGGCGCACGGGGTCGACCAGGCCGTGATCCTGGCGGCCGGGCTGGACACCCGGGCCTGGCGGCTGCCGTGGTTGTCGAGCAGCACGCTCTACGAGGTCGACCGGCTTGCCGTGCTGGAGTTCAAGATCGCGGCATTGCACGATCGCCGCGCCGAGCGTGCGGTCACCCGCCATGTCCCGGTACCCGCCGACGTTCGCGCCGATTTCTCGGCCGCTTTGTCGAGCGCCGGCTTCGACCGTTCCGAACCGGTCGCCTGGTCGCTGGAGGGGATGCTGCCCGGCTGGTCGGCCGGGGACCGAGCCGAGGTGGTGCGCCGAGCCGTGGCGCTGAGCCGGCCGTGCAGCCGGCTTGCCGTCGAAGTCCCCGACGATGAGAGCGCCGACGTGGGCGGCTGGCTGGCCGAACGCGGCTGGGAGGTCAGCACTGTCAGCTCGACGGCTCTGCTGGACCGCTACGCCCGGTGCACGCCGGACGGCGTCGAGGATGTGTTGCCGCGGCGGACGTTCATCGAAGCCGCGCTGCTGTAGCGCGCTCACTCCGAGAGCTGAAACTCCACCATCGCGGTCACGGTGTCGACGGCCTCGGACAGCGCCACGACCCGCTCGGCGGCGGTCGGCGCGGCCAGCACCGAGTACCTGTCGGCCTGCCCCATCGGAAGTCGGGAGGTCAACGCGTACAACCACATTGCGGCCTGCCCCGACTCGTCGGCGCCGTGCACGATGTCGCGCGCATTGACCTGTGCCCCGCGTGCGGCAGCGATGCGCTCGAACAGGGCGACCATCCGGTCCTCGATGTCGCGGATGGCCTCCACGTCGACGGCCTCACCAGGCTGATCCGGCCAGGTCTGCACCACCGCGCGCGGGTACGGATCGTCGGGCAACCACTCCACCACCCGGATTCGTTCTCCCATCACGCATTTGAGCTGGTAGAGACCGGGTCCGAGCTCGGCGTACTCGGTGATGTGGGCCAGCGCGCCGACATCACTGCGGCTGTCACCCCCACCCACCTCGCGCCCGGCGGCGATGAGGACCACCCCGAAGGCCGGGTCGTCGGCGGTCAGGCAGGCCTGCACCATCGCGGCATACCTGGGCTCGAAGATCCGGAGCGGCAGCTCTTCGCCCGGCAGCATCGCCACCTCGAGCGGGAACATCGGCACGGTCGGCATGCTCAGATCACCAACTCGGCGATCAGCGCGTCCACCACGGCCAGCAGATCGCCGTCGTGTTCCTCGGCAACCCGGCGCTGCCGCTGATACGACGCGCCGGCCCGGTAGATGTCGGCGACCCGGGCCAGTTCGTCGCTGCACGACAACGACTGCGCCACCGGGGACAACCGCTCGAGCAGCGCGTCGAGATCCTCGGTCACCAGCTTCTCGTTGCTGTCCGCGTCCTGGATGATGATCGCGTCCAGCCCGTAACGCGCGGCGCGCCACTTGTTCTCCTGAACATGCCAGGGCGGCATCACCGGAAGCGTCTCCCCCGCCTCGAGCCGGCGGTCCAGATCCACGATCAGGCAGTGCGTCAACGCCACCAGCGCCGAGAGCTCCTGCAGATTGGACACCCCGTCGAAGATCCGCACCTCGATCGTGCCGAGATGCGGGGAAGGCCTGATGTCCCAGCGGATCTCGTTCATGTGGTCGATGATGCCGGTCTTCTTCTGGTCGGCGACGAACCCTTCGAACTCGCTCCACTTCTGGAACTGGAACGGCAGCCCGGCCGTCGGCAGCTGCTGGAACATCATCGCCCGGTTGCTGGCGTACCCGGTGTCCTCACCCTCCCAGTACGGCGAGGAGGCCGACAGCGCCAGCAGATGCGGGTAGTACTTGAGCATCGAGGTGATGATCGGCATGACCTTGTGCTCCGAGGACACCCCGACATGGACGTGCACCCCCCAGATCAGCATCTGCCGGCCCCACCACTGGGTGCGCTTGATCAGCTCGGCGTAGCGGGGGGCGTCGGTGAGTTTCTGCGCCGACCACTTCGCGAACGGGTGGGTGCCGGCACAGAACAGTTCCATGCCGCGCTCGCGCACGATCTGGCGGACCGGCTGCAGTGTCGACGCCAGATCGGCCATCGCCTCCCCGGTGTTGTCGCAGATGCCGGTGACGACCTCGACGGTGTTGCGCAGCAATTCCTTGTGCACGTGCGGGTTCTCGCCCAGTTCGGCGATCACCGACGCCGCTTCGTTGCTCAGGTCGCGGGTGTCGGGGTCGACGAGCGCGAACTCCCACTCGACGCCGAGGGTCGGCCGGGGCGACCCGGCGAACTCGATGCGGGCACCGGCCCCGGAATCAGGACCCGGTGATGACGCCACAGGCCACCCGCGATCCGGCGTCGCCGGTCGCCAGCGTGTCCTGGTCCGGGCCCGGGGTTCCGTTGACCTGGGTGTACTTCTCCGGCGGAATGTTGCCGAAGTTGCTGGGCGACTCGTGGACCATCAGCGCGGTCCCCTCGCTGCCGGTCAGGTCTTCCATCGTGAAGGCGTCGGTGGCCACCACGAGCATGGCCGAGCCGTCCTCTTTGACGAACAGGTTCGGCAGGTCGCCGCTGGCGGGGTAGCTGCTGTGCCCGGGCACCTGCAGGTGACCGCCGGCCGACAGGAAGTCGCCCGGCTGTCCGCCCGTCGGCGGGGTGGACGGGGCCTCACACTGACCGACCGAGTGGACGTGCAGGCCGTGGAAGCCGGGCTCCAGCTCGCTGCCCTCGCCGGCCTGCACGGTGATCGTCGCGTAGCCGTCGGAGAACTCGAACTCGGCGGTGGCCACCGTGGTGCCGTCGGGTGACTTCAGGTCAGCGGTGAGCATCTCCCCCGCTGCGGCGGCCGACCCGCCGCCGTGCTCCTCACCGGGACCCGCCGACGGCGACGGTGATCCCGTCCAGATCGCGGGTGTGGTGCCCGTGGTGTCCGAGGGCACTTGCCCGGGCGGGGCGCAGGCACTGAGCGCGAGCGCGGGCACTGCGAACAAGGTGGCGGCGGCGACGGTCCTGAGCATGCCCAAGAGCCTAACCGGTGACAGCCACCACAACGCCCGGTGGCTGCTCCAGAAGTTGGGGAACCCGGGGCGCGACGGGTGCCTCGAGCAATCTGCCGATCTCCTCGGCCGCCTGCTGTTCACCCGGGGTGTCACCGAAGAACACGGTGGTGACCGTCGTGTCCGGCAGCTCCAGGTTGCCGGTCTCGGTGACGTTCCAGTCGGCGTCGCGCAGCCGGGTGGCCGTCGCGTCGGCCGCGCCCTCGACGGTGCCGATGTTGAACACGCGCACCTCAGGGCGCTCCGGCTCGGCCGGGGCCGACGTCGTCGTGGCCGTCGTGGTGGTCGTGACGGCGGCGATCGACGAATCGTCCCCGTCGTCGGACCCGCCTCCCATCGTCTGCAACGCGATGAGCAGGAATGCCACACCGAGGAACAACAGCACCATGATGATGGCGCGCAGGGGCAGGCCCGAGGAGTCTCGCTGGTTCATCGGCGCCTACTGTATCGACACCCGGTAGCGATCAGGTCACATCGAAGCCGAGGCGACGTGCCGCCCTGGCCTTCTGCCTGCTGGCGCGCAGCCGCCGCAACCGCTTGACCAGCATCGGATCGGCCGCCAGGGCCTCGGGGCGGTCCACCAGCGCGTTGAGCACCTGGTAGTAGCGGGTCGCCGACATCGAGAACAGTTCCTTGATGGCGTCTTCCTTGGAGCCCGCGTACTTCCACCACTGCCGTTCGAAGGCCAGGATGTCGTGTTCGCGACGGGTCAAGCCGTCGGTGGGTTCGGTGTCGTCCCCGGAGTGCTCAGCCCGCGCAATCGCGCCGTCCATATTGCTAATGGGACCTTTCCGACAATCGAGAATGACATCCATGTGGTTTCGGCGAGTATTCAATCACGGGTTGGTCACGGAAGTCGTCACAAACCGCCGCGAGTCGGCGGCCGAACCGCCGCACTAAGCTTGCCGGTCATGGCCGTACGACCCATCTGCATCGTAGGAGATCCCGTCCTGCACACCGCGACCGAACCGGTGCCCGTCGCCGACGATGGTTCGCTGCCCGCCGAGATCGCGGATCTGATCCAAGACCTCTACGACACGATGGACGCCGCACACGGGGTCGGGCTGGCAGCCAACCAGATCGGAGTCGGCAAGCGACTGTTCGTCTACGACTGCGCCGACGCGCGGGGCAAGACCGTGCGCCGGCGCGGGGTGGTGATCAACCCGGTGCTGGAAACCTCCGAGGTGCCCGAGACCATGCCCGACCCCGAGGACGACGACGAGGGCTGCCTGTCGGTGCCCGGGGAATCGTTCCCGACCGGCCGCGCGTCGTGGGCGCGGGTGACGGGTCTGGACGCCGACGGCTCGGCGATCACCCTCGAGGGTGAGGATCTGTTCGCGCGGATGCTTCAGCACGAGACCGGCCACCTGGACGGCTTCCTCTACGTGGACCGGCTCATCGGCCGCAACGCCCGCAGCGCCAAGCGCGCGATCAAGTCCCACGGCTGGGGCGTACCGGGCTTGTCATGGATGCCCGGCGAGGACCCCGACCCGTTCGGCCACTGACCCGTGACAGACCTGCCCGAGGTCGGCACCCGAGTCAGCCTGCGGTACCGCCTGCCCGCAGGTGAGACACCGCCGCACTCCGACGTCGTGGGTCATCTGATCGACACCGGCGCGACGGTGCGGGTGCGCACCCGACGCGGAGAGGTCGTCGAGGTGGCGTCGGCCGACGTGCTGGCGGTGCGGGTCGTTCCGGAGATGCCTGTGCGCACGGGCGACATCCGCAATCTCGAACATGCGGCCGCGCTGGCGTGGCCGGGCACCGAGCATGCCTGGCTCGGCGAATGGCTGGCGCGGTTCGGACACGGAAGCACCCGACGGGCCAATTCGGCTGTGCCGCTGCGCTTCACCTCGTACGCCGAGATCGCCGCAGTGGCCGACTGGTACAGCTCCCGAGGGGTGCCGGCGTTGATCTCGGCACCCGACCGGCTGCTGCGGATTCCTCCGGGCGTGCCGACGGACGCCGAGAACCTCGTGATGGCAACCGATCTCGATGATCCCGCGCCGCCGCCAGCCGACCTCGTGGTGTCGTCGCGCCCTGACGACCGGTGGCGGCAGCTGTATCAACGCGACGTGCCCGTCGAGGTCCTGACCGCTGTCGTCGACGGTGAGGTCGCCTTCGCCGCGCTGGACGACGCCGCGGTGGGGCGCGGCGCGGTGACCGAGGCGCCGGACGGGACGCGATGGGCCGGCATCTCCGCGGTACACGTCTCCGAACACGCGCGGCGTCGCGGTCTGGCCCGCGCACTGTGCACCGGCCTGCTCGCGTGGGCCCGCGACCGCGGCGCCACCGGTGGTTACGTGCAGGTCGTCGCCGACAACACCGGCGCGCGAGCGTTGTACGAGTCGATGGGATTTCGCGAGCACCACCGCTCCCGCTATGTGCGTGCCGACGACCTGCTCGCCCACACGTAGGGTTGGCGCATGCGAGTGGCCACCTGGAACGTCAACTCCATCCGCGCTCGCGTCGACCGCGTCACCGACTGGCTGGCCCGCGCCGACGTCGATGTGCTGGCGATGCAGGAGACCAAGTGCTCCGACGATCAGTTCCCCACCATGCCGTTCGCCGCGCTGGGCTACGACGTGGTCCACTGCGGGTTCAATCAGTGGAACGGCGTGGCGATCGCCTCCAGGGTCGGCATCGACGACGTCGAGGTCGGCTTCCCCGGGCAACCGACCTGGAGCGACAAGCCCGAGAACGAGGCCGCCGCCGAAGCGCGGGCACTGGGTGCGACCTGCGCCGGCGTGCGAGTGTGGAGTCTGTACATCCCGAACGGGCGCACTGTCGACTCGCCCCACTATCGGTACAAGCTGGAATGGATTGCCGCCCTTCGTGAGACCGCAGCGTCGTGGTTGACCGCCGACGCCGGTGCGCAGATCGCGTTGATGGGCGACTGGAACATCGCGCCCACCGACGAAGACGTCTGGGACATGGAGGTGTTTCGGGACAGCACCCACGTCACCGAACCCGAACGCACCGCGTTCACCGCGGTGATCGACGCCGGTTTCACCGACGTGGTGCGCCCGTACACGCCAGGCCCGGACGTGTTCACCTACTGGGACTACACGCAGCTTCGGTTCCCCAAGAACCGTGGTATGCGAATCGATTTCATTCTCGGCTCACCGGCGTTGGCCGACCGGGTCACCCATGGCGAGATCGTCCGCGACGAGCGCAAGACCGGGAAGAACAGGGTCGGGTCACCCAGTGACCATGCGCCGGTGCTGATCGAACTGGTCCCGTAGTCCGAGACTGAGGCTGTTCTCGGCTTGATGAGCCACTTGCGTTTTCCCCCTCGCGATCCCCATCCCGGTTGCGGCCGCCTCACTCGCGCTTTCTGCCCTCCTTGCCGGTGACCCCGATCGCGGCCCATTTCTCCTCATCGCAACGCGGTCCTGCCCCAATCTGCCGTGATTTCAGATGGCCGACGAGTTCTTCGCCGCCACGCCGCGTTCTCGCACCTACTCACGGTTGTCCCCAATAGCAGGCCATTTCAGATGGCGTTATCCCCAATCGCGTTTTCATCCCCAGCGTGAGCGGGGAGATGTCGCGGCGCGGCTGAGTGTCCGGAGCGGCCTCTAAAGTAGAACACATGTTCGATGGTTCGCTTCCAGGTCCGGCCGCGCTGGCCGACATTTCGGATGGCGAGTTGATCGAGGCGATCACCGGCTGGGCGGGCGCCGCGGCCGCAGCTCAGGCCCGACTGTTGGCCGCGGTGGCCGAACGGCGCCGCCGCGCCGAGACCACCGCCGACGCTGATCCGGTGCGCACCCGCTGGGCGTGTGACCCCGTCGATGAGGCCGCCGCCCAGATCGGGTGCGCACTGACCGTCTCCCACGGCCGCGCCGTGGCGCTGATGGACACCGCGGTCACCCTGCGTGACCATCTGCCCCGCCTCAACGCCCGCTTCCTGGCCGGCCAGGTCAGCGAGCGCGTGGTCGCGCGCATCGTGTGGCTGTGCGCCCTGGTCGTCGACGAACAGGTGTGGGCCCAACTCGACGAACAGTTCGCCACCGCGGCCAGCACCTGGGGGACGCTATCGGGCGACAAACTCGACACCGCGATCACCGTGTGGATCCACACCCTCGACCCCGACGCCGTCCGGCGCGCGGCCACCGCCCACCGCGGCCGCGATATCCGCATCGGCGGCCGCGATCAGGCCGCGGGCACCACCAGCGTGTGGGGCCGGATCAACTCCCTCGACGCCGCGATCGCCGCGGCCCGCCTCAAAGCCATGGTCAACAG
>NZ_BLTG01000088.1 GCF_017312405.1 Mycobacterium sp. PO1
CTATTGGCGGTCTCTACGTTAGGAGGGTCGAATCGCCGCGAACGTTGGGCCGGAATGGATCATTAATGGGGGCATCCCTGCCGAAGCACGCGCCGCCACGCCTTCACACCGTCGGCGAAGTTACCTGTATGCATCGATACCGCCGCGTCGTCGTCGCTGATCTACGACCGTGACGCTTATGTGTTGGTCAGGCTCCCCGCCGGACTCAGGACAGCGGAGGGCCTGGCGGCCCGATGCGACGGCTGATTGTTTGTAATTCGGTGTAGGAATCCAGGCTGGCTGGAGAGAATTCGCGTCCCAAGCCGCTCGCTTTCGCCCCGCCGAAGGGTGCGCGGGGGTCGAGGGAGGTGAAGGTGTGGCTGTTGATGAAGACGGAGCCGGTGTCGAACCGACGGCCGAGCAGGAACGCCCGCTCTTCATCTGACGTCCAGATCGAGGCGGCAAGCCCGTATTGCGATTGATTCACGAGCCGGATCACGTCGTCGAGTTCGTCGTATTTCAGCACGGGCACTACCGGGCCGAACTGTTCCTCTTCGACGATTGCGAGGCGGGGATCAGCCTCAGTGACCACGCTGGGCATCATGAAGTGGCCGTGGTCCCAGGCCGCCGAATCGAGCCGCTGCCCGAGGGTGGTGACGGTCGCGCCGCTCGAGCGCGCGTCGTCCACGATCTTCTCGACGAGGTTCTTCTGCTGAGCGTTGTTCAGCGGCCCCATGGTGACTCGGGGGTCGTCGCCGGGCCCGACGACGATTTCATCCACGGCGGCTGAGAACGCTTCCACGAAGCGGTCGTGGATGCGGGTCGGCACGTAGATACGTTTGAGACCGAAGCACACCTGGCCGGTGGTCCCGAACGCGCCTTTTACGATCTGCCGCATAGTCTCGGGCGAGAGGTCGACGTCGTCGAGGAGGATCGCAGGGTCGTTTCCGCCCAGCTCGAGCGTCACCCTCTTGATGTCGCGCGCGGCCGCGGCCATAACTTTGCGCCCGGTATCGATGCCGCCGGTGAAACCAATCTTGCGAATTCTCGGGTGAGCGACGAGTGCTTCTCCGACCGCGTCGCCTCCGGTGACCATGTTGAGCACGCCCGGAGGGAAGTGCTGTTGGAGGGCTCGGACGACTTCGGCGAGAACCAACGGGGAGCTTGCCGCCGGCTTCAAGACGACTGTGTTGCCGGCGACGAGCGCGGGCGCCAGCTTCATGAATGCCAGGACCACCGGGAAGTTCCACGGCGTGATGGCGGCCACCGGCCCGATTGGGCGGCGGCGGATGAGGGTCGTGCCCCCGGTGTCGCGAATCTGTTGGTCCGCAAGGATTTCAGCCGAAATGCCTGCGGTGTAGCCGCAAATGCCCGACGCGAATTCGAGGTCGACGTGCGACTCTTCGAGGATCTTTCCGTTCTCCCGGCTCAGGATCGGCGCATATTCCTCGATCATGTCGTGGATCGTGCCTGCAGCGGCAAGTAGTGCTCCCTGGCGTTCTTCCAGGGGCCGCGATGACCATTCTGGGAACGCCATTGCAGCAGCTGCGACCGCTTCGTCGACCTGCCCGGGTGCGGCGTCTGGGACCGAACCGAGCAGTACCCGGATATCAGCCGGGCTGACGACGTCGATCGTCCGGTCGGACGTTTCCTCACGTCCGTCGATGATGAGGTTTGCGCTGATCATGCCGAAGTCCTAACTTTCCTGCGGGGAACGGTGGATTTGTAGGAGCCATGTCTGGATCATCGAAGGATCGCCCGGCGACCCGGGTAAGTGCCGAATCCGGCGCCGTCCGCATCGGGCAGCCATCATCGCCTGACCCCGCAGCCTGAACCTCGCCGAAGCCGAACACGCCCCGGCTCGCGCTACTCCGATGGACATCAAGTTTTCTTTTCGTCGGGCGGAGCGTCGCGGCTGCCGTCGAGGGGCTCTACGCCCGGGAGGAAGGGGTCGGGGATCACTAGTGCGTGGCTGACAACGATCGCGTCCACGTGGCAATCGATTGCGCACAACCGACAGGAATGACAGTCGTTGGGGTAGATGATCTTGGCTCGCCACTTGGTCGTGGACCACGGTTCGTCGCCCTCCACCAGCCGGATCACCCCGGTTGGGCAGCTGTCGATGCAGACGTTGCACCCGTCGCACGTTGTTTCGTCGATGCTTTCGATCACTGAACCGCCGCCTCCTCACGGTAGCCTTGCGGCACGGTATATGGACTTGGATGGCGGCCGGGCGGGGCCTGCACCGGCCACGACTGGATCGGCAGGTCGCGTTCGCTGAACTGCAGATCGAATTCACCGCCGCTGCCCCGGCGCACGAGCAGCCACTTCAGCCACTCATCGTTGTCGGCGTAGGGGTAGTCGATACGAAACAGCTCCCCGCGACTTTCGGTGCGCCGCTTCATCGCCTCACAGGTGATGATCGCCAACGTCAGGTATGCGCGCACCTCATGCGCCTTCTTAAGTTCTTGATAGTCCGGCGCGAAAACGTAACGCAGTACCCGATCCCGGATCCGGTACAGCTCAGCGAGCGCTGAATCGATCCGTGCCTCCGACTTGAACAATGCGAATGCCGGATTGGCCGTCGCCTCGCCGATGGCTTTCCACACATCAACCGGCCGGACCTGCCGCAGCCGACGCATCGGCGCGAAATACTCCGCGAAGCTCTCCTGCGCCTGGTTCTCCCACACACTGCGCGCTACCGCGTGACCGCCGCGCGCCGCCGCCGCAGTGCCCGCCCGGTACCCCGCAACAGCGGAGAAGCTCGAGATCCCGCTGCCAGAAATTCCCGACATCAAATGCGGACACGCCGTGCCATACCCGGCCGCGTACAGGCCGGGCACTGTGGTGGCTCCGTCCAGGTCGATCGTGGGACCGCTGGTGCTGCTCGTGCCGAGCACGATGAACGGGGTCACCTCCAGCAGGTCAGTGGAGGGATCGACCTCAAACTCGGTAAAGGCGCGCCGCACCGTCGGAGACACTTCATACAGCACCTCTAGATCCGCCTGTGGTACGTGACGCAAGTCGAGATAGCACGGCCCTCGGCCCTCGACCATCTCGGTCATGATCGCGCGCGCGATGGTGAACAACCCGCCCTTATCGCCCCAGATCGGGTCATAGCGGTCCATGAAGTACTCGCCCGCCGCGTTGCAGAACTTGCCACCGATCCCCTGAATCTTGGCTTGACCCGGTGTGAAGAATGACCGATTGAAGTAACTCCAGGCAGCGAACTGGCCGAATTCCATGCCGGCGAACTCAGCACCCACTCGCCACGCAGCCACATGACCTTCCCCGCTGCAATGGTCGGCGAACGCGTAATGCAGCTTGGGGTACCAAGGGCCGGTGTTGAGGATGACGCTGCCCGCCGTGAAGACATGACACTGGCCAGTGACAACATTTACCCCCACCGCACCACACACCGCACCAGCGGTGGGCCGACACCCGTCGGTGGTCAGCAGATCGATCACATCGACCCGCTCGAACAGTCGCACCCCCGCCGCTTTCATCCTCTCCTTGAGGATCTCCATACACACGCGACCATCCACACCCAGCGTCGTGCCAAGGTTGTGGCCGCGGACCGTCACATACTTCAGCGACCCATCCTCATGAGTGGAATAGGGCACACCCCACTCGATCTGCTCGTTAACCCTGTCATAGGCCTCGGCTATGTACTGCTGCACCCAATCCTGATCGGCCAAATAATTGCTGCCCACCACGAACTCGCGCGCCCACTCCGTCATCTCCTCACCCTGCACCCGGTGATCAGGGGCGTATTGGCTGTGGACATACGTCATCGGCCCTGCCCGAGACACCACCGCTTTCTCCACCAGAATCACCGACGACCCCAACTCCGCGGCCCGTAGTGCTGCCCGCACTCCGCCAATTCCCCCACCCACTACCAAGACGTCGCATTCTTGGACCGACACATCCAGGTCACCCATAACGCCAGTCACGCCTTCACCAACATCTCGATCAAGTCCGTCTCGCTTGTTTCGGTGGTCATATGGTTGGACCCTTTCTGGAATCGGCGATATCCACGCGGAGGTGGTGAACGGAGCTGGCCCTACAGGACTACCGACAGGTTGTCGATAGGCAACGTCGAGTGGTCGAGCAACACCTCGCGCCGAGCCAGCCGCAGCGAATCGTCGGTGCGGCGCAACACGTCGACGCGTTCGGCCGAGAGCAACTCCCACCGGCCGCTATCTCCGCGGCTGCGGAAGAACAACAGATTCGAGCGCACGGTCAACTCATCAGCCTCCGGTCCGGCAACCGTGCGGATGTTGGACACGAAGTGCCGGGTCCGCGACCGAGGTGACTCCGCCCACGAGAAATCCGTCTCGCCCCGGAGGACCCGCATCTCCAAACCCGTGTAGTCGTCGTTCCAATGCGCGATCGCGCCCACCCAACCCGCGGAATCCTCACGGGTGGTGCGCACCGGAACCACATACCGGATGTCGGGGTCGAGCAGACCCAACCATTCCCGGAACTGCCCCCCATCGAGTAGCTCCGCCTCCCGGAACATGAACGCCTCGACAGCCTCACGGGTATCCCGATCGACCGCGACCGCGTTCATCAAATCGAACTCCTCGACCAGCCCATCAACACTCACTCTCTATTCTGCTGAACAGATGCATCCTCCGCTGTAGAGAATGCTAGATACGTCACACCGGCCCGTCAAGACAACATCTCCGAATGAACCACGACCAAAACGGCGCGCAACTAATGATGACGCTGCACAACCGATCTGGACGCGAGCTCACGTGGCGCCTCCATCGGATGCGCAATGCCCGGGCGCCTGGCGCGTCGGGACTGTCGCGGTAACGGTGTAAACGGCCTGATCGGCCCCGGTGTGTCGGGGCCGGAAAGGTCGCGTGATGACCGAAACTGTCGTGGCTGTGGAGCCATCGCAGAATCCCGATGATGAGGCCGCCGTGGCGGCGGTTGATGTCCCGGATAGCGGTGAGGTCGACGAGCTCGAGGTTGCCCGGGAGTTGGTACGCCAGGCCCGCGAGGCCGGCGTATCGCTGCCCGGTCCGGGCGGGTTGCTCNNAGACCGCTCTGGACGAGGAACTGTCCGAGCACCTGGGCTATGACCGTCACGATCCGGCTGGGTATGGCTCGGGCAACTCCCGCAACGGAACCCGGGCCAAGACCGTACTGACCGATGCGGGCGGGCAGATCGAGATCGAGGTGCCGCGCGACCGCGCCGGCAGCTTCGAACCCCAGATCGTCCAGAAGCGCCAACGTCGCCTGACCGATGTCGACGAGGTGGTGTTGTCGCTGTATGCCCGCGGGCTGACCACCGGCGAGATCAGCGCCCATTTCGCCGACATCTACGGCGCGTCGGTGTCCAAGGACACGATCAGTCGGATCACCGACCGCGTGGTCGAGGAGATGACCGTGTGGCACACCCGCCCGCTGGAACGCGTGTACGCCGCGGTGTTCATCGACGCCCTGCACGTCAAGATCCGCGACGGCCAGGTCGGCCCCAGGCCCATCTACGCCGCGATCGGGGTGGATCTGGCCGGGCATCGTGACGTGCTGGGCATGTGGGCCGGCGAGGGCGATGGCGAGTCAGCCAAATACTGGCTGGCGGTACTCACCGAGCTGAAGAACCGCGGGGTGGCCGACATCTTCTTCCTGGTCTGCGATGGCCTCAAAGGCTTACCGCAGTCGGTGGGCGCGGTGTTCCCCGACACTGTGGTCCAGACGTGTGTCATCCATTTGATCCGTGGGACGTTCCGCTATGCCGGGCGCCAGCACCGCGACGCCATTGCCAAGGCGTTGCGGCCGATCTACACCGCGGTCAACGCTGAGGCTGCAGCGGCAGCGCTGGACGCATTCGAGGCCCAGTGGGGTAACCGCTACCCGGCGGCGATTCGATTGTGGCGCAACGCGTGGAGTGAGTTCATTCCATTCCTGGACTACGACACCGAGATAAGGAAGGTGATCTGTTCGACCAATGCTATTGAATCGTTGAACGCCCGCTACCGCCGCGCCGTGCGGGCCCGCGGTCATTCTCCCACCGAGCAGGCGGCGCTGAAGTGCCTATACTTGGTCACCCGGTCGCTGGACCCGACCGGGACCGGACAGAAGCGATGGACCATACGCTGGAAACCAGCCCTGAACGCCTTCGCGATCACCTTCGCCGACCGCATGCCGGGCAGCGAAACCACCTAACCGAAGATGCCGCTTACACCGTTAATCTGACGGACCCGGCGCGTCACCTTATGTAGACGAGATCACGCTAAGTCCTGGCGAATCAGGCATTTACGAGGCGTTCGGCAGGCTGCGGCAGTGCACGCAAGATCGCGACTGGACGTGTTGATCTCTTTGACCGACTTGCCTTTGCGCCGGGGCCGCCAGCCCCGCAATGGCCGAGGTCTGTGGCGATGTCGTCGTGCTGTCGGTGCCCTGTTATGAACATTCGGCCGCGGGGCGCGGGAACAAGAGCACGCGCGGCGGTCGTTGCCGCTATTGTCCGACGAACACCCCGGTGGCGGGCGTTAGCCGACTCCACTCCCCCGATCGCCCGGGTCGGCAGGCGATGCCGATTGTCGCGCCTATGGGTTCGGACATCTCCAAGTGATCGCCGGCATGGTCCCTGGCAGACCGCCCGTGGCGCTTGTGACTTGTGACATGCTCGCCGTGGCCACGGCCGCGAAAACGCTTGTGGCGCAGACCATCTGTGTGCTCGGCGACGCGTTGGCTCGGGTGCGACTTCCTATCTTGACGCTGCTCTCGATCGCAATCCTGACTGGCTGACCTATCATCGCGCAACGGGCTCTTGGAGAAGCCCATCAGATCGGTGGTCGCGAGCAGGCGGCATTGTTCAACCTCGCCGCCGTCGCATTGCTCGGCGCTTGGCAGTCCTGCCCGAAGTTCAGTCGCTGCTGAGTGGGCTGGCGACGTTGGCGACAGACC
>NZ_BLTG01000089.1 GCF_017312405.1 Mycobacterium sp. PO1
GGGCAGGAGTTGTTGGGGGGCCCAGAGGAACCGGGGGAGGAGCAGCCGTAGACCCGCCCACGGGAGCGGCGCCGACCGGAGCCGCGCCGCTCGGCGCGGCGCCGGAGGCAGCGCCACTTGCATTTGAAGACGAGGGACTTGCGGGTGTCACCGCAGACGCTGAAGAATTCGTTGGCGCTGTTGATGGAGAGGGTGAATTCGCGGGGGCCGCAGTGGAAAGCGGTGTGGACGGACTTTGCGTGGCCAACGTGGACGCCCTATTAGTAGACGAAGAAGAAGCTCCCTTCGACGCTTCGGTTGCCGTTGGACTCGATTGGACAGGCCCGACCGCAGTGGGGGAAGCCGGAGAGTTAGGACCTCCGACTGCCGGGCTGTTGGGAGATTGGGGTGCACTATTAGAAGTCCCGCTCGTTGCGCCTAGCTGCGCAGGCGTGGTTGTCGGAGCCGTCCCTCCGGACGCGGTGGTAGGCGCTGCAGAAGCCGTTGCGCCGGAAGCAGGAACATCACCCACCGTTGGGGGAACGGGTGAGGGATTAGAACTTTCGGCAGGTAGGGCAGTTGCAGTGCTAGGGGTCGGCGGCGGCTGCCGGACGAAACCATCGAGACGATTAGACGCTGAGGCAGGGGAGACGGGCTTGAACGTTGGGTTCGGCATCGTCTGCGGAGCGCCCCCGGTTCCAGGCGGATTCTGAGCCGGAATAGCCGGAGGTATCGAGCTCGTTGGGGGGTTCCATTGTCCAAACTGCGGTACCTGTCCACGCGCGCCGGAGACGATCTGCCGGTGGCTATCTCTTCGCCTACCGACTTCGTTCATAATTTCTTCTTGTTGGTTGACTGACGAATCCCCTCGAATTCGGTTGAACTCGACTTCAGCAGCTCCAAGGCTCGCGTTAATTGACAATTTGGTGTTTTCGACGATCATCGCAACCCAGTTGTAGTACGCAAATCCTTTAGCCAAATGTTCGTCAAGATTCTTCATCGCGCTTAAGCGAGATACAATCGATACGCCGCCTGCATCTGCGGCGCCGCCCGACCATATCCCGCCCTCAAACACACGCGCATACTGGCCATTCCACGCATTAGTAACCGACGCAATTTCATTACGTAGCAGCTGGAGCTGTTGCGCGCGCGCAAACAGTGTGGACTCGTCGGTGTCTGGCCAGCCGCCTCCAGCAGTCATCGCATCGACGAACTCGACCTCTAGTTTCTGGATTCCCACCCTTCAGACTCCGGTTGCTTGGCAAGCTTCGTCAATAGCGACCATTAGTTCAGTTGCCGCGCTGTCTAAGTAATTGTCCGCCGGCATATACGTCGGGATGGCTTGCACGTAAGCTCGGCGGTAGGTCGCCGCGAGCGCGGCAAAATCAATCCAGATAGAATTTTTGGTTGGTAGCGCAATCTGTTGCATGGTGCTGGCGTTCTCGCTCATAACCGTCACCATGTTGGCGAACAACGTTTGCTGCTCGGGGGACCACTGACTCGAAGGGAGGGCGGGATCCGACTTCTGCATCCATTCCGAAGTCGCGAGGCGGTAATCAGAAACCATATTTTGCCACTGCCCACAGGCTGAGGCATCCTCCTCACCTAGGAAGCGCGCGGGATTTGAAGCAAGTTCAGGCAGAGCCACTTCTTGAGGTGGCATGCCAGGTGGCAGTAGTTGACTCCGAGCTAATGCCGAGCCGTAAGCGATTGCCCCACAAATCCAGTTCACGGAATTCGATAAACCGCTTGCAGCGGTCGCAAGATGATCGTCGTTGGGGCCGTACTCACCGATCGCGGCCGCGTATGCCCGCCAGTAGGAAATTGTCTGAGAATATAATTCCCTCATTACACGGTGCGGCGTCCGGGCTACTAAGGCCTCGGCTTGATCAGCCGCTGCAGCCATGTCGGTCGCGGCTTTCTCGAAAATTACTCGCTGCGAAGACGTCCAGTCAGAGGCTGGTACGGATCGGTCAATTTGTCGCCAACCCTTATCCTGTTCTTCCGACAGTTTCTGCACGATCGGCCCCCAGGCTGCACACGTCGGGTCCTCAGTGATGATCCCGACTGGCCCCCGATCAGCAGCACTGGCGATGTCCGACGTGTCTGCTGAAGTGCTCGGCGGCGCCGACGCGGTGGGCTCACCAGAACCAGAACCGTCCCTTGTCACCAGCAACGTCGCGACGACGGTCAGACCGATGACGACCACCAGCGCGATCCCGCCGAGAATCCACTTCGCCCGGTTTCCGCGGCCATTCGGCGGCGGTTCCCACGGAGGCTGCGGGCCCCATGCGGGAGGCTGCTGACCAGGCCCGGGCGGCGGTGGCGGCCATGGACCCGAAGGCGGCATCGTCACCCGAACTGCCTCCCGTCACGCCTGACCATCCCATTCCTCCCAGATCCACCGCACGGAGCACGCGCGGCATGGCTCAAACCAGCTTACGAGAGGCTCGAGACCACCTGAGACACCGATTTGGCGCGAGAGGCCCCTACGACCCGCCCGGCATTTCCGCCGTGATCTCGGCGACTACCGCGTCGATGCGCTCCCGATCGGCATCGATCGAGGCAGACGCAGCCTCGTTGGCCTTCTGCAGGGCTTCGTTCACCCGCTGCTCGACGACTTCGGCCCCGAGGCGCAGCAGTCCATCCTGGATGTACACATCGGTGAGCAGATGGTGCCCGTTCAGCGTCACCTCGACGGTCTCGGTCTCATCCGAGGCGGTGAAAGTCTCGTTGGCCATCTTGTCCAGCTGCTCGTCCATCAACGACTGCAGCCGCTTCGCCTGCCGCAACACAGCCGCCACCTCGGGGTGCATGTCGTCGGTCATTGCGACTCCCTCTTCGACTCATCCGGTCCGCGGCGTCGCGGCCGATGCCCGATCACCGGCTCGGTGTGCGGCCGCTCCTCGGTGTAGATCTCTTCATCCTCCGACAATTGAGGGTTGCGCTTTTTGTCACCGCTCTCGCCGCCGCGCGCCCCGCCCATCATCGGAGCCATACCCCCCATGCCGCCGCCGGCCGTCCCACCGCCTGACGATCCGCCGGGCGCTGTTGTCGAGGAACCCGCCGCAGTGACCGGCGTCGGGGCGACTGTCTCGGCACCCACCGCCGGCTGCAGCGGAGACGACGGCATCCCACCGCCGCCTGCTCCGCCACCAGAGCCGCCACCGCCAGCCGCGGCAGGCCGCAGGCTCGGATCGGTGGGCAGCTTCGGATCTCCCTTGCCCAGCCCCGGCATTCCTGAGGGCGCTCCGCTCGACGCGCCCCCGCTGGGAGCCCCACCGGGCGAGCCGCCCTGCCCACCGCCTGGCGACCCTCCTCCTTGGGGGGCGCCCTGCGACGCGGCCTGACCGGCCTGCTCGGCCGCGGACATCGGCGACACCGGGGCTTCCTGCGGCATCCCCTCGGGTGGCGCCTGCCCGGCGCCGCCGGGCTGCCCACCACCGGCGCCGGCACCCGCCTGGCGCGCATCAGCGGCATCCGGGGCGGGCCGTCTGGCACGTCGGTGATCCTCCGCGGTCACCGGGGTTCCGGACACCACCGGGCTCGGCGGGTCATCCGGCTCGACCTGACGGGTCTGAGCACCGGCCGCATACGAGGTCCGGATCTCCTCGGACGACGCTTGAAGCTCGGCCATGCGCTCGAGGTTCGCCATCATTTGCGGGGTCAGCGGCTTGCCCATGGTCTGCTCTTCGAGCCGCTTGTACTCCTCGGCGATCGGCTGGTGCGCGGCGCGGGCCTTGTCGTGCTCAGAGGCGATCCGGTCGGCCTCGTCGGCCAGGTCCTTCCACGATTCGGCGAGGCTGACCAACCAGTCCCGGTAGGCGTTGAACTTCCCGTAGGCCGCGTCGGCGGCCTCCCCCTCCCAGTCAAGGCTGTTCACCTCGAACGCCTCTGCCGACGTCGCCAGCGACTGCCCGTTGGCCCGCCACATTGCTGCCGCCGCACGCAACGACTCGCCGTCGTCGCCGGCGTCCAGTGCGACCTCGGCCGCGCTGACGTCCATGAACCCCTGATCAGAGGCCAGCTGCCCCTTGGGGATCGGCATCGCCTCAGGCGACGGCAGTGCCGGGATGTCCACGGGCTTCGGGTAGACCGTCGCACCGGGACCGGCCGGAGCGGGGCCGCCGATCGTACTGTCGATGTCCTCACCGGACATCTCATCGATCTGGGCGTAGGCGTCGCCGACATTGCGCAACGTCTGCGCCAACCGCTCACCTTCCCTCTGGCCGTACGCCTGCCGGGCCCACAGGCCGTCGGCGTTGACTTGCAGGTTCGTCACGGCAACGCTGGCGATGACAAGTGCATCAGCCGATATCAGCGGCGGCTGCGCGGCCTGGCTCGGCCACGACAGCGCGTCAATCTGGGCGGCCTTGCCGTGCAGATCGTGCGGATCGACCTGCAGTTCCTCACCACTCATGTGCGTCCCCCGACCTCACGAGTCCTCAGCTCTCCAAGACCATTTGGTAGCGGCTCTCCTCACGCGGATTGATCAGCCGGATCGGCAGCTGTTTGTGCCGCGGTGTGGCGATGTAGTTCTGCCGCAACATCACCTGCCCCACCCCGGCATGCGCCCCGAGATAGGTGGTGGAGTGCGGCCAGACCACCTTGGGCACCTGGCCGACCCGTGCGTTGATGTAGCCGGCGAACTCGCGGAACTGCGGTGCCAGCGTGACGACCGCACCGGCCGCCGCGCTGCGCACGACGAACTGCGTGAACAACCGCGCATCACCGAGGTTGATGCTGACGTCGACGTCGTCGAACGGCATGTACACCGGGTAGCGGTCGGCGGTCTCTCCGACGAGCACGCCGGCCGAGCCCACCGGCAACTCGTAGTGCCGATCGGTCACGGGGCTCCCGCCGAGCAGCGCCGCGCGTTGTCCGCCGTAAAGGCACGAAAACCCGCGCGGGGTCGACGGATTGGACAGCGTCGTCAACAGGACCGTCGCGGTGGGTGCTGCACCGGGAGCGACGCGCACTCGCGTCAACGTGTGGTCGGCGCGCGCTGACCACCACACATCGGGACCGCCCGGCGCGACATAGGCTGCGGTGAACGTGCTGCGCCCCTTGATCATCGACCATGTCTCGCGTTCGAAACTGATCTCGGTGGCCCGGTCGTAGTCGTCGAAGCTCCGCGCTGGCCGCGCGTCGACGCCGTGGCTGGCCAGATGGTCGGCGATGCGTGTCGTCGACGCGACCAGGTACTGCGCCAACCCCGACAACCCGGCGTCGCGGCGCAACGCCGACCTGCGAGTCCGCTCCGGATCGGCACGCAGCACGATCCAGGTGCGACGGTTGGCCGGAGCCGGGTAGGGGCCCACGACCTGCTCGTAGAGCGCCACCAACGCTGCGGGCGCGGTCTTCCCGACGCGATAGCCGGACGACACCACGTCGGCTTCCAGGTCCGGGCAGTAGGCGCTGAGCAACTCCTCGACGAACCGGGTGTGCACGACGTCGTCGGTGAACGCCTCGCCGTTGACGATCACCGTGGGGGTGAAGGGCCGCGGAATCAGCTCGATGGCCGACACCAGGTGATCACCCTGCCAGCGCAACGCCACGTGATCGCCGGGGACGACCGTCGCCCCGACGGCGGGCTCCGACGGGGTTGCCGGGGGTTGGCGGTGCCGGCGCCGCCACGCGAACAGTGCCGCCACCCAGCCGGTGAGTCGACGTCCGCGGACCGTGACCACCGCCGCCAGTCCGATGATGACCGCCAGCGTGATGCCCAGCCACAGCATGTCCATCTCGGCGAACACCAGCACACACGCCGGGATCAGCACGGCCGCCCACAGCGCGTGGCCAGTGGTGAAGCGCAACCCGAACAGAGCCAGGAACCGGTTCATCGGCGCCTCAACGCCCGTCGTGCCAACGCCCCGACCCCCAGCGCCAGAGCCACCCCACCACCCACGACGACCACCCAGGTGATGGGAGCGCGGTCCGGCGGTGGCACATAGGCCGGCGGCGGAACTTCGTTGACCTGGTATGGAATCCGCTCCGGCCCAGCCGGGACATCCCAGGTGAGCGCCGCCACCGGATCGATCACGCCGGCGCCCACCACGTTGTTCACCCCGCCTCCGGGATGACGCGCGGTGGCGGTGATGCGGTTGATGATCTGCGCCGGGGTGTAGTCGGGGAACCGCTGCCGCAGCAACGCTGCCAGCCCCGAGACATAGGCCGCCGAGAAGGAGGTGCCGCTGATCGGGATGGGGCCGTCCTCCCCCTGCAGCGCGTTCACCGGATTGCCGTCGTAGCCGAGGGCCACCAGGTTCTCGCCCGGCGCGGCGGCCCCCACCCACGGGCCGTGCATCGAGAATCCGCTGGGCTGGCCGTTGGGGGCGATCGCCCCGACGCTCAACACGAGCGGTGAATACCAGGCCGGCGAGACGATCAACTGCACCTGCTGCCAGCCCCGCGGGTCGGCGGGGACGGCCGGATCGGGTGGCGGGTTCTGCGTGCAGTCGCCACCGGTGTTGCCCGCCGCGGCGACGACCACCGCCCCCTTGACGTTGACGGCGAAGTTGATCGCCGCGCCGACCGCCCGCTCGTCGATGCGCCGGGTCGGCTTGTAACACGCCGCTTCGCTGATGTTGATGACCTGTGCACCCAGGTTGGCAGCGTGGACGATGGCGCGGGCCAGGCTGCGCAGAGAGCCCGCCGTCTGGGTGGTGTTGGGATTGTTGGGGTCGGTGCGCGCGCCGACGGGCGAGAAGCTGTCAGAGGTCTGGCGCAGCGACAGGATGCGCGCGTCCGGCGCGACGCCGACGAAGGCATCGGCCGGGGCCGGGCGTCCCGCGATGACCGATGCCGTCAACGTGCCATGTGCGTCGCAGTCCGACATGCCGGTTCCGGCTGCGTCGACGAAGTCGCCGCCGGGTTCGGCCGGTACCCGCGGCGAGCCGTTCACCCCGGTATCGATCACCGCAACGGTGACGCCGGCGCCGGTGGCGAACTTCTGCGCCTCAGCCAGTCTCAGGTAGTCACTGGCCCACGGCTGGTCGGCGAAGTTCGAGTCCGGGAACACGGTCGGAGCCGCACAGATGCGGCGTTGCTCCATGGGCTGATCCGGGCCGGTCTCGTCAGGTGGTACCGCCCCGGCATCGATGACGGGCGGCTCGATCGCGCCCGCGGGTGGAGCCAGCAACAGGACCATCGCCACTGCGGCGACCAGCGCACCTATTCGGCGCACGCGGCGTCACCCCCCGATTCACCCGACCGGCGCCCATTGCTCTGGTGCGCCACCAGCAAACTCGCCACCCAGCCGCGGGTGGCATTGAAACTGGTGTCGAGGGTACGTGGCGTGGGCACCAGGAAATCTTATGGGGCCCGCGCGGGGGGTCGTTCCGCTTTCTGTGCCGGGTGCACGGCTACCCCGGCGACCGGCCCGTCGGTGGAGGCGCAGTCACATCTCCAACGTCGGCGTCAGCGCAGCGGCACGGATCTTCGCATCGCGCGTGGCGACGGTGAGATTTCGTCGGAGGGCTTGCGCCACGATCATCCGATCGAACGGGTCGCGGTGATCCCAGGCAAGTCTCCCGGCGAGGATAGCGTCCTCGGAATCGATAGGGAGATCCGCGACCCGCATGGCCTCCAGCTGTCGATTCCAGGACGCCAACAACGTCGCGCCGTCGAGCCGGCGACGCGTCTTGATGGAAACTTCCCAGGCCGAGGCGGCACTCACCCAGACCGAGGTCGCCGGATCGGCCAGCTGGTCGAGTGCTGCGGAACTGAGGGTTGCGGGCTTGCTGATCAGCCACAGCAGAACGTGCGTGTCCAACAGCACATTCACGTCGTCAAGACGCCTTCCCACGACGCGAGTTCGGATTCTGGTAGAGGCTCGTCGAAGTCTGCTGGGACCTTGAGACTCGGCAGTTGGCCGAATCGCCTAGGCGACGGATGAGCCGGAACCAAGTGTGCGACCTCGCGGCCATGGTTGGTGATGATCACCGTTTTCCCGGTTCGCTCGACTTCGGCCAAGAGCGCGTTCAACCGGTTCTTGGCCTCGGTGCTGGACACCTTCTGGGAAGCCATGGTGACGAGACTAACCCGAAATGGGCCAGTCGCGCTAGCGCAAATAGCGTGAATGTTCAGCTGGCCGTCCGGCCCGTGGCAGAGTCGCCGTGGGCCACCCCTTGCCGCACTCCCTCCTACGCGTCGAGGTCCTTCTCCACCAGGTCGGCGACGGTGTTCATGGCGCCCTCGTCCTCGGATTCCACGGTGACTTCGGCGCCCTTGCCGGCGCCCAGCGTCATGATCATCAACGCCGAGCCGGCGTCGACGGGCTCACCGCCATCCATCGACAGGGTCACGGGCACTCCGGCGTTGACGACGGCCTCGGCGATGATCGCGGCGGGGCGGGCGTGCAGGCCGATGGCCGAGCCGACGACGACGTTCTTGCTGGGCATGGATTCTCCTTTGTGTTGGTGAAACTCTGTGTGGTGGTGAAACGAGGTCGGGTAGATCAGGCGTTGACGAGTTCGGGCTCGGACTTGTCGGCGGGCTTGATGAACTGCTTGGCGACGATCACCGAGGCCGCGGCGGCGGCCATGCCGGCCAGGATCGCGATGACGAAGCCGATCTTGTTCTCGATGGCGAACAGCACGAAGATGCCGCCGTGCGGGGCGCGCGAGGTGGCGCCGAACGCCATCGACAGACCACCGGTGACCGCGCCGCCGATCATCATCGACGGGATCACCCGCAGCGGGTCGGCGGCGGCGAACGGGATGGCGCCCTCGGAGATGAACGACGCACCCAGCAGCCAGGCGGCGCGGCCGTTCTCCCGCTCCGGCTCGCTGAACAGCTTGGGCCGCAACACGGTGGCCAACGCCATCGCCAGCGGCGGCACCATGCCCGCCGACATCACCGCGGCCATGATCTCGAACGAGGCGGTGGTGGAGGCGGCCAGCCCGGCGGTGGCGAACGCGTAGGCCGCCTTGTTCACCGGGCCGCCCAGGTCGAAGCACATCATCAGACCGAGGATGATGCCCAGGAAGATCGCCGACGTGCCGGACAGGCCGTTGAGCCAGTCGGTGAGGCCGGTGTTGACCCAGGCCAGCGGGCGGCCGACGAAGAAGAACATGATCAGACCGACGGCCAGCGAGGCGAACAGCGGCACGATCACCACCGGCATCAGACCCCGGAACCATTGCGGCACCTTCAGATTGCTGATCCACAGCGCCGCGAAACCGGCGATCACACCGCCGACGATGCCGCCGATGAAGCCGCCGCCGATGAACACCGCCAGCGCGCCGGCGGTGAAACCCGGTGCGATACCGGGCCGGTCGGCGATCGCGAACGAGATGTAGCCGGCAAGCGCGGGCACCAGGAAGCCGAACGCCAGTCCGCCGAGCGCGAACAGCACCGCGCCCAGGTACTGCAGGAAGCCACCCGGGGGCAAATCGGTCAGCGAGTTGTTCAGCGCGATGTCGTTGCCGGTGTCGGCGATCTCGTAGCCGCCGAACAGGAAGCCCAGCGCGATCAGCAGACCGCCGGCGGCGACGAACGGAATCATGTAGCTGACACCGGTCAGCAGGATCTGGCGGGTGCGGGTGCCCCAGCCGACCTTACCGGCGGGCGCCCCTGCGGTGCCGGCGTCGGCGCCGGAGCCCTCGACCTTGGCGGCGTTCGGATTGTCCGCGGCGGCAACGGCTTCGGCGACCATCTTGGCCGGCTCGTTGATGGCGCGCTTGACACCGGAAGCCACGACGGGCTTGCCGGCGAAGCGGCCCTTGTCCTTGACGCCGACGTCGGTGGCGAAGATGACGGCGTCGGCGCCCGCGATGACGTCGGCGGGCAGCGGGGTGCTGCCCGAGGAGCCCTGCGTCTCGACGGTCAGCTCGACCCCGGCCTCCTTGGCCGCGGCGGCCAGCGCGTCGGCGGCCATGTAGGTGTGCGCGATGCCGGTCGGGCACGCGGTGATCGCGACCAGATGCTTGGCCCGCTTCTCCTCGGCGGGCTTGTCGGCGGCAGCGGGTGCGGCATCAGCCGCCGGCTTCGGGTTCACCACCCCGTCGACCAGCTCGACTACCTCGTCGGCGCTGCCGGCGTTGCGCAGCGACTCGACGAAGTCCTTGCGCACCAGCGCCCGCGCCAGCGCGGTCAGCAGCTTCATGTGGTCCTGGCCGCCCGACTCGGGCGCGGCGATCAGGAATGCCAGATCAGCCGGGCCGTCCGGGGCGCCGAAGTCGACCTTGGGGGACAGCCGGGCGAAGCCGATGGTCGGGGTGTCGACGTAGGGGGAGCGGCAGTGCGGGATCGCGATGCCGCCGGGCAACCCGGTGGCCGACTGCTCCTCGCGGGCCATCGCGGCGCCGATCAGGCCGTCGGGGTCGGAGGTGCGTCCGGCGGCGGCCAGCGCGCCGACGAGCTTGGCGATCGCGGCCTGCTTGTCGCCCTCGACGTCGGTGTCGAGCAGCACCAGATCACGGGTGATGATCGGCGGTGAGGTGGTGGAGCTGGTCATGGGAACTACTCTCGTCTCTCGGGGTCAGCGGGTGGCGGGAATCGGTGAGATCGGCGCGACCTGAACGGCATTCAGATCGACCTGGGCGGGGGTGGGCAACGTGGTGCCCGGCAGGGCGGCGGCGGCGCTGCCGTAGGCGACGGCCATCTGCAGCCGCTGCGGCGGGACGGCGCCACCGACTTCGGCGCGCACGTAACCGGCCAGCGACGAATCACCGGCGCCGACGGTGCTGCGCGGCGTGATGGGCGGTGGGGTGGCCAGCCAGGCGCCGTTGCGGTCGACGAGCACCGCGCCGGCCGCGCCGAGCGTGGCCAGCACCGCGCCGATGCCGCGGTCGATCAGTTGGCGGGCGGCGGCCACCACGGGTTCCGGATCACCCTGGGCCACAGCGTCTTCCAGTGAGTCCGCGGGCAGGCCCAGCACGCTGGCCAGCTCCTCGCCGTTGGGTTTGATCAGGTCCGGGGCGCCGCGGTCCAGCGACTCGCACAGCGCGGCCAGCGGCGCGTCGGAGGTGTCGACGGCGATGCGGCAGCGGTGTCCCGCGAGCTGGGCGACGACGTCGCCGTACCAGGAGACCGGCATCCCCGGTGGCAGCGACCCCGACATCACCACCCAGTCCGCGCCGTCGGCGGCGGCCAGCACGGCGTCGGTCAGCGCGGTGACCGTCGCCGCGTCCAGCGTCGCGCCCGGCTCGTTGACCTTGGTGGTGGTTCCGTCGGGTTCGGTGATCGTCAGGTTGATGCGCGCCGGCTCCAGCGTCGGGACCACCTGGAACGGCACGGCGATGGCCTGCAGCGCGGTGATCAGCGGGTCGTTGGCCGCGGCGGGCAGCACGGCCAGCGTGTCGACGCCGGCCAGGGTCAGCGCGCGGGCGACGTTGACACCCTTGCCGCCGGCCTGGTTGGTGACCGAGGTGACCCGGTGCACGGCGCCGCGGGTCAGCTGCGCGGGCAGCGTGACCGTGCGGTCGATGCTCGGGTTGGGGGTGACGGTGACGATCACGGAGTTCCTCCTGCGCAGATGACTTCGACGCCCTGTTCGGTCAGCTCCCGGCTGGCCTCGGCGCTGATCTCGGGATCGGTGATGAGGGTGTCCACACACGAGATGGGGGCGAAGCTGACGAGATCTTCGCGGCCCACCTTCGACGAGTCGGCGGCGACGACGACGTAGTTGGCGGCGCGCACCATGGCCCGTTTGACGGCGGCCTCGTCGCTGTCGGGGGTGGACAGCCCGTGACGCACGCTGATGCCGTTGGTGCCGAGGAACGCGATGTCGACGCGCAGCGTGTCCAGTACGCGCAGCGCCTGCTCGCCGACGGCGGCCTGCGTGACCCCGCGCACCCGTCCGCCCAGCAGCTGCAGCGCCACGGTCGGCATGGTGGCCAGCCGCGCGGCGATCGGCACCGAGTTGGTGACCACGACCAGTGACCGGTCGGTGGGCACCTGCGCGGCGATCCGCATGGTGGTGGTGCCCGCGTCGAGCAGCACGCTCGCCCCGGACAGCGGGAAGAACTCGGCGGCGGCCGCCGCGATGGCGTCCTTGTACTCGGCGCGGGTGACGTCGCGTTCCCCGACGCCCGGCTCGACCAGGTGCAGCGCACGGACCGGCACGGCGCCGCCGTGCACCCGCCGGACGATGCCCGCCTTGTCCAGCACGGCGAGGTCGCGGCGCACGGTCTCGGTGGTGACGTCGTAGGCCTGCGCCAGCTCGGTGACCGAGGCGCGGCCCTTGGCCATCACCAGCGAGGCGATCGCCTGCTGCCGTTCCTCGGGGTACATGGGACTCCGTTTATGTGGTAATCGATCCGTTTGTCTGTGGATATCTTTGGTTTTACTCCTGAACGTGTTGACTTGTCAACGGTTTCTTGTAACCTGGTTCACATGACTGCGACGTCTTCGCCTACATCACCGAGCGCGGCCGGCACCGTCCTGCACGGGGTGCCCGTCGTGGCCGGAGTCCAGTACGCACCCGTGATCCGCCCCGGCGCCCCGCCCGATCTGAGCGCCGACACCACCGCCGAGCTCGCCGAGGGGGAGCGGGCCGAGGAGGTGCAGCGCTTCACCGACGCCGCCGCCACCGTGGCCACCCGGCTGCGCGAACGCGCCGGCAACGCCAGCGGCGCCGCCTCGGAGGTGCTGGCCGCGACGGCCACGCTGGCCCAGGACCGCGGCTGGCTGGGCGCGGCGGAGAAGCGCATCAAAGACGGTGCGCCGGCGGTCGGCGCGGTCAACGCCGCCATCGACCAGTTCGTGGAGATGTTCACCAAGATGGGCGGGCTGATGGCCGAGCGGGTCACCGACCTGCGCGACATCCGCTCCCGCGTCGTCGCCCAGCTCAAAGGCCTGCCCGAACCCGGCGTGCCGGTGCCCGACGAACCGTCGATCCTGTGCGCCGAAGACCTCGCCCCGGCCGACACCGCCGGGCTGGACCCGGCGCTCGTCGTCGCGCTGGCCACCACGCTGGGCGGGCCGACCAGCCACACCGCCATCATCGCCCGCCAGCTCGGCATCCCCTGTGTCGTCGCGGTCACCGGCCTCGACGACGTCACCTCCGGGACGATGGTCATGGTCGACGGCACGCTGGGCACCGTCACCGTCGCGCCCGAGGAATCCGCGGCGCGCGATGCCGTTGCCGCAGCGGAGCAGGCCGCCGCCGAGGCCGCGAGCTGGTCCGGCCCGGGCGCCACCGCCGACGGGCACGCCGTCGCGGTGCTGGCCAACGTGCAGGACGGCGCGGCCGCGCGCTCAGCGCGAGAGACCCCGGCCGAGGGCGTCGGGCTGTTCCGCACCGAACTGTGCTTCCTCAACACCGACACCGAGCCGACCGTCGACGAACAGGCCACCATCTACGCCGAGGTGCTCGAGGCATTCGACGGCAAGAAGGTCGTGGTGCGCACCCTCGACGCCGGATCGGACAAGCCGCTGAAGTTCGCCGGGCACCCCGACGAGGCCAACCCGGCGCTCGGGGTGCGCGGCATCCGCATCGCGGAGAACAACCCGAACTTGCTCGCGCATCAGCTCGACGCGATCGCCGAAGCGGCCGAACGCACCGGCAACCAGCCGTGGGTGATGGCCCCGATGATCGCCACCGCCGACGAGGCGGAACGGTTCGCGGCCAAGTGCCGGGAACGGGGGCTGACGCCGGGGGTGATGATCGAGGTGCCCGCGGCCGCGCTGCTGGCCGAGAAGATCCTCGAACACGTCGACTTCCTGTCCATCGGCACCAACGACCTGGCGCAGTACACGATGGCCGCCGACCGGATGTCGGCCGATCTGGCCACACTGACCGACCCGTGGCAGCCGGCCGTGCTGGCGCTGGTGGCCATGACGATCCGCGCGGGTCAGGCGGCCGGTAAGCCGGTGGGGGTGTGCGGTGAGGCCGCCGCGGATCCGCTGCTGGCCTGCGTGCTGACGGGAATGGGTGTCACGTCGCTGTCCGCGGCTGCGGCGGCGGTGCGCGGGGTGGGCGCCAAGCTCGCCCAGGTCACGCTGAAGCAGTGTTCCGAGGCGGCGGCGGCGGTGTTGGCGACGGGCAGCGCCGCCGATGCGCGGGCCGCGGCCCTGGCGGTACTGGGATAACCGGGCGACGCCGGGTCAAACCCGCTGGGTCGAACCGGTCTCAAGGAGCAGGGTCCGCGAGAGTGCTCCCTCGGTAGTGAAAACTCCCTGGCCACTACAGGGAATGCACGTTCGCGGCCCTGGGGATAGACGTTCGCGGCCCTCGCGCTGTGCCGGCGACGCACGCTCAGACGGTCCAGCCGGTCGCCTGCGGCCAGTTCTCGACGTCGCGGCCGTCGCACCGCAGCGTCACGAAGTCGTATCCGGCCTCGGCGGCCCGGCCCGTCGTGTCGGCGAAGACACGACGGGCCTCCTCCTCAGCGCCTCGGGTCACAATCACCTCTTCGACGCCTTGGGCGGGGTCGCCGCGGTCGAGCAGTGTGGCGGCCACGACCTCCCACTGCAGGGTCTTCTCAGGTGGTTGGTGCGCTCCGGAAATCGTCATCTCCTCCTTCATGCGGGGTGTACCCGACGAGAAGGGCGACTACCGGAGGATTCTCGGCTGGGTCAGAACCAGACTTTTCGACCACCGACCGGCTTGCCGATGGCGCCGAGGATCCACAGCACCACACCGACGACGACGAGGATGCCGCCGATCGTGGTCAGGATCGACAGGCTGGTGAAGTAGCCGATCAGTAGAAGGATGATGCCCAGGATGATCACGTTTGCTCCAGGTCTGTTGTACGGATGTTGACTGTCGGCGCACGAATTACCTCTCACGTCAGTTCCCAAACACAGTCAGCGGCGCCGCGCCACCCTGGATAGGGTTGTTCGGTGACGACAGTGGCCGTCCTGGGTGGGGGCGTCGGCGGACTGAGCGCGGCACACGAGCTGGCCGAACGCGGGTTCGACGTGACGGTGTACGAGACGCGCGACGCGTTCGGCGGGAAGGCGCGGTCGATGCCGGTGCCGGGGTCGGGCACCGACGGACGGGTGGATCTGCCCGGCGAACACGGCTTCCGGTTCTTCCCTGGTTTCTACCGCCACGTGACCGACACCATGAAGCGCATCCCCAGCGGCACCGCCACCGTGTACGACCATCTCACCCGGTGCAGTGAGGTGCTGATGGCCCAGGGCGGTGGGCGCTCTGAGATCGTCACCCCGCTGGGCATTCCCCGCTCGTTCGACGAGCTCGTCATCGGGTTGCGCGGTCTGCGGGAGATCGTCTTCGACGCCGGTGTCCCGCTGCCGGAGTTCGCGTTCTTCGTCGACCGCATCCTGACGTTCATGACCGCGTGCGACGAACGCCGCCTGAGTCAGTTCGAGGCGATGAGTTGGTGGGATTTCGTTGCCGCCGAGGGTAAGTCGCCGGCCTATCAGAAGTTCCTGGCCACCGGCATGACCCGCACGCTGGTGGCGGCCAAGGCCGAGGACATGTCCGCGCGCACCGGCGGGGCGATCCTGTCCCAGCTGATCTACGACATGCTGCAACTCAACAGCCGCGTCGACAATGTGCTCGACGCACCCACCAGCGAAGTGTGGATCGATCCGTGGCTCGAGCATCTGCGCGGCCTGGGTGTCACGCTGCGGCCGGGTTGCGAGGTCTCGGGCATCCACTGCCGGGGCCGCCGGCTGACCGGCGTCACCGTGACCACCGCCGACGGTCCCGAGGAGGTCGTCGCCGACTACTACCTCGCCGCGCTGCCGGTGGAGCGCCTGCGCGAGCTGGTGTCCCCGGCGATGCGGGCGGCCGACCCGGCGCTGGCACGCATGTTCGGGCTGCGCTGGGACTGGATGACCGGCGTGATGTTCTACCTGGACACCGACGTGCCGCTGGAGCACGGCCACGCCATCTTCATCGACTCCGAATGGGCGCTGACCGCGATCTCACAGCGCCAGTTCTGGCCGGCGGTGGATCTGGAACAGCGCGGTGACGGGCGGGTCGAGGGCATCCTGTCGGTCGACGTCTCGGCGTGGGATGTGCCGGGGCGGGTCACCGGCAAGGTCGCCAAAGCGTGCACCAAGGACGAGATCAGGCAGGAGGTGTGGGCGCAGCTGGTCGACCACATCGACGACGGCTCGCTGACCGAGTCCAACGTCGTGACGTGGTTCCTGGACCCGGCGATCGAATTCCCCAACCCCGGTGAGGCCACCAACGCCGAACCGTTGCTGATCAACACCGCCGGCTCGTGGGCGAACCGCCCGGACGCCGGTACCGCCATCGGAAACCTTTTCCTCGCTGCCGATTTCGTGCGCACCCACACCGACCTGGCCACCATGGAGGGTGCCAACGAAGCCGCGCGGGCCGCCGTCAACGGCATCCTCGACGCGCTCGGCTCCGACCAGCCACGCTGTGACGTGCACCCGCTCGAGGAGCCGTGGGTGCTGTGGCCGTTCCGCCAGCTCGACCGGCTGCGCTGGAAACTGGGCCGCGACGTGGCGCGGCCGCCGTTCCGGCTGACCGACGCGGGCACGCTGGAACCGACCAGTGCGATGGCGCGCGCCGCGCTACGGGTGCTGCGCCGACGGTCGAACCGGCCGATGCTGGTCGAACCCGCTGGGCGCCAGCGGTCCTGACGCGGGGCGGAGGGCCTGCCTGACGGGGATGGTGGTTGTTCAGGCCACAGCGGCCACGACTCACTTCGACCGTCACCGCGCGGCTCGTTTACCTCGACCGTGACCGTGGGGTTGCTCTTCGCGCTTCCTCGTCGAGCCGGCTGCGCGCGTCGTCCCAGCGGGGTGGGAGGTGCGTTCCGCCGAGTGGCCAGAAGACGAATACAGATCCCTTGGTCCGCGTGCGGAAGCGCGTCATGACGTCCAGGTGAGGCTGCTGCGCCACAGCTGAGTCGAGCGCGTCGCGGTCGTTCCACGCCGAGAGAGTGTAGAAGGTCTTGGCGAATGGCTTGGCGATCAACGAAACGCCGACAACTCCCGGCGACCTGAGCATCTGCCGGCGAATCTGCAAGGCCGCCAACAGGAACGGGATGACGTCGCGCCATCGGCCCAACTGGAAGCGAGAGGCCATCACCACCACCTCGTCGCGTAGCGACGCGGATCTCTTCGGTTGCGTCCACGGAAGTGTCGGCATGAGCACATCCCCTTGTTTCGTCAGATCGACCCTTGCATCCCAATCGTGACATGTCAATAGTGGAATGTGCAGCTGGATGTCTCACCGCCGTCGAGGAACCGATACGCTGCTGATCGAACCCTCGGCGCGTCAGCGGACGTCGTCGATGCGGCGGCCGAGCTCGGCGCGGGAGCGGATGCCCAGCTTGCGGTACACCCGACTGAGGTTGGACTCCACCGTCTTCGGGCTGATGAACAACGCCGACGCGATGTCGCGGTTGGTCATCCCGGTGGCCGCCAGCTCGGCGACCCGCTGCTCGGTCGGCGACAGCTGCGCCGCCCCGGACCGTCTGACGTTGGTTCGGGCCAGCTCGTGGCGCACCCGCTCGGCCCACAGCTGCGCACCCATGGCCTCGAAGCAGGCCAGCGCCTCGGCCAGCGTCGCCGACGCCGACTCCTTGGCCTTCTGTCGTCGCTGCAGCTGCCCCAGCAGCAGCTGCGTGCGGGCCCGTTCGAACGGCATCGGCACGCGATCGTGGGCGGCCATCGCTGCCCGCGCGGAATCCAGCGCGTCATCCAGCGACCCCCGCGCGGCCAGGACCATCGCGCGGCACCGGTTGCCGGCGGCCAACATCCAGGCCCGGTCGAACCGCTGGCCCTGGGACAGCAGCAGTGCGCAGAGCTGCTCGGCCTCGTCGAGGCGGTTCAGCGACACCAACGCCTCGGCGGCGTCCGGCAGGAACCAGCCCTGCATCAGCTCGATGCCCGGGACCCGTGGCAACCGATCGACCAGGGGTTGCAGCGCCTCGATCGCGGCGTCGAAGTCGCGGCGGGACACCGCGAGGAACCCGGCCGTCATGAGCGCCCAGTCGGCCATCCGCACCGAACCCGACTTCTGCACGGCTTCCAGCACGGCGGCGCAATCCGCTTCGGCCACCGCCTGCTGCCCCCGGTAGGCGGCCACCGCGGCACGCACCGTCAACGGGATGACGTCGACGTGTTCGCCGCCGAGCTGCTGGGCCCGGTGCACCGCCTCCTCGGCCTGCAGCGCGGCCTGCCCCAGATCCCCGCTCCACAGCGCGATCAACGCGCTGTAGGACTCGACCGCCATCATGTTCCGGTCGTCACCGCGCTGCAGGCAGTGCCGGCGGACGGCGTCGATCTGCGTGCGCGCGGCGTCCAGGTCGCCGGTCCAGGCCGAGAGCAGCGCCTGCACGAAGCCGGCCCGCGACGGTGAGGGCACGTCGTCGTCGGGTTCCTCGAGGGCCAGTGCGCGCTGCAGCGCCTGCTCGTCGACGCCGTGGCCGTGGATGAACGCCGTGTGCACCCACATCGTCTGCGCCTGCGAAATCAGCGACGGCATCCCGAGTTCTTCGGCGACCGACACGGCGCGGCGCGCGGTGGCCATCATCTCCTCCACCCACCCGGTGTCGTCGGTCCCGTCGGCGAAGGCGCCCATGCCCCGCGCGAACGTCAGCGACATCAGCGTCTGCACCAACACCGGCGGTGCGTCGGCGGCGTCCTCGGCGGCCTGGTTGAGCAGCTCGGCCGCGCGGGTGAAGTGGTTGTCGTAGATGTGCACCGCGGCAAGCAGATTCAACGCGATCGCGCGCAGCCACCCGGGCCGCAGCTGCTCGAGCACCTCGTCGAGCAGCACGCGGGCGCGGGCAGCGTCACCGGCCTGGAAATGGTCGCCGGCGGCGCGCACCCGGCGCATCGGCTTGTCCCCGCCCAACCCGATCGCGAGCTCGAGCAGCTCGGCCGCGGCCGCCGGGGCGCCACGCTCGCGGGCGCTCTGCGCGGCCGCGTCGAGAGCCGCCAGGGTGGCCTCGTCGGACGTGGTGGCGGCCAGCGCAAGGTGGCGGGCGCGCAGCTCCGGTGCCTGCTCGACAGCGGCCAGGGCGCGGTGCGCCGCACGCCGCCGGGCCGCCGTGGCCTCGGCGTAGGTGCCGCGGGCCAGCAGCGGATGGGTGAACCCGACGCGGTTGCCGTCGATGGCGACCACACCGTCGGTTTCGACGTCCTCCAGCAGCTCGACGATGCGCCCGGCCGTGGCACCGGCCGCCCGGGCCAGCAGGTCCACCGTCGCGGCCGACACGCAGGACAACATCAGGAGCACCTCGGCGGTGTCGCCGCGGTAGCGGCCGGTCCGCTCGCGCACCACCTCGGCCAGTGTGGGGGGCAGCGCGGGTTGGGCGGACGGCTCCCTTCTGCCGTCGAGCACGCGCGCGAGCTCGATCGCATAGAACGGATTGCCGCCACTGATCTCGGCGATACGGACCAGTTCGGCGCGCGGGAAGCCGTGCCCGAACCGGTCAACCAGCACGCTGTGCAACGCGCCGATCGACAACGGCTGCAAGCGCATCCGCGTCACATCGTCGGGCAGCGACAGATCCAGCCATGCCGTGGCGGTCAGCCCGTCGGTGTCGCGGCGCTCGGTGGCCAGCACGCCGACACGGCCCCGTAGCCGGCGGGTGGCGAATGCCAGCACCGCCCTGCTCGACGGGTCCAGCCACTGGGTGTCGTCGATGGCCAGGATGGTCGGCGCGCTCGCGGCCGCCGCCTCGACGAGTGTGGCGAACGCGGCCGCGGTCACCCGCTGGTCGGTCACGGGCCCGTCGCCCCCGGCGCGGAACAGCACCCGGTCGAGCGCGAGCCGCTGCAGGTCGGGCAGCTGGGCGATCACGTCGGCGTCCACGTCGGCGAGCAGGTCCGCCACCGCCGCGTAGGCCAGCACTGACTCGGCCTGACCGACACGTGCCGTCAGAACCCGGAAATCGCTCTGCCGGACCGCGGTGATGGCGGCCAGCCAGGCGGTTGTTTTGCCGATACCGGCCTCGCCGTCGAAAACCAGTGCGGCAGGACCACGTTGCACGGCTGCCACGAAATCGGTGACCGCCTGGTGTTGCGGTTGATGTCCCGCCCCCTGGCTGGTCACCGCAGCATCATCGCAGCCTGCGGTGTGGTCTGCTTCCTGTACGGCGAAACTGTTTGCCGAAATCGCGGCGCCCGGCACGGTTGTGTCCGACCGTGATAGAACGACGAAGACTGGCCCGGCGGGGGAGTGCAGATGAACGGCGACGGGGTGCAGGCCGTGCGCGGCGACACCGAGGTCGCGCTGAGGGAGCTCTGCGACCTGGTGGACGCGACCCTCGACGAGTCGCAGGCAGGGCTCGACGGGCTGACCGAGGTTGCCGCAGGCCTGAAGGCGGTGTACACCGCCGCGGTCGGGGCCGCGGAACTGGCGCGGGTGCGCACCGAGGACATCCTGGCCACTCTGGCGCCGGCGGCGGCGGAGACGGCCGCCGTCGATGCGTCGCTGCTGACCGAGCGGGGCGCCTGGACTCTGGAGAGAATGCGGCGGCGTGACTCGGTGGCACCGTCGGCGGTGGCGCCGCCGAAACCGGGGCCGGCCCTGTCGGGGTTGCCCGCGGCCAAGCTGCCCTACCTGGAGACGGCCCGCACGGTCGACGACGTGATCGCGCGGTTCGACCAGATCATCGACTGGGCCATCGAATTCGGCACGAGCCTCGGGGGCCTCGGGTACTTCGCCACCGTGTACCGGCGGGCCACCGTCGCCATCCGGGAGAAGATCCGCGCCGGAGACTACTTCGACGACAATGCGCGCATGGCGCGCTTCGACGTCATCTTCGCCCAGCGGTACTTCGACGCGCTCAACGCGTTCTTCCATCCCCGCGACTACCAGGCGCCCAGCCACGTCTGGCAGTGGTCTTTCGACGGACACGAACACGACGCGCCGATCCTGTTGCAGCACATGCTGACCGCGGTGAACTCCCACGTGAATCTGGATCTGGGCATCGCGGCGATGCTGGCCGCCGAGGGGGATCTGGCGTCGCTGGAAGACGACTTCGACCGGATCAACCTGCTGCTGGCCGACGAGGTGTCGATCTTCCTGGACACCGCCGGGCAACTCTCGCCGCGCGTCACGGTGCTGCGCCGGCTGGTGCCCTGCCAGGACCGTGCGCTGAACCTGCTGCTGCGCGTCTTCCGCAACCTGGCCTGGTCGTTCGCCAACCAGCTCGACGCGCACGAGAAACGGCGCCCCGACGACATCGCCGTGCACGACGCGTGGGCCGGGGTCCTGGGCTCCTACTACCTGCACACCACCGAGACGATCGACCGGCTGGTGCGATGGATCGCCGACAAGGAGAGTCGCGACGTGGCCTACAACGTGCGGGTGCTGGCCGGGCGTTGATCGGGCGACCGTGCACGTTAGATCCGAGCGGCGGACAAGGGCCCGCGATGTGATCTAGTTCACACAGCGGTAGCATGGTCACTCAGACCGAGACCCACCGAGACCCTGCACCGAGATCGGAGCGACATGAACTCCGTCGTCCTCGCCGTGGTCGGCGTGGCCATGATGGTCCTCGGGTACGTGCTGTACTCGAAATTCCTGGCCCGCCGCGTCTACAAGCTCCAGGACTCCTTCGTCACCCCCGCCCACGAGCTCGGTGACGGCGTGGATTACGTGCCCACCAACAAGTACGTGTTGTGGGGCCACCACTTCACCTCCGTGGCGGGGGCGGCACCCATCGTGGGGCCGGCGATCGCCGTCATCTGGGGGTGGGTGCCGGCCTTCCTCTGGGTGACCATCGGCACCGTCTTCTTCGCCGGCGTCCATGACCTCGGCGCCCTGTGGGCTTCCAGCCGGCACAAGGGCAAGTCCATCGGGTCGCTGTCTGGGCAGTACATCGGGAACCGCGGGCGCAACCTGTTCCTGGTCGTGATCTTCCTGGTCCTGCTCATGGTCAACGCCGCGTTCGCCGTGGTCATCTCCGGGCTTCTCGTCAACACGCCCACCGCGGTGATCCCCACCTGGGGCGCCATCGTCGTCGCGCTGCTCATCGGTCAGGCCATCTACCGGCTCAAGTGGAGCCTGCCGCTGGTGTCCGTCATCGGCGTCGTGGCCCTCTACGCCCTGATCCTGCTCGGCGACCGCGTCCCGGTGGTGCTGCCGGAGACGGTCCTCGGATTGTCGGCGAACGCGTTCTGGATCGTGGTGCTCTTCCTCTATGCCGGCGTGGCCTCGGTGCTTCCCGTCTGGTTGCTGCTGCAACCGCGCGACTACATCAACGGTCTGCAGCTGTTCATCGCCCTGGGCATCCTCTACGGGGCCGTGCTGATCTCCGCTCCGACCGTGGCCGCGCCCGCGTTCAACGACTCCCTGCCCGAAGGCACGCCCAGCATCGTGCCGCTGCTGTTCGTGACCATCGCGTGCGGTGCCATCTCCGGCTTCCACGGGATCGTCGCTTCGGGCACGTCCTCCAAACAACTGGACAAGGAGCCGGACGCCCGCTTCGTCGGCTACTTCGGTGCGGTCGGCGAGGGCCTCCTCGCGCTCGGCGCGATCATCGCGACCACCGCCGGATTCCGGACCATCGCCGACTGGGAGGCCGTCTACTCCGCGTTCGGCCAGGGCGGGGTGTCCGCGTTCATCGAGGGCGGCGCCACTATCGTCAACCAGGGCCTCGGCATCCCCGCCGGGCTCAGCGCCACCATCCTGGCGACGATGGCCATCCTCTTCGCGGCCACCACCATGGACACCGGCATCCGCCTGCAGCGGTTCGTGGTGCAGGAGGCGGCCCACATCATCGGCTTCTCCCTCAACAAGGCCCTGGCCACCGTGATCGTCCTCGGCGTAGCCATGGGCCTCACGTTCGGCGCGGGCGGGGACGGATCGGGCGGAATGCTCATCTGGCCGCTGTTCGGCACCACCAACCAGCTGCTGGCCGGCCTCACCCTGTCGATCATCGCCGTGATCCTGCTGCGCAAGGGCCGCCCCGTGCTCCCGGTTCTGGTCCCGCTGGTGTTCCTGCTGGTGATGTCGGTCTACGCCCTGATCGTCCAGATGGGTGAGTTCTGGGCAACAAAGAACTGGTTGCTGCTCGTGCTCGACATCATCATCCTCATCGCCGCGGTGTGGGTCATCTTCGAGTCCGCGATCGTGATGTCCCGGGCGAAGAAGAGCCCGCCCGAGCTCGACGAGGACGCCATGGAGGGCACGGCGGCGGGGAAGCGGTCCTCCCGGTGAGCCGGTGACTGTCCGATACCGGCTGCGCAGCCTGCAGGCCCGAATCGGTGCGGGTCTGCACGAGTTCTACGTGGCGCCCTACCGGCGCACCTTCGCCCGTGCCCAGCGCGACGAAGAGGACCTGTTCATGATGCTCGTCCTCTCCGAGGCGCTGGGCGTGCCCAATCCCGCCGGCTACTACACCGTGGAGCTGCTGCCCGTGGTCTACGACCGGTTCCACGAGTGGCACCGGCGGATGGACATGGAACGCTCGCCGTTGGAGCACGTCTCGTGCTGCTAGAGCTCGCCGCCGCCCGCCGGGTCCTGTTCGTCGGCGGCAAGGGCGGTGTCGGCAAGACCGCGGTCGCCTCCGCGACCGCCCTCGCCCAGGTCCGCGCCGGCCGCCGGGTGCTCGTCGTCTCGACCGACCCGGCCCACAACCTCGGGCACCTGTGGGAGTGCCGGATCGGGGACCGGATCACCCCGCTCGCCCGGAACCTCGGCGGCCCCGGAGGGGATTTGACGGGCGGTGTCCTCGACGGCCTCGAGGTGGACCCGGCCGCCACGGCCGACGCGCACCTCGCCACCGTGGGCGCCACGATCCGCCGGCTCATGCCCGAGCACCTCGCGGCCGAGGTCGACAAGCACATGGAACTCGCCCGAGACTCGCCGGGCACGCACGAGTCGGCCGTCTTGGAGCGGATCGCCGACCTCGTCGACACGGCCCTGGCCGATTACGACCTGATCGTCTTCGACACCGCCCCGTCCGGGCACACCGCCCGGCTCATGGCGCTGCCCGAGATCATGTCCGCCTGGACGGAGGGGCTGCTGCGGCGCCGTGGTAGGGCGGAGAAGTTCGGGGCCGCCCTGCGGGGCCTCGAGGACCGGGACGCGGCGGGCGAGAGCACCGTGGGTACCGCGAGGCCGCGGGACCCCCGCGAGGAGCGCGACCTCGACATCCGGCGCATCCTGCTGCGCCGCCGCAAGCGGTTCGAGGTCCTGCGGGAGACGCTGGTGGACGCCGAGCGCTGCAGCTTCGTCATCGTCCTCGCGGCCGAGCGGCTACCCGTCCTCGAGACCGTCGAACTGCACGAGCAGCTGGTCCGCGCCGGCGTGGACGTGGGGGCGCTCGTGGTCAACAAGCGCTCGCCGGCCGACGCCGGAAACTTCCTCGCCGGGCGCCGCGCCCTGGAGGAGGTGCACGTCGCCGCCCTGCGCCGCGCGCTGCCGGACGTCCCGCTGCTGCAGGTCCCCCTGCTGCCGGGGGAGGTCGTGGGCCGGGAGGCGCTCGAACGGTTCGGGGACGCGCTCGCCCACGGGGACGCCGGGACCGTGACAGCCTGGCGCGCATGACCACCGCCGCGGCCGACCCGAATGATCGGGCGCGCATGACCACCGCCGAGGCCGACGCGAAAGCCTGGCGCGCACGGCCTCGGCCAGGGATGAACGTCCGGGCGCCATGCTCAGGGCGCCGACGATCGCGACGCGGGACTTCTCGCTGCGCCCACGGTCGACGGGGGAATTAATCGGACCACGGTCCGGTTGATTTGGGCATGCCTGCCATCACCGCCGACACCCTGACTCTGCCCCGCCTGACCGAACCCGCACCGACCGACACCGAACGCCCGGTCCGGTCGGTGACCACCGGACCCCGCGGCTACGAAGGAGAGGGCTTCCCTGTCGTGCGGGCCTTCGCCGGGGTCAGCGCCCGCGACCTGGACCCGTTCGTGCACATGGATCAGATGGGCGAGGTGGAATACCAGCCCGGCGAACCGCGCGGCACCGACTGGCACCCACACCGCGGCTTCGAGACCGTCACCTACATGATCGACGGGCGCTTCGCCCACCAGGACTCCCACGGCGGTGGTGGGCTCATCACCGACGGCGCCACCCAATGGATGACCGTCGGGTCGGGCATCCTGCACATCGAGACCCCGCCGGCCGAGCTGGTGGACAGTGGCGGCCTCTTTCACGGCGTCCAGCTCTGGGTGAACCTGCCCAAGAAGGACAAGTTCGCCGCCCCGCGCTACCAGGCGATCGAAGGCACCCAGGCCCGGCTGCTGTCCTCCACCGACGGGGGCGCGTTGGTGCGCCTCATCGCCGGGGACATCGACGGCAAGGCCGGACCCGGCATGACGCACACGCCGATCACGTTGGCGCACGCCACGATCGAGCCGGGTGCGCAGCTCAACGTGCCGTGGAACCGCGACTTCAATGCACTGGTCTACGTGCTGTCCGGGCGGGGCTCGGTGGGGCGGGTCGCGCACCCGATCCAGCAGGGTCAGCTGGCGGTGTTCGGCCCCGGCGACCGCATCACCGTGGCCGCCGACCCCGGCCAGGACGCCAACCGGCCTTCGCTGGAGGTACTGCTGCTGGGCGGCAAGCCGATCCGCGAACCCGTCTTCCAGTACGGCCCCTTCGTGATGAACTCCAAATCCGAGCTCTTCCAGGCGATGGAGGATTTCCAGGCAGGCAAGTTCGGTGCGATCCCGCCGGACGCGCTGATGCCGCACCGGCCGCTGCGCTGAGGACGCGTGGCCCAAGGGCGCCGAGCGGTTGGCCCGAGGGCGCCGAGAGTGAACCTCTTGCGAATCTGCCGCCTGGATTTCGCACAGGGTTCACACTCGGCGACTGTTCAGGGGTGGGGGCGGGCAGGGCGCGCGCCGAGAGTGAATCTCGTGCGAAACATGGGCCCGACCGTCGCGCAGGGTTCACAGTCGGCGACTGCTCAGGCTCCGGGTGGGCATCGCGCGCGCCGAGAGTGAATCTCGTGCGAAACATGGGCCCGACCGTCGCGCAGGGTTCACAGTCGGCGATTGCTGAGGACGCGTGGCCCGGGGCCGGTCGCACGACGTGGCGTCTGGGCCCGGGGCATCAACCGTCGATGAAGGTGACCGTCTCGTGGATGGACGCACGGCCGGTACGGGCGTAACCCACTGTCTCATCGGCGAAACCGATCGACACACCGCAGAACAGAATGAGCTCGGCCGGCGGACGGACCAAGTCCGCCACCGTCCGACGCACCTGCGACCATGCCATCTGCGGACAGCTGTGCAGTCCTTCAGCGCGGAGCAACAACATGACAGTCTGCAGATACATGCCGACGTCGGACCATTGCGGAAGGCCCAAATCTCGGTGCACGTAACAGAAGAGCGCAGCCGGGGCCCCGAAGCAGTTCCAGTTGGCGATCGCGGCACGCTGGCGTGCCTCCCAATCCTCCCGTGCGATCCCGAGGGCGGCGTAGCGCTCTCGGCCGAAGGCCGACCTGCGCTCGCGGTAGGGAGATTCCAGACTCGTCGGATACATCTCGAACTGGCGCTCATCCCAGGCCTGACCGGTGCTGACCCGCTCCGTTGCCCGCTTCTTCAGCTCCGCCAGCGGCGCACCGGTCACCACGTAGGTGTTCCAGGGCTGGATGTTTGAGCCCGACGGCGCCCGGGTGGCGGCCGTGAGCACCCGCTCGAGCGTCTCCGGCGAAACGGGCCTGTCGGTGAACGCCCTTACTGATCGCCGACTTTCAACTGCCTCGTATACGTCCACGAGCTCCTGCCCTCCCGCTGGTCATGCCTTCTGGATGAAGTGCCCCGCCGCGGCCAGAATGGCTTCCGTCCATCTCCCAGAACGGGGGGAACGCCGCCGATTCATCCCGGCGTCTAAATCCGGCTCGGGTCAATGTCCGTGCGGTAGCCACCGCATGCCCCTCCTGCGGCTGACCACCGAGCGGTCACCCTCCCACGACCCCTCCGGAAACCGCTGATGTATCGGCGATCTCACGCATCTGATCGAGAAGGCGGGACGCGACGCGAGCAGCAAGCCAGAGCGAGACCTGATCGTCGTCCGACAATCCGGCCAACAGACCGGAGATGCGCTGCTTGCGGATCCCGGAGCGTGCGTCCCACAGCCGCCGCCCCTCCTCGCCGACCTGGACCAGGCATGCTCGCCCGTCGTCAGGGTCGCCGCAACGTTCCAGCAGCCCTTGACGTTCCATCCGCTGCACGAGCTGTGTCATTCCCGATTGACTGGCGCCCTCGGCCTCGGCGAGAGCGGTGACCCGCATGGGACCCTCCCTGTGGAGTCGGTTCAGCACGAGTGTTGCGCTGGCACTCAGTTCGTCACGGTCGGCGAGGTGTCGCCACATCAAATCTGCACTCGAGACGAGCATCTCCGAGATGGCGTCGACGTCACTGGCGGTCGTGTTGCTCATCCGACATTTATATCATTAACAGGAAGTAAAGTGGCGACGCTCCTTCGCTGAACCTGGGGAACGAGGGCGACAGAAACGCGCGGCTCCGGGCGAATTGATCCTGGCAATCAGCACTCAAATGCGGATTAGTGGCAGCGGTGGTGGAGCCGCAAAGGTGGCGCACCGCTGATGTCAGCGCACGCCAGGCAGGCACCTCGACTTGTGAAGAATATTGCGTATGCGATATAGATTGCAGCATGAGCGTGCAACCACCGGCGCGTGGGAGCGCGGATCGAGCAGGCCACCGCCGCCCATCCGGCCGGGCCGTTCTCCGGAACGGGTGGCTACCTCTCGTCACCGTGACAGCCCTCGCCACCGGTTCGGTCTGCATCTGGCACGTGCACCAGATGTCCGAGCCGGGCTCCGTCCCTTCCGTTCCCGCCGCGCAGGCGCCTGAACAGTTCACTCCGAAGCGGCTCACGTACGAACTGTTCGGGTCCATCGGCGACGGCGGGATCGTGAGCTATGTCGATGTCAGCGGCCACCCGCACGTCATCGAGCTCGCTGAACTGCCGTGGTCGCACACCGAGACGACCACGCTCACCGTCGTGTCCGGCAGTGTCTCAGCGCAGGTCGACGGCGGCGATCTGAGTTGCCGGATGCTGGTCAATGACGTTGTGCGCGACGAGCACCACTCCGACCATGCCGACGCGGACGTCACCTGCCGGGTGAAGTCGGCGTGAGCACTCATCGCGCCAACAAGCCGTTCGTCGCACGAACGGTGCGGTTCCTGGCGGTACCGATCATCATCTTCTGGGGCCTCGTCGCCGTGAGCACCAACACGTTCATCCCCCAGGTCGAGCGGGTCGCCGAGCAACTCGCGGGTTCGATGATTCCCAGCTATGCGCCCTCACAGGTCGCGATGCTCGAGATCGGCAAGAAGTTCGAAGAGTCGACGTCCACCAGCCTGGCGATGGTCGTCCTGGAGGCGGACCGTCCGTTGGACGGAGCCGATCACGACTACTACGACGATCTGATCGATCGACTAGGGCAGGACACTGAACACGTCCAGTACGCAATGGATCTGTGGGGTAAGCCGATCACCGCGGCGGGTGTCCAAAGCATCGACGGCAAGGCCACATTCGTGTTATTGCGGCTCGCCGGCAACACGGGCCAGATTCAGGCGAACGAATCTGTCGACGCTGTCCGCGAGATGGTCGCCGACAGCGCCCCGCCGCCAGGCCTCACCGTGTACGTGAGCGGCGCCGCACCGCTGGCGGCGGACACACTGTCGATCGCCAACTCAAGCCTGAACAACATCACGATCCTCACGATCATCCTCATCGTGGTGATGCTGCTGGTCGTCTACCGATCGTTCTCCACCCTGCTGGTCCCCCTCGTCAGCGTGCTGATCCAAATGCTGGTAGCAAAGGGAATCATCGCCACGCTCGGACACTTCGGCATCATTCCGCTGTCGTCGTTCGCAGTGAACATCGTTGTGGCGCTGACATTGGGGGCAGGAACCGACTACGGCATCTTTCTGCTCGGCCGCTACCAGGAAGCCAGACAGGCCGGCGAGAGCCGCGAGGCCGCGTTCTACACGGCCTACCGCAGCGTGGCACCCGTCATCATCGGCTCGGGGCTGACCATCGCCGGTGCGTGTTACTGTCTGAGCCTGGCGCGTCTGGACTACTTCCACACCATGGGTCCAGCCGTCGCCATCAGCATGTTGTGCACCATCGCGGCTGCGCTGACGCTCGCACCCGCGCTGCTCACCCTCGGTAGCCTGTTCGGTCTCTTCGATCCCAGGCGTGCATCCGCGGGCCGGCTGTATCGGCGAATCGGGGCCAGCGTGGTGCGTTGGCCCAAGCCGATCTTCGTGGCCAGTTGCGCCGTCGTGATGATCGGGGCCATCTTCGTCCCCAGCTATCAGGTGAACTACGACGACCGCGCATACCAGCCGGCCGACGCCTCGGCGAACCGTGGCTTCGCAGCATCGGACCGGCACTTCGCGGAGAGCAAACTGTTCAGCGAGATGCTGATGATCGAGACCGACCACGACATGCGCAACCCCGCAGACTTCATCTCGCTGGACCGCGTCGCTAAGAGCCTCATCCGACTCCCCGGCGTAGCCATGGTGCAGAGCATCACCAGACCGTTGGGCCGACCGTTGGAACACGCCACGATTCCGTACCTATTCACGACGCAGGGCAGCGGTAGCGGTCAGCAACTGCCTTTCAACGAGAAACAGAACGAGAACACCGATCGGCAAGCCGATATCCAAACGCGCTCCGTCGAGGTGTTGGCGCAGGTGCTCGATCTGACACAGAAGATGTCGGACGAACTGCACTCAACGGTACTCACCCTGGACAACGTCAAGCAGGTCACCGACGACATGAACGCGGGGATATCGAACCTCGATGACTTTCTGCGGCCGCTGCGTAACTATTTCTACTGGGAGCCGCACTGTTTCGATATTCCAGCGTGCTGGGCGATGCGGTCGCTGTTCGATGCGCTCGACGGCGTCGACAGCCTCTACGCAGAGATCACCGATGCCGTCGCCTCACTGCAGGCCGTGGACAGGCTGTTGCCGCGGATGATCGCTCAACTGGACCGGATGATGGAGGACACGCTCGCGCTACAGACCGTCATCACCAACTCGTACGGTCCGGCACATCTGCAGTCCACTCAGACCGATCAGACATACGACGACCTCATCAATGTCGGTAATGACTTCGACCAATCACGCAGCGATGACTTCTTCTACATATCCAGGGAGGCGTTCGACAACGAAGACGTCAAGACCGGCATGCAGTTGATGATGTCGCCGGACGGCAAGGCTGCCCGGTTCATCATCACCCACGAGGGCAACGCCATGGGGCCGGAGGGTGTCGAGCACGTGGAGCAGTTCCCCGAGGCGATCAAGATCGCGCTGAAGGAGACTTCACTGGCCGGGGCCAAGATCTACATCGGCGGTGCGGCGTCGAACGACAGAGACATCAAGGCCTATGCCGCGTCCGATCTGCTCATCGTCGCGGTGGCCGCATTCGTGCTCATTTTCCTCATCATGCTCTATCTGACCCGAAGTCTGCTGGCAGCGATGATCATTCCCGGAACTGTAGCGTTCTCCTATGCCGGCGCCTTCGGCCTTTCGGTGCTGGTCTGGCAACACCTTATCGGTCTGCCTCTGCACTGGTTGGTCCTGCCGCTCACCTTCATCATCCTCGTGGCTGTCGGCTCGGACTACAACCTGTTGCTGATCTCCCGAGTGAAGGAGGAGACGGGCGCCGGGTTGAACACGGGACTCATCCGCGCACTCGGTAGCACCGGCAGCGTGGTGACGTCGGCGGGTCTGGTGTTCGCTTTCACGATGCTGGCGATGCTCATCGGCGATCTGCGCACCATCGGCCAGTTGGGATCGACAGTGTGTATCGGGCTTCTGCTCGACACCCTGGTGGTGCGCTCGTTCGTCGTACCATGCATGATGCGTCTTCTCGGGCCGTGGTTCTGGTGGCCGACTCTTATCCGGCAACGGCCACTTCGGCGGAGACCGGAGGCGCGCAGATGACCACGTCCAGTCTCTACGGCACGCTGGCGATCGTCGCCTTTGCGCTGATAGGGGTGTTCGCCGCGGTTGCCTTCGTGTTCACCGGGCGGATGATGGGCCGCAGGCACGTCAGGCGCAGCCTGGACATCGGCGTGCTGCCGGCAACATTGCGAAAGGTCCGAAACCGCGACCCGCTTACCGACGATGAAATCGTTCTGGCGCGAGAGGTGCTTGCAGACCGAGGTAGTCTGCTGGCGCTGGCCGTGCCTGCCACCCTGTTCTGCCTCGGTTGCTTCTACGTGTTCGGCAGCCTCGAGCAACTTCATGAGCACATCGCCTCGGAGAGAACGTTTCTCGGAGTGATCCCGATGATCACGTCCACCAATATGGCGGTACAGATCCTGCGAAGCGTACGGCTCAAGCGGCGGTTGGTGAACGCAATCACGCCGAACGCACAGCCACGGTAGCGAATTCGGCAGACTGCCTACCGTGGTAGCACGCTCGGCGCGGGAGATCGTCAGTGATCCCAGACGATCGGCACGAACCGAAAAGCGTTGCCGGCGAAGGCCACGTGGCACACGGACGGAAAGGGCAGATGCGTGGCCACCAGCTGTTCCCCGCTCGCCGCCAGCTCAGACAACAAGCGGACCCGGACGCGGGCAGATTCCTCGGGATCGTGTTCGAAACCGTTCTGCCACTCGGGGTTGTCGAAGCCGGGCTGGAAGACCGCGTCACCGGCGAACGTCAACGCCTCGCCGCGGGACTCCAGGCGCACGATGCTGTGACCGGGTGTGTGGCCGCCTGTGCGCCGGACCAACACCCCGGGAGCCACCTCGTACTCCTTCTCGAACGGCCGCAACTGGTTGCGGTACACGCCCAGAAACTGCGTGGCAGTCGCTCGGAGAACCTGCGGGATCGGCGCCGGCATGACGGTGCGGGAGAAATCTGGCGCCTCCCAGAACTCGGCCTCGGCGGTCGCCACATGCACGCGCAGGTCCTGGCGCAGCCGGCCGCGCAACCCGTCGACCAGCAGTCCACCGATGTGGTCCATGTGCAGATGAGTGAGTACCACGTCGGTCACGGAGGACGGGGCGATCCCGGCGTCGTCCAACCGGGCGGCCAACTGTCCGGCACGCGGGAAGCCCGGAAACTCCGTCCCCAGGCCGGAATCGATGAGGATGATCTTGCCGGCGCTGCGTACCACCGCCACGTTCAGCGGCCAGTCGAGCACCTCCGGCGGCAGATACATGTCCTCGAGCCAGGCCGACAGTTCCGCAGGGGCGACATTCGTGGCCATCGTGGCGGCGGCGATGGGCAATACGCCGTCGCTGATCACCATCACGTCGATGTCGCCGACCTTCAGCGCATAACGCGACGGAACCAACTCGCCGAGGCCGGTCCTACCGCGGTGGGAAATGCTGTCCACGCTCATGTTCTTCTCCTAGTGCCTGACCCGAGGACGCGGTGGAATTCACCTGTCCGTCTACCCGAACGCACCGCGGCAGCGGAATTTATCCGGCCGCCGATCCGCATGCTTCACGTGATCGCCGAACGCACGGCGGCGGTGCTGAATGCGACTGGGCCGCTACCGTGGTTGCACGTCGGCCGTGGCGTTCTGCAGCGGATAGATCAGTTCCAGCTCCCCGAGCGCCGCGGCCACCGTCAGCAGGGGCAGCGCCGCCGAGACCGCCAGATCGTCGTCGGGGACCTCTGAGCGCAGCGCCAGCACGAAGTCGTCGCCGATCGGCGACCAGTCCTGATCCGGGTCGAAGCGCCCGGCCAGCCGGTCGCTGATCGCGTCCACGTGGAACTCCAGCACCTTGCGGACGTTCGGGTACGCCCCGAGCGGTGGCGGGGTGGGGATGTCGGCGATCAGGTCGGCCGCGGCGCGCAACCGGATCGCCCGGTTGAACGACCGCACCACCGGCGCGCGGAAGTCAGTCTCACCGCTGCTCTCGGACAGGTACTGGCGCACCGCGTCGTCGATCACCCGGGAGGCGGCCAGCGCGTTGTGACTCAGCGTCGCCACTTCGTCGCGGCGCTCCTCGAACGCGCCGCGGGTGATGCGCAGTACCGCCACCTGCAGGTACCGGCCGAAGATGCCGCGCGCGGAGTCGATGGCCCTGGTGACCGAGGCGGTCGCGCCGCGCGGCCACAGCAGCACCGACACCACCACCCCGACGAGTGCGCCGACGACGACGTCCTCCACCCGGATCAGACCGACCTCCCAGCCGGTGGGCACGATCAGGTTGAAGAAGATCAGCACCATCATCGTGAAGGCGGCCTGCGCCGCGGTGAACGACGCGATCTCGGGCACATACGCCGACCCGAACACCACCAGCGGCATCAGCAGCCACAGCACCGGCGGATCCACGCCGACGAGGTTGATCAGCAGGGCACCGAGCAGGAAGCCGATGCCGGTGCCGATCACCGCGCGCCACACCCGGGTGCCGGTGGTCAGAGCACTCGAGCGCAGCACCGACAGGGCACCGAGCACCACCCAGAAGCCATGTTCCACGGGAAACAGGTGTGTCACGGCCACGGCCAGCGCCAGCCCCAGCCCGGTGCGCAGGCTGTTGCGCACCGCCACCGCCCGGCTGGTGACGAACCCGGACGCGATCTGGGCGGCCACCTTCGTCTCGGGCAGCAGACGTTCGGACGCCCCGGTCGGCGGCAGTCGCAGGCCCAGCGCACGCGCCCACACCGGGCGGGCGTCGGCGGCCGCCGCGGCGGCGATGATCCGTCCGGTCGCGCCGATGGTCGCCGCGATGGTCCGCCGCCGCAGCAGCTCGCGGCCCAACCGCACGGCATGGTCGTCGTCGACGGCGCCCAGGATCGTCTGCAGGTCCTCGCGGTAGCGGCCGCGCGCCACGGTGCGCAGGTCGGTCAGGGCGGCCTCCAGTGCGGCGCGCCCGGCGTCCCGGTCCACCGACCGGGGCTGCTGCAGGACCGCGGCCGCGCACCGCAGCACCCGCACCGCCGGAGCCCGCATGTCCGCCAGGGCCGCCCCCGCGCGCTGCCCGGTCCGGTCGGACACCCACTCCAGATCGTCGACGACACGGACCAGCGCCCGGCTGCCGGCGGTCAGACCGACCGGGCGGAAGTCGGCGCCCAGGAACGTCTCCCGCAGCCGGTCCATCGCGCGGGTGACGTCCTCGGCGGTGGCCGCGCCGTCCAGCCGGTCGGCCAGCGTGCGGCAGGCGCGGGCCGCGCGGCGGCGCAACTGGCCGTGGTGACGCGGCGGCAGGAAGAACAGCGCGGCAGGCACACACACCGCCAGCGCGATAGTCCAGCCCAGCAGCCGTTCCTCGACCGGGCCCACCGGTGTGCACGCCGGGAGCACGAACGTCAGCAGCGTGGCGCGCTGACCTGCGGCGATCGTCTCACTGAACACCCCGCAGAACGTCACCACGACGCCGAGCACGAACATCGTCACGACCGCGGGCACCGGATACGGCGCGACCAGTGTTCCGAGCGTGATCATCACGTAACCGTTGAGGGCCAGCCCGGTGTAGGCCAGGGCGCGGTTGTTCGCGTTGCCCGGGAAATCGCTGAACACCAGCAGTGCGACCGAGCCGAAGATCGTGAACAGCGGCGTCTGCGAATTGCCCGCCACGACGAAGCCGACCGCCCCGGCCAGCGGCACCACCAGGGCCGCGCGCAGGGCCCGCCGCAGCGCGTCGCCGTCGGGATCGCGCCGCTGGATCCGCTGCGCGATGCGGTCGCGCAGAGCGGCTGGCCGGAGGGAGCGCACGGCGGTCGTCAGCGCGCCATCAGTGCGCCAGCACCTTGATGGCGATGACGAGGAGGCCGACGGCGACGAGTGACAGAACCGTCAGAGTTTGCTGCCACCAGGGCAGCGCCGTTTTGCGGACGGCCAGCAGCGCGATTACGCCGAGCTCGATGACGAGAATCCACTTGGCGATCCACACCGCGGTGTCGGTGTCGAGCAGACCCAGGCCGGCGGTCGCCAGCGCGCCCAGCGGCAGCACGCTGGCCTCGAGGATCTGCCCGGAGGCCTGCAGCATCCGCCAGCCCTCGACCCCACGTGGGGCGTGGCCGTACACGCTCAGATGCGCGACGAAGTCCGACAGCAGGCTGGCCAGCCACAACCCGCCCATCGTCACCGCCACGTCGAGCATGCGGTCCCAGCCGCTGGTCTCGTCGCCGGTGTAGCGGGTGAGCACCGCCAGCGTCGCCAAGCAGGAGATGGCCCCGTAGAGGCGCTCGCGCAGCATGGCCACCACATGGGTGTCGGGGACGGCCGGCTCGTCGCCGCGGGCAGCTGCCGAATCCTCGGCCCGGCCGGTGGCCTCAGTCATCGGTGAGCACCGTGGCGAAACAACCGGAGTCCAGGGCGTCGAGCAACTGCTCGACGATCCACGTCAGCCCGGGCGTGTCAGCCGGCAGCAGCGTCTGCTCGTAGCCCACCAGCAGGTAGACCGCCCACGCGGCGAACAGGTGCGCCTGGCGGGGGGAGCGCAGGATCTCCAGCGCGCTGACATACAGCGCGTCGAACCGCTGCCGGTCCACGGCGGCCTGCACCGTGCGGACCTCCGGGTCGATGGCGGCCCACACCCGGATGGCGGCCTCGGCGCCGTGCGGCAACAGCAGCCCGGCCCGGATCAGCTTGTCGATGCGCTGCCGGGCGTCCGGCTCGGCCTGCACCGCCTCGACGACTTTCACGGTCATCCCCTCCTGCCAGTGCGCCACCAGCTGCCGGGTGAAAACCGGCCAGTTGGCGAAGTAGTGATAGAAGGATCCCGTGGTGACGCCCAGTCGTTGGCACACTTCGGCCAATTTCAGTCCGCCGTAACCCAGGTCGGAAAGCACTTCCAGCCCGGTATCGAAAAATGACTCTCGCGACGCGACGCCCCCCATGCGGTAGCACGATAGTTCGATGCGCTGTCACGGCGCGGTGCGCGCGCCTGGCGACACCGCGCCGAATGTTTGCCCGATTGTCACGGTTGGGCCGCTGACAGCCACTGTGTGGCCAACTGCCAGGTGACGTGTGGCACAATTTGACCGTGCCGTATACGGCTAGTCGAGGTCCAGGTCGCCCTCCCGCAGCGAAGGCTGCTGAGACGCGCGAGCGCATTGTGCGTGCTGCTCGTGAAGTTTTCAGCGAACTTGGCTACGACGCTGCCACGTTTCAGGCCATCGCGGTCCGCGCTGACCTCACCCGTCCCGCCATCAATCACTACTTCGCCAGCAAACGAGTGCTGTGGGCCGAGGTGGTTCGGCAGACCGATGAGTCGATTGTTAGCGCGGGGATCGCGCGGGCGCAGGAGCAGACCGGGTTGATCGGGCGGCTGTCGGCGTTCCTGTCGGCGGCGACGCAGTCCGACGTCGAGGACCGCGCCGCGGCGGCGTTCCTGGTGACCTCGGTGCTGGAGACCCAGCGGCATCCCGAGCTGGTCAGCGAGGAGCACGATCCGCTGCGGAACTCCCGCGCCTTCGTCACGTGGGCGGTCAACGATGCGATCGCCCGCGGCGAGCTCAGCGAGGACACCGATGTCGACCATCTGGTGGAGATGCTGGTCGCCGTGGTGTGGGGGATGGGTTTCTACGCCGGGTTCGTCGGCGATCGCTCGGCGCTCGGCGCGGTGGTGCACAAGCTCGAACTGCTGCTGGCCAACAAACTCTGGAACCTCAGCGAGTAGTTCCTCACATTCTCGGGTCCCACCCGGGCCGCCATGTTCTGACGTGGATCGCTGTGGTGTGCAGCACACCCGCGGGCCCCACGTCACTCTGTTAGATAGACTCGCGAAGTAATTCTTCTCGAGACGGAGCTGTCATGAGTTCACTGCGCACCGACAACGACACCTGGGACATCGCCTCCAGCGTCGGCGCGACCGCCGTCATGGTCGCCGCCGCGCGTGCCGCCGAAACAGCGCGCGACGACGCCCTGATCAACGACCCCTACGCCAAGATCCTGATCGCCGACGCCGGCACGGGGGCCTGGGAGTACATGCTCGACGACGACTTCATCGCCAAGGTCGCCGAGGCCGACGCCGAGCTGGCGCCGCTGTTCGAGCACATGGGCAACTACCAGGCGGTGCGCACCCTCTTCTTCGACGACTTCTTCGCCCGCGCGCTCGAGGCCGGCATCCGCCAGGTCGTCATCCTGGCCGCGGGCCTGGACTCCCGCGCCTTCCGGCTTCCGTGGCCGGCCGGCACCACGGTGTACGAGATCGACCAGCCCAAGGTGCTCGAGTACAAATCCGCCACACTGGCCGCGCACCGCGTCCAGCCCAGCGCCGACCGCCGGGAAGTGCCCATCGATCTGCGCCAGGACTGGCCCGCCGCCCTGTGCGCCGCCGGTTTCGACCCCGCAGCGCCCACCGCCTGGCTGGCCGAGGGACTGCTGATGTATCTGCCCGCAGACGCCCAGGACCGGCTGTTCGCCCAGGTCACCGAGCTGAGTGCGCCGGGTAGCCGGGTCGCCGCCGAATCCATGGGCATGCACGCCCAGGACCGCCGTGAGCGGATGCGGGAACGGTTCGCCGCGCTCACCGCGCAGTTCGGCATGGACGAGCCGATGGACATCGCCGAACTGACCTACGAGGACCCGGACCGCGCCGAGGTGGCCGACTGGCTGTCGGCGCACGGCTGGCGCGCGCAGCGGGTCGAGTCGAAAGACGAGATGCGTCGCCTGGGCCGGCTCGTCGAGATCGTCGATGCGGACGAGGATTCGTTCTCGGCGTTCACCACCGCCGAGCGGGTCTGACCTCCGCTTCAGGCCACGATTACCCCCGTCGGGGGTCGCATCCCGCCCCATCGGGCGCTGTTCACCAACCGGGTGGTTGGTTAGGATTCGGGTATTCCACAGGCCAGGAGGACCACCATGACCACCGAATCCGTCGCGCCCGTCGAGGTGAGTAGCACGACGACCGACATTCCGGCAACGGTGCGCCGCCTGCGGCAGACGTTCGCCACCGGGCGCACCCGCAGCGTCGAATGGCGTAAGGGCCAGCTGCGCGCGCTGGAGCGGCTGATGACCGAGAACGAGACGGCGATCGCCGACGCGCTCGACAAGGACCTCGGCCGTTCGCCGTTCGAGGCCTGGCTGGCCGACGTGGCCAGCACCGCCGGGGAGGCCGCCTTCGCGGCCAAGAACGTCGGCAAGTGGATGAAGCGCCGACACCGGCTGCTCGAGATGTCCCAGCTGCCCGGCCGGGGCTGGGTGGAACACGAACCGTACGGCACCGTGCTGATCATCGGCGCCTGGAACTTCCCGTTCGCGCTCACCCTCGGCCCGGCCGTCGGGGCGATCGCCGCCGGCAACACCGTGGTGCTCAAGCCCTCCGAGGTTGCGCCGGCATCCGCGGCGTTGATGGCCGAGCTGGTGCCGCGCTACCTCGACAAGGACGCCATCGCCGTCATCGAGGGTGACGGTGCGGTCAGCCAGGAGCTCATCGCCCAAGGCTTCGACCACCTGCTGTTCACCGGCGGCACCGAGATCGGCCGCAAGGTCTACGAGGGCGCCGCGGCGCACCTGACCCCGGTGACGCTGGAGCTCGGCGGCAAGAGCCCGGTGATCGTGTCCGCCGACGCCGACGTCGAGGTCGCCGCCAAGCGCATCGCCTGGACCAAGCTGATCAACTCCGGGCAGATCTGCATCGCCCCGGACTACGTCATCGCCGAGGCGCCCATCCGCGATCAGCTGGTCGACCGGATCCGCGCGGCTGTAGAGGAATTCGAGGCCGGCAACGCCGCGGGCAAGAAGATCGTCAACGAACGCCACTTCAACCGGCTGACCACCGCGCTGGCCGCCACCAAGGGCCAGATCGCCGTCGGCGGCGGCTCCGATCCCACGGGGCTGAAGATCCAGCCCACGGTGGTGGTGGACCCGGACCCGGCCGAACCGCTGATGACCGACGAGATCTTCGGCCCCATCCTGCCGATCGTGACCGTGCAATCCCTCACCGAGGCAATCGATTTCGTCAACGCCCGGCCCAAGCCGCTGGCGGCCTACCTGTTCACCAAGACCAAGGCGGTGCGCGAGCGCGTGATCAGGGAGGTGCCCGCAGGCGGCATGGTCATCAACCACCTGCTGTTCCACTTCGCCACCCACAAGCTGCCGTTCGGCGGTGTGGGGCCGTCCGGCCTGGGCGCCTACCACGGCAAGTTCGGGTTCGAGGAGTTCAGCCACCGCAAGTCGGTCATGACCAAACCAACCCGACCCGACATCGCCGCCTTCATCTACCCCCCGTATACAGAGAAGGCGTGGAAGCTGGCGCGCAAGCTCTTCTGACCGCGCCGGTTCGGACCCTTTCAGAGAGGAAGATCAGTGCCAGGAGTGCAGGATCGTGTCATCGTCGTCACGGGCGCCGGCGGCGGGCTGGGGCGTGAGTACGCGCTGACGCTCGCCAAGGAGGGCGCCAGCGTCGTCGTCAACGACCTCGGTGGCGCGCGCGACGGCACGGGCGCCGGCCACAACATGGCCGACGAGGTGGTCAAGGAGATCAAGGACGCGGGCGGTCGGGCGGTCGCGAACTACGACTCCGTCGCCGAGCCCGAGGGTGCGGAGAACATCATCAAGACCGCCGTCGACGAGTTCGGCAAGGTCGACGGTGTGGTGAGCAACGCCGGCATCCTGCGCGACGGCACCTTCCACAAAATGGAGTTCGCCAATTGGGACGCGGTGCTCAAAGTGCACCTGTACGGCGGGTACAACGTGATCCGTGCTGCGTGGCCGCACTTCCGCGAGAACGGTTTCGGCCGCGTCGTGGTCGCCACCTCGACCAGCGGGCTGTTCGGCAACTTCGGGCAGGCCAACTACGGCGCCGCCAAGCTCGGCCTGGTCGGGCTGATCAACACGCTGGCCCAGGAAGGCGCCAAGTACAACATCAAGGCCAACGCCGTCGCCCCGATCGCGGCCACCCGCATGACGCAGGACATCCTGCCGCCCGAGGTGTTCGAGAAGCTCACTCCCGAGTACGTCGCTCCGGTGGTGGCCTACCTGTGCACCGAGGAGATGCCCGAGACGGCGTCGGTGTTCATCGTCGGCGGCGGCAAGGTCCAGCGGGTCGCGCTGTTCCAGAACAGCGGTGTCACGTTCACCGAGGTGCCGTCGGTGGACGACATCGCCAGGCGGTGGGACGAGATCGCCGACCTGTCGGCGGCCGAACGCGCCACCTTCAGCCTGGGCTGATACCTGCATGAAAGCGCTTGTCGCGCAGGAGCTGTCAGGGCCGACCGGGTTGGTCTACACCGATGTCCCGGATCCGGCGAACCCGGACCAGGTGGTCATCGACGTCGGTGCCGCCGGCGTGTGCTTCCCGGACCTGCTGCTCCTGCGCGGTGAGTACCAGATGCGCCTCGACCCACCCTTCGTTCCCGGCATGGAGGTCGCCGGCGTGGTGCGGTCCGCCCCGCAGAGTTCCGGTTTCACGGCCGGGCAACGGGTTTCGGCGTTCACGATGCTCGGCGGCTACGCCGAGCAGGTCGGCGTCGCGCCAGATGCGGTGGTGCCCACACCGGCCGACATCGACGACGCATCGGCCGCCTCGCTGCTGGGCAACTACTACACCATGCAGTTCGCCCTGCAGCGCCGCGGCGCGCTGCACCCCGGCGAGACGGTGCTGGTGCTCGGCTCCGCCGGCGGGGTCGGCACCGCCGCAGTGCAGATCGCCAAAGCCATGGGCGCCACCGTCATCGCGATGGTGCACCGGCCCGGGGCCGTCGAGTTCGTGGAGTCACTCGGCGCTGACGCGGTGCTGCCGCTGACCGACGGGTGGCGCGACGCGGTCCTGGCCCACACCGGCGGACGCGGGGTGGACATGGTCGTCGACCCCGTCGGAGGTCCGGCCTTCGACGACGCGATCCGGGTGCTGGCCACCGAGGGCCGACTGCTGGTCATCGGATTTGCGGCCGGCGGCATCCCCACCGTCAAGGTCAACCGGCTGCTGCTGCGCAACGTCGGGGTCCTCGGCGTCGGATGGGGAGAGTTCGTCAACCGCACTCCGGGCGCGCAGGCTGAGGTCGGCGCGGCGCTCGGGGCGCTCGTCGAGGCCGGGCTGCGCCCCCCGCCGCCGGTGCGGTGGCCCCTGGCCGAGGGGGCGGCGGCGCTGCAGCGGCTGGCCGACGGCGACGTGCACGGAAAGCTGGTGCTGCAGCCGTGACCAGCCCTCAGGTTCTGCCGTGACGAGCCGCAAGGTTCTGCCGTGACGAGCCGCCCTCTGGTGCAGCCGTGACCAGTCCCCAGGTGCTCGCCTTCGATGTGTTCGGCACCGTCGTCGACTGGCACTCCAGCGTCACCCGCGAACTGACGGCGTTCGGTGAGCGCCACGGTGTGCACGCCGACTGGGCCCGCTTCGCCACCGACTGGCGGGCGGGTTACGTGCCGGCGATGGACCGGGTCCGCCACGGCGAGCGGCCCTGGACCCGGCTGGACACGCTGCACCGCGAACGGCTGCTCGAGCTGCTCGACTCGGCCGGCATCAGCGCCGGGGATGCCGACATCGACCACCTCAACCGGGCGTGGCACCGCCTCGATCCGTGGCCCGACTCGGTCGCCGGACTGGCCAGGCTCAAGGAGCGGTTCGTGCTCACCACGCTGTCCAACGGCAACGTCTCGCTGCTGACCGACATGGCCAAGCACGCCCGCCTGCCGTGGGACTGCGTGCTGTCGGCCGAGCTCTTCGGCCACTACAAGCCCGATCCCGAGGTCTACCTCGGTTGCGCCGACCTGCTCGACGTGTCGCCCGGCGAGGTCATGCTCGTCGCGGCGCACCCCGCCGACCTGCGCGCCGCCCGCGCCGCCGGGCTGCGCACCGGGTTCGTCTACCGCCCCGCCGAGCAGGGCCCAGGCCGCACCGCGCGACGGCCCCCCGACGGCGAATTCGACGTGCACGCAGAGGATTTCCTCGACCTCGCCGACCAGCTGGGCTGTCCGCCCGGCGGGTAGCGTGGACGGTGTGACTGCGACACTCCCGCCCGCGCTGGCCGCGGCGCAGAAGCTGCTGACCGACCCGCCCGCCGACCTGGACGTCAGCCGCGGCTACCTGGACCTGCTGGGCGCCCAGATCAGTGACGTACCCGAGAACACCGGCCTGATCCAGGCGCTGTGGGCGTCGCCGATCGGGTCGCTGCTCTACGACAACGCCCAGACCGTCGCGCGCCGTCTCCTGACCGCCTGGCAGCAGCCCACCGAATGGCTCGATCTGCCGGCCGGCGGCATCGCCCTCGACGTCGGCTGCGGGCCCGGCAACGTCACCGCCGCGCTCGGTCGCGCCGTCGGGCCCGACGGGCTGGCGCTGGGCGTGGACATCTCTGAACCGATGCTGGCCCGCGCGGCGGCCGCCGAGGCCGGACCCAACGTCGGATTCCTGCGGGCGGACGCGCAACGGTTACCGCTGCGCGACGCATCGGTCGATGCCGTGACGTCGATCGCGATGTTGCAGCTGATCCCGGATCCGGCCACCGCGATCGCCGAGATGGTGCGGGTGCTGCGGCCGGGACGGCGCATCGCGGTGATGGTGCCCACCGCGGGGCGTGCCGCCAGCCTGATCCGGCTGCTGCCCAACGGCGGCGCCCACGCGTTCGGAGACGACGAACTCGCCGACATCTTCGAAAGCCTGGGACTGAGCAGCGTGCGCGCCAAGAACACCGGCACCATCCAGTGGGTGCGCGGCGTCAAGGCCGCATGACCCACCGCCGCCGCCCGGCTGAGCCAGTAGGCTCGCGGCCGTGAGCACCGGCGGCCTCGCCCTCGTCGCGCTGGCGATCGCCGTCGGCCTGGTCGGCATCATCGTGCCGATCCTGCCCGGCGGGCTGCTGGTGATCGCCGCCATCGGCGTGTGGGCGTTCGTCGAGGGCAACGCGATCGCGTGGGTGACCTTCTCCGTCGCGGCCGCGGTGTACCTCGCTGCCGAGGTCATCAAGTACACCTGGCCGGTCAAGCGGATGCGGCAGGCTCAGGTGCGCACGTCGGTACTGGTCGCCGGCGCGTTGGCCGGCATCGTCGGCTTCTTCGTGATTCCGGTGATCGGACTCGTGATCGGCTTCGTGGCCGGCGTGTTCCTCGCCGAGGTCGTGCTGCGCCCCGACCTGCCGAGGGCGTGGGCGTCCACCGTGCACGCGCTCAAGGGAGTGGCGCTGTCGGTCGGCGTCGAGCTGGCCGGCGCCCTGCTGGCGACGATGGCCTGGGTGATCGGCGTCGTGCTGACGGTCTGAGAGCCCTATGTCAA
>NZ_BLTG01000090.1:0-870 GCF_017312405.1 Mycobacterium sp. PO1
CCCCCACCACGACGGCGCCGCCCCCGGAACCCGAGCCCGAACCCGATCCGGTCACCCCGGACGCCGGAGGGGATGTCACCACCCCGCTGGCTGCGCCGCCGCTGTCACCGTGAGGGTTCCCCCGGCCGCGCGGGCCGCGGTCGCGAGTCTGGCCGCCGCGCCCACCGAGCCGGCGGTGATGGCCGTGACCGGCGGCATCGGCACGGGGAAGTCCTCGACGCTGGCCGCCGTGCGCGTGGCGCTGGACGCCGGCGGCGTCGCGGTCACACCGCGTCTGCCGCGCCCGGGCGAGGAACCTGGCCAGGCGGTCGTCATCGACGACGCGCACCTGCTCGACGACGACGCGCTGCACCAGCTGACCGAACTGGTCCTCGACCGCACCTGCACCGTGGTGGTGGCCGCTGAGCCGCTCACGCACCGCCCGGCGCTGCGCGCGCTGGTCATCGCCGTGCAGCGCGAGCGCCCGGCGCTGGCGCTGTCCGCGCTGACCGCAGCGGACATCGCCGACGCCGCCGCCACCATCCTCGCGACCGAGCCGTCGCCGGAGCTGATCCGGGCCCTGACAACGGTGACCGGCGGCCTGCCGCTCTTGATCACCGCGGCACTGAGCGAACCCGGCACCGACCCGGTCGCTCTGGCCCGGCGCGCGGAGCAGGCGCTGACCGAGCGGTTGCGCTGGTGCGACGACGCCGTCCTCGACGCGGTGGTGGTGTTGTCGCTGTCCGGGGAGCTCGGCGCGGCCGACCTGGCTGCCGCGATGCGGATCGAGGTGCCCGACGCGGTGGCGTTGGTGGACCGGGCCCGGGCCAGCGGCCTGCTGGGACCGTCCCTCCCCGACACGTTCCTGCAGCGCGTCCACCACTGCGCGGC
>NZ_BLTG01000090.1:908-14691 GCF_017312405.1 Mycobacterium sp. PO1
GCCGCCGCGGCGGCCGCTCACGACGGGGCCATGGCTCAGGCAGCCGACCTGTACCGCTGGCTGGGCCCGCAGCCCGATCCGGTCGTCGCGGTCAGCGGGGTCCTGGCCGGCGTCGCCGTCGGCGACCTGGAGCTGGCCCGGTCGGCGTTCGGCGGGCGCGCGCAGGGACCGCCCACCTCGGCGTCCAGGGCGGCGCGCTGCCTCGGTGACGGCGTTCTCGCCTCGGTCGACCGGCCGTATCTCGAGGTGGTGTCGGTTCTGGGCCACGCGTCGGGCGTCGATGCGGACCAGATGCCGATCGGGGTGGACAGTGCGGCAGCGGTGGCCGCGCTGGCCGCGCTGCACGGCGGGGATCCGGTGCGGGCGCGCAGCGTTCTGGCGCGCGCGCTGCACGGGGACGGTCCGGCAGGCCCTGAGCTCAGCGGCAGCGCCCACGGCCGCGCCTACAGCCACCGGCATCGGCTGCTGCAGGGGTGGTTGCGGATGCAGGACGGTCAACTGCGCGCCGCCGGCACCGACGCCCGTGCGGTGTTGAATGCCCCCGACGGCCCGGTGCCCCGACGCGACGCGCTGTGGGCGCACGCGTTGAACACCGCGATCGCTCGCCGTGCCGGAGACAGCGGAGCGCTGCACACGCACTGGCACGCGGCGATGGAGGTTCTCGTCGAGTGCTCGGTCGACGTGTTCTCGGTACTGCCGGTCGGTGAACTGTGGGTGGCTGCGGTGCTGTTGCGCCGCCAGGACCGTGTCGAGCATCCCGTACGCGAGGTGTTCGCCGCCCTGGAATCACTGGGGAACCCCGCGCTGTGGTCGGTGCCCCTGCAGTGGGCCGGGGTGCACGCCGGGATCCTGGCCAACACCCCGGAAGCGGTCGCCCCGTACGGCCAGGCCTTGACCTCCGCCGCCGCCGGGAGCACCTACGCACGGGCCCTCGCCACGGCCGGTCGCACCTGGTTGCGGGTGCTGGCCCAGCGCGTGGACACCGACGACGTCACGGCCGCGGCCCGCACCCTCTGCCAGTTCGGGCTGACGTGGGAGGCGACCCGGCTGGCCAGCCAGGCCGCGCTGCACTCACCCGACGCCCGGGTGTCGGGGGCGATGCTGCAGCTGGCGCGTGACCTCAAACACACCATCGCCGCCGACGAGTCCGCCCTGTCGGAACGCCCGTCGGCCGGTCCCCGTCGCGGCGAGGTCGTGCGGCCGGCCGCGCCCACGCTGTCCGACCGCGAGCGCGAGGTGGCCGAGCTACTGCTTCTCGGTCGCCCCTATCGGGATATCGGCAGCCAACTGCTCATTTCGGCAAAGACCGTCGAGCACCACGTCGCCCGCATCCGGCGGCGGCTCGGCGCGGAGTCACGGTCGGAGATGCTGTCGATGCTGCGCGCCCTGCTGGACACCGCGCCGGCCGGCTCGGATCCCACCTAACCGGTTAGTTAGGTCAGCCTTCGTAGCGGGCTTTCCCGCCAGGATGCAACTATGAGCAGGCACCGAGCTAAAGTTACTCACCGGTAACTTTGACTAAGTTACCGACGGGTAACCACGAAACCGGAGGCGCGTGTGGATACGCAGATGCTGATCAGGATCGTCGTCGGGGTCCTGATGACCGCGATCGTGGGCGTTTTCGCGGTCAAGCGAGTGCTGTGGCTGACGAAACTCATCCGGTCGGGTCAGCCGATGAGCGAGTCCAACAACCGCAAGGACGACCTCCGCAAGCGGATCACGACGCAATTCGAAGAGGTCTTCGGGCAAACCCGGCTGCTGAAGTGGTCGATCCCCGGTATCGCCCACTTCTTCACGATGTGGGGCTTCTTCATCCTGGCGTCGGTCTACCTCGAGGCGTTCGGCCTGCTGTTCGACCACGACTTCCACATCCCGCTCATCGGCCGCTGGGACGCTCTGGGCTTCCTGCAGGACTTCTTCGCCGTGGCCGTGCTGCTCGGCATCATCACGTTCGCGATCATCCGCCTCACCCGTGAGCCCAAGAAGCTGGGCCGCGAGTCCCGCTTCTACGGTTCCCACACCGGCGGCGCGTGGCTGATCCTGTTCATGATCTTCAACGTCATCTGGACCTACGCGCTGGTCCGCGGCGCTGCGGTCAACACCGACGCGCTGCCGTACGGCAACGGCGCGTTCTTCTCCCAGTTCATGGGCTGGATCATGGGTCCGCTGGGCTACACGGCCAACGTGTGGATCGAGACGCTGGCGCTGCTCGCCCACATCGCGATCATGCTGGTCTTCCTGCTGATCGTGCTGCACTCCAAGCACCTGCACATCGGCCTGGCTCCGATCAACGTCACCTTCAAGCGGATGCCCGACGGTCTGGGCCCGCTGCTGCCGGTGGAGTCCAAGGGCGAGATCGTCGACTTCGAGGATCCCGCCGAGGACGCGGTGCTGGGCCGCGGCAAGATCGAGGACTTCACCTGGAAGGGCTATCTCGACTTCACCACCTGCACCGAGTGCGGACGCTGCCAGTCACAGTGCCCGGCGTGGAACACCGGCAAGCCGCTGTCGCCCAAGCTCGTGATCATGAACCTGCGCGACCACATGTTCGCCAAGGCGCCGTACTTCCTCGGCGAGAAGCCTGAGCCTGACGAAGAGACACTGGCCAAGGCACTGGAGTCGGCCCAGGGCGGGTTGGTCGGGACCGAGCACGACGAGGAACACCACGTCCCCGAGTCCGGATTCGAACGGGTGATGGGTTCCGGACCTGAGCAGGCCGCCCGGCCACTGGTCGGCAGCGCCGAACAACTGGGCGTCATCGACCCCGACGTGTTGTGGTCCTGCACCACCTGCGGCGCCTGCGTCGAGCAGTGCCCGGTCGACATCGAGCACATCGACCACATCGTCGACATGCGCCGCTACCAGGTGATGATGGAATCCGAGTTCCCGGGCGAGCTCGGCGTGCTGTTCAAGAACCTGGAGACCAAGGGCAACCCCTGGGGCCAGAACGCCAAGGACCGCACCAACTGGATCGACGAGGTCGATTTCGACGTGCCGGTCTTCGGCAAGGACGTCGACTCGTTCGAGGGCTACGAGTACCTGTTCTGGGTGGGCTGCGCCGGCGCCTTCGAGGATCGCGCCAAGAAGACCACCAAGGCGGTCGCCGAACTGCTGGCCACCGCGGGCGTCAAGTATCTGGTGCTCGGCGAGGGCGAGACCTGCAACGGCGACTCCGCGCGGCGCTCGGGCAACGAGTTCCTGTTCCAGCAGCTCGCCGCCCAGAACGTCGAGACGCTCAACGACCTGTTCGAAGGTGTCGAGCGTGTCGACCGCAAGGTCGTCGTGACCTGCCCGCACTGCTTCAACACCCTCGGCCGCGAATATCCGCAGCTGGGCGGCAACTACACGGTGCTGCACCACACCCAGCTGCTAAACCGGCTGATCCGCGACAAGAAGCTGATCCCGGTGAAGTCCTCCGAGAACGGCATGGACATCACCTACCACGACCCGTGCTACCTGGGCCGCCACAACAAGGAGTACTCGGCACCGCGCGAGCTGATCGGCGCGTCGGGCGCGAAGCTGACCGAGATGCCGCGCCACGCCGACCGCGGTCTGTGCTGCGGCGCCGGCGGTGCGCGCATGTGGATGGAAGAGCACATCGGCAAACGCGTCAACGTGGAACGCTCCGAAGAAGCGGTCGACACCGGCGCGTCGGCGATCGCCACCGGCTGCCCGTTCTGCCGCGTCATGATGACCGACGGCGTCGACGATGTGGCGGCCACCCGCGACGTCGAGAAGCCCGAGGTGCTCGACGTGGCCCAGCTGCTGCTGGGATCGCTCGACAAGGGCAGCGTCACGCTGCCCGAGAAGGGCACGGCGGCCAAGGAAGCCGAGGAGCGTGCGGCGCGGGTCGCCGCCGAGGCACCGGCAGCACCGGCGAAGGCGGAGCCGGAATCCGGCGAGGCGCCCGAGCCGACGGCGAAGGCCGACACGGCTCCGGCCGAATCCAAGCCGGTCACCGGACTCGGGATGGCCGGGGGCGCCAAGCGACCCGGCGCCAAGAAGACCGCGGCACCGGAGGACAAGGCCGAGGCTCCGGCCGCCGCCCCCGCCAAGGGGCTGGGCATCGCCGGCGGCGCCAAGCGACCGGGCGCGAAGAAGGCCGCTCCCGCCAAGGCTGAGGCATCCGCAGAGACGACCGCTGCGCCGGCCAAGGAACCCGAGGTCAAAGGCCTCGGTATCGCCGGGGGCGCCAAGCGACCCGGCGCCAAGAAGGCCGCCCCGGCCAAGGCCGAGACAGCTGCCGCGGAGCCTGCCGAAGCTCAGGCCGAAGCTCAGACAGAGGCCAAGCCGGAGCCCGAGGTCAAGGGGCTCGGCATCGCGTCAGGTGCGCGCCGGCCCGGTGCGAAGAAGGCCCCGGCGGCCAAGGTCTCGCCCAACGAGGGCGAGCCGACGGTCGTGCAGCCGCCGAACGTCGACCCCGACAACGTCGAGGCGGGCACCGAAGCGCCCGACAGCGCCGACTCCGACCGCGGGCTCGACGCCACGCCGGAACCCGAGGTCAAGGGCCTGGGGATCGCCCCGGGTGCACGTCGACCCGGCGCGAAGAAGGCCTCGTCGACCAGCTCGGCCCCCGAGGCAGAGCCCACGCCGGAGCCTGAGCCCGAGGAGTCTGCTGCCGAGGAATCCCCGGCCGACGAGTCCCCGGCCGCGCCGACGGCCGACTCGGAGCCGGAGACCACGGCGTCACACGGTTCCGGTAACGGCGAGGCTCGAATCGTCGGCGACGAGCCGCCGGTGAAGGGCCTCGGCATCGCCAAGGGCGCCCGCCGCCCGGGCAAGCGGTAGGTCAGTTGACTCGCCTGGCCGCCGTCGCGTTCGCGACGGCGGCCTCGCTGTTTTCAGCCCCGGTGTTGTCAGCCCCGGTGTTCTCGGCCGCAGTGTTCTTCGCCGCGGTCCCCGCGGACGCGCAAGCCCCCGCCCCCGGGCCCGAACCCCCGGTCGACAGCTGTGTCCTGATCGACACCGACTTCGACATCGACGACATGATGACGATCCCGACCGTGATCGGAGCCCGCCACGTCGCGGCCGTCGTCGCCACCGAGGGATACACGGTGCCCGCCCTGGGCGCCCCGGCGGTCGAGCACCTGATCGATCACCCCGGCCAGCGCGATGTCCCGGTCATCGTCGGCGCGGCCACCGAGCGGCCCGAGGCGGACATCGCCGCCACCTTCGGCGACTACGTCCTCGACTACCGGGCCCTGATGAGCCGCGTGAACAACGCCCTGCCCGTCGCCCTGCCGCCCGCCGCCCCCGACGACGAGGTACGACGGGTGAGCGATTCGGTCGCCGGGTGCGCACAGGTGGATGTGCTGATCCTGGGCCCGTTCTCGTCGTTCGCCCGCTACAGCCCGGCGATCCGGTCCAAGATCGGGCGGGTCGTCATCACGGGCCGGCCGCCGGCCGGTGATGCGGAGCTCGAGGCGGGCGAATCCTTCAACTGCGTCTACGACCGCCACTCCTGCGAACAGGTCTTCGACCGGCAGCTACCCGGTCTGGACCACGTCTTCGTCGACGTGCCGCGCACCGACTGCGACACCACCCCGAACAAGCCCGGCTGCGAAGGCCGCGTCTACGGGCCCACGCTGGCGATGGCGCGGCAGCTGGCGCCGACGGGCCTGCCCGGCTACCTCCGGCAGATCTTGCTCGACGATTCGGCGACGTGGGCACTCGACACGTGGGAGCAGTCCGGCTACGGCGGGCGGACCATGTTCTGGGACCAGTCGACGGCGCTGGCATTGCTGGATCCCGCGCTGTTCCAGCCGGTCGGGGCCCATCTGGAGACGGTGCTCAGCCCGCAGGAGTTCCAGCGCGCCTGGGTCGAGTACACCAACCTGTCGGTGTCCTACCGCTAGCGCCGGTGTGGGCCACCGGCAAAAACACGTCGACAACCGTGGGAGAATTGTCGACGTGACTACCCAACCGGCGCCGTGGCAGGCGAGCAGCGGCCATCACGCGCGCCAGCGTGTGTTCACGCAGTCGAGCAAGTTGCAGGACGTTCTCTACGAGATCCGCGGTCCGGTGCACGAGCACGCCTCCCGGCTGGAGGCCGAGGGCCACCGCATCCTGAAGCTGAACATCGGCAACCCGGCGCCGTTCGGGTTCGAGGCGCCCGATGTGATCATGCGCGACATCATCCAGGCACTGCCCTATGCGCAGGGCTATTCGGATTCCAAGGGCATCGTCAGCGCGCGCCGCGCGGTGTTCACCCGCTACGAACTCGTCGACGGGTTTCCCCGCTTCGACATCGACGATGTCTACCTCGGCAACGGGGTCTCCGAGCTGATCACGATGACGCTGCAGGCATTGCTGGACAACGGCGACCAGGTGCTGATCCCGGCGCCGGACTATCCGCTGTGGACGGCGTCGACGTCGCTGGCCGGCGGCACCCCGGTGCACTACCTGTGCGACGAGACCCAGGGCTGGCAGCCCGACATCGCGGACCTGGAGTCCAAGATCACCGACCGCACCAAGGCGATCGTCGTGATCAACCCGAACAACCCGACCGGGGCGGTGTACAGCCGCGAGGTGCTCACCCAGATCGCCGACCTGGCCCGCAAGCACGAACTGATGCTGCTGGCCGACGAGATCTACGACAAGATCCTCTACGACGACGCCGAGCACATCGCGATGGCGTCGGTGGCGCCCGACGTACTGACGCTGACCTTCAACGGCCTGTCCAAGGCCTACCGGGTGGCCGGCTACCGGTCGGGGTGGCTGGTCATCACCGGCCCCAAAGAGAATGCCACCAGTTTCATCGAGGGCATCAGCCTGCTGGCCAACATGCGGCTGTGCCCGAATGTGCCTGCACAGCACGCCATCCAGGTGGCGCTCGGCGGCCACCAGAGCATCGAGGACCTGGTGCTGCCGGGTGGCCGGTTGCTCGAGCAGCGCGATGTGGCGTGGGAGAAGCTCAACGAGATCCCCGGGGTGTCGTGCGTAAAACCCGAGGGCGCGCTGTACGCGTTCCCCCGCCTCGATCCCGAGGTCTACGACGTCGTCGACGATGAGCAGCTGGTGCTGGATCTGCTGCTGCAGGAGAAAATCCTGGTCACCCAGGGCACCGGGTTCAACTGGCCCACCCCCGACCATCTGCGGATCGTGACGCTGCCGTGGTCGCGCGACCTGGCCAACGCCATCGAGCGGCTGGGCAACTTCCTGGTCAGCTACCGCCAGTAGCGGCGGTTCCGCAAGCGCCGAACGTGAACCCACGGCGACGGTGAGCGCCGAGCGTGAACCTACCGTCACGCTCGGCGCAGGTTCACACCCGCGGGCGCGGCGGGGCGCGACCTCTACCCTGTCCGGGTGGCGCACTCGCACTCTCACTCGCACTCGCTGAGCGGTCCCTCGCCGGTCGGGCCGCTGGCGGCCAAGGTCGTCGTCGGCCTGCTGGTGGCCACCGGGGTGGCAGTGCTCCTCGGCGCGGCGCTGCTGTGGCCCAGCGGCGGCAAGGCCGACATCCCGCTGCCGTTCCAGAACGCCACGGGCGCGGCGGTGACCACGGAGTCGGGTCGCGTGCTGTCCAGCGGCACCGAACCGTGCGGCAGCCCGTCGGCCGGCGCGGTACTGACCGCCGATCCCCTGCCCGCCCCGCAGGACAGCGCCACCACCTGCGTGCACACCGTGGTGGCCATCGAGTCGGGCCCCAACCAGGGCGCCCGGACCCTGCTGGAGTTCGGCGGCGGACCCGGCCAGCCCCGCCTGGCCGCCGGCGACGACATCCGCATCAGCAGGCAGGTCGACGACCTCGGCACCACCACCTACGCGTTCTACGACTACGAGCGCACCTGGCCGTTGATCGCGCTGGCCGCTGTCTTCGCGGTGGTCGTCGTCGCGGTGGCCCGGTGGCGCGGGTTCCGCGCCCTGGTCGGCATCGTCGTCGCGTTCGGGGTGCTGGTGGTGTTCCTGCTGCCGGCGCTGCGGGACGGGGCGCCCGCCGTCCCGGTGGCGCTGGTCGCCTCGGCGGCAATCCTGTACGCGGTGATCTACCTGGCCCACGGCGTCAGTCTGCGCACCAGCGCGGCTCTGCTCGGCACGCTGGCGTCGCTGCTGCTGGCCGCGGCGTTGTCCTGGGGCGCCATCGAACTGGCGCATCTGACCGGGTTGTCGGAGGACACCAACAACGAGGTCGCGGCCTATCTGGGCAACGTGTCGATCACCGGGCTCCTGCTGGCCGGGTTCATCATCGGCTCCCTCGGCGTGCTCAACGACGTCACCGTCACCCAGGCGTCGACGGTGTTCGAGCTCGCGGCCCTCGGTGACGGCGCCGACCGGCGGGACGTGTTCGTCGGCGCGATGCGGGTGGGCCGCGACCACATCGCCAGCACCGTGTACACGCTGGTCCTCGCCTACGCCGGCAGCGCCCTGCCGCTGCTGCTGCTGTTCAGCGTGGCCAACCGGTCGCTGGGTGACGTGCTGACCAGCGAGAGTGTGGCCATCGAGATCGCCCGATCGGCGGTCGGCGGTATCGCCTTGGCGCTGTCGGTGCCGCTGACCACCGGCATCGCCGCGATTCTGGCGACCCCGCAGCGCAGTACCTGACCTCACCCGTCGGCATCCGGCACCCGGGTTGCCCTGAGCCTCAACGCTCCAGCAGGTCCAGCAGGTACTGCCCGTAGCCCGACTTCAGCAGGGTCTGGGCCCGCGCGGCCAGCGCGTCGTCGTCGATGAACCCGACCCGCCAGGCGACCTCCTCGGGCACGCTGATCTTCAGCCCCTGCCGGCGTTCGATCGTGCGCACGAAATCGCCTGCGTCCAAGAGGGAGTCGAAGGTGCCGGTGTCGAGCCAGGCGGTGCCGCGCGCGAGCACCTCCACCGACAGTCGGCCCTGGTCCAGGTAGGTCTGGTTGATCTCGGTGATCTCGTACTCACCGCGCGCGGATTTGCCCAGCGCGCGGGCGATCTCGATCACGTCGTTGTCGTAGAAGTACAGGCCCGGCACGGCGTAGTGGGACTTGGGCGTGGCGGGCTTCTCCTCCAGCGACAGCGCGGTGCCGTCGGGGGCGAAGTCGACGACACCGTAGGCCGACGGGTTGGCGACCCAGTACGCGAAGATCGCACCGCCGGAGACGCTGTGGAACCGGCGCAGGCCCGTGCCGAGGCCGGGCCCGTAGAAGATGTTGTCGCCCAGCACAAGTGCCACCGAGTCGGTGCCGATGTGGTCGGCGCCGATGACGAACGCCTGGGCCAGCCCGTCGGGCTGGTCCTGCACCGCGTAGCTCAGGTGGATGCCGAACGCCGAACCGTCGCCGAGCAGCCGATGAAATGCCGGCGCGTCATGCGCGGTGGTGATCACCTGGATGTCGCGGATGCCGGCCATCATCAGCGTGCACAACGGGTAGTAGATCAGCGGCTTGTCGTACACGGGCAGCAGCTGCTTGCTGACTCCCCGCGTGATCGGATACAGCCGGGTGCCCGACCCGCCGGCCAGGATGAGGCCGCGCATCAGCTCACGAGGTCCTCATCGGTCAGCTCGGTGGCGGCCAGGGCGGCGTCGAGGTCGTCGTGCCGGAACATCGACGTGACATGGTCGTGGACCACCCGGAACGCCGACGCTCCCGGACCGGCCTCGCCGGTGACCGACACGACGCGCTGCTCGACGACGACGACCCCGTCGTGGACGTAGACCCGGCCGGGTTCGAGCTTGTAGTCGAGCTTCTCCGCCCAGTCCCGCAGAGCCTGGTGGCCCTGGGCGGCACCGTGCGGGTCGCCGATCTCGATGTCGTCGCTGGACAGCGACAGCAGGGTGTCGACGTCACCGGCGTTCAGCGCGTCGTGCCAGGCAAGGACGGTGGCCATCTCGGAAGTGGTCATGCTCGGAGCATAGGCGGCTCAATAGGGCGTGCTGGCCAGCCAGGCGTCCCACACCGCGGTGTCGCCGAACACCTGCAGCCCGGCCTCGGCCGCGGTCTTGCGCCGCACGGTCGCCAGCAGCAGCTCGGTGACGGGGCCACGCAACGCGACACTGCCCTTGCTGTGGCTGTGCGACCATCCGACGCCGTCCTCGTCGTGGACGATGGTCCACTCGCCCGTCGGCCCGAGCGCTTCCTCGGTGGCGTGCAGGTGGATGGACTGACCGCGGTCCAGCCGCGGTGGATGCCGGCGGTCGACGCAGGTCCGCTCGATCCACTCGCTCAGCGCATCACCGGCCAACTCCGGGTCCAGGTCGTAGTCCGTGCCGAGCGCCATCGCGGCGTCGGCGCGGTGCACGGTCGCTTCGTGCAGGCGCCGCCGGATCCACCAGCCTGCCGGGCGCGGGCCGAGGAAGGTCCACACCCGGGTGTCGGAACCCACCCGGTCGACGGCGTCGAGGACCATCTGCGCACCGCTGTCGAGCCACTGGGCAGCCGCGTCGCGATCGTCCGGCGGGCGCCCGTCGGGAACGTCGCGGGGATCCAGGGGCTCGTTGCGGCGCTCGATGATGATCTGGGCGGCCCAGCGGTTCCCGCGCCCGACGTGGCGGAACAACTTCTCCAGGGTCCAGTCGCCGCACGTCGGCACCGGGGTGTCCCGGTCACCCGACCTGATCAGGTCTCCGAACGCCCGAGTCTGCTCGAGCAGCGCTGCCCGAAAATCCACCTCACGAACCTATCGCGGCACGGGCCGCGCCGAGCCTGATCGGCAATGTCGACCATCCCCGCAGCACCCGGGTGTCGCGGCGGCTGCCCGCCCCGGCCAGCCGGGCGTCCGGGTAGCGCTCGAAGAACGTGCGCAGGCCGACCTCACCCTCGGCGCGGGCCAGCGCCGCCCCGAGGCAGAAGTGCCGGCCGCCGGAGAACGACAGATGCTTACCGGCGTTGTCGCGTTCGATGTCGAAGCGGTGCGGGTCGGCGAACACCTGGGGGTCGCGGTTGGCGCCGGCCAGATAGATGATGACGAGCTCACCGCGCTCGATCGGGGTCCCGGCCACCTCGACGTCCCGGCGCGCGAAGCGGGCACTCATCTGCACCGGGGAGTCCAGCCGCAGGATCTCCTCGACCGCCGTCGGCCACAGCTCCGGGCGGGCGGCCAGCGTATCGAGGTGCTCGGGGGTGTCCAGCAGCATCCGGATCCCGTTGCCGAGGAGGTTCACGGTGGTCTCGAAGCCGGCGGCCAGCACCAGGCCCGCGGTGGCCTGCAGCTCGCGCTCCGACAGCCGGGCGGCCTCGTCGGAGGCCTGGCTGGCCTGGATCAGCTGGCTCATCAGGTCGTCGCCCGGGTTGCGGCGCAGGCGTTCCAGATGGCCGGTCAGCCAGGTGTTGAAGCCGACCAGCCCCTCATGGACCTGCATGTACTGCTGCCAGGACAACCCGATGTCCAGGCTGGGGGCACCAAGTTCCCCGAACCGCAGGATGTGCTGGCGGTCGCTTTCCGGCACGCCGAGGATGTCGCTGATCACCGCCACCGGAAGCTGCGAACAGTACCGCTCGACGATGTCGACCACGTCGTCCCCGGACTCGTCGGCCAGCCTGTCGAGCAGCTCGTCGGCGGTCTGCTGCACGCGGTCGCGCAGCGCATTGACCGCCCGCGTGGTGAACACCGAGGACACCAGTTTGCGGCAGCGGGTGTGGTCGGGCGGCTCGATCGACAGCAGCGACGGCGGCTCGATCGGATGCAGCAGCCCCGGATTCGTCTTCTCGTTGATCCAGCGCAGCGGCGCCGGCAGACCGGCGCCGAGCGACGAGACCCGGAAGTCGTCGGAGCGCAGCAGCTCGTTGGCCACCTGGTGGTCGACGGTCATCAGCACCGCGCGGCACCGGACGACGGGCCCGTGGGCGCGCAGTTCGTCGGCGAACGCGGCCGGATCCGCGCGCACCTGCGGGTCGGCGATGAGCCGGGCCTGCGGGTCGCCGCTGCGCCGCATCGCGAACTTGGACAGGCCGCGGATCACCCCGTGCAGAGCCACCCAGCGGATGCGCTGGCGAAATCGATCAGCTGCCATCACTCGAGCTTAAGCACGGGACGCAAGTCGTCCAAGCGATCGAACAGGTGCCAGATGTAGGACGACGACCCGTTCTCGCGGTGGGCGTGAAGGTCGGCCAGCTCGGGGTCGTTGCAGTAGCTGTCGAACGCGTCCTTGGAGTCCCACTCGACCAGGATCAGCACGGTGCGCGGTTCGATGTCGCCGGTCATGGATTCGCGGAACTTGCCCAGCGCGACAACCCGACCGCCGTGCTTGGCGACCTCGGCCGGCGAGCGCTTCGAATAGGCCAGGTACTCGTCGCGGTCGGCGACGTCGAACAGGTTCAGCGCGTAGACGGTCATGCCGCGACGCTACGCCGCGGACGGTTCCCCGATGGAGCGGCCCAGCGCGTACACCCGCCAGCCGGCCTGCAACCAGCGCGCCACGTCGAGGCAGTTGCGGCCGTCGACAACGACTTTCGCCCGCACGGTGTCGGCCAGCGCGGCCGGGTCGAGGCCGACGAACTCCGCCCATTCGGTGAGCACCAGCACCGCGTCGGCCCGGTCGCAGGCCTCCACGGCGGAGGTGGCATAGGTCAGCGTCGGAAACACGGTGCGGGAGTTGTCCATCGCCTTGGGGTCGTAGACGTTGACGGTGGCCCCGTTGAGTTGCAGCATGCCGGCGACGTTGAGAGCCGGCGAGTCGCGCACGTCGTCGGACTCGGGCTTGAACGCGGCACCCAGCACGGCGATGTTGGCGCCCAGCAGCGAGCCACCACACGCTTTCGTGGTCAACTCCACCATCCGGGTGCGCCGGCGCATGTTGATGCTGTCCACTTCGCGCAGGAACGTCAGCGCATGGTTGGCGCCCAGTTCGCCGGCGCGGGCCATGAATGCGCGGATGTCCTTGGGCAGGCAACCGCCCCCGAACCCGAGGCCGGCGTTGAGGAAGCGGCGACCGATACGCGCGTCGTAACCCAGCGCGTCGGCCAGCAGCGTGACGTCGGCGTCGACGGCTTCACACACCTCCGAGATCGCGTTGATGAACGAGATCTTGGTCGCCAGAAAAGCATTGGCGGAGACCTTGACCAGCTCGGCGGTCTGCAGGTCGGTGAGCAGGAACGGCACCCCGTCGGCCAGCAGCGCCGCGTAGAGGTCGCGGACCGCCTCCTCAGCCAGTCTCGAGTCGCGTTGCACGCCGAGCACGATGCGGTCGGGGTGCAGTGTGTCGTGGACGGCGAAACCCTCGCGCAGGAACTCCGGGTTCCACGCCACCTCCACCGTCACCCCGGCCGGCGCCAGATCTCGGGCGTGCGCGCCCAGGGCGGCGGCGGTGCCCACCGGGACGGTGGACTTGCCGATGATCACCGCGTCACGGCGCAGCTGCGGGACGAGGGCGTCGACCACGGCGTAGACGTGGCGCAGGTCAGCGGCGTACTCGCCCTTCTTCTGCGGCGTGCCCACGCCCAGGAAGTGCACATCGGCGAATTCGGCCGCCTCCGCGTAGTCGGTGGTGAACCGCAGCCGTCCGGCGGAGATGTTGCGCTGCAGCATCTCCCGCAGTCCGGGTTCATAGAACGGCACGTCCCCGCCGCCGAGTTTGGCGATCTTGCCGGGATCGATGTCGACGCCGATCACGTCGTGACCGAGCTCGGCCATTCCGACGGCGTGGGTGGCGCCGAGGTATCCCGTCCCGAACACAGTGCATCGCATACCGCCCTCTATAGGGAGCCCCGATGATCGGGTTGCTACGCGACACTGATCGCCAGACCAACAGCCGGTGACGAACTCTGGCCGCGAGGGGGCCGCCACGGTAGCTCCGACGGACTCTGGCCGCGAGGGTGCAGCCGCGGTAGCGCCGCCGGGCTCTGGCCGCGAGAGTGCAGCCGCGGTAGCGCCGCCG
>NZ_BLTG01000091.1 GCF_017312405.1 Mycobacterium sp. PO1
TATGTGGCGCCGGACGGTAATCCGATCACCGCGAGTTGGGATGCGGCGACGCGCACGCTGACGTTGTCCGGGGCTGCGACGGTCGATCAGTATGAGGATGCGCTCAAGGCGGTGACGTTCTCGACCACTGAGGGTGGGTTGCCGCGTGGTCTGTCGGTGTCGTTGGTCGATGATGCCGGGGTGGCGTCGCTGGTGCCCGGGGCTGCGGTGGTGACCGTCATCGGTCTTCCCCCAGGGATTTTGACGGTGGGGACGCCGATTTTCACGTTGGGGAAGTCTCCGGTGAAGGTGCTGTCGTCGGTGACGATCACCGATGCGGATTCCGATGAGCTGTCCCAGGCGACGGTGAAAATCCTCACCGCCGGCAAGGGCAGCGACGTGCTGAGCTACAGCGGAATTCAGGGCAATCCGATCACCGCGAGTTGGGATGCGGCCACCCAGACGCTGACGCTGAGTGGGGCGGCGACCAAGGATCAGTATGAGGATGCGCTCAAGGCGGTGACGTTCTCCACCACGGAAGGTGGCATCGCTCGCGGTATTTCGGTGTCGCTGGTCGATGATGCCGGGGTCGCGTCGCTGGTGCCCGGTGCTGCGGTGGTGACCGTCATCGGTCTTCCCCCAGGGATTTTGACGGTGGGGACGCCGATTTTCACGTTGGGGAAGTCTCCGGTGAAGGTGTTCTCGTCGGTGACGATCACCGATCTGGATTCCGATGAGCTTTCTGAGGCGACGGTCAAGATTCTGACTGCGGGTAAGTCGACCGACGTGCTCGACTATGTGGCGCCGGACGGTAATCCGATCACCGCGAGTTGGGATGCGGCCACCCAGACATTGACGCTGAGTGGTGTGGCGACCAAGGATCAGTATGAGGATGCGCTCAAGGCGGTGACGTTCTCGACCACGGAAGGTGGCATCGCTCGCGGTATTTCGGTGTCATTGGTTGATGACGCCGGGGTCGCGTCGCTGGTGCCCGGGGCTGCGGTGGTGACCGTCATCGGTCTTCCCCCGGGCATCGCCGTTCTCGGTGCTCCCATACACACGATCGGGACTGCGCCGGTGAAACTCGTTTCCTCGGCGACAATCACCGATCTGGACTCCGATCAGTTGTCGAAGGCCGTCCTGAAGATCGCCACGCTGGCGCAGGACGGGGACGTGCTCGGCTATGTGGCTCCGAACGGAAATCCGATCACAGCCAGCTGGGACTCGGCAAGCAAGACGTTGACGTTGTCCGGGGTGGCGACGAAAGCGCAGTACGAGCAGGCAATTGAAGCGGTGACGTTCTCGGCCACGGGAAGCATTCTCGCGGTCCGATCGGTCACCATCAGCCTCACCGATGAGACGGGCGTCAACACGTTGATACCTGCCTCGGTGCTCGCCGGCGCGCGGTACTCGCTGGCGCCTACCGTTACCCCGGTCGGAGCACCCACTTACACCATCGGTAAGGCTCCGGTCCGGTTGATCAGTGCTGTCGACGTGGGCGATCTGGATTCCGACTACATGTCCAAGGCCACACTGAAGATCACCCTGCTGGCGCAGTCCGGTGACACCCTCGGCTATGTCGCGCCGAACGGCAACCCGATCACAGCCAGCTGGGACGCGGGGAGCAAGACGTTGACGCTGCAGGGAGTGGCCACCAAGGCGCAGTACGAGGAGGCGCTGAAGGCGGTGACCTTCTCGGCGACCGGTGGGGCCTTGCTGGTTCGGACCGTGTCGGTGAATGTCGTCGACGACACCGGTGTCGAAAGTGTCCTGGCCGGAACGGTTCTGGCGAATGTGGCCAACCCGCTTCCGCCATTGGTGACGCCGATCGGCAGGCTCCCCTATGGAGCCGGAAACTCACCGGTCAATCCGATCGCCGCGGTCGACATCGCCGACGCCGACTCGGACTACATGTTCGGCGCCACCGTGGAGATCTCGAACAACTACAACAATGGTGACGTCCTCGGCTACGTCGCCCCGGCCAACAACCCGATCACGGCGAGTTGGAACGCAAGCACCCACACCCTGACGCTGTCGGGCACGGCAACCAAGGCGCAGTACGAAGCGGCGCTGAAGGCGGTCACGTTCTACGCCACCACGCCAGGCGGAGTGTGGAATCTCGGGGAGGTCCGCACGATCAGGATGGTGGTGACCGACGACTCCAACGTCAAGAGCCTCGCCGCTTTCGTGCCGCTCGGGGTGACCATCTAGAACGGCGATGGGCCTGCTCGGTTCGACCGAGCAGGCCCATACGCGTGTAGTAGGTCTGTGAAGGCTAGGGCGCCGGGATGGGCGTCACCGAACCGAACGGGTTCATCGGGTCCGGCGGCGGCGGATCGAAGTATCCCGGCGGTGGCGGGCCGTTGAGCGGGTAGTACCCGGGAGGCAGCGGAGGTGCGACGGCACTCGGGTCGGCCTCGGGCAGCGGGGTCTCCGAACCAGGCGCGTTGAGCGACTGGTACCCGGGCGGCAGGGGAGGTGGCGGTCCGGCTCCCGGCGGCGGAGCCGAGGTCGGCAACCCTTCCGGCGGGATCTGGGTGAATCCGTACGGGTCCTGCGCCATGTTCCAGGCTTCTCGCAGGAAGGCGAGGGTGCCTCCGCCCCCGCTGCTGTTCTGGCCATACCCCGGGTTCTGGATCTCCGGGACCATCGGCGGCCCGACGGGCGGCGGAGCGACCGGGGGTGCGTCACCGCCTGCAACGGGCTGGAACACCGGCTGCCCCGGTGGCGGGGGAACCCCCGGCTCCGCGGGCGGGGCGGGCTGGGCGTATGCCATCCCAGCCAGGCCGAGGGCGCCCATGCTCAGGGCGGCGGCGGTGACCGCCACGCCGGCGAGCCGGGTCGGTCGCGGTGCGCTGAAGCGCTGTCGTCCGATCATGACTTCGGTGCCGTGCTTTCTGTCGTGACCGCCAAGCGGCCGTCGGCTTCGCGTCGAGGCTAACGTGTCAGCTCGCATCGTGCGTCCTCCACCGATGATTTCGCACGTCGGAGGCCATTGGTTACATCCCGGCGCTAGATGGCCGGTCCGAGCAGGTCGTCGGCGTCCTTGATGATGTATCCATAGCCTTGCTCAGCCAGGAAGCGCTGCCGATGCGCGGCGTACTCGGCGTCGAGGCTGTCGCGCGACACCACCGAGTAGAAGACGGCCCCGCCACCGTCGGCCTTGGGCCGTAGCAGCCTTCCGAGACGCTGAGCTTCCTCCTGCCGGGAGCCGAAGGTTCCCGACACCTGAACGGCGACCGACGCCTCCGGCAGGTCGATCGAGAAGTTGGCGACCTTCGACACCACCAAAGTGCGGATCTCGCCGCGGCGGAACCCGTCGAACAGCGCCTCGCGTTCGGCGGTCTTCGTCGAGCCCTGGATCACCGGCGCATCCAGTTCGGCGCCGAGTTCGTCGAGCTGATCGAGGTAGGCCCCGATGACCAGCGTCGGCTCGTCGGGGTGGCGCTCCAGAATCGACTTGACCACCGCGATCTTGGTGTGGGCGGTGGCGCACAGCTTGTAGCGTTCGTCGGGCTCGGCGGTGGCGTAGAGCATCCGCTCGTTGTCGGTCATCGTGACCCGGACCTCGATGCACTCGGCCGGTGCGATCCAGCCCTGCGCCTCGATGTCCTTCCACGGCGCGTCGTACCGCTTGGGGCCGATCAGCGAGAACACGTCACCTTCGCGGCCGTCTTCGCGGATCAACGTCGCGGTCAGGCCCAGGCGCCGGCGGGACTGCAGATCGGCGGTCATCCGGAACACCGGCGCCGGCAGCAGATGCACCTCGTCGTAGACGATGAGGCCCCAGTCCCGGCTGTCGAACAGCTCGAGGTGCTTGTACTCACCCTTGGTCCGCCGGGTGATCACCTGGTAGGTGGCGATGGTCACCGGCCGGATCTCTTTGCGTTCCCCGGAGTATTCGCCGATCTCCTCTTCGGTCAGCGACGTGCGGGCGATCAGCTCGCGTTTCCACTGCCGGCCGGCCACGGTGTTGGTCACCAGGATCAGCGTCGTCGCGCCGGCTTTCGCCATGGCTGCCGCGCCGACCAGCGTCTTACCGGCGCCGCAGGGCAGCACGACTACACCCGAGCCGCCGTCCCAGAACGAGTCGGCCGCCATCTGCTGGTAGTCGCGTAGCGCCCAGCCGTCCTGGTCGAGGGCTATCGGGTGCTTTTCGCCATCGACATAACCGGCCAGGTCCTCGGCCGGCCACCCGATCTTGAGCAACATCTGCTTGACCCGGCCCCGCTCACTGTTGTGCACCACGACGGTGTCGTCGTCGAGGCGCGCACCGAGCATCGGCGCGATCTTCTTGTTGCGCAGCACCTCTTCGAGTACCGCTCGGTCGAGGCTGACCAGCGTCAGGCCGTGTGCAGGATGCTTGACGAGCTGGAGGCGCCCGTATCGCGCCATCGTGTCGACGATGTCGACGAGCAGCGGCTGTGGAACCGCGTATCGCGAATAGGACACCAAAGCGTCGACGACCTGCTCGGCGTCGTGGCCGGCGGCGCGCGCGTTCCACAGTGCCAGCGGGGTGATGCGGTAGGTGTGGATGTGTTCCGGAGCGCGCTCGAGCTCGGCAAACGGTGCGATCGCCGCGCGGGCCGCTCCGGCCAGTTCATGATCGACCTCGAGCAGCACCGTCTTGTCGGACTGCACGATCAGCGGGCCGTCGGTCATGGGAGATCTCGGTAGGACGTCATCCCAGCCATTATCCCGATTCGGCCGACACCACCGAAGTCACACGGTGGATGGCGAACTCGCGGACCCGGCCGGAGGCCGGATCGAAGGCCGTCAGCTGACCGCCCCGCACGTTGATCGGCGCCACCACCCGCTGCGTCGCCACCCCGGCGGGGTCGACGTAGCCGATCACCACCGACTCCTGATGATGGGCGGCCTGCTGCAGTTCCGAGATCGCCACGGCCGGGTCAAGACGCATGCCGGTGGGCGGGGTCGAGGCCACCTTGCGCAAGACCGCGACGATCGCCGACAGGGTCTGGTCGGTGGGCACCGGCGGATGCCGGAACGTCCGGCGTCGGCCCGGCGCCGGGACCCGGGCGCCACGGCTGCGCAGGTCGACGATCGCCCCGGTCGAGTCCTCGGCGGCCGGGGCGAAACCGGCCGTTCGCAGCGCAGCGAGCACCTCGGAGATCGGCGCCTGGGAGACCGCGACGGTGGGCGCGAGCTGCCGCAGCTCCACCGCTTCGGCGGCCGGGGCCGCAACGGCCTGGGCGAGCAGCGCCGGATCCTCGCACCGCACGAACGAGGAAGCCATGCCCACTCGCAGCTGACCGTGCCGGCGGGCGACATCGTCGACCAGATAGGTCAGTGCCTGCGGGACCGGGGTCTTGGAATGCTTGGTGAACAGCGCATGCAACTCGCCGGCGGTCTTTCCCGTGTCCAGCGCGCGCCGCACGGAGGCCTCGGTGACGCGATACACCATTGCCGCGCCCGCCGACTCGACCGTTGCGACGGCCGCCAGCCTGTCGGCGAGGTCGCGCTGCAACGGGCCCGGCACCACCACCGTCAGATCGGCCTGCACCAGAAAATGGTCGATGGGCGCCGGAAGAATCTTGTCCATCGCGGCGACGACCGCCTCTTCGGGTTCACCGGCGAGCATGCGCCGCATGGGCGTGGCCACGGCGCCGCGACCGACCGCACCCACCGCGTGGGCCTCGGTGAGCAGGTCAGTCACCGGTTCCGGCTGCAGTCGTGCCGACCAGCGCGGCCGCTGCCACACCAATGCCCGCGACGCACTGTCGGCGTCGACTCCCGCGCCGGGCGGCAGATCGGCGAGAACCTGCAGCAGCAGCCGCCGGTCCAGGGGCGCGGCGGTGGAGAACAACGAATCGGCCAGCGCCGCGTACGGCTTGCCCTCGGGGTTGCGCCGCCCGATCAGGCTCGGGCGACCCGGCAGGTCCAGCCACGCCGACAGCAGCAGATGCCATTTGACGGCGGTCGGCGACTCCAGAAACCGGTCGGTCGCGACCGTCGGAGCCCAGTACGGTCCGGCCGGGTCCGCAGGTTCGGGGTCGGGAAGTCCGGGCGCCAGCAGTCCGGCGCCGGCGGTGATCTCCAACAGCAACCCCAGACGGTCTTCGTCGATGCCGGTGGTCTTGGCGAGCCGTTTGACGTCGCGCACGCCCAGCCCGCCGCTGCGCAGTTCCGGAATCGGCGTCGCGCTGAGCGTCTCCAGCACGATCTCGGCTTCCCGCAGCAGATCGATGGCGGCTCCTGCGGCCACCGCGTCGACGTCGGCCGCCGTCGTCGACGACACCGTGGGATCGGGTCGGGTGGCCGTGACCGGTCCCGGCGCTTCGCCCCGTAAGACCTGCCCGACCAGGCGGGGCAGGATCACCGTGTCGGTGTCGAGGCGTCGCAGCAAGCCGGCCGACAGCAGGCGCTGCACGGGACGATCCGCAGGAGCATCGGGTGCGGCATCTCGGGTGCGGCCCACCGGGGAGCCTTCCACCAGACGGTCCAGCAGTTCCCGGGAATCGGATTCCAGACTCTCGAGCGCCGCGGCCAGGTCGGTCTCCGGGATGGCGCTCTCGACGGTGGCCTGGCCCGGATACCACGGCAGGCTGGAGGCGACCTCGGCGGCGACGCGCAGCGCACCCTCTCCGGAGGTGTCGCCCCACACCAGCGCCCGTGCCAGCAGATTCTCGAGCGCGTGGGTCACCGACGGGCCGTCGGCGCGCTCTCCGAACGCCGCGGTCAGGTCGGCGGTGGTGACGGCCTTCGTATCCGCGTGCAGAGTGAGCAGCGCATCGAGCACGGACAGATGCAGGAAATCGAGATCGTCGGTGGCGGCTTTGATCGACTGACGGGCCGCCGCGCGGGCCGCCAGTGCCGCGATGCTGCCCGGCGGCGGTTGGGTGAGGTCGGGTCGGAGGCGCAGCAGCTGAAGCAGCCGCGCGTCGTCCAACTCGGCCAACCAGGCGCCCAGCGGTACGCCCGGGCTGTTCGCGCTCATCAGTACTGTCTGCTCTTCGTCCAAGGCCTCATCGGCACGGTCTGCTCTTCGTCCAAACCCCCATCTCGACCAGCGTAAAGCAGCCTCCCGACCTCGCCAGCCGGTGATCGGCCTGCCACAATGTCACCGTGGCTGATGACAAGAAGAACCGATACGTCGACCCGGGTTGGCCCAAGAGCGATCCTGACGATCACGCAGTCAGCGAGCTCGCCGCCGATCGCACAGGCGCCCTGTCTCCGTTCGGAGACGTGACGTTCCCGCTGCCGGCCGACGAGCTGCCGTTCATCCAGTCGGCCACCGTCATCAACAAGTAACGGTGCCGGACGGCCTGTCGCACCTCGACGAGACCGGTGCCGCGCACATGGTCGACGTGTCGGCCAAGGACATCACCAAGCGGGTGGCCGTGGCGGCCGGCGTGGTGCGAACCCGTCCCGATGTGGTCGCGATGATCACCGCGAACGGCCTGCCCAAGGGCGACGCCCTCGCCACAGCCAGGGTGGCCGGCATCCTGGCCGCCAAGCGCACCAGCGAGTTGGTGCCGCTGTGCCATCCACTCGCGATCACCGGTGTCGACATCGACTTCACCGTCGGTGCAGACGATGACCCCGCCGCGGTGGCCATCACCGCGACCGTACGGACCACCGACCGCACCGGTGTCGAGATGGAAGCGCTGACCGCCGTCAGTGTCGCGGCGCTGACGGTCTACGACATGATCAAGGCGGTCGATCGGGCCGCCGAGATCGACGACATCCGGGTTTTGCACAAAGAGGGCGGCAAGACGGGTACGTGGGAGCGGTGACCCGCTCGGGACTTGTGGTGATCGCCTCGACGCGGGCGTCGTCGGGGATCTACGAGGACCGCTGCGGCCCGGTGATCGCCGACTGGCTCATCGCCCGAGGTATCACGACCCCCGGCCCCGTGGTGGTCGCTGACGGTGAGCCTGTTGACGCGGCCCTTCGTGCTGCGCTGGCCGACGGGCACGACGTGATCATCACCTCCGGAGGGACCGGCATCTCGCCGACCGACTCGACTCCCCAGATCACCGCCGCACTGCTCGACTACGAGATACCGGGACTCGCCGACGCGATCCGCCGGTCCGGGCTGCCCCATGTACCCACCTCGGTGCTCTCCCGCGGGGTCTGCGGTGTCGCCGGCCGCACCTTGCTCGTGAACCTGCCCGGATCGCTCGGAGGCGTCAAGGACGGGCTGGGCGTGCTCGCCGACGTCCTGGACCACGCGCTTGATCAGCTCCGCGGCAAGGACCACTCCCGGTGAGCGCCGTATTGCGCGCCGCGCTGACCGACGAGCCCATCGACTCAGCCGAACACGAGGCGCTGGTCGCCCACGCTGCTGCAGGCGCGGTGGTGGCTTTCGCCGGAGTGGTGCGTGACCACGACGGGGGACGAACGGTGACCCGTCTGGAGTACTCGGCGCACCCGTCCGCGGGGCAGACGCTGGCCGATGTGGTTGCCGAGGTCGCCGCGCAGTCAGCCGGCGTGCGCGCCGTCGCGGTCAGCCATCGGGTCGGCGTCCTGCACATCGGTGACGCCGCGCTGGTGGCCGCCGTTGCCGCCGACCACAGGGGCGCCGCGTTCGAGACGTGCGCACGACTGGTCGACCGCGTCAAAGAGTCGCTACCGGTGTGGAAACACCAGTTCTTCGCCGACGGCACCGACGAGTGGGTCAACTCCGCATAGCGGAGTCACCTGTTCGGCGCCGACGAGTGGGTCAACTCCGCCTCGCGGAGTCACCTGATCAGGCGGGCGGCAGAACCGGAGCAGGCGCCGGAGCGGCAGCCGGGTCGGCCGGCATCGGGGCTGGCGCCTGTGGCGACATGGCACCCGGTTCCGGCGTCGTCATCGGCCGCTGCGTCAAGGCCAGCAGCGCATCCCGCCCGGAGATCTCCTGGGTCTGGATCGCGTGCCAGATCTCCTTCAGGTAGGTGACGTTCGCGCTGTCGTTGGCCACCTGGGTGGGGTCGACGGTCGTGCCAGGAGGAAGGTTCTCCGGGCTCACCAGATGAGGAACCTCGGCCGGAACCGGCAGGTCGCCGCTGATCGCCTGATTGGCGATGTCGTACGCCTCAGCGGGGACGGGCGCGGCGGCCAGCGGCGCGAGAGGTGCCAGCGGATCCGCCGGAGCGGGCGCCGCAGCCGGAGCGGGTGCCGCGGCCGGAGCGGGTGCCGGAGCAGGCATCGGCGGGACGGCGGGTGCCGGTTGCAGCGGTGCGTCGACGCCGAGGGACCACACCTGCGGCTGGTCGGCCGGGGCGGGGGCGGTGTCCCAGTTGGAGGCGGCGATCACCGCATCGGCAGCCGGGGCCTCGGCCGGAGTGACACCGGCGACCTCTACGGCTGGGGCGGGAGCCGATGTCGCCGGCATCGGCACGTCCAGCATCAGCGGACCCTGCGATTTCGGCAGCGGTGCGGCCAGTGGCTCGACCGGAGCAGGCGCCGGTG
>NZ_BLTG01000092.1 GCF_017312405.1 Mycobacterium sp. PO1
GGTGACCGATGACGCTGGCAGCGAAAGTATCCTGCCGGCAGCGACCCTTGTCACTGTGGTGGGTGCACCGAGCACTGAGGTGGCGCCGGTAGTGGTGGCCTCGCCGGTCGCGGCTGGCACGACGAGCTCACCGGTAGTGGTCAGCCCGGTCGTGATGGTGACCGACTTGGATTCTTCGGAATTGCTCTCGGCAACAGTGTCGTTGGACCAGGATGCCGTCGCTGCCGGAGATAGTCTCAACTACGCCGCTGAACTGTTGCCGGAGAGTATCGAGGCCAACTTTGTCGACGGAGTCCTTACCTTTACTGGTTTGGCCTCCGTCACCGCATACCAGCAGTTGCTGTCATCGGTGACGATTTCGACGGCTTCAGCTGGCGTGAAGACGGTCAGCTTCGCCGTCACTGATTCGACGGATACTGCCAGTGCGATTCCCACGACCACACTCGTCACTGTGCTTGCCGCGCCGACGACGGAGGTCTCGCCGGTTGTGTTCGCCTCCATTGTCAACGTCGGATACTCGGCGGGCGGCACGCCAATCCCGATCGACGCCAATCTGATCATCCTTGACGTGGACTCGGCGAACTTGAAGTCCGCCACGGTGACTGTCGGTGGTTACCAAGCCGGCGACGAGCTGACATGGGGGACCCTGCCGCAGAACGTGGTAGCGAGTCTCGTCGACGGATTGTTGACATTCACGGGGTCAGCCTCGGTTGCCGATTATCAGCAGTTGTTGCGCTCGGTGAACATTGCGACGACGGCAGAGGCGCTGACGGCGATCAGAACAATCTCGTTCCGAGTGGTCGATGGGCAAGACAACCAGAGCATTCCCGGCGTCGTCGCAGTCACCGTGACAGCCGTACCCGAGGGCGCTGCGCCGTTGGTTCTGGCATCCGTGGTCAACGTCAACTACTCGGCCGGCGGCACCCCGGTACCGGTCGACGCCAATTTGATCATCCTCGATCTCGACTCCGACTCGCTTCAGTCGGCCACCGTCACGATTGGTGATTTCGAACTCGGCGACGAACTGACCTGGGGAACACCTCCTCAGGACGTGGACGCAAACTTCACCGATGGGGTGTTGACGTTCGCGGGGGAGGCATCGCTGGAGGACTATCAACAGTTGCTCCGGTCAGTGAGCATCCAGACGAGTTCTGGAGCGCTGACGGCAATCAGGTCCATCTCGTTCCGGGTGACCGATACGCAGGCACAACAGAGCCTCCCCGGCGTGGTCGCGGTGACGGTTGTTGCGGTGCCCCAAAGTGTTCCACCGCTTGTGGTGCCGACTGTCCCTGCCGTGGTCTACACCGCGGGGGACCCCGCCCTGAACATCGCCACCCTGCTGAACCTGGTCGACGTCGATTCGCAGAATCTGAGCGGAGCGACTATCGCAATAACAGGGGGCAACCTCGATGCTGACGAAACATTGTCATTCACATCCCAGTCCGGCATCAGTGGCGTGTACAACAACGGCACGTTGACACTCAACGGAACTGCAACCGTCGCTCAGTATGAAGCGGCGATACGTTCATTGACGTTCTCGACCAATTCGTCGGCCGACGCAACAATTCGAACAGTCTCCATCGTTGTCACCGACGCTCAGGGCAGTTCCAGCCTCCCAGGATCGGTGACGGTCACCGTACTTGCCGCTCCCGTCAATCTGGCTCCGTTGGTGACAACATCTCTACTGGGCCCGGTGTACACAGCTGGGAACGATCCCGAGGTGGTGGACTCGCTCGTCACCATTATCGATCTTGACTCGACCATGTTGCAGGGAGCCACAATTCAGATCAGCGACGGCCTCACAGACGGCGATGTCCTCGCATTCACCAGCCCTTCGGGCAGCTCCATCTCGGGGACGTACGTCGAGGCAACCGGGACATTGACCTTATCGGGGACCGCGACCGTAGCCCAGTACCGACAAGCGCTTCGCTCAGTGACGTTCGCCGCAGACGGAAATGTTCCCACCGCCACTCGGACGATCTCCTTCACCGTGACGGACACCCAGGGCGGCACCAGCCCCGAGGCCACGGCTGCGGTCAGCGTTCAGGAAACAACGCACCGATTCTGACACCATTGAGCTTGGTGGGCACTTACAGCAATCTGTTGCTGGGGCTGCAGATCATCCCGGTGCCGCTGATCGTCGACACATCCTCGTACCTTCAGAGCGCGAGTGTCACGATCACCAACCCGAGCTCGAACGACAGTCTCAGCGTCGACACCGCCGATTCGGCGCTCGTGGCCGGCTATGCCGGTGGAGTGCTTTCACTGACCGGGCAAGGCACCGTCGCCGAGTATCAGAGCGTGCTCAACACGCTCCGGTTCCGGGGGACCTTCGGCGCCCTGCAGCCGCGGGACATCGACTTTGAGGTCACCGACATGCAAGGAGAGTCGAGCGCCACCGCGAGGTTGCAGGTCACGATACTGCTATGACGAGAGGACGTCACGCGCGCTCGGACTGTGCGGAAACGCGGCGGTGCACCGCCGGTCGCCCGACGAGGTGCTGCGGTTTTAGCGACCTCGAACTACACGGCCCGCGGCAATATTTGCGGCGGTGATAGTTTGCTGTTCTGTGGGCAAAGGCCGATTGAGGTGCAGATATGTCAGTGTATCCCTGTCGGAGTGGTAACTAATTGTTTCCCTTCGCAAAATATCAGGCAAATATCGTGATCCGAGTCACGATATTGACTTAAGCTCACGAGCGGCTGCACTACTTCGCCCCGTCAGGGCGGTGTGTAGCACATCAGTTGTGTGCACAGAGGACCGTTTTTGGGAGCGGCGACGATGCTACGTGGATGCGTGCTGACGCAACCCGAGGTGACCGTTGCGGTGCCCAGTGTCGGACTTCTGCGGGCGGGGGTCATGGATCGTCAACAGCCGGGGGGCTTGCGGACTCACCAAACGGAGGACAGTAAATGTGCGCAACCCCTGCACGCCATCGTGCCCGATTCCAGGGCGAGGAAGAAACGATGCAGGGGTTCTGGTCGGCTCGATCCCTCGTTGACCCGAGCAGAGGGGGCGGTGCCGCCAGGCACGTGCGCAAAACCTCGTCGACCTATGTTCTCCACGTCGGAAGGGTCGGCGCACTAGCCGTCTCCCTGGGCGTCGGCTTCGCCGTCGCCAACTCCGCCGGGGTCGCCTACGCCGACAGCGACGCTGACACATCCTCCTCGGTCTCTTCGGATGCTCAGGGTAGCGACACATCCGCTGATCAGCAGTCCGACGACGGAGAGGACGCGGCTGAGGAAGGTGACGATCCCAACGCAGGCGAACCGGCTGATGGCGGCGATGACGATGACAGCCCAATGGATGACGCCGAGGATGTCGACGACGAGGAGGACCTCGCAGCCGAGGAAGAACTCGACGATGACGTCGTCACCGACGACACGAACGGCGAGGACATCGACGAGCCGGGATCCGAAGCCGGGGACTCCGGTCTGCCACCAGCGGTAATCGACAATGGCGGCGACGACGCCGCGGAAGTTGATGACGACGACGCTTCAGTTGACTCGCCCGTAGACGAACCGGTACCGGCCGAGCCGGACAGCGACGTTCCAGTGGACGATCTGATGGGCGAGGTGCCCGAGCCGGTCAACGAGACCGACGGGGACGCTGACCCCCAAACCGACGTTGTGGCCCTGAAGTCGGTGAACCGTGACAGCGCCGATGAGCTGGCTGTCTCGGCTCCCGAGGCTGAGGAGAGCGTCGAAACCGTCAACGTCGTTTCCGCGCTTGTCTCGAATGTGGTGTCGCCATTCGCTGACCCCGAGGCGCCGGCGCCGGCGCCGTGGTTGGACGCGGTGCTGGCGTGGGTGCGGCGACAGATCGAGCACACCTTCTTCAACAAGTCGCCGGTATTCGGCCCGATCGAGTCGTCACAGATCTTGACCGGACAGGTCTTGTTCGACCTCAACGCTTCTGACCCCAATGGTGATCCACTGACGTACACCATCATCCAGCCCGAGCATGGGCTGGTCGTCCGCGAACTGATCACCGGGAAGTTCGTCTACACCCCCACGAGCATCGTGGCGGGCGACCCACTTACAGATAGTTTTCAAGTCGTCATCAGCGACTCCTCGGAGCACCTCACAGGCACTCTCGGAGCTATCCAGAAGGTCCTGCACGGCATCGCTCGCCTTTTCGGTCTGGCTGAGGCGGATGAGGTGACTGTGACGGTCCCCGTGACCGTCAATCCGATCGTGCAGTTGCCGCCGGTGATCGTGACGGTCGGTGCACCGATTTTCAGTCTGGGCGGCGATCCGGTGAAGGTCGTGTCTTCGGTCACGATCACCGATGCCGACTCTGATCGCTTGTCTGAAGCGACCGTCAAGATCCTCACCGCCGGAAAAGCCGGTGACGTTCTCGATTACGAAGCGCCAGAGGGTAGTCCAATCACTGCGTCGTGGGATGCCGCGACGCGAACGCTGACATTGTCAGGCTTGGCAACCAAGGATCAATACGAGCAGGCGCTCAAGGCGGTGACGTTCTCGACCACCGAGGGCGGCTTGCCGCGGGGTATTTCGATATCCATCACCGACGAACACGACATACAAAGTGTGGTGCCGGGTGCCGCGCTGGTGACGGTGATCGGGTTGCCGCCGGGGATCCTGACGGTGGGGACGCCGATT
>NZ_BLTG01000093.1 GCF_017312405.1 Mycobacterium sp. PO1
CTAATTTGAGCCAAGTCGGGAGGATTGGTTGACTAGGACGCTCGGTCGTGTCGTGAAGTTTGGCCAGTCCAACCGAACTGAACATAAAGACTACCGAGATTATTATGATCGCGACACAAGGCGCGTGATCGCGAAAGTATACGGCGAAGACATAGAGAAATTCGGCTTCAGGTTTTGAGGATCGCGTGCGGCCTCGGCTCATTATCGAGGTGCAAAGAATATTTGGTTCAATCAAATCGGGTGCACGCGCACGCTGGGATCAATGCTTTGAGCACTTCCAAGTATGACCCCAGAATATCCAACATAGTTGTTTAGTCCGATTTTTACTGGTGTTGCAGCCGAGGAGAAAACGATCGGCGTGTCTGATAGGGGTTCGTCCATGGAACGACGATACTTAATAAACTGATTATCCGATATTGTGATTTCTTGCCCACCGCTAATGTCGATTATTCCGCGGCCGCTTTTCGGGCGATTCATACTAGCGTAAAATACACAATTTGTAATAGATAGCCCTTCCACTCGAGTTACTTTTATAGCCGATCCGTTTGTTGGATCAGTATTGGGTGCATCGAACTGTACGCCCGAGATGAAAAGTCCGCGGCCCCCTTCCACGGATATGTGGTGCGCATTCCGTCGAGCGGTTATGATGCAACGGCCGATGTATGATTTTTGCATGACCGAGCGCAGGAACGGTTTTGTGCTTGACTTCCATGCTGGCGAGTTATTGTCTAAAAAGGACTGCGCTTCCGTCCCGAAGATCGTGTTTTCGCTTCCTCCGATAAAGAACGGAGTTTCGTGCATCGCCTGACCGTGGAATGTCCCAGTCAGCGAGACACCGGTGCCGTAACCCCACCAGAACGTCCGCATATCGCGTACCGCTAGGTTGTGGAGCGTGCAGTACCAGAGCGTCTGTCCTCGTATGGAAGCGGACGTCATATCTAATTTGGGAAAGACATCGGTATCACTTCCATGCTGACCACCTTCGAATAGTATTCCAGACAACGTGATGTCACGGGGTGAACCGTCGGCTGGATAATTTCCGCGCCTCCGATCATCTGTTGGGAATTCGAAAATTGAGGTGTTAGGTTTTCCGTCCCATCGAATCGTGGTGCCACCGTTATATTCCCTTGCCGGTTGCCCACTGGTGCCAATAATCTTTAAGCCAGAATATAGTCTGATTGGCGTTGACGTCTGATATATTCTGTTTGACAGAACGAATGTTTGAGCGCCTTGACCGCCGGTCTCCCGTGCGAGTCGATTAAGCATCGCCAGGCGCTCGTCATCGGTAGCACCGAGTTCGTCAACGAGAATTTGCGAACTGGCCAAGTCTTGCGCCGCTGAGGCAGGCGATGTGGCCAGTGACAAAGTAGCGGCGGCCAGGGATGCGCCGGTAAACCCGAGTGAACGCCGGGATCGGGGTCGCAGAAGGTCGTGTCGAAATCGGTCATTTGAATCAGCGTCGTCATCGATTCGACCAGGGTCGAAAAAATCTGCGCGCATGCGTTTCTGATTCGGAAAATCGTCGTCGCCGTGCTGCAATTTGCGTTTCCTTTTCCAGTCGGGTACCGCGCCGTGGGGTGTAGTCAAGTTAGTGGCCAGAGATGCTGTCGCGTGGATATCCTTGGAGGGCGATCTGCTTCTTTTCGACAGTATCGAGAAGAGTGCTTCTGTTGACAAGCGACTGGGCGCGCAAGCGCAATCGCTCTACGAGCGGCTATTTCTCAGTACTATACGACGAGTCTCCGTATCTGGCCGCCCGACATTCCAAGTCAGGTTGGCGGCTCACGAGTTCGCTCGACTCGGCTGTAATGCAATTGTCGACGGCGATTGTTTTGGTGGTGGCCATCAGGCGGCTCCGCCGTCGAGATCGACCTCGAACGCCGCGTCGTAAGACGACAGGTCCCGCACCGCCACTTCGGTCTCGGCTGGCGGCAGTGGAGTCTGGATGCGTCTGCGCCGCAACACCTTCGCCGCCTCGATAGGGGCCGGGTCGGAGATCGTCTGGTGGGTGGCCCAGGCTTGCCGGCGATGCTGCGTGTCCACCCTTCCCGAATGAGATCAGTTAATCTGTACCCGTGTGTAGGTCCGCGGCTGTGCGTGTCGAGGGCAGAGTGGTTATCAGGAGGTCTAAGGCGCTGTCAGAATTCCTCGTCGGTTAGCGACAGTTCGTTGCGCGGTTGTGATCGGGTGAGCTAGTGGCCGCGATGGCGATCGAGAGTGGCCTGAACCGCCCTGGAAAAGTAGGAGGCTCCTGACCTTGGAAACGAGGATGCAGGTATGCCGAAGGAACAGTCAGCTGGCAAGCCCACGACACGTCGCTATAGCTCGGAGGAGAAGGCCGCCGCGGTCCGGATGGTCCGCGCCTTGCGCTCGGAGCTGGGCACGACGCAGGGCACGTTGGCGCGGGTGGCCAACCAGCTGGGCTACGGGTGGAGTCGGTGCGCAGCTGGGTGCGCCAGGCCGACATCGATGACGGGGTCGCGCCGGGGGTGACGACCGCTGAATCGCAACGGCTCAAAGAGCTCGAGCGGGAGAATCGAGAACTTAAGCGTGCCAACGAGATTCTGAAACGAGCGGCGAGTTTCTTCGGGGCGGAGCTCGACCGCCAACGCAAGAGATAGTCGCCTTCATCGACGCCAACCGCGGCGAGTTCGGGGTCGAGCCCATCTGCGCCGTCCTGCGCGGTTGAGGCACTCCTTGCGCAGGCGGTTGTTGAACGATTCGATGTAGTCGTTGTCCCACGGGCACCCCGGCGGGATGTAGACAATCCCGGTCCTGTTCTCGCAGAACCGTCGCAGCGCTTGAGAAACCATTTCCGGACCGTTGTCCATGCGCAGCACCTTCGGCGGCCCGCCGGCGGCGGCGAACACCTTGGTCAGCTCGGCAACCAGAGCCTCGCCGGTGATCGAGCGCTCCACCAGGTTCAGCAGCGACTCGCGGGTGTGTTCGTCGATCATCGAGGCGATCTTGATGGCCTTGCCGTCGATGTTGGAGTCGAACTGGAAATCGATGGCCCACACCACGCCCGGCGCATCAGCGAGGATCGGCGACACCGACGAGACCCCGGCCCGCTTGCGCGGGGACACGATCTTGACTTGCAGGCCCTCTTCGCGCCAGAGGCGGTGGATCTTCTACTCATGAACGAGCGGCGCATCAGCAGCCTGGACTCCTGATCAAAACAGGACTGTTTGTAGGTCTATCCACAGGCTCGGAGCCGGGCTGTTGGTCACCGTTCACTCGCCGCCGCCGGGACTCCTATGGATCTTCAGGACCGATGAGTCCTCCAAGAAGACCGGGAGCCTGGCGGCGGCGCAGAACAGCAAGACCCATAGCGGCGTGTCGCTCCTGACCAACCGCTGATCAGCGGTTGGTATTGCTCGTGGTTCGAGCCTGCTCGCACGACCGGACGCCCCATCTGTTTCGGGAGCCGTAGAGCTCTGACGAAGACCGGCGCCGTGCGGGTGCGCTGGGATCGCGAACAGCTCATCGGAGGCAAGCCCGAGAGGCTCGTAAGTAGGGTGCTGCGCGTTCTCGCTCAGGTCTGGAACCAATGATGCTGTACGGCGAAACGGAGGTGTCAAGGGAATGAATCGATATTGCGGAATTGACTGGGCGGAAGGGCATCACGACATCGCGATCAGCGACAGCGACGGCAAGCTGGTGGCCAAGAAACGCATCAGCGACGATGTGGCTGGGTTCACCGCGTTCACTGAACTCCTTGCCGACTGTGGTGACGGCGCGGATGACCCGATCCCGGTCGCGATCGAAACCCCTCGGGGGCTACTGGTCGCGACTCTACGCAGCACAGGCCGGCCGGTGTATGCCATCAATCCGATGGCTGTGGCTCGCTACCGGGAACGGCACTCGGTAGCTCGCGCGAAGTCCGACCATGCTGATGCCATGACGCTGGCCCACATTCTTCGCGTGGACGCGCACCTGCACCGACAACTGCCCGTCGATAGCGAATTGGCCCGAGCCATAGCGATTTTGGCGAGAGCTCAACAGGATGCGGTGTGGCGGCGCACGAAGGCCGGCAATGAACTACGTTCGTTGCTGCGCGAGTACTACCCAGCGTTCCTGGATACCTTCGCCGGTAAGTCAGCCACCAACTTGGCCAAACCGGAAGCCCGCGCAATCCTCGCAATCGCACCCACACCGGCGCACGCCACCCGGCTCACCAAGTCCCGCATCGCAACGGCGCTGCGGCGCGCCGGCCGCAAACGCGGCATCGACGATCTCGCCACCGACATTCTGCAACGTTTGCGAACTCCACATCTACGGCAACCCGACTTGGTCGAGAAAGCCATGGGCCGCCAGGCGACGGCCCTGCTAGCGATGCTCGATGCCGCCTGCACCGGCGCTGATGACCTCGAACAAGCCGCCAGTGAGCAATTCCGCACGCATCCCGACTACGCGGTCATCACCAGTTTCCCTGGCTTGGGCGATGTGACTGGCGCCCGCGTCCTCGCCGAGATCGGTGATGACCGCAGCCGATTCGCCGACGACCGCGCACTGAAGGCATACGCCGGATCAGCACCGGTCACCCGAGCCTCCGGCAAGGTCACGTCCATCACCCACCGCAGAATCAAGAACGACCGGCTCGCCGCGGTCGGCTGGGTGTGGGCGACCTACGCCTCGATCCATCCCGGCCCTGCCCGCATGCATTACCGCCGCCGCGACCACGGCGACCGCCACGCCGCCGCCCTGCGGCACCTATTCAACAAAATGCTCGGCCAACTCCACCACTGCCTGCAAACCCGCCAAACCTTCGATGCGCAGAAGGCCTTCGGCTACCCGGGCGACACCCAGAACGGCGCTGCTGCTTGACAGTTAGCGTAATCGGAGGTCTTCTTGTTGACCTCACGACGCTCGTCGTAGCGCAGCGCCGCCCACGCACGGCGGAACCCGTGACACGGGTGTTTGGTGGCGTAGGCGCGCAGCCAGGCCCTCATCTCGGCGTCGGGATCGTCGGGGGTCTGTGCCAGCGGCAGCCGACGGTAGGTAGAGCGAGCCAGCCCAACGGCCTTGCAGGCCAGACGCTCCGACATGCTCAAGGTCGTCTTGAGCATGTCGACGGCGCGGCGCTTGGCAGTTCGCCACGCGACGCGCCACTGTTTCGTCGGAAAAAAACTCGGGCCTTAATCGACGCCGACGTCATCGAGAGTGTTCCGACCGTGGAGCTAGCGAGCTGACAGGCGCCCACAAACGCATCACTCAACTCGAGATCGAGCTCACCTTGGACTCGCGACGCTTCTTAGTCTTTCACGTGAGGAGGCGGTGGTGCGCCCAAAACGCCGACGCACAGGGCGTTGTGCAGCGGGCTGCCAACCAGCTCGGTTACGGATGGAGTCAATACGCAGCTGGGTCCGCCCGGTCGACATCGGCGGGGGGCGTGGCGTCCGGGGTGATGACGGCCGAATCGCAGAGGCTCAAAGAACTGGAGCAGGAGGACCGAATTCAAGCGCGCAAACGAAATCCTGAAACCGGTCAAGCTTTCTGAGGGCGGAGCTCGATGCTGCGGTTTTCCGCAGCCGCCCCGCCGACGTTTCGGCCACGAGCAACACGGCTGCCACCGCGCGCCCGCCAGAAAGGGCGCCGAAGGACATCACGCCCTCGATGACAATAGTCGCCGAGCGTCGGTCGACCTTGCCGATAATCTAGGTCAAGGCTCGATCAAGACTTGCGGGCGAGTTTGGGACCATAACTTAATTGCCTGTCCCGCCGGTGGCGGCGACCAGCGCTAGCGATTGCGTGGCCGCCTCGGTGTCGACTCCGATGTGGAACGCATCGTCCTCTGCGACTAGGCATGGCGCGCCGGCCGAGAAGAGAAAGTTTTGCGGCAGGCCTGTAGGGGGCCACGACTCGCGACAACGAGTGGGGCAGGCTTCCAAACATGCAGCCAAAAGGAAGACGCCGGCCTGCGTCGCGACCCCCGCCACACGGACAAACCGCTCGGTGGAGCAACCCATCACAGGGCTAGGCGATCGACGAGCCAGACCCCACCCGGACGGCAATATCGTTGCTACCAGCCGGTACCGAGCCAGCCATAAAGATACTTGCAGGCGGTACAGTTCGGGCAGTCAACACGTCCCGATCATCCTCTCTAGCTAACTCACGGCCAACGCGTGCTGTCGCCCGGGCTCCGCATCGTCGTGACTCCCGTGTCGCTTGCAGTATAAGATGGCACTTCGAAGCTGGGTCTATGACGAAACGTGGGCCGTGCGCCGGTATATTTGATCTCGACCAAGGGGGCTCCATCTTGAATTTTCCCGTTTCACCGCACGTAAATGCTGAGATCGACGCTTTGGTCGAACAGTTCGCGAATTCCGGACCTGTCAAACATATCGTGATTGACAACTTTCTCGACCCCGAATACGCGAATGCGCTCTTTGAGGACCTCCCGGACTTGGCTTTGATGCCCAAGTCTCGCGACTACGTTTTTAGCGACAAGCGAGAACTGTCGACCCTCGACAAGCACTCGAAATTGTCACTCCAACTGCACGAAGTTTTTATGAGTTCCGATTTTGCGGAATTTGCTTCGAGGCTGTCGTCTAAATCTGTCATCATCGATCCCGAGTACGTCGGCGGCGGCTTCCACGCGGGCGATACTGGAAGTTTTCTTGACCTTCACGTCGACTTCAATGTACACCCAGTGCACGAAGATTGGCTGCGCGAGCTCAATATCCTACTTTATCTCAACCCGGAGTGGGAGTCGTCATGGGGGGGAGAGCTGCTGCTGACCGACGACCCCGGACACGAACCCATCGCAGTGCCCCCACTTTTTAATCGCCTTGTGATTATGGAGTGTACCGACAATTCATTTCACGGTTACAAACCTATCCGATTTCCAGCGGGTCATTCACGCCGATCCATTGCCGCCTACGCGTACTCGAAGATCGCCGCTGGATCGGTCGAGCGGCACACCACGAATTGGGCGCCTGAGGATCCCGGACTACTCAAGGGTATTCTTGCGCGAAACTGGAATCGCCTGGTGCTGACGAAGAACAAATACCTAGGCAGCGGAACTCTCAAGAATCGTCGTTGACGCAGGTACTCGGAATAAACCGGCGGCCTGGGTGTCGGATATTGTCCGTTATGGCGGCACCTCTCGTTCGAGGCCAGATTCCCGAAAGGTGGGTCCTGGAACTGCAAACATCGCGCATCAGCAGTTGACAAGGCCACCTGCAAGACAATTGGTTAGGAGATGCGATGCCGTCGGTAGCTATCATCGGCACCCGCGGTTACCCAAGCTATTATGGCGGCTTTGAGACCGCAGTTCGGCGCTTGGCGCCGAGCCTAATAAACAGCGGGTGGGACGTTACTGTATATGGACGGCAGGGGTCGACACGACTAGACGACATCGACAGAGATAGCAGAGTGCACTCCCGGCTTACGCGCGGGTTGGAGACCAAAAGTCTCAGCACTTTATCTTACGGTTTGACCTCGACCATCGACGCAGCTTTGCGACGTCCAGATGCCGCAATTATTATGAACGTCGCAAACGGGTATTTCCTCTCTGTGCTGAAGGCGCGAAAGATACCAACGCTGCTAAATGTAGATGGTATCGAATGGGAACGCGCTAAATGGAATCCACTGGCGAAGCGTGTATTCAGAACCGGTGCTTTCCTATCAGCGCGTTGGGCGACCGAACTCGTGTTCGACGCGCGAGCCATAGAGTCGTACTGGCAAGAAACATTCCAAGTCGGTGGGACATTTATACCGTACGGAGGGGACATCCCCGAAGCCCTTCCAGTGCCGAACGGACTTTCGCATCGTAGTTATGTTCTTGTCGTCGCGCGCTTTGTGCCCGAGAACAGCGTTACGCAGTTCTTCGATGCCGTACCAGTTATCGCCAAAAGCTTTCCAGTTGTGATCGTTGGAAGCTCCGGATATGGGGGTGAATTCGATGACACCGCACGCAACTTGCACAATGTCCATGAGAACGTCACTTGGCTTGGACACATAAGTGACGACGCTTTGCTTCTATCGCTTTGGCAGCACGCCGGTGTGTATTTTCATGGACATACTGTGGGGGGAACCAATCCCGCCCTAGTGCAGGCAATGGCGGCTGGTGCTCCGATTTTGGCCCGGGACACCGTTTATAATCGCGAGGTACTGGACGAGGGCGGCGAATTCGTGGGAGGGGAGTCGGCGCAAATCGCTCAGAAAGTTACTGAAATGATGCAGGACCCCGTCCTTTTAGAGGACATGGCTTCGCGTAATCAAGGGCGCGCGGCCGAGCACTACTCCTGGTCGAAGGTTTGCCGTGATTATGAGACAGCGCTTTCGCGGATTGTCTATGAGTGCCGCGGACACTGAGCCTGTTGCGTAGGCCGGTTCGGTGGTTCGTGTCGTTGAAATGAACCGGGCCTCGGCGGGTAACGATTCGGAATTCCTATACACGCTCGATCCCGCCGAGCTGATCCTTGCCGCGATCTCCACCCCGAAGGAACTCGCTGCTCGTTTCAGGATCTTGTTGGCGCGCTTGAGTTCTCGATTCTCCTGCTCGAGCCTATTGAGTCCCGACTTAGACCTGACTTAGGTCACCTTCGGCCGCCTTTTCCTGACTTTTATCACCGTCGGCGGTTTGGTGGCCATGTAGGTCTTTGACCTGCATATTCGGGTTCCTCCTGGTGCGGATTTGTGCACTAGCTGTACTACCCAGGCAGGTTGGTTGAAGAAGTGTGACGACTCGCTGTAGCGGTCGTTGATTGGCGAAGGCCTCCCGTCGTGGAGTGGAGCTGCTACCACTTCACTTCAACGAACGGGAGACCTTCATGGTCCACGCTAACGCTGTGTTGACTCCGCGCGGCCGGTTGTTGCTTGCGCGTCTGATCGTCGATGAAGGCTGGCCAGTAGTTCGGGCCGCCGAGCACTTCCACGTGTCCTGGCCGACGGCCAAACGACGGGCAACCCGCTACTTGGCG
>NZ_BLTG01000094.1 GCF_017312405.1 Mycobacterium sp. PO1
AGGCCGACGCCGAGGCCGTCACGGCCGCGACCGCGCAGATCGACGCCGCCACAGCGTCTCTGCGCAGCAGTCAGCTCGACGGGGCTTTCGGCGTCCGGTACGTCACCGACGGAGACCCGATGCCGTGGGGCAACGCCGTCATCGGGGTCCGCAACCCGTCCGCACCGCCGTTGGTGATCCGCAAGGTCTCTGACGGGCCCGCGAGCACGGACCGATACGTCACCAGCGACTTCTACCTCGGTGCGGCGTTCGAGGGCCCGCCGGGACACGTCCACGGCGGTGTATCGGCGATGCTGCTCGACCACGTGCTCGGCGACGCGGTGAGCACCCCCGGCGTACATCGACTGACCGGAACCATCACGGTCCGCTACCGCCGACTGACCCCGCTCGGGCGACTGCACGCCGAGGCGCGGATCACCCACACAGACGGGTTCAAAACCTACGCCACCGGCCACATCGCCGACGCCGACGGCATCACGGTGGAAGCAGAGGGGGTGTTCATCGAACCGCGATGGGCCCGCGCGTGACGGCGATTCCGGCCACGCTGCGTGTGATCGCGCCCACTTCGGCGGCCAGCACCCGAGCCGCACCTTCGTGGGCTCCGCGGCGGGGCACGACGTCGCGCAGGCGCTTGTCCGCGGCTTCCAGATCGGTGACGTCCACCGTCCAGGGAGACGCCGCTGTTGGAGGGTCGCCGCAGAGCGCCTCCACGTATTCGTCCACCGCCAACACGAATTCGCCGTTCCATGCCGCCGCGGGCCGATCGGGCAGCGAAGCTTCCAGGGTTGTGCAGGACGCCGTCACGGCGTTGAGCGCCGTCCGATAGGCGCCCATCCACCGGCGCAGGTCACGAGAATCCATTCGGGTGGTGCCGGCGGCGGCCTCGAACGCCGCGCGGGCCCGGAACGCGCGTTGCCATGCGGCGGACAACGCATCGGCCGGGCTGTCGATCTCGTGGACATAGGCCTTGATCACCACCGCGGCGTAGTCCACCTCGGTCTTGAGCAGCTCGCCCGCCCGCTGCGCGAGCCTGGTGAGCGCATCGTCGGGGAACAGCACGTGGGCCAGCACGGCGAGGCCCCCGCCGATCAGGGCGCCCAACAACCGGTCGTCGGTGGTGGCTGCGGGCCCGACCTGCTCGAGTCCGATCAGGAACACCACCGCCGCCGTCAGGGCGGCCGACGACGCCAGATAGCCGAGACCGGCCGCGGCGTAGGCCGCCCCGACGAAGACGATGGCCAGCACCGCCGTCACCACGACGCCGGGGGTGAGCAGGACCAGGACCACCGATGCCACCGCGATGCCGGCCAGGGTTCCGGCGATCCGCCCGGCGCAGCGGGTGTAGGTGTGCGCGGTCTCCGGACGCAGGACCATCAGCACCGTCAGCGGTATCCAGTAACCGTGGGCGATCCCGGTGTACCGCTGGATCGCACAGCCCACCGCGACCGCCACGCTGAGGCGCACCGCGTGACGGAAGACCGGCGATCGGCGGTGGAGGTGGCCGCGCATCAGCGCGAGGGCCGAGCGCACCGAGGTTCGCACCTCCGGCCGTCTGAGCCGCACGGCCTCCGGGGAGGAGGGCAGAAACTCCCCGAGCCGGATGGCGACCGCTTCATGCACCAGCCGGGTCAGCCGGTGCACCACAGGCGATTCGGAATCCACTGCCGCATCGAGCCGGGAGATCGCCGCCTCGGCGTCGGCGCGGGCGCTGCGGCGGGTTTCGGCGACTGCGGCGAGCGTGTCCGCCGCCGCGTCCAGGACTTCCCGGGGCCGCACGTCTGCCGCCACGCCGTCCAACTCGGCCAGCGTCGCGGCGATCCGCTCGGGCAGGCCATACCAGCTGCGGTAGTCCGCGGTGTGGCGCTTGGCCTGAACGTCGGCCGCGGTGAACGCGGCACGCAACGCGATCAACGGCTCGGGATCGACAGCGGAGGCGCCGTCACCGGTTCCCTCGGCGATCCGCCGGGCATCGGCGGCCAGCGAACGATAGGCCTTGGCGAGGGCATCGCGCTGGACGCGCCAGCGCCGTTGCGGCCAGACGGCAATCAACGCCGCCTGGATCAGTCCGCCGGCGAAGGCCAGCCCCGCAGTCGCCAACGCCGATGACAGGGTCGGCGTGATCGGCGGCGCGACAACCAGAATCGCCGCCGAGGCCGCGCCGATCAGCCCCGCGTTGGCACTGAGCGCCCACGGCATCGCCGCGGCCAGGCACCAGAGTGCTGCGGCGAGCACGAAGACGGGGGAGTAGCCGGACGTGGCGGCACCGATGAGCGCGGCGCCCCCCAGCACCGTCGACGCGCCCACCGCCAGCTGGACACGTGCGCGGGGGCTTTCCTGCAACGCCACTGCGCCTGTCACCGCCCCCGCCGCGGCTGCCGCGGTCGACGCCCCCGGCGGTCCCCACTGCGCGGCGACCACCCCTACGGCGATCACGCCGAGCAGGCTGCGCAGGACCGCGGCGGTGTCCGGCACCCCCGGTCGCAGCGCAAGACCCTTGATCATCAGTCCATTCTGTCCCGGGCTATGTTCGGCACGTGGAGAAAGTCATCATCACGCTACGGGGCACCCCGGGCGACGAGGCCTGGTGCACCACGTTGCGCACCGACGCGGCGCAGACACTTCTCGACTCCGGGTTGGCCGGGGTGGCCGTCAATGTCCGCGACGACGCGGTCACCGATTCCCTCATGACCCTCACCACACTCGACCCGCCCGTCGTCGCCTTCGTCAGCCTCTGGACCCAGCAGTGCTACGGCGAGCAGATCCGCACCGCCACCGAGCTGCTGGCCGATCTGTGCCAACAGGTGTCTGCCTACCTGGTCACCGAATCGGTCCCGCTGCCACCGCCCCACACCGCACCAGGAGAACGCACCCCCGGCCTGGCGAACGTCGCGATGCTGCGCCGACCGTCCGATCTGGACCAGGCGACGTGGCTTCATCGCTGGCAGCACGACCACACCCAGGTCGCCATCGACACCCAGGCCACTTTCGGCTACGTCCAGAACACGGTGGTCCGCGCGCTGACCGACGACGCGCCGGTCCTCGCCGCCATCGTCGAAGAGCTGTTCCCCCTTGCCGCGACGACCGACCTGCACGCCTTCTTCGGCGCGGCCGACGACGCCGAGCTCAGCGACCGCATGGCGCGAATGGTGGCCAGCACCTCTGCATTCGGGGCCAACCGCGACATCGACACCGTCCCGACAAGTCGATACGTGCTGCGCGATCCGTTCGCGCCAGCCGATACGCTGCAGCGGTGACTCTGCAGATCAGCGACGACAACCGGGTCCGCACTCTGGTGCTGGACCGGCCCGAGGCCCTCAACGCGTTCAACGAGGAGCTCTACCTCGCCACCGCCACCGCGCTGCGGGAGGCCGACGCAGATCCCGACGTCGCAGTGGTCCTGCTGACCGGCGCGGGTCGAGCGTTCAGCGCGGGCAACGATCTCAAAGAGATGCAGGCGCGGATCACCGACCCGCAGATGAGCGACCAGGGCAGCCACTTCACGACGATGATCAGTGCGCTGACCGACCTGACCAAGCCGCTGGTGTGCGCGGTCAACGGGGTCGGGGTGGGAATCGGCACCACCGTTCTCGGGTACGCCGACCTGGTGTTCATGTCCTCCACAGCACGGCTGAAGTGCCCGTTCACCAGCCTGGGGGTCGCGCCGGAGGCGGCTTCGTCGTATCTGCTGCCGCAGTTGATCGGCCGCCAGAACGCGGCGTGGATGCTGCTGTCGTCGCAGTGGGTGGACGCCTCCGAGGCGCTGCGCATGGGCATCGCGTGGAAGGTCTGTGAGCCCGACGAGCTGCTAACCGAGGCCAGAAATCATGCCGAAATCATTGCTGCACAATCGATTCCCAGTCTTGTCGCGGTGAAGCGCACGCTCACCGAGCCGTTCCGGGACGGCATCGAGGCCGCTACCGCACGGGAGAACGCGCAGTTCGAAATGCTCCTCGGGGGTGCGGCCAACGCGGCGGCCCTGGCGGACTTCACCGGCAGGGGCAAGTCCTAGCGACTGACCCGGTTGGGCGCGCAGTCGGCGAAATGGGCTTCGATGATCGACCGCAACGTACGGCGGCAACGGCCACAGTCACCGCCGGCGCCGCAGGCCTCGGCGATCTCCTTCGAGGTGCGTGCGCCATTGGCCACCACTTCGCTCACCGCGTGACTCGTGGTTCCGGTGCACAGGCAGACGAACACGGCTACTCCTGCCCGCCGACGCTCATCAGATGGGCGAACCGGCCGACGAACCGCGTCGGATAGGCGCCCATGCCGGCGTTGCTCATCCACTCGGCAGCCGCGTCGGGGTGTTCGATCCACTGACGCGCGCTGAGCTCGTTGTCGATCTCCTGCAGGATCAGGACTTCCTGGCCGTCATCGAGTGCCCGGTACACCCAGATCTTGCGCACGCCGCCTCGCTTGAAGCGCTCGAGACCGTCGTGGATCTTGACCATCAGTTCCGACACGTCGTCAACCGACGACATCACGCCCACGACGACGCGACCGACATGACGCTCGGATCCGGTCCCGTACAGGTCGATCTTCTCGACGACCTCGCCGCCGAAAATCGGGGGAATGTCATCAGCACCGGAAATATCGAACCATTCGAAAATCGCCGGCGAGCGCAGCACTTCCCGGATCGAGCGGGCCTGCCGAATTCCGATGGTGACCAGAACCCGCCGCGGTTCCCAAATGGATTCGTAGACCACGACGTGATGCGCCCCGATAGTGGAAAGACCATTCCGGTGTTTTTCCAACCATTCCCACATGAACTCGAGGTCGTCGACGCGAAAGTCGCAGGCGAGAATGAACGAGTGCAGATCATACTCGTCCATTGGTGACCCTTACCTTTCTTCGCCGCCCTCAGCAGTTAGCCGAGTCTAACCTTACTTAGCCTAGGCAGTCCAGACTCCTGCCGTGTTGCACAGGAGGTCTTGGCCGATATCACGGTCACCGACCCGAAAACATGCCTCACACAGCGGTAATGGTGCGCGCCGGATGCCGCGCGTGCACTAGATTGGAGACGCTCGCGCACCACCGTGCAGATAGCGCACGCCGACATCGACAACGTGTTTAGGAGCAGCCATGCAAGGCGATCCCGAGGTTCTGAAATTGCTCAACGAGCAATTGACGAGCGAACTGACGGCGATCAACCAGTACTTCCTCCATTCCAAGATGCAGGACAACTGGGGTTTCACGGAATTGGCTGCGCACACGCGCAAAGAATCGTTCGAGGAAATGGTTCACGCCGAGGAGATCACGGACCGAATCCTCATTCTCGACGGTCTGCCCAACTATCAGCGACTGTTCTCGCTGCGCGTCGGGCAGACGTTGCGCGAGCAGTTCGAGGCCGATCTGGCGATCGAGTACGAGGTCGTCGGGCGGCTCAAGCCAGGCATCCTGATGTGCCGCGAAAAGGGCGACGCCACCTCGGCGAACCTGTTCGAAAAGATCCTCGCCGACGAGGAACTGCACATCGACTACCTCGAAACGCAGCTCGAGCTGATGGGCAAGATGGGCGAGGAGCTCTACATGGCCCAGTGCGTGTCCCGCCCGCCGCAGTAGCGGTTTGCCGCGGGCCCCGGCGGCTATCCCCGCCTGGCGCGGTAACTTCCATAGGACATCTAACGATGTAGGTGGAGAGTTCTTCGCGCCCGGAAAGGCAGGTATGACAGGCAGCCCCGCGACCAGCGCCGATCAGCCCGAACACGCCGAACCCGCCCAGGTCGGCGCGCAGCGGCGCAATCTGATCTTCGTCGCTGTGCTGCTCGGCATGCTGCTGGCGGCACTGGATCAGACCATCGTGGCCACCGCACTGCCCACGGTGGTGGCCGATCTCGGCGGCGCCGGACACCAGGCCTGGGTGGTGACCAGCTACCTGCTCGCGTCGACCATCGTCACGGCCGTCGTCGGCAAGCTGGGGGACCTGTTCGGACGCAAGGCCGTCTTCACCGTCGCGGTGCTGTTCTTCCTGGGCGGCTCGGTGCTGTGCGGCATCTCGTCCTCGATGACGATGCTGGTCGCCTCCCGGGCGCTGCAGGGCATCGGTGGCGGCGCGATCATGGTGACGGCGATGGCGCTGATCGGCGAGGTGATCCCGCTGCGCGATCGAGGCAGGTATCAGGGCGCGCTGGGCGCGGTGTTCGGCGTGACGACGGTGATCGGCCCCCTCCTGGGCGGGTACTTCACCGATCACCTCAGCTGGCGCTGGGCGTTCTGGATCAACATCCCCGTCGCCCTGGTCGTGCTCGCCGTGGCCACCGTGGCGATCCCGGCGCTGGGCCAGCGGACCCGGCCGGCCATCGACTACGCCGGCATCGCGACCATCGGTCTCGGCGCGTCCGGGCTGACGCTGGCAACCAGTTGGGGCGGCAGCACCTACGCGTGGTCGTCGCCGATGATCATCGGTCTGTTCGTCGGCTCGGCGGTGATGCTGGCGTTGTTCGTCTGGGTCGAGTTGCGCGCCGACGAACCCGTCCTGCCCATCCGGTTGTTCGCCAGCCCCGTGTTCACCGTGTGCTGCGTGCTCGCCTTCATCGTCGGTTTCGCGATGCTGGGCGCGCTGACCTTCCTGCCGACGTTCATGCAGTTCGTCGACGGCGTCTCGGCCACCGAGTCCGGCCTGCGCACGTTGCCGATGGTGGGCGGGTTGTTGCTGACCTCCATGGGCAGCGGCATGTTGGTCAGCCGCACCGGCCGCTACAAGGTGTTCCCCGTCGTCGGCACCGCGGTCATGGCGGTGGGATTCGTGCTGCTGTCGCAGATGGACGCCGGCACCCCGGTGCTCCAGCAGAGCGTCTACCTGTTCGTGCTCGGAGCCGGGATCGGGCTGTGCATGCAGGTACTGGTGCTGATCGTGCAGAGCACCGCCAACTTCGCCGACCTCGGCGTCGCGACGTCGGGCGTGACGTTCTTCCGCACCATCGGAAGTTCGTTCGGTGCGGCCATCTTCGGGTCGCTGTTCGCCAACTTCCTCGAAAGCCGCATCGCCACCGCGCTGGCCGTCAGTGGCGCCCCCGCCGAGGCGGCACAGTCCCCACAGGCCCTCCAACGTCTGCCCGGCGACGTCGCCGCGCCGATCGTCGACGCCTACGCCGACTCGCTCGGCCTGGTGTTCCTGTGCGCAGCGCCGGTGGCCGTGATCGGATTCCTGGTCGCACTGACCCTCAAGGAGGTGCCCCTGCGCGACCTCGACCCGGCCGCGGGTGTCGACCTCGGGGAGGGCTTCGGCATGCCTCAGATGGAGACCCCGGAGGAGATTCTGGAGACCGCGGTGGGCCGACTGGTGCGCCATTCACCCGACATCCGACTGCGCAGCATCGCCGGCCGGCACGGCTGTGTGTCCGACCTCGCCCTGCTCTGGGGCCTTATCCAGATCTACCGGCACAGTCAGGTTTTCGGTTCGGCCACCCTGTCGGCGATCGCCGACCGGCTCAAAGTGCCCGCCGAAGTACTCGAACCGACGTTCACGCGCCTGGTCGACTCCGGCTACGCGTTGCGCACCGGCGACCGCATGTGGCTCACCCAGGCCGGAGCCGGTCAGGTCGCCGCGGCAACCGGCGCGCTGGTGGGCCGAATCGTCGAGAAGCTCGCGTCGTCGCCACTTTTCGAGGGACGCCCCGACCATTCCGAGGTCGAGGCGGCGCTGGAGAGGATCGCGGCGCGATTGCTGGTGCAGCGCGAGTGGGATGACCGGGGTGCGGTGCCCGAGACCGCCACGCCCGCGCGGTGAGGCGGCGTACGATGCGGCCATGAGCCGAATCGGAGACTTCCCCGACGACGACGTGACAGGCTTCGCGGTCACGTCTCCCGACCTCGGTGCCGCGATGGCGAACTTCAGCCACGCCGTCTACACCAAAGGCAGGCTGCCGCTGCGGGTGCGGGAAGCGGCCCGCATCGTGATCGCCCACGCCAACGAGTGCGTGGTGTGCCAGAACACCCGCGACGGCGCCGGTGACGCTGCCGGTGTTGACGAAGATCTCTACGAGCATGCGACTGAGTGGCGGACGTGGCCCGGGTACAGCGACGCCGAGCGCATCGCGATGGAGTTCGCACACCGCTTCGCCACCGATCACACCGGCCTTCGGGATGATGACGACTTCTGGCGGCGTGCCGCCGAACATTTCGACGACGCGCTGATCACCGACCTGGCGATCTCCTGCGCGATGTGGGTGGGCATGGGTCGGGTGTTGCGCACCCTCGACATCGGGCAGGCCTGCAAGATCACGCTGTAGAGTTCGGCCGACCCGCGCACCCGGCTACTGGTATGAATGGCTGACATGGCAGCCAAACCGCTCGCCGCCGCGGCTATCGCACAACTCGAGTCCGATGGAGTGGCGACCCTCATCGGGACCGTCGTCAATCCGGCGGGCCTCATCCACGCCAAGACCGTGCCGTTGCGCCGAATGAGCTCGTTCGCCGATCCGGGTCTGGGCGCCAGTCCGGTCTGGCATGTCTTCGCGATCGACCAGGCGGGCATCGTGTTCAGCGAGTCCACCGGCGTGGTCGGTGACCAGCGCATCCGCATCGATCTGGGGGCGCTGCGCATCCTGGGCAACGGATTCGCCTGGGCGCCAGGCTCGTTCTTCGACCAGAACGGTGTGCCCGATCCGTACTGCACCCGGGGCGCGCTGGCCGCCGTCACGAAACGCCTCGACGACGCCGGATACAGCGCAGCGGTGGGCCACGAGATCGAGTTCGTGCTGGTCGGCCCTGACGGTGCGCGCCTGCCCCAGCACCTGTGGGCACAGTACGGGCTGGCGGGCGTGCTCGAATACGAGGGATTCGTCCGAGACGTGACGGCCGCGGCGACGAGTTCAGGGGTGGCGATCGAGCAGTTCCACCCCGAGTACGGAGCCAACCAGTTCGAGATCTCGTTGGCCCCGTTGGCGCCGGTGGCCGCCGCCGACCAGCTGACGCTGATGCGCATCATCATCGGCCGAGTGGCCAGGTCGTACGGCATGCGCGCGAGCCTTTCTCCCGTCCCGTTCGCCGGCAGCGTGGGTTCTGGTGCACACCAGCATTTTTCGCTGAAGCGCGGCGACACACCGGTGTTCTCCGGGGGCGGGCTCCCTGGCGGCTTGACCGAGGAGGGGTCGTCGGCGATCGCCGGTGTGCTCGCCGGGCTTGCCGAGGCCCAGGGCGTGTTGTGCGGCTCGATCCTGTCCGGGCTGCGCATGCAGCCCGGCAGTTGGTCAGGTGCCACGCTGTGCTGGGGCACCGAGAACCGTGAAGCCGCCGTGCGTTTCCTGCCCGGCGGTTCGGCCAACCCCTACGGCGCCAACGTCGAGGTCAAGGTCGTCGATCCCTCCGCGAACCCCTACCTCGCGTCCGCGGCGATCCTGGGGCTGGCGCTCAACGGCATCGAGCAGGGCCTCACCGCCCCGGGCGAGATCGCGGTCGACCCGGCCTCGTTGTCCGATTCCGAACGGGCCGAGGCGGACTTGCGGCTGCTGAGCACCGACCAGTCCGAGATCCTCGACGCGTTGAACGGCTCCGCCATGATCCGAGGCATCCTGGGTGACTCGGTGGTCGACGCCGTCGTCGCGGTACGCCGATACGAACGCGACAATTTCGCCGACCTGAGCACCGAGGAACTGGCCGACAAGTTCCGGCTGGCCTGGAGCGTGTGAATGTCGGCGCTGCACGAGCACCTCGGCGCAGTGCATCTGATCGACCACCACGTCCACGGATGCTGGCTTCAGCCGCGGGACCGCACCACGTTCGAGAACGCGCTCAACGAGGCGAACACCGAACCGCTGGCTGATTTCGACTCGGGCTTCGACACACAGCTGGGTTTCGCGGTCCGGGCGCACTGCGCCACGGCGCTCGGCCTGGTTCGCCACGCCGAGGCCGACCACTACTGGGATCGGCGCACCTCAGTGCCCGAGGCCGAGCTCGCCTACCATTTCCTCTCGGCCGCCGGTGTCTGCGACTGGCTCGTCGACACCGGCACCCCCGGCGTGGCGTCGCTCGGCGAGCTGTCCGGATTGGCGGTCGGCGGGGTCCACGAAGTGGTCCGCCTGGAATCGATCGCCGAGGAGGCCGCGGCACGAGCGGGGGATTACGCGGCGGCGTTCGACGAGATCCTCGCCGACCGGTCCCGCACCGCGGTGGGCACCAAGTCGGTGCTGGCCTACCGGGGCGGATTCGTCGGCGATCTGTCCGACCCCGCGCCCCGGGAGGTCGCCGAGGCGGCCGCACGCTGGCGTGACGCCGGAGGTGTTCGCCTCACGGACCGGGTGCTGCTGCGGTTCGGACTACACCGCGCATTGCGGCTCGGGAAGCCGCTGCAGCTGCATGTCGGCTTCGGCGATCGCGACGCGGACCTGCACGCGGCCAATCCGATTCATCTGCTGGACTTCCTGCGGGGAAGCGGTCCGACCCCGGTGATGCTGCTGCACTGTTACCCCTACGAGCGCGAAGCCGGCTACCTGGCGCAGGCGTTCAACAACGTCTACCTCGACGGGGGTCTGGCGATCAACTACCTGGGCGCCCGATCGCCGGCGTTCATCGAGCGGCTGCTCGAGATGGCCCCGTTCCGCAAGATCCTCTACTCCTCGGACGGCTACGGGCCGGCCGAACTGCACTATCTCGGCGCCCGGCTGTGGCGTAGCGGCATGACACTCGCGTTGCAGCGCTTCATCGACGCAGGGGAGTGGAGCGTCACCGACGCGCGCCGCGTGGTCGACCTGATCGCCCACGAAAACGCCCGGCGTGTCTACGAATTGAGTTAACGCACCCCGCGGAGCAGCCGGCCCGGCCGCGCCCCGGTGTCCACACCGTGACGCCGGGTGATCACCCCGCTCACCACGGTCGCGTCGTAACCGCGGGCGCCCTGGACCAGTCGCCGCCCGCCCGCGGGCAGGTCGTAGGCCATGCGCGGCACGTCCAACTGCAGCGCCTGCATGTCGATGACATTGATGTCGGCCTTCTTGCCCACCGCCAGCACACCACGGTCGGAGAGCCCGTAGAGCGTTGCTGTGTCCAGGGTCTGCTTGCGCACCACGTATTCCAGCGAGAACCGTGGTCCGCGGTGGCGGTCGCGGGCCCAGTGCGTCAACAGGAAGGTCGGGTAGGACGCGTCGCAGATCAAGCCGCAGTGCGCCCCGCCGTCGGACAGCCCGGACACCGCGGCGGGATGGGTCATCATCTCGTGGATGGCGTCGTGGTTGCCGTCGGCGTAGTTGAAGAACGGCAGCATCAGCATCGCGGTGCCGTCCGACTCGAGCATCAGGTCATACATCGCGGCAAGCGGATCCTGACCACGCGCCTGCGCGATCGCGGCCACCGTCTGATCCGGCGTCGGTTCGTAGTCGGGCGGGTCGCCGATCGCGAAGATCCGGTCGGCGCTGTGTTGGATCAGCGCGTAGAGACCGTCGAACAGCGGCACCGGCTGTGGCGGCAGATCCGCCTCGGCCAGGATCGTCTCGCGCACACCCGGGTCGGCCAGCCGCGCGGCGAGTTCCTCGTGGCCGAGCTCTGCCTTGAGCCGGCGGTAGGTGGGGCGGTGGGTGAAGGCGTGATAACCGGGAAAGCCGAACAACATCCCGAACGGGCGGGCGGCGAACTGGGCGTACAACTCGACACCGTTCTCCAGCGCCTTGCCCGCGCGTTCGAGCTGTCGGCGCCACAGATCCGGGGCTCCGCCGGTCTGGATCATCGTGAACGTCACCGGTCGTTCGATCTCCGCGCCGAGCTGGGTCATCCAGTCCATCTCGCGCATCGTGGCCTCCGCGGGGCTTTCACCCGCGGTGCCCTGGGGTGACACCTCGAACACCGCGCGGCCACCGGCCGCCATCGCCCGACCGAGACCGAACAATTCCGCTTCGGCGGCATAGGTTCCGGGCACGGGTTCACCGTCGATCGCACGATGGGCCTCGGTGCGCGACGTGGAGAAGCCCAGCGCGCCCGCCTCCACTGCTTCCTGCACGATGCGCGCCATGGCGGCGATGTCGTCGGGCGTGGCCTCCTCGTTGCGGGCGCCGCGTTCGCCCATGGCATAGCCGCGCACTGCTCCGTGGGCGATCTGGGTGCCGTAATCCACTGCCAGCGAGCGCTTCTCGACGGCATCGAGATATTCGGGGAAGCTCTCCCACTTCCAGGTGATGCCTTCGGCCAGCGCTGAGCCGGGTATGTCCTCCACACCCTCCATCAGTTCGATCAGCCACTGCTCCCTCCCGGGCCGCACCGGGGCGAATCCCACCCCGCAGTTGCCGCTGACCACCGTCGTGACGCCGTGCAGGCTGGAAGGTTCCAGCGTGTCGTCCCAGCTGACCTGACCGTCGTAGTGGGTGTGGACGTCGACGAAACCGGGGGCGACGATGCGCCCCGTCGCGTCGATCTCGTGCGCTGCGTCGGCCTGCAGGCCGTCGGACGCCCCGTCATTGCCGTTGCGGCGGCGCACCTCGACGATGTGGCCGTCCTTGACGCCGATGTCGGCCCGGTAACGCTCGGCGCCGGTGCCGTCGACGACGGTGCCGCCGGTGATCTTCAGGTCCAGCATCGGTTGCTCCTCACACCAGTCCGGTCGCGTCGAACACCCAGGACATGTCGGCGTTCGCGAAATCGGCCAGCCAACTGGCCGGCGCATGGTTGGCCAGCGCCCCCATGTCCCAGTAGTCCTTCCACAGCGTGATCAGACGGTCCTCGACCCGGTGCACCGTGACGAACTGCAGAACCGCTGATTCGCCGGTGGCCCAGTGCCATTCCTCGTGATGCTCGTACATCAGATCCACCCCGTTGCTGACCATCAGGCCGGGGAAGTTCGCGTACGACGCCAGCGGCTCGAGCCCGATCTTGAGGCGCTTGACGATGTCGTCCGGACCTCGCGCGGCTGCTGCAGGACCGACCGGCATGTCGAGATAAATGCAGTGCGGAGCAAGCTGGCGCTTCACACCGTCCCAGTCGCGCGCCGACAGCGCCGCCCACATCGACGAGACGGTCGTCTCGATGTCAGTCACCTCGCCCATCTGCTCAACCGACATGTGCCAGAGCCTCTTTCCCGTTCGTCGCTGTCCCCGTCTCTTGCCGTGTCGCCGGTGCCGGCGCCTTGTGCGCGGCACGCAGGAACCTGCCGGTGCGCTCGGATCCGACCACCGGCGTCAGCGCGCCGTCGAGATACACCGGCCGCCCGCCCACCAGCACGGCACTCACGGTGTCGTCATTGCGGTTGACCATGCGCGACAGACCGCCGTACTGGGCCACCGGTTCCTCGGCGTAGTGGTCGAGGCCGGCGTCGAGCCGGCGCGGATCGAGGACGACGACGTCGGCGCGGTCGCCGAGGCGGAGGTGGCCCGCATCGATGCGATACCAGTCGCCCAGCTCCCCGGTGAGCCGGTGCACGGCCCGCTCGATGGTCATGAACGGCGTGCCGGCGAGTTCGGCGTCCCGCACGTGACGCAGCAGGCGCAGGCCCATGTTGTAGAACGCCATGTTGCGCAGATGCGCACCGGCGTCCGAGAACCCCATCTGGATACCGGGATCACGGGCCAGCTTCTTGAGCACCTCGGGCCGATGGTTGGAGATGGTGGTGCGCCACCGCAGCGACCGACCGTGCTCGAGCACCAGATCGAGGAACGCGTCCACCGGGTGCAGCCCGCCGCGCAGGCGCCCCACCTCGCCGAACGACTTGCCGACCACGGACCGGTCGGGGCAGGCGACGATCTCGGCGTCGAAGAAGTCGCGGTGCCACACCCGCATCCCGAACCGGCTGTCGTAGTCCTTGCGAAAACGTCTGCGGTAGCCCTCGTCGCGCAGCAGCTCGTTGCGCTCAACCTCGTCACGCAGGTGCAGGGCGGCCGCGCCCGCGCCGAACTCCTCGAACACGACCAGATCGATACCGTCGGCGTACACCTCGAACGGAACCGGCAGGTGTTGCCACCGGAAGTTGCCGCCGAGGCTGTTGATCAGCCGGGCCAGGGGACCGAGGACGTTGACCGCGACGGGGTTGGACTTGACGTCGGCCGCCGAGAGCAGGCTGGTCTTGAGCGGGTTGCGCACCACCCCCAGCGACTGCGCCGCCTGCGACAGGAGATTCAGCGGGTTCTGGATGTCCGGCCCGGACTGCAGCACCCGGTTGGACCGGCGCAACAGCGATTTCAGCCTGCGCAGCTCACGCGGTTTGGCATACGTCGACGGCAGGGTCCGCGATCGGCACACATCACCGTCGAGCTTGTCGAAGAGCAGCTGCTGCGAGGACATTCCGACGAAGCCGGCGCGCAGCGCCTCGACCAGCATACGTTCCATCCGCGCCTGCTCAGCTCGCGTGGGGCGCTCGTCCTTACGGGTGGCCCGGTCCAGTCCCATTGTCGCGGCGCGCATGTCGGAGTGTCCGAGGAACGCCGCCACGTTGGGCCCGAGCGGGCGCGACTCCAGCGCGGCGATGTATTCCTCACCGCTTGTCCAGTCCTTGTGCTTCTCGACGGCGTCGATGACGAAGTCGCGCGGGATCGCCTCGACGCGCCCGAAGATGTCGCCGGCGTCGGCGGCGTCGAGGTACACCGTGGACAGCGAACACGAGCCGAGCAGCACGGTGGTGACCCCGTGGCGCAAGGACTCCGACAGCGCCGGGCCGCCGAGCACTTCGACGTCGTAGTGAGTGTGGATGTCGATCATGCCGGGCAGCACCCACTGGTCGGTGGCGTCGATCACCTGCGCGCCGGTCTCGTCCAGATCACCGGTGGCGATCGCGGCGACGTGGCCGTCCCGGATGCCGATGGTGCGCACCGCCGAGGGGGCGCCCGTGCCGTCGAACCAGCGCCCGTTGCGGATGACCGTGTCGTACGTCACATCACTCACACCACTCATCGAACCGCCCACGTCGGCAGGTGTCAACGACATCAGTGAACAGATTTTGACGTTTGTCTACCATCAGCCTGTGAACTGCATCACACCCCCGGGCATAATGGCTGGGGTGACGCCGCTGCAGCGCTATATCGCCGAGGAAATCGCCACCGACCACGTCGACGGCCTGCTCACCCGGCGCGAAGCATTGCGCCGACTGAGCCTGCTCGGCATCGGAGCCGCCGCTGCCACCTCCCTGATCGCTGCCTGCAGCAGCAGCGATCAGCAAGGCGCCCCGTCCACCGCCACGTCGGCGGCGCCTGCTGACACCTCACCGCCGGGCATGGATTCGGCCGTGTCGACCGCGGCCGTCACCTGGGCGGGACCGTCAGGCGAACTGCAAGGCGCCTGGGCCGAGGCGGTCCGACCACGCGGGGGAATGCTCGTCATACACGAGAACAAAGGCCTCAACGACTGGACCCGCTCGGTGGCCGCGCGTCTGGCCGGCGCCGGCTATTCGAGCCTGGCCGTCGACCTGCTCTCCGCGCAGGGCGGGACGTCGACGTTCGACGATCCGGCCGAGGCGACAGCGGCGCTGGGCAACCGGGAACCCGACGCGATGGTCGCCGACCTGAAGTCCGGAATCGCCGAAGTGCAGCGGCGCACGCCGGATCTGCGGGTCGCGGCGATCGGATTCTGCATGGGTGGGGGACTGGTGTGGCGGCTGCTCGACAGCGGCGCGCCCGAACTGGCCGCCGCCTTCCCCTTCTACGGGCCGACACCAGAGGATCCCGACTTCTCCGGCTCCAAAGACGTTGCCGTGCTGGCCTTCTACGGAGAGCTCGACCAACGCGTCAACGCGACCGAACCCGCCGCAGCTGCCGCCCTGCAACGCGCGGGGATGGTCCACGAGCTGGTCACCGAACCCGGCGCCAATCATGCGTTCTTCAACGACACCGGTGACCGCTACGACCCGGCGGCCGCCGCCGACGCCTGGCGCCGTGTCCTGGACTGGCTGGCCGCTCACGTCGGTTAGCGGGCACCGACAGGCCACCAGCTGTTCGACGGCACGCCGACTGGCCGTTCACTTCCGCACATGCGAAGGCGCTGTTATGCAGCCATGCGGGTGGTCCAGGTAGCCAATTTCTACGGCCCCCGGTCCGGCGGGCTGCGCACCGCCGTGGACCGACTGGGCGCCGAGTACTGCGCGGCCGGGCACTCGGTGTACCTGATCGTCCCGGGCCGCTACGCCGAATGGGTCCGGCTGCCGTCGGGGGTCATCCGGATCTCCCTGCCCGCCAGGTTGATCCCGTTCACCGGCGGTTATCGCGCTGTGCTGCCGAGACCGGTGACCGCGCTTCTGGAAGAGCTGGAACCAGATGCGCTGGAGGTGTCCGACCGGCTGACCCTGCGGTCACTGGGCCCGTGGGGGCGGCGCCACGGCGTCTCGACGGTGATGATCTCCCACGAACGCCTCGACCGTCTGGTCGGCCAGATTCTTCCCGAGCCGCTGGCCCGGGCGGTCGCCGACGTCGCCAACCGGCGTACGGCCACGAACTACGACGCCGTGGTGTGCACCACCGCGTTCGCCCGCGAAGAGTTCGAACGTATCGATGCCGCCAATGTGATGACCGTGCCCCTCGGCGTCGACCTCGACCAGTTCCATCCCCGGCACCACTCCTCGGAGTTGCGGGGCCGCTGGGCCGGCCCGGACCAGGTGCTGCTGGTGCACTGCGGGCGGCTGTCGGTGGAGAAACACGCGCACCGCAGCATCGACACCGTTGCCACCCTGCGTGAGGAGGGGGGGGACGCCCGGTTG
>NZ_BLTG01000095.1 GCF_017312405.1 Mycobacterium sp. PO1
GCCGGTCACGGCCATCACCGCCGGCTCGGTGGGCGCGGCGGCCAGACTCGCGACCGCGGCCCGCGCGGCCGGGGGAACCCTCACGGTGACAGCGGCGGCGCAGCCAGCGGGGTGGTGACATCCCCTCCGGCGTCCGGGGTGACCGGATCGGGTTCGGGCTCGGGTTCCGGGGGCGGCGCCGTCGTGGTGGGGGGCGGTGCCGTCGTGGTGGGCCGCGTGGTGGTGGGCCGGGTCGTGGTGGTCCGGGTGGTCGTGGTGGTCGGCTGCGTCGTGGTCGTCGTCGGTTGCGTGGTCGTCGTGGTGGTCGTCTCGGTGGTCGCGCTGGTGGTCGACGTCGTCTCCGAGGCCGGGCTGGTCGTGGTGGTCGTCGGCGGCGGCGGGGTGAACACCGACGTCGTCGGCAGCCCGTCCGAGCCGGTGACCGTCACCGTGACCGGTGGCGGCGGTGCCACCGGTTCCCCGTTCTCCCCGGTGGTGGGGGTGTCGGAGGAGGGGCCGGTGTCCCCGTCGGTCGAGGCGAGGGTGACGGCCAACCCGCCGGCGGCCACCAGTGCCGCCGCCGCGGCCACGCCGAACAGCACCGGTGGGCGTTTGTACCAGGGCAGCGGCGCCGGGTCGGCGTAGTCGGCGTCCGGTTCGGCGTCGAACGCCATCGCCGGGCGCGCCTCGGTCCCCTCGAAGGTGTAGTCGTCGCCCACGTAGGGGACAGGCTCCTGGCCGCTGGCGTCGTCCTGCGACCACGCCAACGCGCGGAATGTGGCCGACGGCGCGCCGTCGGCGGCGGATTCGGTGGCTGCGGCTCCTGCCGTGCCGGCCGCCCATGCCGCCGGTGCGATGCCGGTGGGGCTGTCGGCCGCCCCGGACATGGTCGTGGCATCGGAGGTCAGCCCCCGCTCGGCGACCAGGGCGGCGCCGGCGGCGACACTCGTCTGCGGCGCCGGGGTGGTGATGACCGGCACCCGCAGCCGCTCCGAGAGACGCTGGGTGATCAGCGGAATCTGCGCACCGCCACCCACGGTCGCCACCGCTGCCAGCGAGGCGGCGCTCAACCCCACCCGCTGCAGGCTGTCCTCGAGCACCAGCAGTGCCCCCGACAGGGGCTGGTCGACGAGGTTCTCCAGCTCGGCCCGGGTGATCCGCACGTCGGCCGGCAAGCCGGGCACCTGCGTGCTGACACTCGTCGACGTCTCGGTGGACAGGCGTTCCTTGGCCAGCCGGCACTCGGCCCGCAGACGGGCCAGCGAGCCGACCGCCGCGGTGCCGGCCGGGTCGTCGGCGTCGGTGGCCGAGGCCGCGATGACATGGTTGAGCAGCAACGCGTCCACACCGTCACCGGAGAACTCGGCGAACCGCGCCGTCTCACCCAGCGGGGCGAATCCGGCGCCGGCATCGGCCAGGCTGATCGACGTACCGGTACCGCCGAAATCCAGCAGCGCCACCACGCCGGTGGTCGGCAACCCGGGCGCGGCCTGCAGCGCGGTCAGTGCGGCGGCCGAGTCGGGAACGAGGGCGGCGGGCACCCCGCCCGGAGCCAGGGCGGGCACGGCGCGCAGCGCCCCCCGTAACGCGCCGACCGCCGCGGGACCCCAGTAGGACGGCACCGCGATCGCGACGGGGGATCCGCCACCGGCCGCACGCGCCATCGCGTCGAGAGCTTCGGCCAGCACCCGTTCGGCCTGGTGGGCCGAGCCGTCCGCGGCCACCAGCGGGATGGGGTCGCCCACCCGTTCGACGAAGCCGGTGAGCACCAGGCTGTCCGGTTGCGGCACGTCGAGGTTCGGGTTCTCGCCGGGAACCCCGACCTCGGCGGGCCGGTCGGGATAGACAGTGAGCACGGAGCGCCGGATCACGGTCGATCGACCGGCGGCGGTGGCCACCAGATTGGTCGTCCCCACGGACAACCCGAGTGAGTCACCCACTCGCACCTCCCTGCTCTGTTCGACACACCTTAGCCGCCCGAGCCGTCATTTCCGGGCAAGCCCCTAGTGGCCCCGAGTCCCTAATCGAAAGCCCCTAACCGGACCCTCGACAGGGATGGGTGCCAGCACCGATCTCCGCATCGGGAATCGTCATTACGATCGGGTCCGGCGGGGTCTGAGCCCGCCGTGAGCTGCGAGCGAAGGTAGGACGTGTCATGGCGAACCCGCTGCTGGAGTTCGTGCTGTCCCTGGTGCGTGACCCCGACGCGGCGGCCCGCTACGCCGCGGACCCCGAGCGGGCGATCGCCGACGCCCACCTGACCGACGTCACCAGGGTCGACGTCAACAGTCTCATCCCGGTGGTGTCCGAGTCGATGTCGGCCGGGGCGATGGATGACAACGTGTGGACCAGCGGGCAGGCCGTGTCGGCGTTCGACGCCTTCGGCGATGAACTGCCCGCGCAGGTCACCGGTGACGACCTCGTCGCGGCGGGCCGAGAGGTCATCGACGCCTCCGATGTCCCCGACACCTTGGGTGTCTCTTCGGTCATCTCCGACCTGTCCGCCCCGGACTCCGGGGTCCCCGACCGCCTCGGTGCATTCGACGACGTTCTGGACGCCCCCGACGGGATGCCGGCGGTGGGCGACACCGTCGTCGGCGGGGAGTGGTTGGACGACGGGCTGGACGCGGTATCGCCACCGCTCGACGGGCACGGCGGCCCCGATGGCTCAGGTGATCCCGGTGGCCTCGAGGACCTCGAGGACCTGCCGCACCAGGCCGGCGGTTTCGACGCCTTCGGGCAGTGACGGTGCGCGCCGGCCTGCCCCAGTCCACCCCCTAATCCCCTATTGGGGTCTCCCCCTGGACCCCTGACATTGATCCCCCAAGAAGGGGTGGTCGCCCCGTTTTCGGGGCCTCCGCCGAGCCATAGCGTGGTTCTTGCCTCGCCGGACACGGCGACCGAACACCCCCAGTGAGAGGACCCCGACATGAACACCTTGATCGAGTTCATCATCAACCTGTTCCGCAGCCCGGCCTCGGCCGCCGAGTTCGTCGCCGATCCCGAGGAGGCGATGCGCACCGCGGGGCTGCCCCCGGTCAACCCGGCCCAGCTGCAGGCGATCGCGGCGACCGCGGCTCCCGCCGGCGCCGTGCTGGGCGGCGGCGACCCGATCGTCGGACTGCAGCGCGCCGTCGCCGACCATCACAACATCGCCTCCCCGTTCTCGCCCCAGACCACCTGGGCCCCGCAGACTCAGAGTGAGTTCGCCAGCCGCAACGACACCGAGTTCGCCAGCCGCAACGACACCGACTTGGCCAGCAACAACGACACGTCGCTGCTGAGCCCGGAGCAGTCCTCCGGCGCCAACTCCCAGCAGGGCGGGTTGAATCTGGGCTTCGGCGACATCACGTTCGGCGACAAGACCTCCAACACCGCCACCGACGGCGCCGTGATCGCCGATGGTGACATCTCCGGCCCGGTGGCCACCGGTGACGACGCCGTCGCGACCGGCGGCGACAATTCCGGCGACATCCTGACCGGCGACCGCTCCGTGCAGGGCGACGGAAACAGCGCCAACTCCGGTGACGTGCTCGCCGGCAGCGGGTCCAATGTGGTGATCGGTGAGGACAACGACGTCGAGGACAACGGCAACACCACCAGCGGCGGCGGCGACATCGTCACCGACAACGAGGGCCCGGTGATCGGTGAGGTCGACTCCGGTGACGACTCGGCGGTGGTGATCGACGACGGAGACGTCGCGACCGACACCACGACCGTGGTGGACGGGGATGTCCTGACCGGCGGCGATGCGTTCGACATGTCGGACAACTCCGGCCAGGACAACTCGGACAACCGGGACTACTCCGATGACGACCTGACGTCGATCGACACCGACATCAGCAACGACATCATCACCGACATCGACAACGACATGAGTCTGCTCTGATCGCACGGACCATCACCGAGGCGGTGTGGCGGGATCGAGAAGGTCCCGCCACACCGCCGCGATATGGTCCTGGTTCGCTAGGAGTGCCATGAGTCAGCCGAACCACCAGCCCGAGCGCCGCACCGCGACCGGCGGGCGCCGCGACGTGAAGGTCATCGTCGAGTTGATCGAGCACACCGCTTCGATCGCCGGCACCTACGAGCGCGGTGACCTCGTCGACCGGATGACCCGCGCCAAGGCCCGCATCACCGACCCGCAGATCCGGGTGGTCATCGCCGGGCAGCTCAAGCAGGGCAAGAGCCAGCTGCTCAACTCGCTGCTCAACGTTCCCGTCGCCCGCGTCGCCGACGACGAGTCCACGGTGCTGCCGACCGTGGTGACCCACGCCGAGGAGCCCTCGGCCCGCATCGTCGTCGAACGTCCCGGTGTCGCGGAACCCGAGCTCATCGACATCCCGACCGCCGACGTGCGGACCGATCTGCGCTTCCATCCGTTGGCCCGCGGACGACGGGTGATCCGCGCCGAGGTCAGCGCGCCCAGCCCGCTGCTCAAGGGTGGACTGGCGTTCGTCGACACCCCCGGGGTGGGAGGCCACGGTCAACCCCACCTGTCCGCCACGCTGGGCCTGCTGCCCGACGCGGACGCGGTGCTGATGGTCAGCGACACCAGCCAGGAGTTCACCGAACCCGAGATGACGTTCCTGCGCCAGGCGGTGCAGATCTGCCCGGTCGCCCGGATCGTGGCGACCAAGACGGATCTGTACCCGTACTGGCGTGACGTCGTCGCCGCCGACGAGCGGCACCTGCAACGCGCCGGGGTGGCGGTGCCGGTCATCCCGGTGTCCTCGGTGCTGCGCAGCCACGCGATCAAGACCAACGACAAGGAACTCAACACCGAGTCCAACTTCCCGGCGCTGGTGAACTTCCTGTCCGAGCAGGTGGCCTCCCGCGAGAACGACCGTATCCGCGCTCAGGTTCTGGCCGAGATCCGTTCGGCGGCAGAGCATCTGCGCCTCGCGGTGGGCGCTGAGCTGGAAGCGCTCGACGACCCCGCCGCGCGAGAGGCGCTGCGCGCCGACCTGGAACGCCGAAAAGCCGAAGCGCAGGACGCCCTGGCGCAGACGGCGCTGTGGCAACAGATCCTCAACGACGGGATCGCCGACCTTACCGCCGACGTCGAACACGACCTGCGTGGCCGCTTCCGTGCCATCACCCAGCACACCGAGAAGGTGATCGATTCCTGTGATCCGACGCGGGTGTGGGCCGAGATCGGCGCCGAACTCGAAAACGCCGTCGCCACCGCGGTCGGGGACAACTTCGTGTGGGCCTTCCAGCGGGCCGAGGTGCTCGCCGAAGAGGTGGCCCAGACCTTCGTCGGCGCCGGGGTGGACTCCGTCGATGTGCCCGCCATCAGCGCCCGGATCATGGGCACGGGGTTCGGAGAGATCAAGGCGCCTCAGAAGCTGGAGGCCAAGCCCGTCGGCAGAGGCCGCAAGGCGACCATCGGACTGCAGGGGTCCTACGGCGGTGTGCTGATGTTCGGCATGATGACCTCACTGGCCGGGTTGGGCATGTTCAATCCGATCTCGCTGGGCGCGGGGGCCCTGATGGGCCGCGCGGCCTACCGGGAGAACATGGAGAACCGCATGGTGCGGGTGCGCAGCGAGGCCAAACTGAACAGCCGCCGGTTCGTCGACGACGTCGCGTTCGTGGTGGCCAAGGAGTCCCGTGACCGGCTCAAGGAGATCCAGCGGCAGCTGCGCGACCATTACCGCGACATCGCCAACCAGGCCACCCGCTCCCTCAACGAATCGCTGCAGGCGACCATTGCGGCTGCCAAAGTCGAAGAGAACGAACGGAACTCGCGTATCAAAGAGCTGCAACGCCAATTGAGCATCCTGAGCCAGGTGCTCGACCACTGCGCCGAGCTCACGACCGGGCGATGAGCGCGGGCGATCAGGTCCGGGCCATCCTGGCCGGGGTCGTGCGGGCCTACCAGGCCGACCCCGCCTACCGGCAGCGTGCCGACGTGCACAACGAACTGGACCGCATCGGTCGGCGGCTGAACCAACCGATTCGCATCGCACTGGCCGGAACGCTGAAGGCCGGGAAATCCACCCTGGTCAATGCGCTGGTGGGGGAGGACATCGCGCCCACGGACGCGACAGAGGCAACCCGCATCGTCACGTGGTTCCGGTACGGGCCGACTCCGCGGGTGACCGCGAACGAACGCGGCGGCAGGCGGCGCAACGTCCCCATCGTGCGCGAGGGTGGCCTGACCTTCGATCTCGCCGATCTCGACGCGGCCGAGGTGGTCGATCTCGACGTCGAGTGGCCGGCCGGCGCACTGGTCGACGCCACCATCATCGACACCCCGGGCACGTCCTCGTTGTCCCCCGATGTCTCCGAGCGCTCGCTGCGCCTGCTGGTTCCCGACGACGGCGTGCCCCGCGTCGACGCCGTGGTGTTCCTGCTGCGCACCCTCAACGCCGCCGACATCGCCCTGCTCAAACAGATCGGCATGCTGGTCGGCGGCGCGACCGGCGCACTCGGCGTCATCGGGGTGGCCTCGCGCGCCGACGAGATCGGGGCCGGGCGCATCGATGCGATGCTGTCCGCCGACGAGGTCGCCACACGGTTCACCACCGAGATGGACAAGACCGGCATCTGCCAGGCGGTGGTCCCGGTGTCCGGGCTGCTCGCGCTCACCGCGCGCACGCTGCGCCACGACGAGTTCGCCGCGCTGCGCAAACTGGCCGACGTCGACCCCGCCGAGCTGGCCAAGGCGATGCTGTCGGCCGACCGGTTCGTCCGCGACGACAGCTCACTTCCGCTGGACGCGGCGACGCGCCGCGCGTTGCTCGACCGGTTCGGGATGTTCGGCATCCGGATCTCGGTGGTCGTGCTGCAGGCCGGGGTCACCGACTCGGTGGCGCTGGCCGACGAACTCCTCGAACGCAGCGGTCTGGTGGCGCTGCGGGAGGTCATCGACCAGCAGTTCGCCCAACGGTCGGACGCGTTGAAGGCGCACACCGCACTGCTGTCCCTGCGCCGGATGGTGACCGCGAATCCGCTGTCGGCCTCGGCGCAGATCGTCGCCGACATCGACCCGTTGCTGGCCGACACCCACGCATTCGAGGAACTGCGGCTGTTGAGTCAACTGCGTTCCCGGGCAACCACATTGACCGACGACGAGATGGTCTCGCTGCGGCGGATCATCGGCGGCGCGGGTACCGATGCGGCCAGCAGGCTGGGGCTGCGTCCGGACTCGGCCGACGACGGACCGCGGGCGGCCTTCGCCGCGACGCAGCGGTGGCGCAGACGCGCCGATCATCCCCTCAACGACCCGTTCACCACCCGGGCGTGCCGGGCCGCGGTGCGCAGCGCGGAAGCGCTCGTCGCGCTGTACTCGTCGCGCCGCTGACTCAGGGGGCCGGGGGCGTCTCCGTCACCGTCTCGGTCTGGGTCTCGGTCTGCGTGACGGTGCTGGTGCTCGTGCTGACGCTGGGGCTGGTGGTCGTCGTTGTGGTCGTGGTGGTGGTCGTCGGCGCGGTGGTGGTGGTCGTCGAGGTAGTTCCAGCGGGCCCGGTCGGCTCGGTGGTGGAGGGTGTCACCGTCTCGGTCACGGTCTGCGGCGGCACCACCGCCGGAGCAGAGGTCGAGGTGAGCGGCGTCAACGGCGTAGTGGTGGTGTCGGTGCCCGGGCCGGAGTCGCCGGTGATCAGGCGCGCCAAACCGTAGACGATCAGCGCGATCAGTACTGCCCCCAGCGCGCCGAAAGCCACGAGGGCGACGGGTTTGCGGAACCACGGCACCTCGCCCGACTCCGCCGGTCCCGGCTGGCCGTACCCGCTGTAGCCGCCGGTGTTGAGGCGGGTCGGGTCGTCGTCGGAGTAGTAGTCCTGATCGTCGTCGGATCCGTAGCGCGCCACGAAACCCGATAGTAGGCGCTGCGGCTAGGGATTTTCGGCGGGTTCCTCGCTGGGCGTGGTCCTGCGCGTCAGCCTGGGCCGCTCCCGCGTCGTCGGACCCACATCGGTTTCGCGGGTGCGCGGCGGGCGGGTGGTGATCGTCGACGGACCGGACTCGGTGGTCGTCGGCGTCGTCTCCTCGGGGTTGATGTCGGTGGTCACCGGAGGGCTCGTGCTGGTGATCGTCCCGGTCGTCGTGGGCGACCCGGAGTTCGGCGTGCTGCTGTCGGTGACCGAATACGTGGGTTCGACGAAGTCGATCGGCGCCGGCTCGGGTTCGTTGGCCTGCCCGGTCACGTAGCTGATCGCGCCGATCAGCAACGCGAGCAGAGCCAGCGCCGCGGCGCTGACCCCCAGCAGCGTCGACGGGCGGTTGTGCCACGCCGGCTGCGGCGCATCGTCACGGTCGGGGCCGGTCACGGGCACCGATAGTAACCGCGCACGCGTACGGAGTGCTGGGTCAGCGAAGCTGCGGGACGACCGTCTCGGCGATGAACTCGATGTGCTCGAGGTCCGACATGTCGAGAACCTGCAGATAGACGCGCTGCACACCGCCCTGCAGGAAGGGGCCGAGCTTGTCGACGATCTCGTCGGGGGTGCCGACGGCGGGGGAGTTGGAGCGCAGTTCGTCGACCTCGCGCCCGATGGCGGCGGCGCGTCGAGCGATCTCGGCGTCATCGCGCCCGGCGCACAGCACGAACGCCGCCGAGTAGGTCAGCGAATCCTTGGCGCGGCCGGCCTCCTCGACCGCAGCCGCCACCCGGGCGTACTGCTGGATCAGGCCGTCCAACGGTGCGAACGGGATGTTGAACTCGGTGGCGAACCGCGCGGTCAGCGCCGGAGTGCGCTTGGCGCCCATGCCACCCAGGATGATGGGCGGGTGCGGTGTCTGAGCCGGCTTGGGCAGCCCGGGTGACTCGGCCACGCTGTAGTGGGTGCCGGAATAGTCGAACGTCTCCCCGGACGGGGTGCCCCACAGTCCGGTGATGATCTCCAGCTGCTCGGTGAGCCGGTCGAACCGCTCGCCCAGCGTTGGGAACGGGATGGCGTAGGCGCGATGCTCGGCCTCGAACCAGCCCGCACCGAGTCCGAATTCCACTCGCCCGCCGCTCATCTCGTCGACCTGGGCCACCGAGATCGCCAGCGGGCCGGGATGGCGGAACGTTGCCGAGGTGACCATCGTGCCCAGCCTGATGGTGGTGGTCTCCCGGGCGAGACCGGCCAGGGTGACCCAGGAGTCGGTCGGCCCGGGGAGACCGTCACCGCTCATCGCGAGGTAGTGGTCGGACCGGAAGAACGCCGAATACCCGGCACTTTCGGCAGTGCGGGCGACGGCGAGCTGATCGGCGTAGCCGGCGCCCTGCTGGGGTTCGACGAAGACACGGAAATCGACGGGGCTCACGGTTGTCCAGCCTAGAGGCCCGCGCGGGACTTCTTCACCAAGGCGACCGCGTCGGCAGGCCCGTCGAACTCGACCCGCGCCTCGTCCCGTCCGGCGGCGAACATCAGCAACTCGCCGGCATCACCGGTGACCTTGACCTGAGTCCCGCTGCCCAGCGTGGCCAACGTGTCGCCGTCCGGCGTGGCCAGGACCACCGTCGCCGGTGCCTTCCGCAGCGTCATGCGTGCCATCATCTGAACGGGCCGGCGCAGCGCCGACGCCGTCGGCTCGTCGAGCGGGCGGGGCTCCCACCCCGGACGGGCCCGCCGGACGTCCTCGTGGTGGATGAACATCTCGGCGACGTTGGCGATCGGGTCCAGCAGCTTGAACGGCGAATACAGCGGCGGGCCGGACGCCACCTGACCGACCAGTTCGTCCCAGTCGGTCGAGGACGCCACGTTCTTCTGCACCCGTTCGGTGTAATCGGCGAACGCCGGGATCAGGATGCCGGGCGCGGCGTCGAGCCGCCGTTCCCGCACCACCAGGTGTGCGGCCAGATCCCGGGCGTCCCACCCGTCACACAGGGTGGGAGCGTCGGGGGCCTGTTCCCTGAGTGTCGCCACCAGGGCCGCCCGCTCGCGCTGTGCAATCGTCATGGGAGTCCTACTTTCCCTCGTGCGGTCATGCGAAACACGTCAACCGAGCGCGCGGTCCAGGTTGATCGCCACGCTGATCAACGACAGGTGTGTGAAGGCCTGCGGAAAATTGCCGACCTGGTCACCGGTGGCACTGACCTGCTCAGCGTAGAGGCCCACGTGATTGGCGTAGGTGAACATCTTCTCCAGCGCCAATTGGGCGTCGGCCAGGCGGCCGCACCGGGTCAGCGCCTCGACGTACCAGAACGTGCACAACGAGAACGTGCCTTCGTCGCCGTCGAGACCGTCGGTTTCCGGCTGATAGCGAAAAACCAGGCTGTCGGTGACCAGCTCGCGCTCGATGGCCGCCAGGGTCGACAGGAAGCGCGGATCAGCCGGCGAGATGAACTTGACCATCGGCATCAGCAGGACGCCCGCGTCGAGCCGGTCACCGCCTTCCACCTGCGTGAAGGCCTCCAGGTCGGTGTTCCACGACTCCGTCATGATCCGGTGGTACATCGCGTCGCGCGCCGAGGACCACGTCACCAGATCGGCGGGCAGACCACGGTGGCGGGCGATGCGGATGGCGCGCTCCACCGCGACCCAGCACATCAACCGTGACGTGGTGTGCGCCCTCTCCGCATCGCGGATCTCCCACATCCCGGCATCGGCGCGTTCCCAGTTGTCGATCAGCCAGTCGATGACGAAGACGACATCGGACCAGGCGTCGTAGCTGATGCCGGGACCGTACTTGTTGAACAGGTACACCGAGTCGATCAGGTCACCGTAGATGTCGAGCTGCAGCTGGCCGACCGCCGCGTTGCCCACCCGCACCGGCCGCGAGTCCAGATGGCCGCGCAGGTGGTCGAGTTCGGCCTCAGGCGGTGGTTCGTTGCCGTCGATGTCGTAGAGCACCCGCAGCGGGCCGAGACCGTCTGCTTCCCGGTCGCCACAGCCCAGCCGCCGCGACAGCCAGGCGATGAACGAGTGTGCTTCGTCGTGGAAGCCCAGCGCCAGTAGCGCGTAGAGGCTGAAGCCGGCGTCGCGCATCCACACGTAGCGGTAGTCCCAGTTGCGTTCCCCGCCGATGTCCTCGGGCAGGCTGGTGGTCGGTGCCGCGATGATGGCCCCGCTCGGCTCATGGGTGAGCAGCTTGAGCGTGATCGCCGAGCGCTCCACCATCTCCCGCCAACGGCCCTGGTATCGCGAGTTCTTCAGCCAGGACCGCCAGAAGTGGATCGTCCCGTCGAAGAGCTCGTCGACGCTCGGGCCGTGCTCGGGGGCATCGCGGTCGCTGGTCTCACCCAGCTCGAGGACGAACTCGGCGGTCTGACCGGGCTTCAACTCGAATTCGGCGGCCACCACGGTGTCGTCGACGGTGAGGTCCACCGACGAACGCAACTGCATCGCCAACCCGTCGAGGCGGAAGCGCGCAGTCCCGTGAGATGACTGCACGTCGAAACGGCGGCGGCCGTAGTCGGGGCGGGCGTCGAACACCATGCTGACGGTGGTCGTGCCGCGCACCGCGACGACGCGACGAACCAGCCGCTGGACGTGCGCCTCGTCTTTGGGCTGCAGCACCGGCATGAAGTCGTGGACCTCGATCACACCGTCCGCGGTCAGGAAGCGGGTGATCAACGCCGCGGACTGCGGAAAGTAGAACTGGTGGGTGCGACTGTCCTTGCGCGCGGTGGATATCGTCCAGCTGCCGCCGCGTTCCGGGTCCAGGATTGCGCCGAACACGCTGGGGGAGTCGAACCGCGGGGCACAGAACCAGTTGATGCTGCCGTCGCTTCCGACCAGCGCGCAGGTGCGCAGGTCACCGATCAGGCCGTGCTCGGCGACCGAGGGGAAGTCAGTCATCGGCAAGCCGCCAGCCCGCCGGCCCGGGCAGCTGCAGCGCGGGTTCGGGACCCCATGAGCAACGCTCGTAGCTCAGCGCGGGCGGGGGGTTGTCCAGCACCGGTGCGCAGATCTGCCAGAGTCTGTCGACCTCGTCGGCGCGGGCGAACAAGGTCTGGTCCCCGCGCATCGCGTCGAGCAGCAGCCGCTCGTAGGCGTCCATGGCGTCGGACTCGAGGTTCGGATCGGCCAATCCGGTTGTCACGGTGAGGTGTTGCGGCGTGAGGCCCGGACCGGGCCGCATGCCGGTCAGGTCGAAGGCGGCGTTCGGGGAGTCGGTCAGGTCGAGCACCAGCCGGTTGGGCCGCGGATCGGGGAACGTCGCCGGTGCGGGGTCGCGGAACGTCAGCGTCACGGCCCGGCGGTCGGCCGGCATGGCCTTGCCGGTGCGCAGGTAGAACGGCACCCCCTGCCAGCGGGGCGTGTCCACGAACGCTTCGAGCGCGACATACGTTTCGACGCCGGAGTCGTCGGCGACATCGTCCTCGTCGCGGTATCCGTCGTACTGGCCGAAGACCACCCGTGCGGGATCCAGCGGACGCATCGCCTCGAACACCGCCGACTTGGCGTCGCGCAGCGAGCGGGCGTCCATACCGGACGGCGGCTCCATCGCCACAACACCGAGCACCTGACACAGATGGGTGCTCACCATGTCGCGGAAGCATCCGGTCTTCTCGTAGAAGCTGCCCCGGCCCTCCATTCCCAGCTGCTCGGGCACATCGATCTGCACGGACGCGACATGCTCGCGGTTCCAGAGGGATTCGATGATGCCGTTGGCGAACCGTAGCGCCATCAGGGTGCGCACCGCCTCTTTGCCGAGGAAGTGGTCGATCCGGTAGACGTGATCCTCGTCGGTGACCGCCTTGAGGGCCTGATCGAGCTCGCGCGACGACTCCAGGTCGGTGCCGAACGGCTTCTCGACGATGAACCGCGCCTCCTCGGCCAGGCCTTGCCGGCCGAGCATGCCGATCAGCGGTTGCATGGCCACCGGCGGCACCGACAGATAGATCAGTGTGCGCGCACCGTCACCGAGCTGTGCCGCCTTGGCGCGGACAGCCTCGGCCAGGTCGGAACCGTCGTCGTCGCTGGCGGCCTGAAAGCTCAACCGCGACATCAGGTCATCGAGGATCTCGTGGTCCGGCTCCTCGATGTCCTCGGCGATGGCATCGCTGATGTCGTCGCGGAATTCATCGTCGCTGTCGGGCGCGGTGCGCCCGGATCCGATGACGGCGAACTCGTCGGGCAGCCGGCCCGCCGCGGCGAGACGGTAGAGGCTGGGGAACAGCATCCGCCGTGCCAGATCGCCACGGGCCCCGAACAGGACGAGCACCAGCGGTTCAGCGCGGTCGGATTCGGTCATGTGCTGGGTCTCCTCACATTGAGCAGTGCGTTCTCCACGACCTCGCTGAGCGCGGGGTGGATCCAGTACGGGCGCCGCGCCAGGTCACCGGCGGGGATACCGAAGTTCATGGCCACCACGAAGATCTGGATCAACGAGGCGGCCTGGCTGCCGATCACATGCGCGCCGAGGATGCGGCCGGACTCGGCCTCGGTGAGGACCTTGCACAGCCCGGTGTGGTCCTGCATCGCCCAGCCGTAGGCGACGTCCTCGTACCGTGCCACCCCCACCCGGTAGTCGCGGCCGTCGTCGCGACAACTCTGTTCGGTGGCTCCCACGGAGGCCATCTGCGGGTTGGTGAACACCGCCGACGGCACCAGGCTGTGGTCGACCTGGTGCAGGTCATCGGGGTTGAGCAGGTTGTGCTGGACCACCGCGGCTTCCCGGTTGGCGACGTGTTTGAGGGGGATCGCGGTGCAGATGTCGCCGAGCGCGAACACGCCCGGCGCGGTGGTGCGGCAGTACTCGTCGACGACGACGCGGCCGTCGTCGTGGGTGTCGATGCCGCCGCACTGCACGTCGAGGTGGTCACTGTTGGGAGTTCGTCCGATCGCCACCAGCAGCGTGTCGGCCTGCACGTCGGTTCCGTCGTCCAGGTGGAGGACCAGATCTCCTGGCGTGCCGGACATCTTGGTCAGCTCGGTACCGCAGCGCAGATCGTAGCGGGCACGCATCATCTCGGTGTAGGTGTCGCGCAGCGCCTCGTCCTGCGGACCGCCGAGAAGCCGGCCCGCCTTCTCGATGATCGTGATCTCACTGCCGGCGCTGGAGAACACGTGGGCGAGTTCGGCGGCGATGTACCCGCCGCCGAGCACGGCGAGGTGCCGCGGCGCGGTGTCCCTCCGCATCACGGTGTCGGAGGTCTCGTAGGGCAGACCCGACTCGGCGACCGGCGGCGGCACCGCAGGGCGGCTACCGGCTGCGACGACGATCCGGTCGGCGCTGAGATACTCCATGCCCTCGGCCGTGGTGACCGCGAGTTCCCGGTCTCCGGTGAAGCGGGCATGTCCGGAGTAGACGTCGACGAAGTCGGCGGCGCGGCGGCCGTGCTCGCCCTCGGCGGACACCGCGTCGGTGCGACCGATGACACGGTCGCGTACTTGTGGCCAGCGCAGTTCGTGCAGCTCAGCGTCGATGCCGAAGGTGTTCGCCCTGGCGATGCTGTCGGTCAGCTCGGCGGTGTAGGACAGCATCTTCGACGGGATGCAGCCGTAGTTCACGCACGTCCCACCGAATTTGCGGTCCTCGACGATCGCCACGCGCAGGTCTTCGAGCCGGTCGTCGACGACCATGTTGCCCGAGCCCGCGCCGATGACGATGAGATCGTGGGTGCGCACGCCTGTGCTGTTCCCGGGCCGGGGTTGCGGTCAAACCCGGCTGCGATGACCGAACGGTGACCTCGGACTCACTGGGTGTTCAGAAGCCTTCGACACCCTCGACACTGATGACCATGCCGTGGCCGGTGCTGTCGTTGGTGAACCGGGTGCCGTTGACATCGGCATCGATGGTCCAGCCCACCGCCGAGTAGGTGCGGTAGTCCAGGGTGACCGCCGGAATGGCGCCGAGATTGCCCAGCACCCAACTGATGTCGCCGTCGGCGCTGAGACGGACGCCGTTGGCGGGCATGCCGTCGATCTCGGGCGCGTTGACGAACGAGGACTCGCAGCCGACTTCGCGAGTGTCGAGCTGGCAGCGGGTCTTGCCCGACTTGGTCTCGATGAAGACGTAGCCGTTCTGCGGACTCAGCACCTCCCCACCCGGTGCTGGGGTCGCGGAAGGCGCCGGTCTCGGATTCGCGGTGGTCGGGGGCGGTGAGGGATCAGGTCGGGTCGGGCGTGGTGTCGGGAACTCCGGCTCGGCGAAGGAGTCGGGGCTGCGGGTCGCGGTGCCCTCGATGTTCGACGAGCACCCCGCGAGCGTCACGCCCACGCCGAGTGCGACGGCGACGACCGACCGAGCCTGCATCACCCCAGCGTACGCACATTGGTGCCTGCGGGACGGAAGTGACTCGCGGGCCGCTCCGGCTCCAGACCAACTCCGCCTTCTGCGCGACTGATGTCCATCAGTTGCACGGCAGTTTTCGCTCTGCGTCCCGCCGCCGGTCCGAGCCGTTTACTGTTCGGGCCCGACCTAGAGCGTGTTGCGGCGTTTCGGTCCGCTGGTCGCCCGGTAGTTGAGGCTTCGTGTCGCTTCCCAGAACGAACGAGGCGACGGCCCGTCCCTGATTTGTCGGTGGTGGCCGCCGATCTGTGGGATGCAGCCGGAGGCCGACCTTTTTTGTCGGTGGGTGCTGCTTTGATGGGGTCATGTCCTCTGCTGCAGCGTCTTTGGTTGACGATGAGGTGTCGCCGAAGGAGCGGTTGGCGGAGTTGTTCGAGCAGATCGCGGAGTTGACCGGTCAGCGCAACGCCATCGATGCGCAGATCGTGGACATCGTCGCCGAGATCGATCATGGCGGGTTGGCCGGGATGACCGGGGCGCGGTCGATTTCGGCGCTGGTGGCCTGGAAGACCGGGGTGTCACCGCGTAACGCGAAGACGATCGCGGCGGTCGCGGCGCGTGGTGAGCAGTTTCCGCGGTGTGTGGCCGGGTTGCGGGAGGGCCGGTTGTCGTTGGATCAGGTCGGGGTGCTCGCCGAGCGCGCCGCCGAGGGTTCTGATGATCATTACGTGGAGTTGGCGTCGGTGGCGACGGTGACCCAGTTGCGCAAGGCGGTCAGCCTGGAGCCGCGCCCCGATACAGCCCCGAAACCGCAGCCAGAACGCGCCCTCTCGCGCACCGATCATGGTGAGTCGGTGACGTATCGGATCACGGTGTCGAAGATCGAGGCCGCCAAGGTCGATGCCGCCCTGGCCGGCAAGCGCGACGGGTTGATCGCCGACTGGAAACGCGAGCACGACCAGCAGCCCGATGCTGCCACTGGAACCGCCCCCGATGCCGACGGTCTCCATGGCGAGTCCCCTGCCGATACCGACACCGACGCCGGCAGCATCGGTGGGGAGTTCGACGATGACTTCACCGACCTCGCCGAGGGTGGCGACGCCGAGAACGCCCGGCGTGCGCCGATGCCCACTACCGTGGATGCGTTCATGGAGTTGATCGAGACCGGCTGGGACGCCGAGGTGGCCCGGCGCCCGCACGCTCAGCACACCACCGTGGTCGTCCACGTCGACGCCGACACCAAACTGGGCGCACTGCATCTGGGCCCGCTGCTCACCGACGCCGAACGCCAGTACCTGACCTGTGATGCGACCTGTGAGGTGTGGTTCGAACGCGCCGGACGCCCGCTCGGCGCCGGCCGCTCGACGCGCACAGTCAACCGGCGGCTGCGCCGCGCGCTGGAGCATCGGGATCGCTGCTGTGTGGTGCCCGGCTGCGGCGCGACCCGCGGCCTGCACGCCCACCACCTACGGCATTGGGAGAACGGTGGGCTCACCGAGCTGGAGAATCTGGTGCTCGTGAGGGTGTCGCACGAATCGG
>NZ_BLTG01000096.1 GCF_017312405.1 Mycobacterium sp. PO1
AGACCTCCCCGACCCCCGAGAGCTCCGCGCCTGATGACCTGACGCTCGCTCTCGAGCTGGCCGCCGAGGCCGACGCGTTGACGATGCAGCGATTCGGCGCGGTGGACCTGCGCGTGCAGACCAAACCGGACATGACGCCGGCGACCGACGCCGACCTGGACGCCGAGAAGCTGCTCCGCGCCCGGCTCGCCGAGCTCCGGCCGGACGACTCGGTGTTCGGTGAGGAGTTCGGCGGCACCCGCGAGTTCCGCGNNTGGGCGACGCTGATCGCGCTGCTCGTCGACGGCGTGCCGGCGGTCGGTGTCATCAGCGCCCCGGCCCTGGGGCGGCGCTGGTGGGCCGCCGAAGGTCGGGGCGCGTTCGCCTCATTCGGCGACTCGACGCGGCGGCTGTCGGTGTCGGAGGTCACCTCTCTCGACGCGGCGAGCCTGTCCTACTCGGACCTGACCACCGGGTGGGAGGACGCCCGCTCACGGTTCGTCGAGCTCACCGACGCAGTGTGGCGCGTCCGCGGCTACGGGGATTTCTGGTCGTACTGCCTGGTCGCCGAGGGCGCGGTGGACGTCGCGGTGGAGCCGGAGGTCAAGCTGTGGGATCTCGCGCCGCTCGACATCCTGGTCCGCGAGGCCGGGGGCGCGTTCACGGATCTGGCGGGACGGCCTGGCCCGCACGGCGGAAGCGCGGTGGCCACCAACGGTGCCTTGCACGAGGCGGTGCTGGCGGCGTTGACGCGCTGACGGCGACGGACCGGCGGCAGCGCGGGCCCGGTAATCGCGGGGTCGGTGGCGGCGACGGGCGGTTCCCGTTCGGGGTCGTGCGCCGGCCGTTCCGGGACCCCCTTCGCACACGGGCAGCCCAGGAGCGAGATTCACTGTGAGGTGCATTACACCTGCACGCAACTTACTGGACGGTCAGATCGCGTACCTTACTCTGGAGTCAGTTGCGCAGACCGCGCAGCGCGGACCACCACACGAGGGCAGCTGACCATGACGAACACCCTCCCGTCCAAGCGGACCGGCGCCGAGAGCGCCGTGGGCCTGCAGAAGCACAAGCGCTCCGCCACCGACATCGGGTTGGCCCTGATCACTCCGCTGCTGGGGCAGGAGTTCCTGGACAAGTACAACCTGCGCGATCCACTCAACCGCGGCCTCCGGTACGGAGTGCGAACCGTGTTCTCCGCGGCCGGCGCGTCGACGCGGCAGTTCAAACGCGTTCAGGGTCTGGCAAAGCCGCCGACCCGGCTCGGCGCACCGCGGCCCGCGAGCGGTTCCGACTATTTCGACCTGACACCCGACGACGACCAGAAGATGATCGTCGAGACGGTCAACGAGTTCGCCGAGGAGATCCTGCGGCCCGCCGCTCACGACGCCGACGAGGCGGCGGTCTACCCGCCCGACCTCATCGCGAAAGCCGCCGAGCTCGGCATCACGGCCATCAACGTCCCCGAGGACTTCGAGGGAATCGCCGAACACCGCAGCACGGTCACCAACGCGCTGGTCGCCGAAGCCCTCGCTTACGGCGACATGGGTCTGGCACTGCCGATCCTGGCGCCCGGCGGCGTCGCGTCCGCGCTGACGCACTGGGGCAGCGCCGACCAGCAGGCCACCTATCTGCGGGAGTTCGCCGGCGAGAACGTGCCGCAGGCGTGTGTCGCGATCGCCGAGCCGCATCCCCTGTTCGACCCGACCGCGCTGAAGACCACGGCGGTGCGCACCCCCAGCGGTTACCGCCTCGACGGGGAGAAGTCGCTGGTCCCCGCGGCCGCCGACGCCGAGATCTTCATCGTCGCCGCACAGCTCAACGGCAAGCCGACGCTGTTCATCGTCGAGGCCGACACCGACGGGCTCACCGTGCAGGCCGATCCGAGCATGGGTATCCGGGCGGCCGCGCTCGGTCGCGTCAAGCTCGAGAAGGTCATGGTTCCGCTGAGCGCGCGCCTCGGCGAGGACGACGCCGGCGCCGACGACTCCGCGCGGATCTATTCGGAGGCGATCGCGCTGTCCCGGCTGGGCTGGGCGGCGCTGGCCGTCGGCACCTCGCACGCCGTGCTCGACTACGTCGTCCCCTACGTCAAGGAGCGGGAAGCCTTCGGCGAGCCGATCGCGCACCGCCAGTCGGTCGCGTTCATGTGCGCCAACATCGCGATCGAACTCGACGGGCTGCGGCTCATCACCTGGCGCGGCGCCGCCCGCGCCGAACAGGGCCTGTCGTTCGCCCGCGAGGCTGCGCTGGCCAAGAAGCTCGGCAGCGACAAGGGCATGCAGATCGGCCTCGACGGGGTGCAGCTACTCGGTGGCCACGGCTACACCAAGGAACATCCGGTCGAGCGCTGGTACCGCGACCTGCGGGCCATCGGCGTCGCCGAAGGCGTCCTCGTTCTGTGACACCGGTGTTTGGCGCCGGCGTTCTCCGGCGTTCTCCGGCGTTCTCCGACAATGGCATCCATCAACAACGGCGTTCTTCAACCCCGGCAGTCCGTAAGGAGACCTGATATGGCAATCAATCTCGAGATGCCGAAAAAGCTGCAGGCGGTCATCGAAAAGGGCCACCAGGGCGCGGCGGAGATGCTGCGGCCGATCTCGCGCAAGTACGACCTCAAAGAGCATGCCTACCCCGTCGAACTCGACACGCTGGCGGACCTGTTCGAAGGCATCTCCGAGGCCAAGACCATCTCGTTCGCCGGCACCGATGCATTCCGTGACGCAGACGGGCCGAAGGGCAACATCAACGGCGCCAACATGTCGGCGTTGCTCAATGCGCTCGAAGTGAGTTGGGGCGACGTGGCGTTGCTGCTGTCGGTGCCCCGCCAGGGGCTTGGCAACGCGGCGATCTCGTCGGTGGCGACCCCCGAACAGCTGGAGAAGCTCGGCAAGGACGTGTGGGCGGCGATGGCGATCACCGAGCCGGGTTTCGGCTCGGACTCGGCCGCGGTGAGCACCACCGCTGTTGTCGACGGCGACGACTACGTCATCAACGGCGAGAAGATCTACGTCACCGCAGGTTCTCGGGCCAGCCACATCGTGGTGTGGGCGACGCTGGACAAGACCAAGGGCCGGGCCGCGATCAAATCGTTCATCGTGCCGCGCGACTACCCCGGCGTCACCGTCGAGCGACTCGAGAACAAGCTCGGCATCAAGGCTTCCGACACCGCGGCCATCCGATTCGAGGATGTGCGCATACCGAAAGACAACCTGCTGGGCAGCCCCGACATCAATGTCGAGAAGGGCTTCGCCGGCGTCATGGAGACCTTCGACAACACCCGCCCGATCGTCGCCGCGATGGCCGTCGGCGTGGCGCGTGCCGCGCTGGAGGAGCTCCGCAAGATCCTCACCGACGCCGGCATCGAAATCTCCTACGACAAGCCGGCCCACGCCCAGAGCGCGCCGGCGGCGGAATTCCTGCGGATGGAGGCCGACTGGGAGGCCGGCTACCTGTTGACGGTGCGTTCGGCGTGGCAGGCCGACAACAAGATCCCGAACTCGAAGGAAGCCTCCATGGGCAAGGCCAAGGCCGCGCGCGTGGGCAGTGACATCACCCTGAAGGCCGTCGAGATGGCCGGCACCACAGGGTATTCCGAGCAGGCGCTACTCGAGAAGTGGGCCCGAGATTCGAAGATCCTCGACATCTTCGAAGGCACCCAGCAGATTCAGCAGCTGGTGGTCGCCCGCCGGCTGCTCAACCTGACCTCGGCGCAGCTGAAGTAGTCTGCGCGCTAGCCCAACTCGCCCTTGACGATGACGCGGGTGCGGCCGGTGACGCTGCCCCCGATGAAGGTCGAGAGCACATCGGGAAGATCACGGATCGAGATGTCCGTGGTGAGCCGGTCGAGATGGCGGGGCTTGAGCTCACCCTCGAGCTGGCCCCACACCTGCCTGCGCGCGGCCATCGGCAACTGCACCGAGTCGATGCCGGCGAGCGTCACTCCGCGCAGGATGAACGGCATGACCGTCGTCGGCAGGTCGGCCGAACGCGCCAGACCCGAGATCGCCGCCACGCCGCCGTAATTGAGCGTGCTCAGCGCGTAAGCCAGGGTGTCACCGCCGACGCTGTCCACCACCCCGGCCCATCGGGACTTGCCCAGCGGGCGGACCTTCTCCCCCTCCCCGGGCAGCCTCCCGATCACCTCAGTGGCGCCCAGCTCCATCAGCCAGTCATGGGAATCGGTCTTGCCGGTCGAGGCCACCACCTCGTAGCCGAGTCCGGCCAACAGGTCCACGCTGACGCTGCCCACCCCGCCGGTGGCGCCGGTGACCAGCACCGGACCGTCGGCAGGTGAGACACCCCCGGTGCGCAGCGCGTTGACGCTCATCGCAGCAGTGAATCCGGCAGTACCGATGGCCGCGGCCTCCCCGGTGCTCAGCGCATCGAGGCGCACCACGTGATCGCCGGGCAGCCGGGCCTTCTCGGCGTAGCCGCCGTGCCGGGCGGTGCCGATGTCGTAGCCGTGAGCGACGATCCGGTCTCCCACCGCGAAGTCCGGCGAGGAACTCGCGCTCACCGTTCCCGCCAGGTCGATGCCGGGGATCAGCGGATAAGACCGTGCCACGCCGCCCTTGGGCGTGACCGCCAGGGCGTCCTTGTAGTTGACCGACGAGTACTCCACCGCGATCTCGACGTCACCGTCGGGCAGGAAGGATTCGTCGAGCACCTCCCCGCGCAGCACGATGCCGCCCTCGGCATCCTCATGGGCCACCATCGCGTTGAATTCCGCCATGACGGCCACAGTAGCCCCGCACGAAAGAAGCCCCCGGCCGTGGGGCCGAGGGCTTCTGTTCGTCGTGGGGATCAGAGCAGATGAGCCTGCAGGTCCGGCTTCATGGCCTGCAGCTCCGCTCCCCAGTACGCCCAGTTGTGGGTGCCACTGTTCGGGAAGTTGAACACGCCGTTGTTGCCGCCCGCCGCGATGTAGTTGTCGCGGAAGGTCTCATTCGTGCGGATCGTCAGTCCCTCGAGGAACGTGGCGGGCAGGTCGCCGCCGCCGAGCTCGTTGGGCTGGCCGTTGCCGCAGTACACCCAGATGCGGGTGTTGTTGGCGACCAGCCGCGGGATCTGCACCATCGGGTCGTTGTACTGCCAGGCCGGATCGGTCTCGGCCGGACCCCACATGTCGTCGGAGCTGTAGCCGCCGGCGTCACCCATCGAGATGTTGATCAGGAAAGGCCACCAGCCCTCGGACGGGTTCAGGAAGCCCGACATCGAGCCGGCGTAGGTGAACTGGTCCGGGTGGTGGGCAGCGAGCACCAGAGCGGAGCTGCCTGCCATCGACAGACCGACCGCGGCGGTACCGGTGGGCTTGACCTCCCGGTTTGCCTGCAGCCAGCCGGGCAGCTCCTGGGTCAGGAACGTCTCCCAGTTGTAGGTCAGGCAGCCGTTGTTGCCGCAGGCCGGCTTGTACCAGTTCGAGTAGAAGCTGGACTGCCCGCCCACCGGCATCACGACCGAGATTCCGGAGTCGAGGTACCACTCGAACGCCTGGGTGTTGATGTCCCAACCGTTGAAGTCGTCCTGCGCGCGGAGGCCGTCGAGCAGGTAGAGCGCGGGCGAGTTCGGGCCGCCGCTCTGGAACTGCACCTTGATGTCGCGCCCCATCGAGGGCGACGGCACCATCAGGTACTCCACCGGCAGACCCGGCCGGGAGAACGCCCCGGCGGTGGCCGAACCGCCGACCACGCCGACCAAGCCGGGCAGCAGGGCCGCGGCCATGGCCGCCACACCGAGCCGGCGCGCCCAGCGCCCAGCAATCCTGTCAAGAAGTCTCATACCGTCAATCCATCCATCTTCCGGTACCGCCTGGAGCGGGTTGTCCTGGGATCCCGACCTGGTCGCCGACGGTACAGCAATGGGTTCACCGCGCCGTCTGACCACTCCGAATCTGCCGAATAGCGTGCGGAGGGGTCGAGAATCTTCAGTTGTCGCGATTGCAGTAAAACATGAGAATTGGACGGGATAAAGCCCGGCCACGCCCAACGCTGCAATTCTGACGCATGAAGCCAATTTGACGACCGGGCAAATGGACCGGTCGAAAGGCTGCCAGGTGGCGGACTGACGAAACGGTGACCACAGTTCGGCCCTCGCGCGTTCAGTAGGCTCCGCTGATGGCGAGCAGCCCCTCCAACTCCGGCAGATTGTCCGTCGACGACTGGATTCAGGCGGGTTTCTCCATTCTGGCCGAGGACGGTCTCGAGGCGCTCAAGATCGACCGGTTGTGCGCCCGATTGGGGGTCACGAAGGGCAGCTTTTATTGGCATTTCAAAGACATGGCCAGTTATCGCACCGCTGTCGTGCATGCGTGGGCCGAGCTTCGCGATCGGGATCGCAGCGATTTCGGCGCGCTGGCCGATCTGGCCCCCCGCGAGCGGTTGAGCAGGATGATGGCCTCGCTGACCGGACTGCGGCAATGGAACCTCGAACGGGCCATGCGCGAATGGGCCCGGACCGACCGGGCGGCTGCCGACAGCGTCCATGCCGCTGACCAGCGGGTACTGATGGCGGTGCGACAAGCCTTTGTCGACGCCGGCTTCTCCGCGGCGGACGCCGACCTGCGGGCCAACGCGACGTTCGCAGCCGGCATCGGGTTTCTGCACATCTTCGCCGCCCCGCCCGACGAGCGGCTCACAGATCAACGGCAGCGTTTTCTGGACCTGATGCTCACACAATGACGCTTTCCATACCAAACAGTATGGTACGTTCTGCGCATGCTCTCGTCGGTCGCCTGCGCTGCGTTCACGCCGGATTTCGTCACCCGCCTGGCCGAACGGGCCGCTGAAGGCGAGCGGCTTCGGCGACTACCGCCCGACACGGTGTCCGACCCCGCTGTCGCCGCCTTCGTCGAGCTGTTGGTTCCCGCGCGCTACGGGGGCACCCAAGCGCCGTTTCGGGAGATCCTGCAACCCGTCCGCCAGATGGCACACGGGTGCGCCTCGAGCGCATGGACCATCGGGTTCTACGCCCTGCACAACTGGATGCTGGCGCTGTTCAGTGAGCAGGCGCAGGCGGAAGCCTTCGCGACCCGGCCCTTCCTCGCACCCGCCCCGCTGGCCCCGACTGGTCACGGCACCGCGTGCGACGGCGGCATGCGGTTGACGGGGCGGTGGTCGTGGGCGACGGGTGTGATGGACGGCAACTGGATCATGGTGGGCGTGCTGCGCGAGAACCGCGACGGCATCCGGCCTGTCCTGGCGCTCCTGCCGATGGCCCACGCGCGGATCGAGGATGTCTGGCACACCGACGGCATGCGCGCGACGGGCTCCAACGACGTCGTGATCGACGACGCCTTCGTCCCCGAGCACCGCATCGTCTCGGTGGCCGACATCTACTCCGGCGCGGCCCCCGGGGCCGCGGTGCACGACTGCCCGACCTACCGCTGGCCCATGGTGCCGGCGCTGGCCCTGCTGGCCGCGATGCCCGCACTGGGCAGCGCCGAGCGCGCGACCGAGATCTATGCCGAACGCCTCGCCGAGCGCTTCCTGGCTTATGAGGGCGTCATGCAGAAGGACAAACCGATCGCCACCGCCCACCTGGGGCATGCGCAGGTGCGGCTGCGGGCGTTGCGCGCACTGGTCGCCGACACCGTCGCGCGGATCGACGAGCTCGTCGACGCGGACGAGCCGGTCGCACGTGAGGTGCGTGGCCAGGCCAGGCTCGCCGCGGCCCACGTGGTCCACGAGTCACGGTCGGTGATCGCCGACCTCCTCGGGGCATCCGGGGCGAGTGCTCATTTCCTGGACAATCCGCTGCAGCGCATCAAACGCGATGTCGACGTGATCGCCGGGCATGTGGTGTTCGACTACGACACCAGCCGAGAGCTCGCAGGAGCGCTGACAATAGGGGTGCCGATTGCGCGTACGGCGATGGTCTGAACACCAGCCGACCCGACCAGGAAGGGGCCCACCATGGCCGACACCGTCCGGGACCGCATCACCCGGTTCTTCCAGAAGAACGTCGCGAATCAGGTGATGAGACGAATGCCGTTCCAGACCCTGCTCGAGACGACGGGGCGCAAATCCGGTGAGCCGCGCAGGACACCGGTGGGTGGGCGGCGCGTCGACGACTCGTTCTGGTTCGTCTCCGAATTCGGCGAGAGATCGCACTACGTGCGCAACATCATGGCCGACCCCCGGGTGCGGGTGCGGGTCAACGGACGCTGGCACCGTGGCACGGCGCACCTGCTCCCCGACGACGACACCGAGGCGCGACTGCGTGAGCTGCCGCAGTTCAACAGCATCGGGGTGCGCACCTTCGGGACCAACCACCTCACCGTCCGCGTGGACCTCGTGGACTGAGGAGACGACAACGCCATTGACCCGCAGAAAAAACAAAAGTAATTTCATTTTTACTTTGATGGAGGAGGGTCATGGAATCGTTCGTTCACCTGCGCAAGGGGAAGACACCGCGGCGCCTGCACGCCGACCTCGACGGTCTCAAGGACGACGAACTGGGTCGCGGCGGCTTCACGGGGCGCACCGCCAACCTGTATCGCCGCCACGATCCGACCGCCTACCGCACCGTCGGACCGCTGCGGCCACTCGACGTGCTGTCCAGTGAACTGAAGCCCTCCGACGCCACCGACGCGCACGGCGCCCCCCTGCTGATGTTCTCCAACGCCGACTGTCAGGTGCTGCTGTCGCGGCGCTCCGAAGCGATGCCCTTCTTCGTCCGCCACATCGACGGCGACCTGCTGGCTTTCGTCCACGAGGGCACCGGTCGCCTCGAGACGGAGTTCGGCCCGCTGCACTACCGCAAGGGCGACTGGATCTACCTGCCCAAGGCGTGCACCTGGCGTCAGGTTCCCGCCGAACCCTCGACATGGCTGATGATCCAGGCGACCGACGAGTTCCGGGTGCCGCCCCCCGGAAACCTCGGACGCCACTTCCCGTTCGATCCGTCCCAGGTGGTCATCCCCGAGCCCCGACCCTGCGAGGACGGAGACGGACCGCACGTCGAGGGCGAATACGAAGTCCGTTTGAGGCACTCTCCCGTCGACGGCGTCGACACGACGACGCTGTACTACCAGCACCATCCCCTCGACGTCGAAGGATGGCGCGGCGACAACTTCGCGTTCACGTTCAACATCGACGACTACAACGTCGTGACCTCCGACAGCGTGCACCTGCCGCCGACGGTGCACCTGTTCATGCAGGCCACCGGGGTTTATGTGATGAACTTTCTGCCCAAACCCGCCGAAGGTGTGCCCGGCACCGAGCGCACTCCGTGGTATCACCGCAACGTGGATTTCGACGAGATCGCGTTCTTCCACGGCGGCTCGCTCTACGGCATCCCGATGCCACCGGGACTGGTGTCCCACGCGCCGCAGGGCGTCCACCACGGCGCCCCGGAGAAGGCGCGGGAACGGGCGCGCCGCAAGTTCGACGAGTTCCACTCCGTGGATTGGCAGGTGATCGCCATCGACACCCGTCGCCGCCTGATCCCGTCAGCGGAGATCCTGGCCAACGACCTGGGGCAGCACGCATGAGCGCCCCCACCACCGAGCGTCCCGCTCCGGCCAGACACGATTACGACCGGATCCCGTATCTGGTTGCCTATCAGAACAACTCAGCAGTACGAGACGTCTACGGCGGTATCGCCGAGCTGGTGGTGCTGGAGAGCTATCTGCTCAAACCCCGGCACCGCGCGTCGGACACCGTGCTGGTGTTCATGCACCCGATCGGAGGCGGCGCGTACCTGCCCATGATCAATGCGCTCGCCCGCGCCGGGCACCACGTCATCTACTGCAACAGCCGGTTCCGGGGCACCGACTCCGCGTTGCTGATGGAGAAAGTGGTCGAAGACCTCGGCGAATGCATCCGAGACGCCAAAGAACGCCTGGGCTACACCAAGGTCGTTCTGGCGGGCTGGAGCGGCGGCGGCTCGCTGTCGGCGTTCTACCAGCAGCAGGCGCAGCGGCCGACCGTCACGGCCAGCCCGTCGGGTGACGGCCCTGACCTGACTCAACTCGGTCTGACCCCCGCCGACGGGATCATGCTGCTCGCGGCGCACATCAGCAGACACGGAACCATGACCGAGTGGTTGGATGCGTCGATCCTCGACGAGTCCGATCCCACCAGACGTGACCCGGAGCTGGACCTCTACGACCCGGCCAACCCCAACCAGCCGCCCTACACGGCGGAGTTCCTGGAGCGCTACCGCTCCGCCCAGATCGCACGCAACCGGCGGATCACCGGCTGGGTCAAGGACAAACTGGCCGAGCTGCGGACGGCCGGTCGTCCGCAGGACGAGTTCGCGTTCGTGGTGCACGGCACGATGGCCGATCCCCGCTGGCTGGATCCGCTGGTCGATCCCAACGAACGCACACCGGGAACCTGCTATCTGGGTGATCCTCGAGTGGTGAACATGAGTCCGGTCGGCCTCGCCAGATTCTGCACGCTGCGCAGCTGGCTCTCGCAGTGGAGCTACGACGACGCACACGGCGACGCCGTCAAGTGCGGCCCGGACATCGCGGTTCCGGCGCTGGTGATCGGCAACCTCGCCGACGACGCCTGTACACCCAGCCATACCCGCCGGATCTTCGAGGCGATCGGCCACGCCGACAAGGAGATGTTCGAGATCCCCGGCGCCAACCACTATTACGCCGGCGCCGACCAGCGCGACAAGCTGCGCCAAGCGGTCGGGATCGTCACCGACTGGCTCGTGCGGCACCAGTTCGCGAGGCCGCAGTGAGCGCAATGTCGCCGCCGGCCGGTCCGCTCGATGGGATCAGGGTCCTCGAGGTCGGCACCCTGATCTCCGGACCGTTCGCCGGCCGCCTGCTCGGCGACATGGGCGCCGAGGTCATCAAGATCGAGCCACCGGGGGCGCCGGATCCGCTGCGCACCTGGGGTCAGGCCGAACTGGACGGTCATCACTTCTTCTGGACGGTGCACGCGCGCAACAAGAAGGCGGTCACGCTCGACCTCCGGGTGCCCCGTGGCCGGGACCTGTTCCTCGAGCTGGTCGAGAAATCCGACATCGTCGTCGAGAACTTCCGCCCGGGAACGCTCGAAAAATGGGGCCTGGGTTACGACGTGCTGCGCGAACGCAACCGCGGCATCATCCTGGTCCGGGTATCCGGATACGGCCAGACCGGACCCGACGCGCAGAAGGCCGGCTACGCCTCGGTCGCCGAGGCGGCCAGCGGCTTGCGTCACATGAACGGCTTCCCCGGCGGGCCGCCGCCACGGCTGGCGCTGTCGCTCGGCGACAGCCTCGCCGGAATGTTCGCCGCGCAGGGCGCTTTGGCGGCGCTGTACCGGCGCACGGTGACCGGCGACGGGCAGGTGGTCGACGCGGCGCTGACCGAAGCATGCCTGGCCGTGCAGGAATCGACCATCCCCGACTACGACGTCGGCGGCGTCGTGCGGGGGCCGTCCGGTACTCGGCTGGAAGGTATCGCGCCGTCGAACATCTACCCCACCGCCGACGGCAGCTGGGTGGTCATCGCCGCCAACCAGGACACCGTCTTCCGCCGCCTGTGCCAGGCAATGGGACAACCCGAGCTGGCCGCCGACAAGCGGTTCGCCGATCACGGTGCGCGCGGGCGCAACCAGGACGAACTGGACAAGATCATCGGCGCCTGGGCCGGCTGCCGGGAGCCGGGTGACATCATCGCCACGCTGTCTCAGGCCGGCGTGATCGCCGGACCGATCAACACCGTCGCCGAAGTGGTCGAAGATCCCCAACTGCTGGCTCGCGGCATGATCGCCGACCACTGGGACGAACGCATCGGTCGAAACGTCAAGGGCCCCGGCGTCATACCGGTGTTGACCGAGACGCCCGGCACGATCCGCCGAGCCGGCTCAGCTCATCCCGGCCAGCACAACGACGAGATCTTCGGTGATCTGCTCGGCCACACCGAGGCCGAGTTGCACCAGCTGCGAACGGAGGGCGTGCTGTGAGTCAACGCGCGGAGTTACCCGTCCACGTCGACATCCGCGATGTGTCCCTGCGGGACGGCCTGCAGATCGAGCGGCCCATCCCGCTGGCCGCCAAACTGGAACTGCTCGCCGCGGTGGCGGCCACCGGGGTGCGGGAGATGGAGGCGACGGCGTTCGTCTCCCCGTCGAAGGTGCCCGCTCTGGCGGATGCCGCCGAGCTCGCCGCCGAGCTGCCACAGTTCCCCGACATCGAATTCTCCGCGCTGGTGGCCAGCCCCAACGGGGCCAAACGAGCGATCGCGGCCGGGTTGCGCTCCATCGAGTACGTCGTCTCCGCGGCCGACGGACACAGCCGCGCCAACGTCGGTCGCTCATCGGCGGAGGCGACCGCGCAGATCCCTGAGATCGTCGCGATCGCCCACGACAGCGATGTCGCCGTCGAGGTCATCATCGCGACCGCCTGGGACTGCCCCTTCGACGGACCGACACCCCCTCAACGGGTACTCGACGTCATCTCTGCGGCGGTCGACGCCGGCGCCGACCGCCTGGCGATCGCCGACACCATCGGCACGGCCACTCCCCGCCGGGTCGCCGACTTGATCGACACGCTGCGCCCGCGCATCGCCGAGGTCCCCCTGGGCGCACACTTCCACAACACCCGCGGCGCCGGCCTGGCCAGCGCGTACGCCGCCGTCAGCGCCGGTGTCACCCGGCTCGACGCCTCGATCGGCGGCCTCGGCGGATGCCCGTTCGCGCCGGGGGCCAGCGGCAACATCGCCACCGAAGACCTCGCATACCTGTTGCGTGACAGCGGCGTTCACGTCGACGTGGACATCGACGCAGCGATCACAGCCGCCCAGGTAGCGCGGCGGGCGGTCGGCCACGAACTGCCGAGCGCCTTGCTGCGAGCCGGCGACCGGATCCTGGACTGAGCACGGTGCCCGATCCGGGGAACCTCAGCGCGAAGGGACGCCAGACCCGGGAGGCGATCGCGCAGGCGGCCCGCACACTGTTCGCCGAGCGTGGCTTTCACGGGACCACTCTCGGCGACATCACCTCGGCGGCCGGCAAATCGCCGGCGGTGTTCTACCGGTACTTCACCGACAAGGAGGATCTGCTCGCCGCGCTGGCCGAGTCATTCCTGCACGACGTCGTCACACCGTCGGGGTTGCGCCTCGCGTTGCCCACCTCAGCCGACGACGACGCGTTCTTCACCACGGTGGTGTCGGGATACTGGACGATGTTCACAGAGAACATCGGCATCATGATCGCCGTGGCGCAGCTCGCAGCCACGCAGTCGCGTTTCGCCGAGGTACAGAACGAGTTCCGCCGATTCGGAATGGACATCATCGCGGCTTCGGTGCGACGCGCCCAGGAGCAGGGCTACGGAGGCGAGTTGAATCCGGAGTGGACCGCCGCGGCGATCGCCCTGCTGTTCGAGAACTTCACGACCGTCGTCGCCGGCAACTCGGAGCTGGGGCTGGACATCGACGACGAGAACGCCATCGCGACGCTGTCGCGCATCTGGAAGAAAACACTGTACGGGTGTTGAACTGCAAGGGCATCGCACTCTAAGAACAACGAGGAGTCAACGTGGATTTCAGCCTTCCGGACCATCTCCCCGGCGTACTCGCCGACATGGACGAGTTCATCGAGGTGGAGATCAAACCGCTCGAGCGTGAGCACATCCAGTACTTCGACCACCGCCGCGAGCACGCCCGCACCGATTGGGACAACGGCGGGGTTCCCCGGCGGGAGTGGGAGGAGCTGCTCGGCGAGATGCGCCGCCGTGCCGACGCTGCCGGCTGGCTACGCTACGGACTCCCGTCGCAATTCGGTGGGCGCGACGGCAGCAACATCGACATGGCGATCATCCGCGAGCACCTGGCCCACAAGGGCCTCGGGCTGCACAACGACCTGCAGGACGAGTCCTCGATCGTCGGCAACTTTCCCCAGGTCATCATGATGGACCGGTTCGGCACCGACGCGCAGAGGAAGGAGTGGACCGAAGCGCTGATCACCGGTGAGCGCTCGATGGCGTTCGGCCTGACCGAGCCGAACCACGGCTCGGATGCCACGTGGCTGGAGACCCGCGCCGAGCGCGACGGCGACGGGTGGATCATCAACGGCACCAAGCGGTTCAACACCGGCGTCCACCGAGCCACCCATGACCTGGTGTTCGCGCGCACCTCGGGCGAGCCCGGTCAGGCCCGGGGCATCACCGCCTTTCTGGTACCGACCGACGCCCCGGGCTTCTCGGTGCCCTATTACTGGTGGACGTTCAACATGCCCACCGACCACGGCGAGGTCGAACTCGACAACGTCCGGGTCCCCGCCGACGCGGTTCTCGGCGAACTCGACCGCGGCCTCGAGGTCGGTCAGACGTTTCTGCACGAGAACAGGATCCGGCAGGCCGCCAGCAGCCTGGGAGCGGCCCAGTACTGCATCGACCGCGCCGTCGCCTACGCCGGTGAACGCTCGGTCTTCGGCAAGCCGTTGGCGGTCAACCAGGCCGTGCAGTGGCCGCTGGTCGAACTACAGACCGAGGCGCAGATGGTGCGGCTGCTCGTCTACTACGCCGCCAGCCACCTCGACGCGAACCATCACATGGAAGTGTCGGACAAGGTGTCGATGGCGAACTACCGGGCCAACCGCCTCGTGTGTGAAGCCGCCGACCGGGCCATGCAGGTGTTCGGCGGGGTGGGCTACAGCCGCCACGAACCGTTCGAGCACATCTATCGCCACCACCGCCGCTATCGGATCACCGAGGGCGCCGAGGAGATCCAGATTCGCCGGGTGGCGCAGCGGCTCTTCGGGTTCGGGCGAGCAGCCAGGTGAGCCACGACCTGGCCGCAAGCCTGCAACAAGTCCTCGCGCCTGCGCTCGGCGAGGTCGAGGTCTCAGATCTGCAGCGGCTCACCGGTGGCGCGAGCCGAACGACGTGGGCGTTCTCGACCAGCTCCGCCGACGCCCCCGCTCTCATCCTGCGGACCGGCCCACCCGACGACATGCACGCCTCGATGGAACTGGAAGCCGCAGTCCAGCAGCGCGCCGCCGCAGCCGGCGCTCCGGTTCCGCGCATCCTGGCCGCCGACAATTCTGCTGCCGCGCTGGGCAACCCGTATCTGATCTGTGCAGCCGTCTCCGGGGAGACGATCGTGCGCCGCATCTACCGCGGCCTCGACGACGTCCGCCGCGCACGACTGCTGCGGCAGTGCGCGCAGGCGCTGGCCGCCGTTCACCGCGCGGACTTCGACGGCATCGGGCTGAGCCGTGTCGATGAACTCACCGACTGGCGTCAACGACTCGACGAGATGGGCGACACGACCGCGACGTTCGAATGGACGTTCCGAGAGCTCGAGAAGAGCCGGCCCGCCCCCTCGCCGACGAGGTTGGTGCACGGAGACTTCCGGATGGGCAACCTCATCGTCGACGATTCGGGTCTTGCGGCGGTGCTGGATTGGGAGCTGACGCACCTCGGCGAGGTGTACGAAGATCTGGCCTGGTTCTGCGTGCGGGCGTGGCGCTTCGGTGCGCCCTCGTCCCTCGGCGCCGGCGGGCTCGGCGGCGTCGAGACGTTCCTGGTGTCCTACGAAGAAGCCGCCGGCACCGCGGTGGACCGGGACACGTTCCGGTGGTGGCTGGCAGTGGCCACGTTGCGCTGGGGTGTGATCTGCCGCTACCAGGCCGAGCGGCACCTGTCCGGACAGACGAAGTCGGTGGAGCTCGCCGCGATCGGCCGACGGGTCAGCGAGACCGAATGGGACCTTCTCGACCTGCTGACCGGAGGGGGTCCGCGATGAGCGCGTCGCTGTCGGGGCGACCCACCGCCGCGGAGCTGGTCGGCGCCGTCGCCGACTTTCTCGATGCCGAGGTACGCGACGCCTGCTCGGGGTCGGTGGGTTTCCACGTCCGGGTGGCGGTGAACGTGCTGCGCACGGTGCAGCGTGAGCTGAGCGGCGAGAACGCCGGACCGGTGCGTGATGCGCTGGCAGAACTGGGCTTCACCGACGAGGCGGCGCTGGCCGATGCGATCCGCGCGGGGCGGATGGACGACCGGGGCGACGAGGTTGTCGCCGTCTTGCAGCTGCTGGTTCGCCACCGCCTGTCGTTCGACCACCCCGGCTACGCCGACGCGGACTGACCCGATCACAGGCGCCGGATGCGGGCCAGCCACGCCGGTTCGTCCACCGTGCTGCCGAGGGGCAGATCGAGCATCTCGGCATGAAGGTCGGTTACGACGCCGCGGTAGCTGGTCGTGCTGAGCTCCTCGACCACCCAGCCGTCACGGAACGCGTCGCGGATCGTCGCTTCCGCCACCTGGGGACCGAACCCGCGCCCGGCGTCGGACAGAGCCAGAAGGTGCACGACCGACCCCGGTCGGGTCGCCGCCTGCAGGCTCGTGACGTAGCGCGCTCGGTCGGCGTCGTCGAACACGTGGAACAACGCCGAGTCGATGATGGTGTCGTAGGTGGGCTCGGCGCCGAGGTTCAACGCGTCGGCCACGTCGAAGCGCGCCGCCACGCCCTTTGCTGCGGCGTTGCGTCTGGCTTGGTCCACCGCGGTGGGGGCGCCGTCGAGGCCGACGACGTCATGTCCGGCGCCGGCCAGCAGGATGGTGTGCTCGCCGGTTCCGCATCCGATGTCGAGCACCCGCCCGCCGATCTGCCCGGCGTCGGCGAGCGCGACGACGGCGGGTTGGGGCTCGCCGATCACCCACGGTGGTGTCCGGTGCTTGTAGAACTCGTCGAATCGGGACAATGTGGGGCTCTGATCCATGCCTGCCAGTGTTCAACCTGAACGGGAGTTGAGGTCAAGCGTCATGTCAACCACCGGTGAACCCGCCGTCCTAGGACTCGCCGAGCAGCTGTTCGGCGCCATCGAACGCAGCGACGTCGCCGCGGTGACGCAGCTGTTCGGTACCGATGTGCGGGTGTGGAAGAGCGGTGACCGTCGGGACAACGACCGCGACCGCTCGCTGCGGATCATCAGCTGGTTCATCGACAGCACCGTCGAGCGGCGCTATCAGATCCTCGACCGCCAGCTGTTCCCCGGCGGCTTCGTCCAGCAGCACATCCTGCACGCCACCACCCACCGCGGCGGCGTCCTCGCGATGCGGGTGTGCATCGTCATCAAGATCGACGCAGATGGTCTGATCAGCCGCATCGACGAGTATTTCGATCCGGCCGAGCTTGCGCCGCTGGTACGGGATTCAGCCTGAGGACGCCCCGCCGGGCGGGCACGGCGGTCAGGCAGCCGTTTCGGCAGACGCCGTGCTCACCCGCGGCTACCATCACGCGCATGGCAGTGCCGTCCCGCGGGCCCTCCGGGCCGCCGCTGCGGATTCTGGTCTACAGCGACAACCCGCGAATCCGGGAGCAGGTTCGCCTCGCACTCGGCAAACGCATACACCCTGAACTGCCTGAGCTGACCTATCTCGACGTCGCCACCGGCCCGATGGTGGTTCGGCACATGGACGCCGGCGGCATCGACCTCGCCATCCTGGACGGGGAGGCCACCCCGGTCGGCGGCATGGGCATCGCCAAGCAACTCAAGGACGAGCTTGCCGACTGCCCGCCCGTGCTGGTGCTGACGGGCCGGCCCGACGACGCCTGGCTGGCCCGGTGGTCGCGCGCAGAAGCAGCCGTCCCGCACCCCATCGACCCGATCCGGTTGGGTGACGCGGTGGCGGCGCTTCTGCGGACCGCGGCCTGACCGCAAACCGCGACTCGACCGCGCGTGGAACAGGCAACCCAGCCGCGCGCAGACAGAGGTGCGCCCGGGCGTGGAACATGCGGCCCAGCCGGGCGTCGAACACGCCGCCCAGCCGCGCCGAATTCGGGACCTGCCCGCGCGCTGAACATGAAAGTGACTGGCCCACTTACCTATTCGAGGCAAGGAGGCATCGCCGGAGGGCGCCAATAGCGATACTAACCAAAATGAGTGGCAGGCATCCGAAACAGGGCTACGCTGTGGGCTAGCTCACATCGACAGCCCCGAGGAGCGCCTGCGCAGTATGAGCCTGTACACGCCGATACTGGTGCTTGGTGCGATAGCCGCTGTCTTCGCCGTGGGGTCGGTAGGCATTGCCCTGCTCATCGGACCCAAGCGGTACAACCGCGCGAAGCTCGAGGCTTACGAGTGCGGCATCGAGCCGATGGCCACGTCCTCGCCTGCGGCGGCCGGGCAACTGCGGAGCGGCGCCGGCGGAGCGACCCAGCAGAAGATGCCGATCAAGTACTACCTGACCGCGATGTTGTTCATCATTTTCGACATCGAGATCGTGTTCCTCTACCCGTGGGCGGTGGCGTTCGACGATCTGGGCGCCTTCGGCGTCGTCGCGGTGGGCCTGTTTCTGTTCAACGTCTCGGTGGCGTACGCCTACGAGTGGCGGCGCGGAGGGCTGGTATGGGACTAGAGGAACAACTGCCCGGCGGCATCCTGCTGTCGACCGTGGAGAAGGTCGCCGGATACGTGCGCAAAGGGTCGCTGTGGCCGGCGACGTTCGGCCTGGCTTGCTGCGCAATCGAGATGATGGCCACCGCCGGGCCGCGCTTCGACATCTCCCGGTTCGGCATGGAACGCTTCTCGGCGACGCCGAGGCAGGCCGATCTGATGATCGTGGCCGGGCGGGTCAGCCAGAAGATGGCGCCGGTGCTGCGCCAGATCTACGACCAGATGGCCGAGCCCAAATGGGTGCTGGCCATGGGGGTCTGCGCATCCTCGGGTGGGATGTTCAACAACTACGCGGTCGTCCAGGGCGTCGACCATGTGGTTCCGGTCGACATCTACCTTCCCGGGTGCCCACCGCGGCCGGAGATGCTGCTGCACGCCATTCTGAAACTCCACGACAAGATCCAGCAGATGCCGCTGGGCGTCAATCGCGAGGAGGCGATCCGGGAAGCCGAGCAGGCCGCGCTGGCGATACCGCCGACCATCGAGCTGAAGGGGCTGCTCAGGTGAGCGGCGAGGACAGCGGTGAAACCCGGCCGGAGGTCATCGGCGTGCGCCGCGGCATGTTCGGGGCCCGAGGAAGCGGCGACACGTCGGGTTATGGACGTCTGGTGCGACCGGTGGCCCTGCCCGGCGGCTCACCGCGTCCCTACGGGGGCTACTTCGACGACGTCGTCGACACACTGGGCGCTGCGCTGGAGGCGACGGTGCCGCTCTCCGATGCCGTCGAGCGGGTGGTGGTCCACCGCGACCAGCTGACTTTGGAGATCCGCCGCGAGCACCTCGTCACGGTGGCCCAGCAGCTTCGCGACCATCCCGATCTGCGATTCGAGCTGTGCCTGGGTGTCAGCGGTGTGCACTACCCCGACGACGAGGGACGTGAGCTGCACGCCGTCTACCCGTTGCGCTCCATCACGCACAACCGCCGGATCTGCCTCGAGGTGACGGCACCCGACTCCGACCCGCACATCCCGTCGCTGTACGGGGTGTATCCGACCACCGACTGGCACGAACGCGAAACCTATGACTTCTTCGGCGTCATCTTCGACGGCCATCCCTCTTTGACGCGCATCGAGATGCCCGACGACTGGGTGGGACACCCCCAACGCAAGGACTACCCGCTGGGCGGCATACCGGTGGAGTACCACGGAGCCGAGATTCCTCCGCCCGACGAGCGGAGGGCTTACAACTGATGACCACATCGAAGAACCCACCCGAGCGGGTGGTCGTCGTCGGCGGTCAAGATTGGGATCAGGTCGTCACCGCGGCGAGGCAGAACGCCGGGGAGCACGCCGGCGAGCGTCTGGTCGTGAACATGGGCCCCCAGCATCCGTCCACACACGGCGTGCTGCGCCTGATCCTGGAGATCGAGGGCGAGACGATCGTCGAGGCACGTTGCGGGATCGGGTATCTGCACACCGGCATCGAGAAGAACCTGGAGTACCGCACCTGGACGCAGGGCGTGACGTTCGTGACCCGAATGGACTATCTGTCACCGTTTTTCAACGAGACCGCCTACTGCCTGGGGGTGGAGGCGCTGCTGGGCATCACCGACGCGATCCCGGAGCGCGCTTCGGTGATCCGCGTGATGTTGATGGAGCTCAACCGGATCTCCAGCCACCTGGTGGCACTGGCCACCGGCGGCATGGAGTTGGGGGCCATGACCGCGATGTTCCTCGGGTTCCGCGAACGCGAGCTCGTCCTGTCGATCTTCGAGACGATCACCGGGCTGCGGATGAACCACGCCTACATCCGTCCCGGTGGGGTGGCAGTCGATCTTCCGGTCGAGGCGCTGCCGCAGCTGCACGAACTGATGGACCTGCTGCCCAGACGCCTGCGCGATCTCGAGGACCTACTCAACGAGAACTACATCTGGAAGGCCCGTACCCAGGGTGTCGGCTACCTCGACCTGACCGGCTGCATGGCGCTGGGGGTGACCGGCCCGGTGCTGCGATCCACCGGACTGCCCCACGACCTGCGTAAGTCACAACCCTATTGTGGTTACGAGACATACGATTTCGACGTCATCACCGATGACCGCTGCGACGCCTACGGGCGGTACCTGATCCGGGTCAAGGAGATGCGCGAGTCGTTACGCATCGTCGAGCAGTGCATTCAGCGACTCGAACAGAGCAGCGGTGCACCCGTGATGATCACCGACAAGAAGCTCGCGTGGCCCGCCGACCTCAAACTCGGACCGGACGGGTTGGGCAACTCCGCCGAGCACATCGCCAAGATCATGGGTCACTCGATGGAGGGGCTGATCCACCATTTCAAGATCGTCACCGAGGGAATACGGGTGCCGGCGGGTCAGGTCTACGTCGCGGTGGAATCGCCGCGCGGGGAACTCGGTGTCCACATGGTTTCCGATGGCGGCACCCGACCGTACCGGGTGCACTACCGGGATCCCTCGTTCACCAATCTCCAGGCGGTGGCGGCGATGTGCGAGGGCGGACTCGTTGCCGACGCGATTTCGGCGGTGGCGTCGATCGACCCGGTTATGGGCGGGGTGGACAGGTGATGAGCGCTTGCGCCGCGACGAGCCCTCGGGCGAGGAGCCAACGATGAAGAACAGACAACCATGACTATCTTTCTCGAACTCGGCCAGCAGCCTGACGAGCCCGGCCCGCCGATCCACGGCCCCGCCCGCTATCCGGACGAGGTGACCACTCGGCTACGCGCAGATGCGGCGACCGTGATCGGCCGCTACCCCCATCCACGCTCGGCCCTGCTGCCGTTGCTGCATCTGGTGCAGGCCGAAGACGGCTGTCTGACCCCGGCCGGAATCGCCTTCTGCGCCGCCGAACTGGGGCTGACCGACGCCGAGGTCACCGCGGTGGCGACGTTCTACTCGATGTACCGGCGCACCCCCACCGGCGACTACCTGGTCGGGGTGTGCACCAACACGTTGTGCGCCATCATGGGTGGTGACGCGATCCTGGAGACGCTCACCGACCACCTCGGCGTCCGCCCAGGCGAGACCACCGACGACGGCGTCGTCACCCTCGAGCACGTCGAGTGCAACGCGGCGTGCGACTACGCACCCGTGGTGATGGTCAACTGGGAGTTCTTCGACAACCAGACCCCGTCGTCCGCCCGTGACCTCGTCGACGCCCTGCGCTCGGGCCACCCGCCCGCACCCTCGCGCAGCCCAGCACTGTGCACGTTCCGCGAAACCGCGAGAACTCTTGCGGGCCTGTCCCACTCCGGGAGTCCGGACACCGCGGCGCCCGCCGGCCCGGCCACCCTGGCCGGCCTGCGCTGCGCTCACGAACGCGGGATGGCTGCACCGCCGCCCGACCGGCCGGCGACCGACAGCGTGTCCGGCGACCCCGGAAGTGATCAAGCCGAAGCCGCCGAAGCGGTGCGGGATCAGCCGGCGCCGGCGCCGTCCGCCGACGTGCCGGCCCGACCGGCCACGCCCGAGACCGATCCGAAGGCGGCCGACTCGCAGTGACTGCACACACCCCCCTGACGCCCGTGCTGAGCCGGTTCTGGGATGACCCCGAGCCGTGGTCGTTGCAGACCTATCTGCGCCACGGCGGCTACCAGGCGCTGCAGCGCGCCATGGCGATGAGTCCCGACGACGTCATCACCACTGTCAAAGACGCGGGCCTGCGCGGCCGCGGCGGCGCAGGGTTTCCCACCGGCACCAAGTGGTCCTTCATCCCGCAGGTGCGCGGCCCGCGGACCGACCAGAAGGCCGCCGGCCAGGAGGACGCCGCCGCCAAGCCGCACTACCTGGTGATCAACGCCGACGAATCCGAACCCGGCACCTGCAAAGACATCCCGCTGATGTTGACCACCCCGCACTTCCTCATCGAGGGCGCCATCATCGCGGCGTATGCCATCCGGGCACACCACGCGTTCATCTATCTGCGCGGCGAGGTGGTACCGGTACTGCGACGTCTGCAGGAGGCGGTGGCCGAGGCCTACGCCGCCGGTCACCTGGGCACCGATATCCACGGGTCGGGGTTCGACCTGGAACTCGTCGTGCACGCCGGTGCGGGGGCCTATATCTGCGGTGAGGAGACCGCGCTCCTGGACTCGCTCGAAGGGCGCCGCGGGCAACCTCGGCTACGGCCGCCGTTCCCCGCGGTGGCCGGCCTGTACGCCTGTCCGACGGTGGTCAACAATGTCGAATCCATCGCCAGCGTGCCGCCGATTCTGCTCCACGGTGTCGACTGGTTCCGGTCGATGGGCTCGGACAAATCACCCGGTTTCACGCTCTATTCGCTGTCGGGGCACGTGACCAACCCCGGGCAGTACGAGGCGCCACTGGGTATCACGCTGCGCGAACTGCTCGACTACGCCGGCGGTGTGCGTGCCGGACACCGGCTGAAGTTCTGGACCCCGGGCGGGTCGTCGACACCGCTGCTGACCGACGAACATCTCGACGTACCACTGGATTACGAGGGGATGGCCGGCGCTGGGTCGATGCTGGGCACCAAGGCGCTGCAGATCTTCGACGAGACCACGTGCGTGGTTCGCGCGGTGCGCCGCTGGACACAGTTCTACGCACACGAGTCCTGTGGCAAGTGCACCCCGTGCCGCGAAGGCACCTTCTGGTTGGCACAGATCTACCGGCGCCTCGAGGAAGGCGCCGGCACCGAAGCCGACCTGGACAAGCTCCTCGACATCTCCGACGCCATCCTGGGCAAATCTTTCTGCGCGCTCGGAGACGGTGCGGCCAGCCCGATCATCTCGTCGCTGAAGTATTTTCGCGCCGAGTACGAGACCCACCTCGACGGGGGTTGTCCCTTCGACCCGCACGCCTCCATGCTGTCCGCGCCGGAAGGGGTCGGGGTATGACGCTCGCCGAACACAGCCACGACGCACCGCCGGTCGAGATGGTGACGTTGACGATCGACGGCACCGAAGTAAGCGTGCCCAAGGGCACGTTGGTGATCCGGGCCGCCGAACTCATGGGAGTGCAGATACCGAGGTTCTGCGATCATCCGCTGCTCGAGCCGGTCGGCGCCTGCCGTCAGTGTCTGGTGGACGTCGAGGGCCAGCGAAAGCCGCTGGCCTCGTGCACCACCACCGTCGCCCCCGACATGGTGGTGCGCACCCAGTTCACGTCCGAGGCCGCCGACCGGGCGCAGCAGGGTGTGATGGAGCTGCTGCTGATCAACCACCCCCTGGACTGTCCGGTGTGCGACAAAGGCGGTGAGTGCCCGCTGCAGAATCAGGCGATGTCCAACGGCCGCGCGGAAACCCGGTTCGAGGACGTCAAACGGACGTTCCCGAAGCCGATCGCGGTCTCGTCACAGGTGCTGCTGGACCGCGAGCGCTGCGTGCTGTGCGCCCGATGCACCCGTTTCTCCGACCAGATCGCCGGGGACCGCTTCATCGACCTGCTCGAGCGCGGCGCGCAGCAACAGGTCGGTATCGCGCCCGGAGAGCCGTTCCAGTCGTACTTCTCGGGCAACACCGTGCAGATCTGCCCGGTGGGCGCACTGACCGGGACCGCCTACCGGTTCCGGGCCCGGCCGTTCGACCTGGTGTCCAGCCCGAGTGTGTGCGAACACTGTTCCTCGGGCTGTGCGCAGCGCACCGACCACCGGCGCGGCGCGGTGCTGCGCCGACTGGCCGGCGACGACCCCGAGGTCAACGAGGAGTGGAACTGCGACAAGGGCCGATGGGCGTTCACCTACACCGGTGTGGGCGATCGCCTCACCACTCCACTGGTGCGCGACGGCGGCGAACTGCGGGCCGCCTCCTGGTCCGAGGCGCTCGGCGTCGCTGCCGCAGGTCTGGCGTCGGCACGGGGACGAACAGGCGTGCTCGTCGGCGGCAGAACCACCGTCGAGGACGCCTACGCGTACGCCAAATTCAGCCGCATCGTGCTGAACAGCAACGATATCGACTTCCGAGCGCGACCGCACAGCCACGAGGAGGCCGAGTTCCTGGCCCACCATGTCGCCGGGTCGCCGATGACGGTCACCTACTCCGACGTGGAGAAGGCCCCCGCCGTGCTCCTCGCCGGGTTCGAACCGGAAGAGGAGTCACCGATCGTGTTCCTGCGGCTGCGGAAAGCCGTGCGGCGCAATGCTCTCCGGGTCTTGTCGATCGCCCCGTTCGCGTCCCGGGGTCTCGAGAAGCTGGCCGGAACCTTGATCAGCGCACGTCCCGGCGAAGAGGCGGGCGCGTTGTCCGAGCTCGAGCGCGACGAGCTGCTCTCGATGCCCGGAGCGCTCATCCTGGTCGGTGAACGCCTCGCGACGTCGCCGGGCGCCCTGTCGGCGGCCGGCCGGCTCGCTGAGTCCACCGGCGCGCGACTGGCCTGGGTCCCGCGCCGCGCCGGGGAGCGCGGCGCACTGGAAGCCGGCGCGCTGCCGAACCTGTTGCCGGGGGGGCGACCTGTGGCCGATGAGCGAGCCCGCGCCGCCACAGCAGCGGCGTGGGGCGTGGACCGTCTGCCCGACACCGTGGGGCGCGACACCGAAGCCATTCTGGCCGCCGCCCGCGCCGGCGAACTTCAGGCACTGTTGGTCGGCGGTGTCGAACTCGCCGACCTACCCGATCCCGCGGCAGCGCTGGCCGCGGTCCAGGCCGCGCCGTTCGTCGTCAGCCTGGAGCTCCGGGAAAGCGACATCACGCAGCGCGCCGACGTGGTGTTCCCCGTCGCGCCGGCCGTGGAGAAGACCGGCTCGTACCTCAACTGGGAGGGCCGCCGGCGTCGCTTCGAGGCGGCACTGCGCACCAACGCGATCCCCGACTCGCGGGTGCTGAACTTCCTGGCCGACGAGGTCGGAGTCGACCTCGGACTGCCCACTGCCGACGCCGCCGACGCCGATCGGGCCCGCCTGGGTCTGTGGTCCGGGCAGCGGGTGGCGGCACCGCAGATCTCCCCCGAACCGGCTCGCCCGCGTGCGGGTCAGGTGGTGTTGGCCGGATGGCGGATGCTGCTCGATGCCGGTCGCCTGCAGGACGGTGAGCCGCACCTCGCGGGCACAGCCCGACCGGCTGTGGCACGACTGTCCGCCGCGACGGCCAGTGACGTGGGCGTCGCCGCCGGTGAGCCGGTGACCGTCAGCACCGAACGTGGCGCGGTGACACTTCCCGTCGAGATCACCGACATGGTCGATGGGGTGGTGTGGCTGCCACTGAACTCCGCGGGCAGCGCCGTTCACGCCACCCTCGGGGTGACCGTCGGCCAACCGGTGGCGATCGGCCGGGTGACGCAATGACTTATCCAAACGCGGCGACCTATCCACACGCGGCGACCTATCCAGATCCGGCCTTGTTCGGTCACGATCCCTGGTGGTTGATCCTTGCCAAGGCGCTCGGTGTGTTCGCGTTCCTGGTGCTGACGGTGTTGTCGGCAATCTTGATCGAGCGCAAGCTACTCGGCCGCATGCAGATGAGGTTCGGGCCGAACCGGGTCGGTCCGCACGGGTTGCTACAGTCGCTGGCCGACGGGATCAAGCTTGCCCTGAAGGAGGGACTCGTACCCGCCGGGGTGGACAAGTGGATCTATCTTGCCGCGCCGGTCATCTCGGTGATCCCGGCGTTCATGGCGTTCGCGGTGATCCCGTTGGGCGGTGAGGTGTCGATATTCGGTCACCGCACCGCCTTGCAGTTGACCGACCTGCCGGTCGCGGTGCTCTACATCCTGGCGGTGACGTCGATCGGGGTGTACGGAATCGTGCTGGCAGGCTGGGCCTCCGGCTCGGTGTATCCACTGCTCGGCGGACTGCGGTCGTCGGCTCAGGTGGTCTCCTACGAGATCGCGATGGCGCTGTCCTTCGCGACGGTGTTCATCTACTCGGGCACGATGTCCACCTCGGGCATCGTGGCGGCGCAGGATCGCACCTGGTTCGTCTTCCTGCTGCTGCCCTCGTTCGTGGTGTATTTGACGTCGATGGTCGGCGAGACCAACCGTGCGCCTTTCGATCTGCCCGAAGCCGAAGGTGAGCTGGTCGGCGGGTTCCACACCGAGTACTCGTCGCTGAAGTTCGCGATGTTCATGTTGGCCGAGTACGTCAACATGACCACCGTATCGGCGCTGGCCACCACCCTCTTCCTCGGCGGATGGCGGGCGCCGTGGCCGCTGAGCATCTGGGAAGGGGCGAACGCCGGGTGGTGGCCGCTGTTGTGGTTCACCGCGAAGGTATGGCTGTTCCTGTTCATCTTCATGTGGCTGCGTGCGACGCTGCCCCGACTGCGTTACGACCAGTTCATGGTGCTGGGATGGAAATTGCTCATCCCGGTGGCGCTGGGCTGGATCATGATCGTCGCCGTCATCCATACGCTGGTCGAGCCCGGCGTGCGGGACTGGGTGACCGCGCTGGTGGGGGTCGCCGGGTTGGCCGTCATGGTGGTGCTCCTCAACATCCGCAGCAACCCGCGGACCGAGAGCCCGCCCCCGGCGCCCGCAACCCCGGCCGCCGGGGCGCAGGCCGGCGCCTTCCCGGTGCCTCCCCTGCCGGCGGCGCACACGACCAAGGAGCAATCACATGCCTAAATTCCTCGATGCGCTTGCAGGATTCGCCGTCACGTTCGGGTCGATGTTCAAGAAGCCGATCACCGAGGAGTATCCGGAAAAGCCCGGCCGGGTGGCCCGGCGCTACCACGGACGGCACCAACTCAACCGCTACGCCGACGGCCTGGAGAAGTGCATCGGCTGCGAACTCTGCGCCTGGGCCTGCCCGGCAGACGCCATCTACGTCGAGGGCGCCGACAACACCGACGCCGAACGGTATTCCCCCGGCGAGCGTTACGGGCGCGTCTATCAGATCAACTACTTGAGGTGCATCGGCTGCGGCCTGTGCATCGAGGCCTGCCCTACCCGGGCGCTGACGATGACCAACGACTACGAGATGGCCGATGACAATCGCGCGGACCTGATCTACGGCAAGGACAAGTTGTTGGCGCCGCTCGAGCCGGGGATGCAGCAACCGCCGCACCCGATGGCCCCGGGCAGCACCGATGAGGACTATTACCTCGGCAACATCACCCGTCAGAGCACCGCACACCGACGGGACAGCAATGGCGCCGCGCACGTAACGGACAACAATGGCGTCACGCACGTAACGGACAACAATGGCGTCGCGCACGCAACGGACAACAATGGCGCCGCGCACGTAAGGAGCACCAATGGGTGAAGCCGTGTTGTTCTGGGTGCTGGCCCTGGTGGCCGTGGTAGGGGCGATCGGGGTGGTCGCCGCTCCCAAGGCGGTGTATTCGGCGATCTCGCTGGCCACCACGATGATTGCGCTCGCGGTGATCTACATTGCGCAGGATGCCCCGTTTCTGGGGGTGGTTCAGGTGGTCGTCTACACCGGAGCGGTCATGATGCTGTTCCTGTTCGTGCTCATGCTGATCGGGGTGGATTCGTCGGAGTCGCTGGTGGAAACCCTTCGTGGACAGCGGCTCGCGGCGATCTGCATCGGTATCGGTTTCGGGGTCCTGCTGATCGCCGGTATCGGCAACGTCGCAGTCGCGGGCTTCGTGGGCCTGGACGCCGCGAACCAGAACGGCAACGTCGAGGGTCTGGCCGCGCTGATCTTCACGCAATACCTGTGGGCGTTCGAGCTGACCGGCGCGCTGCTGATCACCGCAACGCTGGGCGCGATGCTGCTGGCCCACCGTGAACGCACCGAGCGACGTAAAACCCAGCGCGAGCTGGCGATCGAGCGTTTCGCCCCTGGTGGGTATCCGACCACGCTGCCCAACCCGGGTGTCTACGCCCGCCACAACGCGGTCGACGTCCCGGCCCGTCTGCCCGACGGCTCGGCATCCTCGTTGTCGGTCAGCGCGACTCTGCAGGTGCGGCGGGTGCCCACGGAGGGCCAGGACGACAACTCGCGCGGGCGTGATCGATGAGTCCTGACTACTACCTGTATCTGTCGGCGCTGCTGTTCACCATCGGCGCCGCCGGAGTGTTGTTGCGTCGCAACGCCATCGTCATGTTCATGTGTGTCGAGTTGATGCTCAACGCCGCCAACCTCGCCTTCGTCACGTTCTCGCGGATGCACGGCCAGCTGGACGGACAAGTGGTGGCCTTCTTCACCATGGTGGTCGCTGCCTGTGAAGTCGTGATCGGGCTGGCCATCATCATGACCATCTTCCGGTCGCGCCGCTCTGCCAATGTCGACGCGGCGAACCTGCTGAAGCACTGATGAGCGCTTGCGCGAAGAAGAGAAGGCACTGATGAGCGCTTGCGCGAAGAAGAGAAGGCACTGATGAGCGCTTGCGCGAAGAAGAGAGAACCCTGATGAGCGCTTGCGCGAAGAAGAGAGCACCTGATGAGCGCTTGCGCGAAGAAGAGAGCACCTGATGAGCGCTTGCGCGAAGAAGAAAAAACACTGAGGCGCCGATGACCGTACCCGTGTGGCTGCTGATCGCGCTCCCCCTCGGCGGGGCGATGGTGTTGTTGCTGTCCGGCCGGCGGAGCAACCCGTGGGGCCATCGGGTGGGAACCGCCGCGTCGCTGGCCTCGTTCGTCTGCGCCGCAGTGTTGTTCGCCGACATGGTCAGCCGACCCGCCGAGGACCGCCGCATCACGGAGACGCTGTTCTCGTGGGTTCCCGTCGGAGAGTTGCAGGTGGACTTCGGCCTGCACCTGGACCAGCTGTCGATGTGCTTCGTGTTGCTGATCACCGGGGTCGGGTCTCTGATCCACATCTACTCCATCGGCTACATGGCCGAGGATCCCGAGCGCAGGAAGTTCTTCGGGTATCTCAACTTGTTCCTCGCGGCCATGCTGCTGCTGGTGCTCGCCGACAACTACCTCGGTCTGTACATGGGCTGGGAGGGCGTGGGCCTGGCGTCCTATCTGCTGATCGGGTTCTGGTCGCACAAGCCGTCGGCAGCGACGGCGGCCAAGAAGGCGTTCGTCGTCAACCGGGTCGGTGACATCGGGTTGGCGGTGGCGTTGATGCTGATGTTCTCCGCGGTGGGGTCGGTGTCGTTCACCGGTGTGTTCGACGCGGCACCGCAGTTGAGCGAGTCCATGCTGACGCTGATCGGCTTGATGCTGCTGTTGGCGGCCTGCGGCAAGTCCGCCCAGGTGCCGTTGCAGTCGTGGCTCGGTGACGCCATGGAAGGTCCCACGCCGGTGTCGGCGCTCATCCACGCCGCGACGATGGTCACCGCCGGTGTCTACCTGATCGTGCGGTCGGGCCCGGTGTTCGACCTCGCGCCGCACGCGCAGACCGCCGTCGTCGTCGTCGGCGCGGTCACGTTGCTGTTCGGTGCGGTGATCGGCTGCGCCAAGGACGACATCAAGAAGGCGCTGGCCGCATCGACGATGAGCCAGATCGGCTACATGGTGCTCGCAGCCGGACTCGGGCCGGTCGGCTACGCGGTCGCGATCATGCACCTGCTGACCCACGGGTTCTTCAAAGCGGGTCTGTTCCTCGGCGCCGGGTCGGTGATGCATGCGATGGACGACGAGGTGAACATGCGGCGCTACGGCGGGCTGCGCACAGCGCTTCCGGTCACGTTCGTGACGTTCGGACTGGGGTACCTGGCGATCATCGGCATCCCACCGCTGGCCGGCTTCTTCTCCAAAGACGGCATCATCGAGGCCGCGCTGGGCGCCGGCGGCGTCAAGGGGGTTGTGCTGGGCGCGGTGACCATACTCGGCGCCGGCATCACGGCCTTCTACATGACACGGGTGATGCTGATGACGTTCTTCGGCGAGAAGCGTTGGGCCGAGACATCGCATCCGCACGAGGCGCCGTCGGTGATGACCTGGCCGATGATTCTGCTGGCGGTCGGGTCGGTGACTGCGGGCGCGGCGCTCGCCGTCGGAGGCACGCTCGAGCACTGGCTGGAGCCGGTGGTGGGCGCTCATGAAGTCCACCACGTGCTGCCGGTGTGGGTGGTCACCGTGATCGTGTTGTCGGTCGTCGCGGTCGGCATCGTGATCGCCTACCGGATGTACGGCTCCCGAGCGGTCGCCGAGCAGCCGCCCACCGGTTCGGCGCTGACCGCCGCTGCGCGCCAGGATCTCTACGGCGACGCATTCAACGAGAAAGTGTTGATGCGACCGGGTCGGGTCTTCACCGAGGAACTGGTCGAGATCGATGACGAAGTGGTCGACGGCGTGGCCGGAGGCCTGGCGGGCGGGGTGTCGCGGATATCCCGAGGGTTGCGGAACACGCAGACCGGCTTTGCCCGATCGTATGCGTTGTCGATGCTGGTGGGCGCCACGCTGGTGGTCGCGACGATCCTGGCGGTGAACCTGTGGTGAGCTCGATTCCCTGGCTGACTGTGCTGTGGGCCGTCCCGATGGTCGGCGCGGTCGCGGTGATGGTTCTGCCCGCCGCACAGCGGGACCTGGTCAAGTGGGTGGCGTTGGGGGTCTCGCTGGCGGTGCTGGCCGTCACGGCGGTCGTGGCCGTCGGCTTCGACCCGGCGGGGGCGCAGTTCCAGTTCGTCGAATCCCACCGCTGGATACCGTCGTTCGGCACCGGTTACCAACTCGGTGTCGACGGGATCGCGTTGGCCCTGGTGGTGCTCACCGCCGTGCTGATGCCGATCCTGATCGTCGCCGGATGGAACGACACCCGCGACGACATCAGCTGGGGCGGCCGGTCGGTGCACGTGTACTTCGCGCTGATGCTGGCCGTGGAAGGCATGGTCCTGATCTCGTTGATGGCGTTGGACATTCTGCTGTTCTACGTGTTCTTCGAGGCGATGCTCATCCCGATGTACTTTCTGATCGGCGGGTTCGGTGGTGCGCAGCGCAGCGCCGCGGCAGTCAAGTTCTTGCTCTACAACCTGTTCGGTGGGCTGATCATGCTCGCCGCCGTGGTCGGCCTCTACGTCGCGACCGCGGGAAGCGACGCGTTCGAGGGCGGCACGTTCGATTTCCGCGCGATCGTCGCCGCGATCGCCGACGGCGACTTCGCGCTGAACCCCATGGTGATGCATCTGCTCTTCGGTGGCTTCATGTTCGCGTTCGCGATCAAAGCGCCGCTGTGGCCGTTGCACCGGTGGTTGCCCGACTCCGCGGTGCAGGCCACCCCGGCCAGCGCGGTGCTGATGATGGCCATCATGGACAAGGTGGGCACGTTCGGCATGATCCGATACTGTCTACCGCTGTTCGGCGACTCGGCCGCGCTGTTCGCACCGGTGATCATCACGCTGTCGGTGATCGGGATCATCTACGGCGCTGTGGTCGCGATCGGCCAGACCGACGTCATGCGCCTGATCGCGTACACCTCGATCTCGCATTTCGGGTTCATCATCCTGGGCATCTTCGTGATGACCAGCCAGGGACAGGCCGGCTCGACGCTGTACATGGTCAACCACGGCATCTCGACCGCCGCACTGTTCCTGATCGCGGGGTTCCTGGTGTCGCGCCGCGGTTCGCGTCTCATCAGCGCCTACGGCGGCGTGCAGAAGGTCGCGCCCGTCCTGGCGGGCACGTTCCTGGTGGCCGGGTTGGCGACGCTGTCGCTGCCCGGGCTGGCGCCGTTCATCAGTGAGTTCCTGGTGCTCATCGGCACCTTCACCCGCTATCCCGTGTTCGGTGTGCTCGCCGCCACCGCTCTGGTGCTGTCTGCGATCTACATCCTGTGGATGTACCAGCGGATGATGACGGGTCCCCTGCCCCGTGACCTCGCCGACGGTGAGTCAAAGCTTCCCGATCTGGTGCCTCGCGAGATCGTCGTGGTCGCACCGCTCATCGCGTTGCTGCTGGTGCTCGGGGTCTATCCCAAGCCTGCGCTCGACGTGATCGATCCGGCGGTGTCTCACACGCTGACCTCGATCGATCAGCGAGACCCGAGTCCTGCGATCGCAGAGGGGTTCCCGAGATGACCATCCCTACGCCGTCGATCGAGTACGGCCTGCTGTCCCCGATGCTGATCGTGCTGGGTTCGGCGGTGCTCGGTGTGCTGATCGAGGCGTTCGTGCCGCGCCGCCTTCGCTACCAGGTGCAGATCGGGGTCAGCCTGGCGGCCCTCGTCGCCGCGTTGGTCGCCGTCGTCGTGCTGGCGGGCGACCTCGGCGACGGCAACGGCGCTACGGCGATGCTGGGCGCGGTGGCCGTCGACCGGCCGGCCCTGCTGCTGCAGGGCACCATTCTGCTGGTCGGCGTGCTCGGAATACTGCTCATCGGCGAGCGCCGGATCCGTTCTGGCGATTGCGATCCCGCCGACGGGCAGTCGGGCGGCTTGGATGCGTTCACGCCGCAAGCCTCGGTGGTCCCCGGCGGCGTGGCCGAGAAGCAGGACACCCGGGCGGGACTGATCCAGACCGAGGTGTTCCCGCTGACACTGTTCGCGGTCGGTGGAATGCTGTTGTTCCCCGCCGCCAACGACCTGCTGACGATGTTCGTCGCGCTGGAGGTGTTGTCGCTGCCGTTGTATCTGCTCTGCGGTCTGGCCCGCCGCCGCCGCTTGCTGTCACAGGAAGCGGCGATGAAGTACTTCCTGCTGGGCGCGTTTGCGTCAGCATTCTTCCTCTACGGCTCGGCGATGCTGTACGGCTACGCGGGCACTCTGCGCTTCGACGGGATCGCCGATGCGGTCACGTCGGGTACGGGAAAGCCCGCGCTGGCGCTCATCGGGGCCGGACTGGTGTTGGTCGGGGTGTTGTTCAAAGTCGGTGCGGTGCCGTTTCATTCGTGGATTCCCGACGTGTACCAGGGAGCGCCTACCCCGATCACCGCGTTCATGGCGGCGGCCACCAAGATCGCCGCGTTCGGAGCACTGCTGCGGGTGTTCTACGTGGCGTTGCCGGAGCTGCGCGACGACTGGCAGCCGGTGTTGTGGGCCGTGGCGATCCTGACGATGCTGGTCGGCACGATCACCGCCGTCACCCAGGCCGACGTGAAACGGATTCTGGCGTATTCGGCAGTCGCACACACCGGGTTCATCCTCACCGGCGTGGTCGCAGGCACCCCGGCCGGGTTGTCTGCGACGCTGTTCTATCTATTCGCCTACGGCTTTTCCACCGTCGGCGCGTTCGCGGTGGTCGGTCTCGTCCGCGACCGCATGGGCGAGGAGGACACCGACATCTCCCGGTGGGCCGGGCTGGGAAGGCGTTATCCCGCGGCGGGCCTCGTGTTCTCGTTGTTCTTGCTGGCCTTCGCCGGAATCCCGTTGACCAGCGGCTTCGTCAGCAAGTTCGCGGTGTTCAAGGCGGCGGGTGAAAGTGGGGCCATCGCACTGGTGGTCGTCGGCGTGATCGCCAGTGCGATCGCCGCTTACTTCTACGTGCGCGTCATCGTGCTGATGTTCTTCACCGAGCGTCCGGACGACGCGCCGGAGGTCGTGGTACCCAGCGTGTTGACCAGTGGCGTCATCGCCGTCACGGCCGCCGTCACCTTCCTTCTCGGCGCGCTGCCCCAACCGCTGCTCGACCTGGCCAATGCCGCCGACCGCTTCCTCTGATACGACTGCGACGTGACCGAGCACCAACCCGTCCGCACCGCGGACCCAGGCCAAACCGTCCGCACCGCGGACACAGGCCAAACCATCCGCACCGCGGACACAGGCCAAACCATCCGCACCGCGGACCGTGGCCCCGTGCGGGTCATCACCCTTAACCGCCCCGCGGCCCGCAACGCGCTCAGCGGCGCTCTGAACCGCGCCCTCTACGCCACGCTGACCGACGCCGACGCCGACGAAGCGGTGTCCGCGGTAGTGCTGACCGGGACCGACCCGGCGTTCTGCGCCGGTGTCGACCTGAAGGAGGCCGCGCGCGACGGCTTGCGCTATTTCGAGGAATTCCAGTCACACAGTTCCATCGCGGCGGTGGCGGCGATGCACACCCCGATCGTGGGCGCCATCAACGGGGCCACCTTCACCGGCGGACTCGAGATCGCCCTGGGTTGCGACTTTCTCATCGCTTCCGAGCGCGCCGTGTTCGCCGACACCCACGCCCGGGTCGGCATCCTGCCCGGTGGCGGGATGACCGCGCGGCTGCCGCAGCTGGTGGGCGCTGCGATGGCACGGCGGTTGTCGATGACCGGCGAGGTCGTCGATGCCGTGCGGGCCGAACGGATCGGACTGGTCACCGAGGTGGTCGCCCATGAAACGCTGCTGCACCGCGCTGTCGAGCTGGCCACCCAGATCGCCGACGTCCCCCGTTCGACGATGCGCAGCCTCAAGCAGATCTACACCACCGGCTCAGCAGCGGTGACCGACCCCGCGCTGGCGGCCGAAGCGGCGATCGCGGTCGCCCAGCACCGCGACTTCGACGCTCTCGACGCAACGTTCCGCGCGGTGACACAGCGCAACAAGGAGCAGATGAACCCCGGCTGACACCTGCTTGCCGGCATGCACGGTCACGGTGCGCCCGGCTCGAGCACGGCGTCCACGGCGGTGTAGAGCGTCTCGGTTTCGGTGTGCAAGACCGAGTCGCCGCTGGGTAGTGCACGCTCCAGAGCCAGGCCGTTGAGAACGGTGAGCAGGAATCGCGCCTGCAGGGTGCGGTCCCCGGTGCGAAGCACCCCTTCGTCGGCGAGCACGCTCAACCAGTATGCGACGCGTCGTGCCGACGTGCGATCGAAGGCTTGATACGCCGCGCGGACCTTCTCGGTCGGCTCCGCTGCAATGAAGTTCTGATACATGGTCGCCCAGGCTTGTCGCGCCTCCATCCCGACCCCGGCGGGAGCGAGCACCTGGCGCAGGCACTCCACCAACCGGTCACGCGCGGGGCGGGACGGATCCCGGATCGGGTCGTCGGGGATGAAGTGCTCGTAGATCCGCGTCAGCAACTCGTCCTGCAGCGCTCGCTGGGTCGGGAAGTGAAACCGCAACGAGCCCGTACTCACGCCGGCCCGCGCCGCCACCGCTCGGACACTGAGTGTCGTCGTGACGTCTTCGGCGATCATCTCTGCCGCCGCTTTGAGGATCTTCTCCCGCGTGTGCAAGGGCGATTCCTTTGCTGTCACCGACCGACAAGGCTTCACTAACACACTGTGTTAGTGTCGGTCTAACACAGCGTACTAGTGATCGTATCCTCGTGCGGCTGGGCGATGAACGGCGACGCCGCGCGGGACCCGACCACGGAAATCGAAAGGCAAGCGATGACATCTGACCAGCAGGTCACCAGTCGGCTCCTGCGGTGGCCGGGTGTCGCCATCGTGGCGGACAACTTCCGGGCTTACCTGGCTCTGAATGTGGCCGTGTACGGATTGTTCCTGGCCGGCTTCATCGTCGGCCTGACCTTCCCGCACCTCAGCCGAGCGCAGGCGACCCGCCTCGACGACAACGGCACCACGGATCTGGTGCAGTCGCTGATCGACCGTCCCTGGCTGTTCGCCGTGACCATTCTGGGCGTGAACGTCATCAGGATGAGCGTGTTGACCATCGTTCTGCCGTCCCTGGTCGTGCCGTTTGCCGGGCTCGCACTGTTCGCCTACTGGGCCTTCACCACGGGGATCACGCTGGTTCCGGCCAACGACCTGGGATGGGTCGCACTCATCCCCCACTCCCTGACACTGGTCATCGAGTTCCAGGCGTACCTCGTGCTGCTGCTGGGTGTGTACCTGCTCGGCAGGCACTGGATCCGGCCCGCCACCGCCGGTGCGGACAACCGACGCGGCGGTTACCTCTACGGGCTGCGACAACTCGGCCGGCTTGCTGTGCTCGCGGCGGTTCTGCTGATCATCGGCGCGGTGTACGAAGCGTTCTCGCTGCGTTACCTGGTCCACCCACTGGCTCAGTGGCTGTTGTGACCGGGTGAACCCAAACGACAGCCGGGGGCGCCCCGGTCTTCGGGGGACGGCGACAAATCGGTTACGTCGTGGGTCCGGCGAGCACCCCGTGCAGCAGGATCGAGGTGACGTCGTCGACCCACCGCGCGGAGGGCAGGGTGTCCGGCGACTGGATCACCGTCAGCAGCGTGGCGCCGCCGATCAGGTCGACGAGCCGGTCGGGGTCGATCTCGGCGCGGACCTCACCGCGGTCGACGGCATCGCGGAGCCTATCCCGCACCGCGGCGAACAGTTCGGTGAAGCGGGCGCTGACCCTCCCGCTGAGCGCCGCGTCAGCGGTCATGTCGGTGATGAGCCCGGGCAGCGCCGCCCGCACGACCGGGCTGGTGAACACGTCGCGGGCGGCCTCGATCATCGCGCGCAGGTCGGCGGCGATGTCACCGGGCGGGGCCTGCATCGCCGACGGAGTCACCGGGAACGCCGCCTCGTGCACCAATTCCGCTTTGCTCGACCACCGGCGATACAGCGCGGTCTTGGTGGTTCCGGCCCGATCGGCGACGGCGGCCATGGTGACGTTGGAATAGCCGATTTCGACAAGTAGATCCGCGGTGGCGCGCAATATGGCAGCGTCGATACGAGGGTCGCGGGGACGGCCTGCACCCGGGGGCTTGCCAGCCGACAACGGGTCTGCTTTCATATCGCTACCCCCGGTATCGTAACTGTGGCGGAAGGACCAGTCTGTGCCCAGTGATCCAGCCGTTGAGGACGTCGAACGGCTCCAGCGGTCCAGTCGTGACCTGACGAATGTCCCTGCGGCTCTTTCGCAGTGGTTATCCACTGTACTACCGAACACCACACCCGAGATCACCGTGGAAAGCGGCGTGGATTCCAACGGCATGTCCTCGGAGACCATCTTACTGTCGGGGCGCTGGACGCACGGCGGACGACCGGTGGAGCAGCGCTGGGTTGCCCGCGTCGCGCCCACCGAGGCCGACGTGCCGGTTTTCGACCACTACCGCCTCGACCATCAGCACGAAGTGATGCGCCTGGTCGGTGAGTTGACCGACGTCGCGGTGCCGCCGGTGCGCTGGCTCGAAGACACCGGCACGGTCCTGGGACGGCCGTTCTTCCTGATGGACCGCATCGACGGGGAGGTCCCCCCGGACGTCATGCCCTACACATTCGGAGACAACTGGCTCTACGACGCCAGCCCCGAGCAGCAACGCCGGCTCCAGGACAACACTGTCGAGATCCTGGCGGCCTTGCATTCGATCCCCAACGCCCGTCAGGTGTTCGGCTTCCTCCAGGACGTCGACCCGCCGGGCGAGACGGCGTTGCACCGCCACTTCGGGTGGCTGAAGAACTGGTATGCGTTCAGCGTCCCGGACATCGGCCGCTCACCCCTCGTGGAGCGCGCGCTGGACTGGCTGGAGGAGCATTTCCCGGCCGACGTGGCGGCGCAGGAACCCGTGCTGGTCTGGGGCGATTCCCGGATCGGCAATGTGATGTACCGCGACTTCAGCCCGGTCGCGGTGCTCGACTGGGAAATGGCCACCGTGGGCCCGCGCGAGTTCGATCTGGCCTGGATCAGCTACGCGCACATGGTCTTTCAGGAACTCACCGGCCTCGCGGGACTGCCGGGCATGCCGGACTTCCTGCGTGAGGACGATGTCCGGGCCACATACCGGGAGTTGACCGGTGTCGACGTCGGCGACCTGGACTGGTTCTACGTCTATTCCGGGGTGGTGTGGGCCTGCGTCTTCATGCGCACCGGAGCGCGCCGGGTGCACTTCGGGGAGATCGAGAAACCGGACGACATCGAGACGCTGTTCTACCACGCGCCGTTGCTCAAGCGCATGATCGGGGAGGCCGGCTGATGCTCGGACCCATGGACGAATACCCGGTCCACCAACTCCCCCAGCCCATCGCGTGGCCGGGATCCTCGGACCGCAACTTCTACGACCGCTCCTACTTCAACGCCCACGACCGCAGCGGCGACATCTTCGTCATCACCGGCATCGGGTACTACCCCAACCTCGGGGTCAAGGACGCGTTCCTGTTGGTCTCACGCCGCGACAGCGGCAAATACGGCGGAGGCGGCGACACCCAGACCGCAGTACACCTGTCCGACGCGATCGACCAGGACCGACTCAACCAGCACGTGGGCGCCTACCGCGTCGAGGTCATCGAGCCGCTGCGCAAGCTCCGCATCGTGCTCGACGAGACCGACGGCATCGCCGCGGACCTGACCTGGGAGGGCCTGTTCGACGCGGTACAGGAGCAGCCGCACATCATGCGGCGCGGCAACCGCATCACGCTCGACGCCCAGCGGTTCGCCCAGGCCGGCACCTGGAGCGGCCGACTGCTGATCGACGGCCAGGAGATCGAGGTCGACCCGACCCGCTGGATCGGCACCCGCGACCGGTCGTGGGGCATCCGCCCGGTCGGCGAGGCCGAGCCCGCCGGCCGGCCCGACGATCCGCCGTTCGAAGGCATGTGGTGGCTCTACGTACCGATGGCGTTCGACGACTTCGGCATCGTGCTGATCATCCAGGAGGATCCGCACGGGTTCCGCTCGCTCAACGACTGCACCCGCATCTGGAAGGACGGCCGCGTCGAACAGCTGGGCTGGCCGAGAGTGACCGTCAGCTACCGCTCGGGCACCCGCATCCCCACCGGTGCGTCCATCGACGCCACCGCATCCGACGGCAGCCCGGTGCACTTCGACGTCGAGTCGAAGCTCGCCGTGCCGATCCATGTCGGTGGTGGATACGGCGGCGACTCCGACTGGCTGCACGGGATGTGGAAGGGAGCGGCGTTCACCGAACGCCTCACCTACGACATGACCGATCCCGCCGTCATCGGGCGGGCGGGTTTCGGGGTCATCGATCACGTCGGCCGGGCGGTGTGCCGCGACGCCGACGGTGTCGAGCGTGAAGGGTGGGGACTGTTCGAGCACGGCGCCCTGGGCCGCCACGACCCGTCAGGCTTCGCCGACTGGTTGTCCGTCGCGCCGTGACCTTCGAGCCGGGTCACGCGCTCCTGGACTGCGGTGTGCCGGCACGCCCGAACACCAACGACCGGTCGGAGTCGCCGAGCCGGTGGTTCAGCACGTCCCGCAGATAGCTGTGCGTCAGCATCCACGGCCTGCGGGTGCCCGATTTCGGTAACGCGTCGGCGCCGCGCAGCACGTAACCGGCCTGCAGGTTGAATGCCGGCTGCTCCGGCATGTGGGCGTCCCCCAGATGCGGATAGGCGTAGGTGTAGCCGCGGGACCGCATGTAGGCCAACAGGTCTGCCACCGACCGCGCGGTCAGGTCGGCGCCCAACGTCCACGAGGCGTTGGTGTAGCCCAGCGACCACGCCGCGTTCGGGACGTCCTCGAGCATGTGCCTCCGGTAGATGAACCGCTCGTTGGGCGCGACCTTCTCACCGTCGACGCTGACCGCCACCCCGCCCAGCGCCTGCAACTGCAGGCCGGTCGCGGTGACGACGACGTCGGCGTCGACCCGGCGCCCGGACGCGAGCACGATGCCGTCACGATCGAAGTGGTCGATGTGATCGGTGATCATCTCGACGTCCCCGGCGGCCACCGCCTTGTACAGATCGGAGTCCAGGATGAAACACAGCCGCTGGTCCCAGGGGTTGTAGGGCGGATTGAAGTGCGTGTCGACGGCGTACCCGGGGGGAAGTGACCGAGACGCGGTGCGACGCAGCAGCCGCTTACTCAGGCCCGGTGCGGTGCGTGAGACGAGCCAGATCAACGAGCCGAACAGGGCCAGTATCCACCGGGCCACCCAAGCCCCCGCCCTCGCCGGCAACATCCGCCGGATCGCGTTGATCGGCGGGACCACTCGGCTGACCGAGAACATGTACGAGGGGGTGCGCTGCAGCATCGTCACGTGTGCGGCGCGTTCGGTGAGCGCCGGGATCATGCTGACGGCGGTGGCGCCGCTGCCGATGACCACCACGCGCTTGCCGGTGTAGTCGAGCCCGCGCGGCCAGTGTTGCGGATGGATGACCTCGCCGGCGAAGTCCTCGATTCCGGTGAAGCTCGGCACGTACGGTTCGTCGTAGTCGTAATATCCGCTCGCGAACACCACGAAGCCGGTCGTGTACACCGCCGCCGTCCCGCCCCGGTCGGCGCGAAGGGTCCAGGTGTGCGTGGTCCAGTCCCAATCCGCCGACTGGACAAGGGTGTTGAACCGGATGTGGTCGTCGATGCCGTGCTTGTGCGCCGTGTCTGCCAGGTACTGCCAGATGTGTCCGCCGTCGGCGATCATCTCCTCGCGTTTCCAGGGCTCCCACGGAAACGACAAGGTGAAGATGTCACTGTCGGAACGGATTCCGGGATACTGAAACAGATCCCAGGTCCCGCCGAGCCGTTCGCGCCGCTCCAGGATGAGGTAGGTCAGGTCCGGGTTCTTCTCCCGGATGCGGTACGCGGCGTCGATTCCGGAGATTCCGGCACCGATGATGATGACGTCGACATGTTCTGCGTGACGTCGGTCAGCGTCGAGGCGGTCGGTGTCGAGGCCGCCGTCGCTGCCGGTGGCGTCGCTGCCGGCCATGGCCTACTCCTTACGCTGTCTTGACCGCCCGCACCGCGGCCCGGCCGAACACCATCGATTCCTCGACCCGGTCCAGGCGGTGGTCGATCGCGTCGAGGACGTAGTTGTGCCGCACATTCCAGGGCCGGTGGGTGCCCGACTTGGGCAGTACGTGCACGGCACGGCGCACATAGCCGGCGTTGATGTCCCACGCCGGTTTCTCCTCCATCGGCGTGCGACCGAGGTGCGGATAGGCGTGTGTGTAACCGTGGGAGTCCATGTAGGCCAACAGTTTCGCCACCGCCCGAGCGGTCAGGTCGGCCCGCAGCGTCCACGAGGCGTTGATGTAGCCGACGCACCAGGCGAGATTGGGAACGTCTTCGAGCAGATGCTCTTTGTAGACGAACCGGTCAGCGGGCTGGACCTCCGCCCCGTCGACACTGAGCGCGACACCGCCGAGTGCCTGCAGCCGTAGCCCGGTGGCGGTGACGAGCACGTCGGCGTCGATCCGTGTGCCGGACTTGCACACCACGCCGGACTCGTCGATGTGGTCGATCTCGTCGGTCACCACCTCGGCTCGCCCTTCGGCGATCGCATCGTAGAAATCACCGGACAGGATCAGGCACAGCCGCTGGTCCCACGGATCGTAGGTCGGCTTGAAATGCGTGTCCACGGGATAGTTCTCGGGCAGGTAGTGCTTGGCCACAGCGCGGATCGCCTTCCGGCTGAATCCCGGAGCTTTGCGCGCGATGCCGTAGACGGCCACGATGAACAGCACGTTGTACAACCAGGCCAGCCGGTAACCGAGTCTGCGCGGGGGCACCTTGCGCAGGAGGTTGACCACGGGGTTGATGCGTTGGCCCGACAGCAGATAGGTCGGTGAGCGCTGCAGCATCGTGACATGGCCGGCTTTGCGCGCCACCGCGGGGATCATGCTGATCGCGGTCGCGCCGCTGCCGATCACCACGACCCGTTTGCCGGTGTAATCCAACGACTCGGGCCACAGCTGGGGATGCACCACCGGCCCGGCGAAGTTCTCGATGCCGGCGAAGTCCGGTCGATAGGGCTCGTCGTAGTCGTAGTAGCCGGTGCCGAAGAACAGGAACCGCGCCCGGTAGGTGCGGGCGGCACCGTCATGGGTGGTCTGCACCGTCCACATGTCGGTCGACGAGTCCCAGTCCGCCGAGAGCACCCGGGTGTCGAACTGGATGTGACGGTCGATGTCGTGCTTGTGCGCGGCGTCGACCAGATAGGTGCGGATGTCCTCGCCGTCGGCGACGTTCTCCGGCCGGGTCCACGGCTCCCACGGGAACGACAGCGTGAAGATGTCGCTGTCGGAGCGGATACCGGGATAGCGGTGCAGGTCCCAGGTGCCCCCGATGGCCGACCGTCGCTCCAGGATGGTGTAACTCAGCTGTGGGTTGCGCTCCTGGATCCGGTACGCCGCACCGATCCCGGAGATGCCCGCTCCGATGATCAAGACGTCGGAGAAGTCGTCTGCCGCCGGACTGACCTGATGCACCCGCAACCTCCTTTGGTCCCGCCACGTACCACGATATGGGTCCGGGACCGCACGCGTCGACAATCCGGCTCAATGAATCGGACGAGAGTTCGACGCTCTGCCCCGACGGCCGCATCGAATACGCGAGGATGGGGACGTGGATGCAGGCGCGGGTGAGGTCGTGGATGTCGTCGTCGTCGGGGCGGGGTTCGCCGGGCTGTCCGCCGCGCGGGAGCTGAGCCGGCTGGGACACGACGTGCTCGTGCTGGAGGGCCGTGACCGGGTCGGGGGCCGCTCCTTCACCGCGATGCTGGCCGGCGCCCCGGTCGACCTGGGTGCGACATTCGTCGGGCCCACGCAGGACGCCGTGCTGGCTCTGGCCGCCGAGCTGGGCTGTGACTCGGTGCCCACCTACGGACGTGGCAAGAACCTGATCCGTTGGCGCGGCAAGGTGCGTTCCTATCGCAGCACGATCCCTCGGCTGTCCATCCTCGAGTTGCTCGACGTCTCACGCATCCAGTGGAGATTCGATCGCATCAGCCGCAGGGTGAGTGTCGCCGAGCCGTGGGCGTCCCCCGTCGCCGAGGAACTGGACCGGGTGTCGCTGGAGCAGTGGCTGCGCTCGGTGCACGCGGGCGCGTCCACGCGTGACCTGATGGCGATCATGTCGCGGGTGACCTGGGGCGCCGAACCCGACGCGGTGTCGATGTTGCACGCGGTGCGCTACGTCAAGGCCGCGGGTGGACTGAACAGGATGCTCGACGTCGAGGGCGGAGCCCAGCAGGACCGGTATCCGGGCGGCACTCAGCAGATCGCCATCAGGATGGCCGATGCGCTCGGCGAGCGGGTGAGGCTCGACGCGCCGGTCGGCCGTATCGCGCGTAACCCTGACACGACGCTGACCGTCAGCTGCCGGGGCGGCGAGGTCACCGCCCGCGCTGTCGTCGTCGCCGTCCCGCCCGCGCATCGCGGCGGCATCGAGTTCGACCCGCCGCTGCCACCCGAGCAGGCCGCGCTGATCCGGAGCTGGCCGCAGGGCAACCTGAGCAAGGCCTACGCCGCGTACGAGAGCCCGTTCTGGCGGGCCGACGGTTACTCGGGTGAGGCGCTCTCCGACGAGGGGCCCGTCTTCATCACCTTCGACGTCAGCCCCGACGTCAGCGGCGACGGCGATGCGGGGCCGGGCATCCTGCTGGGGTTCACCGACGCGCGCAGCTTCGACCCGTTGCCGCCGGCGGATCGGCGTGAGGTCGCGCTCGCGGGTTTCGCGTCGCTGTTCGGCCCGCCCGCGACCCGGCCGGTCGACTATCTCGATCACTGCTGGAGCGCCGAGGACTTCGCGCCGGGCGGGCCGACCGCAGCGGTCCCGCCGGGGGCGTGGACGGCGCACGGCCGGTGGTTGCGACGCGCCTGCGGCGGCATCTTCTGGGCCGGCACCGAGACCGCGGACGTCTGGACGGGGTTCCTCGACGGGGCGGTGCGTTCAGGTCTGCGCGCCGCCGCCGAGGCGCATCAGGAGCTCGCGCGGCCTTCCTGACGGACAGAGTCGATCAGCCACTGCAGTTGCGCGTTGACGTCGGCGGGACGTTCCAGGATCGCGCAGTGGCCGCCGTCGAGTTCGACGAAACGCGCCAGGTTCGGTGCGGTCGCGGCGATCCGCCTGGACGACACCATCGGCAACAGGCGATCTTGGCTGCTGCCGATCACCAGCGTCGGCACCGTCAGGTTCTTCAGGCCGATGTGCCGCGGTCCGAGATGGTCGACCAGCACCCGGGCCCAGCCGCCGCGCCCGGCCGCCGGGGTGGCGTTGAACAACTGGTAGACGAGATCCGTGACCGCCGGGTCGGCGTCGCGGCCGACGGCGATCGAGGACACGAAACGGCGGCTGGGCCGGTCGGCCGCACGGACCAGCGGCGCCCCGCCGAACGCTTTGAGCAGGGTGCCGGCCGCGCGCACCCGGGCCTCGGAGAACTGCGCGGGCACCGGCAGGAGGTTGATGTTGCGTAGCAGGTCGCCGGTCGTGGTGTTGATCAGCGCGACGGCGTCGGCGCGCTCGGACACGCGGTCCGGATGACGCTCGGCCCAGGAGGTGATGGCGATGCCGCCCATCGAGTGCCCGGCCACCACCGCGCGCTCGCCGGGCTGCAGCGTGGCGGCCAGCACCGCGTCGAGGTCGCTGGCGAGGTGGTCGAGGCTGTAGCCGCCACGCCGCGGCGGCACCCCGCTGCGTCCGTGACCGCGATGGTCGAAGGCGATGACCCGATGGTGCCGGGCCAGCTCGGAGATCTGGTGCGCCCACACCCGCAGGGCGCAGGTGATGCCGTGGGCCAACACGACCGGATAGCCGTCCTCGGGGCCGAAGACCTCGGTGTGCAGCCGCACGCCGTCGACCGATCGCACGTCGACGAACCGTCCGGGGGGAAGCCCGTCGGCGGCGTAACCACCGCCGCGCACCCTGGTGCCGCCTCGTGCCATGCGCATGCTCCTCGGTTCCAGCAACGTTGCCGTGCCCCACGCCGGTGGCGAGATCGAACCACGCCGGTGGCGAGATCGAACCACGCCGGCCGGCGTCGGTGGACCAACCGACGGCGTCGGTGGACCAGACTGTACCGGCGGACACCGTCGCCGACGGTGAGCCACGGGGGCGTTAAATGGTCGGATGCGTGCGATACAGATAGCCCGGCTCGACGGACCGCAGGCCGCCCACGTCGTCGAGATCGACGAACCCGCCGGCGGTGACGATCTGGTCGTCGTCGACGTGCACGCCGCCGGGGTGGCCTACCCCGACGCCCTGCAGTCCCGCGGGCTCTACCAGTACAAGCCCGAGATGCCCTACATCCCTGGTGCCGAGATCGCCGGGGTGGTACGCAGCGCCCCCGAAGAGGCCCACGTCCGCCCCGGCGATCGGGTCGCGGGGCTGACGATGCTGTGCGGCGCGATGGCCGAAGTCGTGACCCTGCCGCCGGAGCGCTTGTTCAGGCTGCCGGACTCGGTGTCGTTCGAAGCCGGCGCCGGCGTCCTGTTCAACGACCTCACGGTGCACTTCGCGCTTCGGACCCGCGGCCGATTGAGCAACGGCGACACGGTGCTCGTACACGGCGCCGCGGGTGGGATCGGCACGTCGACGTTACGGCTGGCGCCGGCATTCGGCGCCGCCCGCACCATTGCGGTGGTCAGCAGCGAGGAGAAGGCGGATGTCGCCCGGGCGGCCGGCGCCTCCGACGTCGTGCTGGCCGACGGGTTCAAGGACGCGGTCAAGGAGTTGACCGAGGGCCGCGGGGTGGACATCGTGGTCGACCCGGTGGGCGGTGATCGTTTCACCGACTCGCTGCGTTCGCTGTCGCCGGGTGGACGCCTCCTGGTGGTCGGGTTCACCGGCGGCGACATCCCGACCGTGAAGGTGAACCGGCTGCTGTTGAACAACGTCGACGTGGTCGGCGTCGGGTGGGGCGCGTGGACGATGCGCCATCCCGGCTACCTGCAGCAGCAGTGGGCAGAACTGCTTCCGCTGCTCGCGTCCGGTCGGGTCGGCGCCCCGGAACCGGTGGTGTTCCCGCTCGAGGATGCCGCCGCGGCGATCGCCTCGCTGGAGGACCGGACAGCGAGGGGCAAGGTTGTCGTCTCGCTGCGCTGAGCGGATCGGCGGGCTGCGACCCCAGAATGTCCGATTGAATGCAAGGGTCTTTGCCGGCTGCGATGATGAGTGCCGTGCCCACCGCTAGCCTGCGTCCGGTCGAGGATCCCCAGGTTGCTGGATTCCTGGATGCGGTGACGGACGGGCCCACCGCGCTGGTGATCGAGGGCGAGGCCGGCATCGGAAAGACCACCCTGTGGCTGTCGCTGCTGCGCCAGGCGCGCGCCCGCGGCTTCCGCGTGTTGACCGCGCGGGTCGGCCAGGCCGAAACGGTGATGGCGTTCGCCGCGCTGGCCGATCTGCTCAGCGAGGTGGACGCCGAGCACTTTGCGAACCTGCCGGCGCTGCAGCGCCTGGCCTTGGACCGGGTGCTGCTGCGCGCAGGCGCCGAAGGCCCCCCGACCGACCAGCGGGTGGTGGCCGCAGCGTTCGTCTCGGTTCTCGATCAGATGCACCGGTCCGACGACCGGACCCCGGTGCTGCTGGCGATCGACGACGCGCAGTGGCTGGACAGCTCCAGCCGCACCGCCGTCGAGTTCGCGGCGCGCCGGCTCAACGGCGCTTTCGGTGTGTTGATGACCGAGCGGTGCACCGCCGGGGACAGCCAGGTGGCACGGTGGCTGCAGCTCGACCGGCCCGACCGGCTGGGCCGGGTGGCGGTGCAGCCGATGGACACCCGGGAGTTGCACGCGGTGATCTCCGATCGCCTGGGCCGCACGTTCTCCCGACCGACGGTGTTGCGGATCGCCGAAACCTCCGGCGGCAACCCGTTTTTCGCCCTGGAACTCGCGCGTGCGTTGCGGGACGACCAGGCCGGCCCCGAGCAGCCGCTCCCCGCCACGCTCACCGATCTGGTCCGGCGGCGCATTGCGGCGCTCGATGACGCCGAGCGCGCGCTGTTGCTGAGCGTGGCCTGCGTCGCCGAGCCGACGATCGAGTTGCTCGCGAAGGCCAATGACGTCGATGCCGACGAGCTGGCGCGCCGCGTGGAGCGCGCCGAGGCGGCCGGCATTCTCAGCCTCGACGGTCACCGGGTGCGGTTCACCCACCCGCTGTTGGCCAGCGGTGTCTACAGCGACGCAGGCCCGCCGGCGCGCCGCGCGATGCACCGCACGCTGGCCGCGCTGGAAACCCAGCCCGAGCTCAGAGCCCGTCATCTGGCGCTGGCGTCGGCGCACGGCGACGAGGAGATCCTCACGGCGCTCGACCAGGCTGCGGACTCCGCACGGTCGCGCGGAGCGCCGGCGGCGGCCGCTGAGCTCGTCGACCTGGCTCTGGGGCTCGGCGGAGACACGGTGCTGCGCCGAATGAAGTCGGCGGAGAACCACTTCCTGGCCGGCAACACCGCCAGGGCCGGGGCGCTGCTCGACGACGCCGCGACGATGGAACCGGGCATGCTGCGCGCCATGGCGACGAGCCTGCTGGCCACCGTGCGGATGTACGAGAACGAACACGCCGAGGCAGTCGAACTGCTGCGCAGCGCGCTCGACGACGCCGCGGGGATCCCGGCGCTCATGGTGCAGGTGCTGCTGCGACTGTCCTTCGCGTTGAACAGCATCGGCGAGCTCGACGATGCGCGCCGGCACGTCCGCGATGCGGTCAAGCTGGCCGAGGAGCTCGGGGTGCCGGCGATCACCAGCGCCGCGTTGGCCTGGTCGGTGCATGTGAACTTCCAGTGCGGCCGCGGCTTGGACGAGGACTCATTGGACCGGGCGATGCAGTCCTATGACAGCGCGCTGGATGTGCCGATCATCTTCCGGGCGCCCTTCGTCCACGCCTTGGCGCTGTCGTGGACCGGCCGGCTCGAGCAGGCGCATGACGAGTTGACCGCGGTCCGCAGCGTCTGCATCGAGCGCGGCGCCGAGAGCGACATGATGGCCATCGCAGGGTTTCTGGCGATCAACCACATCTGGCGTGGGCAGGTCGCTGAGGCCGCCGTCGAGGCGGCGGAGGCGGTGGAGCGGGCCGAGCAGCTCGGCGGCGACGATGTGCTGATCATCCCGATGACGGTGCGCGCTGCGGTGGCCGCCTACGCCGGCCGTGAGGACGCTGCCCGCGCCGACGCCCGCTGGGTGCTGACCGCGATGCGGAATCGCAGCTCGTCGCACATCGCCGACTGGCCGGGCATGACGCTGTGCTTTCTCGAGGAGTCGCTGGGAAACCACCGGGAGGCGCTCGACGCGCTGGATCCGGCTTTCCTGGCGGACCAGATGCCCTGCACCGAGCAGATGTATGCCTGGCATTTGCCCGACGTGATCGAGGCGATGGTGGGAGTGGGCCGGCTCGACGATGCCGAGACGCTCACCCGCGCGCTGGAACAGAACGGGGCGCGGCACGACCGTGCCTGGATGAAGTCGGTCGGGGCGCGGTGCCGGGCGATGCTGCTGGCGGCGCGTGGCGATGTGACCGCCGCCGAGGAGACCGCACACCGCGCGTTGGCCGAGCACGAGTCGTTGCCGATGCCGTTCGAGCGGGCCAGGACGCAGCTGATCCTGGGTCAGCTGCAGCGCAGGCTACGCCAGAAGAACACGGCGGCAACCAATCTGGCCGAGGCGCGCGAGGTGTTCGAGCGGCTGGGCACACCGTTGTGGGCGCGCCGCGCCGAGGCCGAGCTGGCGCGTACCGTGGTGGCGCCGTCGGAGGATCTGAGCCAATTGACGCCGTCCGAGCAGCGGGTCGCCGAGATGGCGGCGTCAGGGGCGACCAACAAGGACATCGCCGCAGCGATGTTCATCAGCGCCAAGACGGTGGAGCACAACCTGACCAAGATCTACCGCAAGCTCCAGATCAGTTCGCGTGCGGAGCTGGGCAGGCGGATGGACCAGGGCGGCAACGACTCCGCTTAGGTGATCCATTCCGGTTGCTGATCGACGTCGACGGCCGAGAAGTCCTTGTGGGGCAGGCCCGCGATGGTGCCCCCGTCGACGACGAACTCGGAGCCGGTCGAATAGCTCGAGTCGTCACTGGCAAGGTACACCACCAGGTTGCTGACCTCGCGCGGCTGGGCGATGCGGCCCAGCGCGCTGGAGAAGATGTCCTCCGGAACCCAATCGGCCATGGGCGTTTTCACCAGGCCGGGATGCACCGAGTTGACCCGGATCCCGAACGCTCCCAGCTCCAGAGCGGTCGATTTGGTGAGCCCGCGCACGGCGAACTTGGTGGCGGTGTAGCCGTGACACGCCACCGTGCCCGCCATCCCCTCGATGGACGAGATGTTGATGATCGAGCCTCGGCCTGCGGCCTTCATGGCCGGTGTGACGGCGCGAATGCCGAGGAAGACACCGGTCAGATTGATGTCGAGGACGCGCTGCCATTCCGAGAGCGGGAAGTCCTCCACGGTGCCGATGTTGAGAATGCCGGCGTTGTTCACCAGGATGTCGAGGCCGCCGAACTCGGCGAGGGCGACGGCCACCGCGCGTTCCCAGTCGTCGGGGCTGGTGACGTCGAGGTGGATGTAGCGGGCCGCGTCACCCAGATCCTCGGCGACCCGTTCGCCTTCGGCGTCGAGGATGTCACCGCAGACCACGCGCGCGCCGTGCGCGACCATCTCGCGGGCATGCGAAGCCCCCATCCCCCGGGCGGCGCCGCTGACGAGAGCTACCTTGCCGGCCAACCGTGCAGTCATCAATCCTCCTGTCGTGGCGGCCTGTTCGATGCGGCCGCGGATGTGGCTCCGGTCACACCCTAGCGCCGCGGCGTCGCCGGAGGTCACCTCTCCGGTGGGCGGTGGCGGTCGAGGAAGGCCAGCACGGCATCGGCGAACAGGTCGTTGCGGTCCCCCGCCACCATGTGTCCTGCTCCTTCCACGTCGACGAACTCGACCTGCGGAAACCGGACCAGGAAGTCGTCGGCGCGATCTCGGCTGACGAGGTCGCTGACCTGCCCGCGCACCAGCAGCATCGGCACCGCGTCGGCCAGGATCGCCGCGACCGCGCGGTGCAGGCGGTCGGTGTCCTCCACCTCGCGCGGCGGATGCGCCGCCGTACCGTCGATGAACCGTGGATCCCAATGCCAATACCAGCGACCGCCCCGTCGGCGCAGGTTGTTTCGCAGGCCGTCGAGGTCGGTCGGCCGCGGCCGGTGAGGGTTGAACTCGGCGATCATGTCGGCCACCTCGTCGAGGGACCCGAAACCGTCGACCATCTTGTCGGCCATGAACGCATGGATCCGTTCCGCGCCCGAGGGATCCATGTCGGGCACGATGTCGACCAGCACCACGGCCGAGGCGATTCCGCGGCAGAGTTCACCGGCCAACAGCATCGAGGTCAGCCCGCCGAGGGAGGCGCCGACCAGGACGGGATGCGGCGGCAACTGCTCGAGGATCTCCCGGACGTCGGCGGCGAAACTGGCCACCCGATAGTCACCGTCGGCGGCCCAGTCGGACTCGCCGTGTCCGCGCAGGTCGACGGTGACCGCCTGCCATCCGCGTTCGGCCACCGCGCCGGCCGCCCGGCCCCAGGACCGCCGGGTCTGTCCTCCCCCGTGCAGGAACACCACCGCCCGGGCGGCCGGGTCGCCGTGCCGGTCGGCGGCGATGCGCACACCCTTGTGCCCGTGGGTCGTGAACGGCACGTGCGGCGACGGTGGAGACCCCATCTGTCGATGGTATGAACCCGCCCGCACCCGATGATCGGGTGGGCCATACTGCGAGGCGTGAACGGACTTCGCGGCAAGGGTGTGCTCGTGACCGGCGCAGCCTCGGGTATCGGCGCAGCCACCGTGGCCCGGCTCGCCGCCGAGGGCGCCGACGTCGTCGGTGTCGATCTGGCCGGTGAGGCGCCGCCGGACCTCGCCGAAGGACGCTACCGGCGCGGCGATGTCCTCGACGCCGCCACCGTCGAGGACGCGGTGCGCGCGGTGGTCGACGCCGCCGGTCGCCTCGACGCCGTGGTCCATTCGGCCGGGGTGGGCGGAGGCGGACCGATGCACCTGCTGGGCGACGATGAGTGGGACCGAGTCGTCGACGTCAACCTGAAGGGCACGTTCGTCGTGATGCGCGCGGCCCTCGCACAGATGGTGAACCAGAGCAGAGTCGACGGCGAGCGTGGCTCCATCGTCACGCTGGCCAGCGTCGAGGGACTCGAGGGCACCGCGGGCGGCAGCGCCTACAACGCCTCCAAGGGCGGCGTCGTGCTGCTGACGAAGAACGCCGCGATCGACTACGGCCCCAGCGGAATCCGGGTCAACGCCATCTGCCCCGGCTTCATCGAGACGCCACTGTTCGAATCGGTCATGGGTCTGCCAGGGATGGACGGGCCACGCGAGGGCCTCCGACACGAACACAAGCTGCGGCGGTTCGGCCGACCCGAGGAGGTGGCGGCGGTAGCGGCATTCCTGGTGTCGGGGGACGCGAGTTTCGTCAGCGGCCAGGCGATCGCGGTCGACGGCGGTTACACGGCCGGACGCGACCACCAGGTCACCGAACTCCTGGGGTTGGGCGAACAGTGATCACCACAGCACCGCGACAGCGGCCGCGGCGAACGTCAACACCCCCACGGCGGCGAACACTCCGCGCGGCACCGCCTCGCCGGTGCGCCGCTGTTTGGCGTTGCCCACGCCCAGCAGTCCGCCGATGACCACCAGGACCACCAGCTTCACCCCGATCTTCGGATAGTTCAGCTCGATTCCGGCCGGCCACGGGGCTGCCAGCGCGAGCCCGGTGACCAACGACACGAGCAAGCCGTAGTCCATCACCCTGGTGGTGCGGAATCTGCCCGCCGCGGCTTCGGCGACCCACGCGCCGAAGGTGATCGCGAAACCGACGATGTGCAACAGGACAACTACAGACCGTAGTACCTCCATGGCGTGAGCGTACCGCAGCACCGTGGCACGAACGGCTCATCGCACTACTTCGGTCACGGTGCGGTCGGGCTGTGGCGCGGCCGTCGCAGATCACCCCGTCGGCGGGCGAGGTGATCCGCAGATGCGTGGTGGCCCAACGCAGCGAAGCCGCGTCGCCCAGCAAACCCACTCGAGCGTGGACCCCGCGGTGTCACCCGGATCACAACGACGGCGTCGGCGCCCCTCCAGAGGCGCAGTTCATGCGCTTCTGTCGCCAAAATCACACCTGGAAAGTTGATTTACGCAGAATTAACAAGGACGATCTTGGCGTTCCTCCATTGGGTGATCCTCAACTGGAGGGCGCCAGACAGCAAACATGTTTCCGCTATCCGGAAACCAGCACAGGAGTGAATAGACATGTCCTTCGGTCAGTTTCGCGCAGACGTGAAGCGTGCCGTGAACCGGCGACGGCTCTACGCGCGGATCTACGCCCTGCCGGAATCCACGGTTCGCGACGAGCTGCTCGCGATCGCACAGCGCCACGAGGACCTTCATCGCTGACGTGGCGATCCCACACACCGAAGCCGGTGGCCCCTACGGGCTGCCGGCTTCACCGCTTTCGGGGCAGCACTGCCCCTCGGGGCCGCACTGACCTTCGGTCGGCGCGGTCGTCCGGTCGGCGCGGTCGTCCGGTCGGCGCTGTTCGTTCTTCAGTCAGCCAGAGCCGTCACGCGCACGGCACTGGCGGGTCCCGCCACGCGTCCGAAGAATCGGTCGACATCGGCCGCGGCGAAGCACGACGTGCCCGGCGTCAGCAGTTTTGCGGCCGACGCGGCGATGCCGTACCGCACCGCCTCGGTCAGTGACCATCCCCGGCTCAGGGCCACGGTGATGCCGGCGACCATCGCATCGCCGGCGCCCACGCCGCTGACCACCTGCACCGGAAGCGCCGGGAACCGGTGACTGTCGTAGTCGGTCACCAGCAGTGCTCCGTCCGGACCCAGCGACACGACCACCGCCTGGGCGAGGCCGCGGTGAACGAGTTCCCGCGCGGCGGCCACCTGATCGCCTTCGGTCGACAGCGCCCGCCCCATACACTCGCGTAGCTCGCGCACACTGGGCTTGAGCAGATGCACCCCGGACGTGACGTGGCTGAGCCCGCCGCCGGAGGTGTCCAGGATCAACCGACAGCCCGCCCCGGCGCAGACGTCGGCGACACGGGCATAGAAGTCGGGGGCAACCCCGGGCGGCAGACTGCCACTGGCCACGATGTACTGCGCCGTCGCGGCGGTCGCGCGCAGCACGTCCAGGCAACGCTTCTGCTCGTCGGCGGTCAGCCGGGGCCCCGGCAGCACGAACCGGTACTGCTTGCCGGTGCTGCGCTCGTTGACCGTGAAGCTCTCCCGTGTCGACCCGGCAACGGGCACCGGGATGTTGGGCACACCGGCCTCGTCGACCAGATCGATCAGGCGTGAGCCGGTCAATCCGCCTGCCGAGAACACCGCCGCCACCGACCCGCCCAGTGCGTGCACGAAGCGCGCGACGTTGACCCCGCCCCCACCCGCGTCGTAGCGCTCGTCGCCGCAACGGATCTTGCTGGTGTGGCGCACCTCCTCGGCGTCGGCGGTGACGTCCAGAGCCGGGTTCATCGTCAGCGTGACGATCGACGCGCGGACGGTCAGCGGAGACCGGCTCATGAGACCTCGTTTCCTTTGCTCACGTGCGTCACAGACCGGTCGGATAGGTCTCGGGGGTTTCCCCGGCGCTCCACACGCTGCCGGCTTCCAGCGGCTCCAGCGCCGTCGTCCGGTCCAGATGGATGAGCGCGTCGAACTGCTCGCCCGGACGAACGTGGTAGTAGTGGCTCTGCCGTTCGGCGGCGGGGAGGTAGATGACCCCGATCGCGCGGCCCAGCCGCACCACGTCGAGCGGTTCGGCGGCGGCGCGGCTGAGCATGGGCGAGATGAGGAACTCCGACCGCTCGACCTCGTGGAACAGCTCCTCGACGCTGCCGTTGAGCGCGGGACGCACGATTTTTCGTTCGGCGATCCCGCCCCACCGGCTGGCGGCAGTCACCGTGCCCGTATAGGTCGTGAAACCGATCAGCCGGACCGCCGAACCGTGGTGCTCACGGGCGAGTTGACCCAGTGTGAGCTGGCCGTCGGCCCCCACCTCGGTCGCTCGAGCGTCTCCGACGTGGGAGTTGTGCGCCCACACCACAATTCGTGCCGGCGGGGCATCCTGATGACGGTCGAGGTGGGCCAGCAGCGCGTCGAGGGTCTGGGCCATATGGCGGTCGCGCAGATTCCAGGACGTGACGCGGGCGCCGAACATCGCGCGGTAGTAGCCCTCGGCATTGCGCACGGTCTGGGCGTTCTGCTGGGCGTAGAACAACTCGTCTTCGGCGAGCAGGCCGTCTCGGCGGGCATATTCCACAGCGTTGCGTTGGAGCTCGACCAATTGCTCGATCGCTTCTCGCTCGCAGGACAGGCCCGCACCGAACGCTGCGGCGTAGCCGTAGGTCTGACCGTCGTCGGCGCTGGTGTGATCGAAGCACGCGTAGCGTTGTCTGGCCCGCGCTGCCGCGACCGGGTCCATGGTGTCCAGATAGTCGATCACCTCACGCATCGACCGGTGCAGGCTGTAGAGGTCGAGTCCGTAGAAACCCGTCTGGCGTCGGCCCTCCCCTCGCTGCCGGGAGTTGTGCGCGTGCAGCCAGTCCACGAAGTCGCGCACCACCGTGTTTCGCCACATCCATGCCGGAAAGCGCTCGAACCCGCGCAACGCCTCCTCGGGCGAGGCGTCGTGTCCGAGGCCCCGCACGTAGCGGTTGACCCGATAGGCGTCCGGCCAGTCCGCCTCGGCGGCCACCGCGCAGAAACCCTTCTCCTCGATCAGCCACTTCGTGATCTCCGCCCGTGCCCGGTAGAACTCGGCTGTGCCATGCGAACTCTCGCCGATCAGCACGACGCGCGCGTCACCGATGATCTCCTCGAGCGCTTCGGCAGGTGGCACTCCGGCGGGCGCGTCGACGGCGCACCGCTCGACGACCTCGGCGGGTGTCTCGGCGATGCGGATCCTCGCGGTCGCGATGCCCACCGTCGGCGTGGCCAGCAGCTGGCGCACCTCGTCGTCACTGACCTGGGTGAAATCCCAGAACGACTCCCCCACCGCGAGGAACGGGGTGGGCATCGACGCACACACGACATCGTCGACCAGGCCGGCGAATTCGCGGCATGTCGACTCCGGCGCGGCGGGTACTGCCACGACGATCTCGGCGGGCGACATGTCGCGCAGCGCCTGGACCGCCGCGAACATGCTGGCGCCGGTGGCGAGCCCGTCGTCGACCAGGATCACCGTGCGGCCGGCCAACTCCAACGGTGCGCGCCCGCCGCGGTAAGCCGCTTCGCGACGCTGCAGTTCGCGGCCCTCGCGTTCGGCCGCCTCGCGCAACTGTTGGGGCGTCACACGCAAAGCCCTTACCACGTCGTCGTTGACGACGACCCGGCCGCCGCTGGCCAGCGCACCGACCGCGAACTCCTCATGCCCGGGCGCACCGAGTTTGCGCACGATGAAGGCGTCCAGCGGGGCGCCGAGTGACGCGGCCACCTCCCAGGCCACCGGCACGCCGCCGCGGGCCAGCCCGAGAACGATGACGCCCTCCCGCCCGCGGTAGGCGCCGAGCAGGCCGGCGAGCACCCGTCCTGCTTCCCGTCGATTCCGGTAGATCTGCCGTTTCGGGGTGTGGGATGCCCGTCTCGCTGTGGTCATCGAGGTACTCCGTTCACCGGTGGACGCGGCGCCTTGCTCTCCTCATCGCACTACACCGGGGCCGACGCCGGTAGGGACCGAGGTCCCTACCCGTGGCGGCACAGGTCAGACCTTGCTGGTCGCCCGATTCGGTTCCGAGCCGAACGCGAACCGCCTCCCGGTGACACTGAGCGGCTTGATCCGCACGAAATGCGGCTTGTCCGTCGACGTCCACGGCAGCAGCTGCGCGCGTTCGGCCTCGGCGATGTCCTCGTCGCTGCGCAGCGAGCGCGCCACACCCTTGACGATGACGCTCCAGCCGGTGACGACGGTGTGGTCGTCCACCTCGAACAGCACGTGGTTGTTGATCGCGGTACTGATCAGCTTGGTGCCCTCGGCAGTACGGAACAGGATGCTGCGGCCCTGCACGGCGAAGTTGACCGGGAAGATCTCGGGTTGCCCGTCGACACTGGTGACGAGTCGGCCCAGGCTCACTCCGGCCATGTGATTCCAGCATTCGGTCTCCGACATGATGGAGATCGGGTGAACGTCATCGGTCATGAGCTGACGATAACCCGCCGGCCCCGTGACCCGATGTGGCACAAAGTCACTTTCTGCGCCGTCACCCTCCACGGTCACCTTCTGCACCGCATCAGGGTGGTGGGGCCGCTCCGCTGAAGGACACCGCGGCGCCGGCGTCGAGCACCTGGATCTCGCCGCGGCATTCCACGGTCACCGGTGCGGCGTCACCGGGCTCGGCGCGCAGGGTGGCGCCGCGTCCGGCCACCTGCAGCCGCAGCCGGTGTCCGCGGTAGCGGAAGGTGAACTCCAGCGGACCAAGGGATTTGGGCCACAGCGGACCGATGACGATGCGGTCGGATCGGATCTCCAGGCCGGTGAAGCATCGCTGCAGCAGGTCGATGCTGCCGGCCATCGCGGCGAGGTGGATGCCTTCCGCCGTTGTGCCGCGCTGGATGTCGACGATGTCGGATGCCAGCGCCTGCGCGAAGTACTCCATGGCCTGGTGGCGGTTGCCTCGGGCCATCACCCAGGCATGCACGACGTTGCTCAGTGTCGAGCCGTGCGAGGTTCGCCGGTGGTAGTAGTCGATGGTTCTCGGGATCTGCTCGGGGGTGAATCGATACCCCAGACGGTCGAACAGTTCGTAGAGTTCCTCAGCCGAGAGCAGGTAGAACAGCATCAGCACGTCGGCCTGTTTGGCCGCCTTGTACCTGTTGACGCTGTCGTCCTCCGCCTCCAGGATCCGGTCGAGCCGCTGCAGGTTGTCGTAGCGGGCGCGGTAGCCGTCCCAGTCGAGTTCCTGGAGGTCGGCATAGCCTTCGAACTGGCTGATCACGCCGTCGTGGAACGGGACGTACATGCGGCGGCTGACGTCTTCCCACCGCACCAACTCCTCGTCGTCGACTCCCAGCGACTCCAGCAGCGCCAAGCGGTAGTACATCGGCATCCGGTCCAGCGCCTCGAGCGCCCGCACGATCACCCACACCGCCATCACATTGGTGTAGGCGTTGTTGTCGACGCCGTCGTAGTCGCGGCCGGGGTAACCGGAATGGAACTCGTCGGGTCCGATGACGCCCTTGATCACGTACCGGTCGCGGGCGGTGTCGAATTCGGCCAGGCTGACCCAGAACCGGGCGATGTCGGCGAGCATCTCGGCGCCGTAGTCGATCAGGAACCCGATGTCACCGGTGACCTGGTAGTGCTGCCAGACATTGAAGGCGATCGCGAGGCCGATGTGGTGGGCGCGGGCGCTCGCATCGGGATTCCAGCGCCCGGACCGCGGATTCAGATGCAGGCGTTGGCTTTCCTCGCGACCGTCGCTGCCCGACTGCCAGGGATACATGGCGCCGGCGTATCCCGCTTCGGCCGCCGCACGCCGCGCTTCCGGCAGCCGCCGGAAGCGGTACATCAACAGCGCGCGGGTCACCTTCGGCAGCCGCAGGTTCGTCACCGGGAAGACGAACAACTCGTCCCAGAACACGTGGCCGCGGTAGGCCTCCCCGTGCAGCCCCCGGGCGGGCACCCCCACGTCGAGGTCTGCGGTGTGCGGGGACACCGTGTTGAGCAGGTGCAGCTGGTGCAGCCGGATGAGGCGCAACAGGTCGGGGTCGTGGCCCATGTCGATGCTGAACCGCTCCCACAGGTGCGCCCAGGCCAGCCGGTGTCCCCGTTCGATCTCGGCGAAGTCGCCGGTGCGGCGCAGCTCCCGTTCGGCGGCGACCGCCGGTCCCGAGATCGCGTGATCGCGGCTGGTGAACACCGCCGCGACCTTCTCCAGAGTCACCGCCCCACCCTGGCCGAGGTCGGCCACCACGTCGTGGCCCGCCCGCCGGTCCTCGACGACCGGCGTGATCTGGGTGACCGGCGCGGTGGCACCGTGCGCTGCGTGGCGAACCATATGCCGCACCGCCACGGCGATCTGAATCGTGGACTCGACGGTCTCGGCAGCCAGCGCCACCGCGTCGTCCGACAGGGTGTGCACGTCGAGAATCCTCAGATGCCGAGACGCGAGCTGGCGGTAGCGTTCCACGCCGCTGTTGGTGACGTCACCGTCGACGGTCGAGCGCATCTCGACCCGGCCGGCCCAGTTCTGCGCCTGCAGAGTGGTTTCCAGCGCAGCCACGTGCGGCTGGTGCATGGCGACCAACCGCCGCTGTGTGACCAGGGTGGCGCGCCCCTGCGGATCACGCCACACGAATTCGCGGGTGAATGTCGCACGGCGCAGATCCACGGTGGCCCGATACGCCGAGATGTCGGCGCTGTCGATGTCGAACCAGGGTCCGCCGTCGATCCGGAACTGCACCGGCAGCCAGTTCGGCAGGTTGACCAGGCTTTCGTTGTCGATGGTGACACCGGCGATCTCATCGGTGAGCCGGTTGTAGACACCGGCGACGTAGGTGGCCGGATAGTGGAATTCACCGGCGGCGCACTCGGGCGCCGCACCCCGTACCGCCATGTAGCCGTTGCCCATCGTGCACAGCGCTTCACGCAGTCTCTCGTCATCGCGCTGATAACCACCGAAGATCAACGTCCACGGATCGTTGGTGGTGTCCTGCGCGCTGGCCAGCTGCTCGGCGAGACGGGTCAGGAAGCGGCACACCGCGTCGGGATCCTCGAGGGCGAACCGCGCCGCGGTCCGCCGGTCACCCGATTCGACACTGCGCACGGCGATCCCGACACCTTTCTGCCGGATCGCGTCGAAGGCGTCCTCGTCGGTCAGGTCGTCGCCCAGGTAGATGGGCAACTGCAGATCGGCGCCGTCGATCTGAGCCAGGATCCAGTTCACGGTCCTGCCCTTGTCCCAGTCGACGTCGGGTCGCAGTTCGACGACCTTGCGCCCTCCGGTGACCCGCAGGCCGTCACGTTGGCCGATGATGCGCACGGTGGCGATCACCTCGTCGACCCGGTCGTCGTCGACGTTGCGATAGTGCACCGCCACGGAGAACCGCTTGTCCTCGATCAGCACACCGTCGATACCGTCCAGCCGCTCGTGCAGCGCCGCAACGGCGCTCTGCAGGAGATCGACGGCCTGGAGCCCGGCCTCGTTCTGGTGGTGGGCGCCGTCCGGGGACACCAGTTCGAAGCCGTGGCTGCCGGCGTACCACAGTCCGGGCACCCCGATGCGCTGCCGGATGTCGGCCAGGCTGCGGCCGCTCACCACGGCGACGGGACAGTGCGCAGCCAGCGCGGCCAGTGTGTCGCCCGCGCCGGGCAACAGCGTTGCGGCATTCGGATCGGCGACGATGTCGGACACCGTTCCGTCGAAGTCCAGCAGCACCACCGGCCTGCGCGTTTCGGCCAGCGGCGCGATGTCGGTGTAGGACTCGAGGGCGTCAGGCAGATCCGACACCCGTTGATGGCTGTCGCGCACCGTCAGCGCCACCAGATCACCGACCACGACGTCGGCGCCGCAGCGGCTCAGTTCGTCGGCATCGCCGTCGCGGTCCACTCCGATGACCAGACCGAAGCCACCGTCGCGTCCAGCGGTGACGCCCGCGGCGGTGTCGTCGATGACGACGCAGCGTCGCGGACTGACCGCCAGCCGGTCCGCGGCGTCGTGCAGGATGCGTTGCAGGGTGTCGGTCCGGGTGGGCGCCCCTGCCGCCGTCTCCCGCGTGGCGGGTCCGTCCACGCGGACACCGAACAGATCCGAGAGTCCGGCGGCGTCGAGGATGCGGGCGCAGTCGCACCGTGAGGCGAACACGGCCGTGGCGATGCCCGCTGCCTGCAGCTGGTGCACGAATTCGACCGTCGACTCGAACACGCGCACTCCGTCGGCGAGCATGTCCGCACACAACTGCGACGTCCGGTTCACCAGCGCCCACACGGTCCCCTCGGCGTGATCACCGGGCTGACCCGTCGGCAGAGAGATACCCTGTGTGACAAGGAAGTCGGTGACACCTGCAGCCTCCGAGCGGTGCCCCAGGTATTTGTGGTAGTCGGCGTCGGTGAACATCGCAGGCGGTGCGCCCTCGGCGACGGCCCTGCGCGCCAGGAAGTCGTTGAGCGTCGCCTTCCACGCTGCCGTGTGCAGCGCTGCGGTGTCTGCCACGACACCCTCGACATCGAAGATCACCGCGTCGTGATAGCGCGAGTCCACGAAGACCGGCAGCTTCATTGCTGTCCTCCTCTGCTTCCGCCGTCCAATACCACCGAGGCGGGCCGGAAAACGAAAGGGACAGAAGTCACTCGTACCCACCGGGCACCGAACAGGGACCTTGTGCCCTGCGCAACGGGGACCTTCGGCGGGCAACTGTGGTCCTCTGACGGTACGCCGGACCCACGCCGAGGAACAGGGTGAAGCCATGGACATTCGAAGCAAAGACGCTTACGTCCGCGACATCTCGGCGCTGACGATCGACGACGCCGAAGAGGCCGGCGGCAAGGGTGCGAACATGGGTGAACTCGTCGCCGCCGGGCTCCCGGTGCCGCCCGGGTTCGTGTTGCTGCGGGACTGCTACCGGGACTCCATGGGCTCCGGTGGCGTGGCCGCCGACCTCAGTGCGTTGCACCGTGAGGCACTCGACACCGGATCGGACACCGGCCGGCTGAATCAGCTCTGCGAACAGATGCAGAGCCTGGTGCAGAAAGCCGGTGTCGACGACGCGGTTCGCGAGCTGGTTCTCGAGGCGTACCGCGAGCTCGGGGCATCCGCCGGCGGCGAGGTCGTCGTGGCGGTGCGCTCGTCGGCCACCGGTGAGGACGGTGCGGACGCGTCGTTCGCGGGGATGAACGCCACCATCACCAACGTGGCCGGCGAGGAAAATCTGCTCGAGGCCGTGAACCGCTGCTGGATGTCGCTGTTCAGCCCCAGGGTCATCACCTACCGCGCCACCCGTGGCTTCACCGCCGACCCCGCGATGGCGGTGGTCGTGCAGCAGATGGTGAACTCCGAGAAGGCCGGTGTCGCCTTCACCGCAGACCCGAGCACCGGTGCCCGCGACCGGGTGGTGATCGAGGGTGCCTACGGGCTGGGCGAGGTGGTGGTCTCCGGCGAGGTCGAGCCCGACACCTACATCGTCGCCAAAGAAACGCTCGCGCCGCTCGACATCCGTATCGGCCACAAGGCTTTCAAGATCGTCCGGGGTGGCGACGGGCACGACGCCAACGTCGACCTCGACGACGCCACCGCCGACTCGCGTGTTCTCGACGAGTCCGAACTGCGCGCGATCGCCGAGTTGGCCGTCGCGGCCGAGCGGCACAACGGCTGCCCGCAGGACACCGAGTGGGCGATCTCCGCGGGGCGCACCTACCTGGTCCAGGCCCGGCCCATCACGACGTTGGGCCACACCGCACCACCGGCCACCGAGGAGCACATCGTGCTGGCCCGGGGCCTGGCCGCAGCACCCGGCACGGCATCGGGCAAGGTGCGGGTGCTGCAATCGCCCGATGAGGGACATCGGTTGCAGGAAGGCGAGATCCTGGTCGCGCAGATGACCAACCCGGACTGGTTGCCCACCATTCGGCGGGCCGCGGCGCTGGTGACCGACACCGGCGGGATGACCTGTCACGCCGCAATCGTGGCCCGCGAACTGGGGGTCCCCTGTGTGGTGGGCGCCCGCACCGCCACCCGCGACCTGCACGACAGCACCGTGGTCACAGTGAACGGAGCACGCGGCGAGGTGGTCTCAGGAGTGGTCGAGGCGCCGACGGTGTCGGTGACCGCGCGCGGCCCGATGTCGGCGGACGGCGCCGCAGCGGCGCCGTCATCGCCGGCCACCGGCACCCGGGTGTACGTCAACCTGGCCATGCCCGAGACCGCTGAAACCGTTGCGGCACAGGATGTCGACGGCGTCGGTCTGCTCCGCGCGGAATTCATGCTGACCGAGGCGCTCGGCGGACGCCACCCGCGCGACCTCATCGCCCATGGCGAACAGGGCCAGCTCGTCGACAAGATGGTCGCCTCCGTCGGCCGGATCGCCGCGGCCTTCGCGCCGCGGCCGGTGGTCTACCGAGCGACCGACTTCCGCAGCAACGAGTTCCGCGGCCTGGCCGGCGGCGAGGTGTACGAACCTGTCGAACACAATCCGATGATCGGTTACCGCGGGTGCTACCGGTACGTCAAGGAACCCGACCTGTTCGCCCTCGAACTGGAGGCCCTGGCGCGGGTCCGCGAGCAGTCGCCGAACGTCACCTTGATGATCCCGTTCGTGCGCACCCGCTGGGAGTTGGAGGAATGTCTGTCGCTGGTCGACGCCAGCCCGTTGGGCCGGCAGCGGGGGCTGCACCGCTGGGTGATGGCTGAGGTCCCCTCCGTCGTGCACTGGCTGCCCGAGTACATCGGAATGGGTGTCGACGGGGTGTCCATCGGCAGCAATGACCTGACCCAGCTGGTTCTCGGCGTGGACCGCGACTCCGATGTGTGCGCCGAGTTGTTCGACGAGTCCGACGCCGCGGTGCTCGACGCCATCGGTCAGATCGTCGGCACCGCGCGCAGAATGGGGATCACGTCGTCGCTGTGTGGTCAGGCACCCTCGACCAATCCCGCGTTCGCCGAGCACCTGGTGCGGATGGGGATCACGTCGGTGTCGGTGAACCCGGACGCGGCGGCCACCACCCGGCGGGTCATCGCGGCCGCCGAACGCAGGGTGCTGCTCGAGTCCGTTCGCTGAGCGCGCTCGCCCGAGATTCCCGTAATGCCGTGTTTGCGGGTTCGTCAACGGGATACAGTGTGGCCAGGGAGGGTGCCCGCTGCTTGCCGACTCGCTCGTAGCTGTCGGCGCGTTCGCCTGCCCCGCTGCACAGGAGTTGAGCATGGCACCGGACACGACGTCGAGCGCGACGAAGCTCTCGGCCGGACACGGGATCCTCGTCGGCGTCGACGGCTCCGACGAGTCGCTGGCCGCGGTCGCGTGGGCGGCAGAAGAGGCGGTGCTGCGCGCCACGGCGATCACGCTGATGCACGTGATCTCGCCGATGGTGGTCACCTGGCCCATCCAGTCCCTGGAGTACGCCTACGCCGAGTGGCAGGACACCAATGCCCAGACGGTCATCGAGCGGGCACAGCAGGCACTGCACGCCGCCCTCGGTGACGCCGAACCGCCCCGTGTCCGCGCTCATATCAGCCACGACGGCATCGTGCCCGAACTGGCTGCGGCGTCGGCGGATTCGTCGCTCGTGGTGGTGGGCAACCGCGGGTTGGGCCCGATCGGCGGCGCGGTGCTGGGCTCGGTCAGCCGAAGCCTGCTGCAGCACGCGCACTGCCCGGTCGCGGTGATCAAAGCGGGTCCGGCCCGAGGCCGTGAGGACGGGGCGCGGCCAGTCCTGCTGGGTGTCGACGGGTCACCGGCGTCGGAGACGGCCACGGCGTTCGCGTTCGATGCGGCCTCCCGCCGCGGGGTACCGCTGGTCGCGTTGCACGCCTGGTGTGATCTCGGCGTCTTCGGCACACTGGGAGCCGACTGGGCAGCCCACGAGAACCAGGGCCACGAGCTCCTGGCCGAACGCCTGGCGGGCTGGCAGGAGACCTACCCCGACGTCGAGGTCCGGCGCCACCTGGTGTGCGACCGGCCCGCGCGCTGGCTCATCGACGAGTCGAAGAACGCGCAGTTGGTGGTCGTCGGGAGTCGTGGCCGGGGCGGTATCGCCGGCATGCTGCTGGGCTCGGTGTCCACCGCGGTGGTCGAGTTCTCACCGGCGCCGGTGGTGGTGGTCCGCGGCGCACCCGACTCGTAGTCGCCACCTCGACGACTCCGACCACCCAGGCCTTCCGCTGGGGACCATTGGCCCTGGTCACCGACTGCTGCTCCGGGTCACACTGGTAGTGAGTCGAGGAGGTCGACATGGGTTTTGCCGTCGTGGACACCGAGGTCATCTCGGATGCCGTGGAGCTGGCGTGCCGCGCGCCGTCGCTGCACAACAGCCAGCCGTGGCGGTTCATCGTCGACGGTGTCGACGGCCAGGCCGTGCACCTGTTCCTCGATCCGGACCGCGCGCCCCGGCACACGGACACCACCGGACGGGAGGCGCTGATCAGCTGCGGGGCGGTACTCGACCACCTCCGCGTCGTGATGGCCGCCGCCGGATGGCGAGCCCATGTGGAGCGATTTCCCAACCCCAACAATCCCGAGCATCTGGCGTCGCTGAGCTTCAGCCCGATGGACTTCGTCACCGACGGTCACCGCCGTCGCGCCGAGGCGATCCGGCAGCGCCGCACCGATCGACTGCCGTTCGCGACACCGCCGGACTGGCAGTCGTTCCTGCAGCGGCTGACCGACACCGCGAACTCGGTGTGGGTGCGCGTCGATGTCATCGCCGACGAGTTCCGCCCGCAGCTGGCCGAGGCGTCGCGGATGACCGAGGAGCTTCGCCTCTACGATTCGCCCTATCATGCTGAGCTGGTCGGCTGGACGACCGATGTCGGTGTCAGCGAGGGCATCCCGGTGGCCGCGCTGATCTCGGCCGCCGAGAACGAACGCGTCGAACTCGGCCGGCAGGATTTTCCGAAGGTCTCTTCCGGTGACCGGCGAGTCGAGGTGGCCACCGACCACGCCAAGGTGTTGGTGTTGTCGACCTATGACGACAACCGCGAGGCGATGCTGCGCTGCGGCGAGGCGCTGTCCGCGACACTGCTGGACGCAACGATGGCCGGGATGGCGACCTGCACGCTGACCCACATCACCGAGGTGCCGGCGAGCCGGCAGATCGTGACGACGCTGGTGGACCGGCACGCCGCCCCGCAGGTGCTGATCCGGGTCGGGCTCGCCCCGGGTGTCGACGATCCCGGGCCGGCCACGCCACGGCGCCCGCTCGACGAAGTGCTCGAGTTCACCGCGTGAGCCCCGCTCAGGTCGAGATCCGCACAGCTCGAGCCTCGCTCAGAGGCCTACTCAGCCTCGGACGACCAGCACCGAGCAGTCGGGGAATCCGTGGATGGGGTGGCTGTTGGGGATCGTCAGCGACCCCAACGCCTCGGTGTCGGCCGGGCCCACCACCGCCAGTCCGATCCGCGGGTCGGACTCGGTGTTGTCAACGTGGGACCGCAATCCTGCGGCGTCGGTGACGATCTCGACGTGCACGTCGGGATATCGGCGAACCCAGCTGTCGGTCCGCTGGTCGATCTGGCGCACGGTGGCGCCGCGCAATCTGCCCTCGTGCATCGCGGCCCGCACGACGTCGTCGTTGGCGGGCTCGTCGGACAGCACCACAGTGATCACACCGTCGGTCTGGGGCGTGCCGTCCCGCCGGCTGCGAATGATCGCCACGGGGCAGGCGGCCCGCTGCGCCAGCCGCGCCACGGTCGGACTGAACAGTGCTGACTCGTCGCAGGGCCGGGGGTGGGACCCGACACAGATCAGCGACGCCCGCCGCGACTCGCAGACCAGCACGTCACCCGCGCGGCCCGGCAACGTCACCACCTCCGTGGACGCTGAATCGTCAGCCTGGTGCGCGGCGTCTTCGGCTCGGGCGAGGACGGCCGAAACGACGGCGATGTCCCCGGGTCGGGATTCGGGCTCCGCGGCGAGCGCGTGCACGATCCGCAGCGGCACGTCGCGGTCCACGGCTTCGGCGACTGCCCAGGTCACCGCGTTGAGCGCCGAGCGCGACCCGTCGACACCGACCACTACAGGACCGCGTGGCGGCGTCACTGATGTCCAGGCCGGCACAGCACTTCTCCTAACCGGCCCGATTGGTTCGGCCGTCGTCGTTGCCGGCCAGGTCGTCGAGCGCGCGGTCCCACTCGGTGTACCGGGCCCGGTCGAGTCGGTGGCGCAGCAGCGCCCAGGCTCCGACGCCGGTTCCCGCGACCGTCAACCACCCCGTGAGCGCTGCCACCACGGCCTGGCTCACCGCTTCGTCGTCGGTCAGCGGCGCAGGCACCCGTTGACCGTCTCTGTCGACCCAGATGTCGACGGGGTCGCCGGCATGCAGCTCGGCAGTTCGGACCGAGTCGGTGCGGGTGATGCCTACGAACTGCCACTGGATCTGGGTACGAAAGGATGTCCCGGAAGCCTGGGAGACGGATGTGCTGTCGCTGACCGCTGTCGCCCGCAGTTCGGTGCGCTCGCTGCGCTGAGCGGCGAACTGCCGCGCCAGATCGTCGTGCAGCGCGGTTCCGGCAGCGCCCGCCACCGGGATGGCCAGGACGGCCAGCGCGACGATCAGCAGCACAGCGATGGTCTCGACGCGGTCGCTGCTGCGCACCAGGGGGTTTCGGGCGACCAGTCGCTGAAACCAGACGCCGAATCCGAGCGTGAAGGTCTGCATTGCCGACTCCGTGTACAGGTAGACCGGGACCGTGGTGACGATCCGGATGATCGTGTTCGATTCTCATCGGCCTCCGGTCGCGCGCACAGGGGCAAAGGTCCCCCCGCGGCGGGCCGATGGTCCGGGTCTTGAGCCGCACCACCCGCTCCCGTTACGCTACTTTTCGTAGCGAAATATTGAGAGGTCGCCCGTGACGAGGTCGTTTCACTCCGCACGCCCCTTCTCCACGCCGACGAGCGAGATCGCCGCGGCATTGGAGGAGGTCAGCATTCCCACCCTGTTGCTGTCGATGGTGCATCTGACCGGTGACCCTAGCTTCGTCCGCGACTTCGCGCAGGCCGGCCTGTTCCTCAACGAGATCCAGGGCTTCATGAGCGAGGAGGACAAGGCCCGGGCTCGCGCGGCCGCCCTGCCGGCGATCGTGCAGTATCGCGACCGCGGCTGCCCAGTCCCGGAACCCCTGCCGGCTGCGCTGGTCAAGGAGATGCTGGACTGGGCGGCCGCCGAACCGGTGGACGAGGACAACCTGGCGCTGGTTCTCGAGGAACTCGACCTCGACGCCGCCGACCCGCGCCGACCCGCGGCGCTGGACCCCGCCCACACGCAGGATTTCCGCGTCGCCGTCATCGGGTGCGGCGAATCCGGCCTCCTCGCTGGGATCCGTCTCCGCCAGGCCGGGATTCCATTCGTGATCCTGGAGAAAAACGGCGGCCCGGGCGGAACATGGTGGGAGAACAGCTATCCCGGCGCTCGCGTTGATGTGGCCAACCACCTCTACTGCTACAGCTTCGAACCCAGCAACCACTGGGAGCACTTCTTCGCCGAGCAACCCGAGCTCGCGGCCTATTTCGACGACGTGATGCGCCGTCACGAGCTGGAGCCACACGTCCAGTGGAACACCGAGGTCGTCTCCGCGGTCTGGGACGACGACAAGGCAGTCTGGACGCTCACGGTGCGCACCGCCGACGGGACCCGGACGCAGACCGCCAACGCGGTCATCACCGCGGTCGGACAACTCAACCGACCCCAGCTGCCGGACCTGCCGGGCCGGGACACGTTCGGCGGGCCGTCTTTTCACTCGGCCCGCTGGGACCACGAGGTCGACCTGACCGGCAAACGGGTCGCCCTGGTGGGGGCGGGGGCCAGCGGCTTCCAGATCGCGCCGGCGATCGCCGAGCAGGTCGCCCACCTCGACGTCTTCCAACGGACCGCCCAGTGGATGTTCCCGAACCCGATGTACCACGACCGGGTGCCCGACGGCGCGAGATGGGCGATGGACCATCTCCCGTTCTACGCCCGCTGGTACCGCTTCCTGCTGTTGTGGCCCGGCGCGGACAAGGGGCTGGACGCGGCACGCGTCGATCCGGACTACCCCGACCAGGCCAACGCGGTCAGCGAGGTCAATGCCCTGGCGCGGATGATGTTCACCGAGTGGATCACCAGCCAGGTCGGTGACGACGCGGACCTACTGGCCCGGGTTCTGCCCGACTACCCGGCCACCGGAAAACGCACGCTGCAGGACAACGGGAGTTGGCTGACCACGCTCAAGCGGCCCGACGTGCGTCTGGTGCGCACCCCGATCGAGCGGATCACGCCGAGCGGTGTGGTGACCGTCGACGGTGAGGCACACGACGCCGACGTCATCGTCTACGCCACCGGGTTCCGCGCCACCGAACTGCTGGCCCCCCTGACCATCACCGGCCGCGACGGCGCCGATCTGCACGCCGAATGGGGTCGGCGGCCCTACGCCTACCTCGGCGTCACCGTGCCCGAGTTCCCGAACCTGTTCATGATGTACGGGCCCGGGACCCATCTGGCGCACGGCGGAAGCCTCATCATGCACTCCGAACTGCAGATGGCCTACATCAACTCCTGTCTCGAGCACCTGATCGGGGCTGGGGCGCGCGCGATGGAGCCGCTGCCCGGGCCCACCGAGGAGTGGCACCGGCGCACTCAGGAGCAGATCGCCAAAACGGTGTGGGCCCACCCGTCGATCGCGCACTCCTACTTCAAGAATGCCGACGGCGAGATCCACACGGTCAGCCCCTGGCGACTGTGCGAGTACCGCGCGTTCCTCCAGAACCCGGACTGGTCCCAATTCCACGTCCGCGCCGACGAGACGGTCTGACGTGCGGTCGGTGGTGGTCGACGGGTCCGGTCGAGTCAGCGTCGAGCAGCGCCCCGACCCCGCGCTTCCCGGGCCCGACGGCGCCGTCGTCGAGGTCACCGCGACCGCCATCTGCGGTTCGGACCTGCATTTCCTGGAGGGGCACTATCCGGTCACCGAACCCGTGGCACTGGGCCACGAGGCGATCGGCGTGGTGGTCGAAACCGGCTCGGCAGTCCAGTCTTTCAGGCCCGGGGACCGCGTCCTGGTGTCCTCGGTCGCCGGCTGCGGCCGCTGTGCGGGCTGCCGGACCAGGGATCCGGTGGCCTGTGTGCGGGGTCCGCAGATCTTCGGGTCGGGCCTGCTGGGTGGCGCGCAGTCGGATCTGCTCGCGGTACCCGACGCCGACTTCCAGCTGTTGGCGATGCCGGACGGCATCACCGTCGATCAGGCCCTGTTGTTGACCGACAACCTGGCCACCGGATGGGCCGGCGCCAAGCGCGCCGACATCCCGATCGGCGGGACGGTGGCGGTCATCGGAGCGGGTGCGGTCGGTCAGTGCGCGCTGCGCAGCAGCTATGCGCTGGGTGCCGCACGCGTTTTCGTGGTCGACCCGGTCGCCTGGCGACGCCAGCAGGCGACCGTGGCAGGTGGGCACGCCGTCGCCCCTCCTGGCGCGCACGCCGTCCTCGAGGCCACCGACGGACTCGGCGCCCACAGCGTGATCGACGCCGTGGGCACCGACGGCTCCCTCGACGACGCCCTGTCCTGTGTCCGCACCGGCGGCACGGTCTCGGTGATCGGCGTCCACGACCTGACGCCCTACCCGTTGCCTGCACTGATGTGCCTGCTGCGCAGCCTGACCTTGCGGATGACCACCGCACCGGTCCAGCAGACCTGGCCCGAGCTGATCCCGCTGCTGCAGTCGGGCCGGCTCTGCGTAGACGGGATTTTCACTGCGGCAATGCCGCTGGCCTCAGCACCGCAGGCCTACGCCGCCGCCCTGGCTCGCGCCGACGACCATCTCAAGATCCGCCTGGAACCCTGAGGGGAGCTCACGGCACGTCGGCGGTGGCTGGATCGCGGTACCACGAGTGCAGCTGAGACAGCAGGGCGGTCTTCTTGTAGTGGTGGTCGGCCATCCGCGTGAGGATGTCGTCGAGCACCTCCACGGCGTCGTCGATGTGGGGCCCCTTGTTCAGCATGACGCACTCGGCGCGCTCCCCCATCGCGGCGTCGCTGATCTCGGCCCGGGACGGCAGACCGCTCTTGGACATCTGATCGAGGACCTGGGTCGCCCAGATCACCGGCAGATGGGCGGCCTCACACAACCACAGCGTCTCCTCCTGCACCTCGGCCAGCCGCTGGTAGCCGACCTCGACGGCCAGGTCACCGCGCGCGATCATCACCCCGACCCGGGGACGGCGCATCGCGGTCAGGAGCAGGTGCGGAAGTCGCTCGAAGGCGCGGCGCGTCTCGATCTTCAGGACGACACCGACCCCGTCGCCCCGAGCCGTCCCAGCTCGTCGTGCAGCCGAACCACGTCGGACGGGTGTTGGACGAACGACATCTGGACGACATCGGCGATCTCGGCGACAGTACGCAGATCGTCGATGTCCTTGTCGGTCAGCGCCGGCACCGGCAGCGCGGTATCGGGGAGGTTGATGCCCTTGGCGGCACGCAGTTTCGTGCCCTCCGGCGCCGCCCGCCCGATCCTCACCTCCACCACGTCGGGATCGACAGCGACCACGTCACCGCCGATCCGGCCGTCGTCGAAGAACACCTTCTCGCCCACCCGAGCGTGACCGAACACCTCAGCCAGCGTGCACCCGATGCTCGGCGTGCCCGCAGGCTCGGGCGAGACCGGCGAGCAGTCCCGGGTGAGCCGCAGGGTGTCGCCCGGACGCAGCACCAGGCTCTGCTCGTGTTGCGGCAGCGGACCGACTTCGGCGGCATCGTCGGCGCCGTAGACGCGCAACACCGTCCCGCTGGCCACATAGGAGGTCTTGTCGGTGCTGACGACGATGCCGCCGACACCGCGCTGCGACGTCAACAGGGTGCGCTTCGCCCCGCGGGTGTCGTAGAGCGCGAGGACATCCGTGTCCGTCCGGCGCGCGAGCCACTCTGTGGGGACCGGCAGCGTCACCATTCCGGGCTCCGGGGGTGGAGCCGGGGACGACTGGGAGGTCAGCCAGGCGCGGGCGGGCGCCATGACGTGGCCGAGGTCGTCGCGGTGGGGCCGCAGTTTGACCACGCGCGGCCCGGGCGCAATCGGGCCGGTGCGCAGCTTCGGACCCGCGAGGTCCATGGCGATCAGGCAGCTGCGTGACGTCTGCTCGGCGGCCGCGCGCACATGCCGCGCCATCGCCCGCCAGGCTTCGGGGTCGTCGTGCGCACAGTTGATCCGGGCGACGTTCATCCCCCGTTCCACGAGGCGGTGAACCAGCTGTGAATCCGTGGCGGCTTCCGACGGCAACGTCACCATGATGCGTGTCGAGCGACCGGGTGGCGCCGCGCCGAGCAGTTCGACCGTTCGACGGTCCAGCACCGCCCGGCTCTCCTCGGCGCCGACCGCACAGGGCGGCGGTGGACACCAGCTGTCCTCGATCATGGCCGCCACCGCCGAGCGCACCAGCCGCAGAGTCGCCTCCACGTGGGGCTCGCTGCGACCCAGCGACGACAGCCCGAATGCGGCCAGCCGCTGCTGCAGGTCCCGCAGATCCACGCCACGCATGGCCCAGTAATGGGCGAGGTTGCGCGCGCTCGCCCGGTAATCTACGTCGACGGCGTCGATCCAGTGCGACCAGGTCTCACCCGCCTGCTCCAGCCGCTGCAGCAGGCCGTCGATACCGTCGAGCAACCCGAACAGTTCCGCGCGGGTGTCGTCGGCCATGAGCGCAGGCGTGTGGCGGTATGCGGTCACGGGCTTGCCCCAGCGCTGATCTCCTCCATCGTCGCAGCACCCTAACGCCCGCCGGTTACCTGCCGGTGAACACCAACCCCGCAGCGACGTTAACCCTGCCGCCCCGTGCCACAGGTGACGAAGGGCCCTACGGCGTTGCCCGCCATCGTCATAGCGTGAACGGAAATACGCAGCTGACAGGGAGCGGATGATGACGACGACGACATCACCGGTGATCGTGGGGATCGACGGGTCCGACGCAGCAGTGAACGCCGCGCTGTGGGCGGTGGACGAAGCGCTCGCTCGCGGAGTGCCTCTGCAGCTGCTGTACGCGACGAAGCCGAAGCACCTGGGCACCGACGACTACAACGCCGACGTCCATCGCGGACGCGAAGCACTGCAATCCGCCTGTGCCGCTGTCGAAGCGACCGGCAAGGCGGTGGACGTCCGGACTGACCTCGTCGACGGCCCAGCCGCGGTCGCGTTGGTGGAGCGGTCTGCGCAGGCCGAGTTGATCTGTGTCGGCACCGTCGGGATCGACCGCTATGCGCGTTCGATCCTCGGTTCCACCGCGACCGAGATCGCGGAGAATGCGCAGTGTCCGGTCGCCGTGATCCGGCCGCAGGACGACGAAGCAGACCACGACATCGACTGGATCGTCGTCACGCTGGACGGACGTCCCGAACACACCGTCGTCGTGGAGCGGGCCATGCAGGAAGCCGAATTGCGTCATGCGCCGGTGCTGGCGTTGGGTGACGATCAGGTGACCACCTGGCAGCAGCGTTACCCCGGTGTACACGTCTACCCGATCGCCGACGAGGGGGACATCGCGCACTTCCTGAAAAAGCACGACGAGCGGGTGCAGCTGGCGGTGATCGGCAGTGACGGGACCGACGAACTGGCCCAGATCGTCGGTCCGCACGGTCATCCGGTGTTTCGGCACGCACACTCGTCGGCCCTGGTGGTCCGGTCATGACGGCACCCCAACGGCAATCGTGACCGGGTCGCGCCCGCGGGTGCTGATCGTGTTCGCGTCCCGTCGTGGCGGCACGGCGGGTTTGGTGGACATGATCGGCGATGCCCTGGAGGCCGAGGGGTGCAGTGTGATCATCTCTCCGGCCGATGGGGTGGCCGACTTCTACGAGATCGACGCGGTGATCGTCGCGGGATCGCTGTACAACAGCCGGTGGCATCGCCACGCGAGTCGCTTCGTGCGCCGGAACGCAGCCGTGCTGCAGACGCTGCCGGTCTGGCTGGTGTGCAGCGGACCGTTGGACGATTCCGCTGCGCGCGAGAAGATTCCGCCCACCAAGCAGATCGCCAGGTTGTCGGCGCTGGTCGATGCCCGCGGTCAGGTGACGTTCGGCGGGCGGTTGCAGCCGGGAGCTCGGGGGCTGCTGGCACACGCCATGGCCAAGACCCGAGCCGGCGACTGGCGTGACCCGGAGCACGTCGCATCGTGGGTGGCTTCGGTGTGTGAGCAGCTGCAGGCACGATGACCAAGGCTCATTCGGCGATCGGACGTGCCCCTCACCCGGCGAGCCGACACACCCGCTCCAGCTCGGCCGCCGTGTCGGACACCGGCACCGACGTGTCGACCGGCAGGGCTTCCGGCCACCGCTGCTCACCCTCGCCGAGCGCGGTGGCGATTTCCGGGGTGGCGTCGGAGGTGGTCGCAGTACGCGTCGAGATTCGCTGCACAGCCTCAGAAATCGGTACTGTGCAGGCGAATTCGACTACCGGCGAATGACATTCGGCGCCGACAGACCGCGCCTGGTCGCGGTGCCGCCGGTCGCGCCACGTACCGTCGACGATGACCGCCCGTCCGGTTCCGAGTGCTGCGTGCGCACGTCGCAGCACTGCGTCGTACACCTCGGTGACGTTCTGTGGTGCGTAGAGCCCGCTGTGCAGGTCACCGACCGCACCTGAGATGGTGCCGGCTTCGCGCAGCTCACGCCGCACGTCGTCGGTGGAGATCACCACGGCGTCGAGGCGCGGGGCCAGCGCATGAGCCAGTGTGGTCTTGCCGGTTCCGGGTCCGCCGCCGATGATCACCAGCGGTACCGTCGCCCGCTGCAGATGCGCCAGCGCGATGTCCAGATGGGCGCGGGCGTCGGCCGCGGCGTCGTGGTGACCCTGGGTGACCCGCACGCAGTCGACCTTCGCCCGCACCACCGCGCGGTAGGCGACGCAGAAGTCGCGCAGCGATCGCGGAGCCGGATCGTCGGCGCTGCACAGGTATTCGTCGAGAAAGAACTCGCCGAGATCCGCCCGGCCCAGGTATTCGAGATCCATGGCCAGGAAGGCGGCGTCGTCCACCCCGTCGACATACCGGAGGCGGTCGTCGAATTCGAGGCAGTCGAGCAGGACCGGACCCTCGGGCATACAGAAGATGTCCTGGGCCAGCAGGTCACCGTGGCCGTCGACGACCCGGCGCCCGGCGATGCGCGAGGCGTAGAGCCCGCCGCGGCCGGCCAGGAAGCGGGTGGCCAGCCGGGTGACGTCGGCCAGTGTCGCCTCGGCCAGTACGGCACCGGCGTGGCGCCGTAGTTCGGTCAGATTCTCCTGCCACCGCTCGGTCAGCGCAGCCACGGTGGCCTCGGCGTCGACCGCCCCGCCACGCTCGGCGGTGGCGTGAAATCGCGCCAGCACGGCGGCGATGGCGCGGAGTTCGGCGTGTACCGGTACGCGCGAGCGGACGAGGACGGCCAGGCGGGCGGCCTCGGGATAGCGCCGCATCACGATGACCGGTTCGGACGGCCCCTCCGGGCTGTCGAAACGGCCGATGCCCAGATAGCTGTCCGGAGCCAGTCTGCGGTTGAGCTCGACCTCACGAGCGCAGGATTGTTCGCGGCGTGCCACACTGCTGAAATCGAGGAAGTCGGTGACGACAGCCTTCTTGGTCTTGTAGGCCCGGTCACCGATCAGCGCCACCAGACCGGTGTGCGTCTCGTGCACCTCGGCGCTGAGGTTTCCAGGCGTGGTCCAGGGTGGCGTGCCGGTCATGTGCGCCACCCTGCCGCGAAACGCGTTCGGGCGAAAGGGCCGGAAGGCCCTCCGGCGTCGCGCCGGCGGCGTGGCCGACCGACTCAGGGCGGCGGTGCGGCAGACCTGCTCAGGGCCGACGTGCGACGATGACCGGTATTCGCGCCGCGTGCACGACCGCCGAGCCGACCGACCCCAGAAGCAGCCCGGCGAAGCCGCCGCGGCCATGACTTCCCACCACCAACAGCTGGGCGGTCTGCGACTCCTCGATCAACCGGTGCGCCGGATTGTCCTGACCCACGACCCTGTGCACGGTCACGTCCGGGTAGCGCTCGCACCACCCGGCGAGACGCTGCGCCAATTCCTCGTCGGCCTGGGTCGCCAGTTCGTCGGTCGGCACGTCGAACGGGAAGTCTGCGCTGTTCATCCACGTGTGCACCGCCGTGAGGTCGACGCCGCGGCGCGAGGCCTCGTCGAAGGCGATCGCCGTGGCGGATTCCGAGGCCGGTGAACCGTCGACACCGACGATGACAGGCGCGGTCGCAGAAAAACCCCCGTCGGGCCGGTCGGCGTGGATGACCGCGACCGGGCAATGCGCGTGCTGCACCAATGTCGAACTGGTCGAGCCCAGCAGCAGTCCCCGTAATCCGCCCATGCCCCGGCGCCCGAGCACGATCATGTCGGCCCCAGTGGACACCTCGATGAGTGCGGGCATCCTGGCACCCGTGAGCACCGTGGTGTGCACCGGGAATTCGCGGGATTCCGAGACGGCGTCGACGACCACCCCCAACGCGTCGTCGACGATCTCCTGGGACCGGCGGTCGCGCTCGGCCAGGTACTCCTGCGGTAACGCGACCGGGAAATCCAGCCAGGGCCCGACCTCGTCGGCGGGCTGCACGTGCACGATGGTCAGCGGTACGTGCCGCAGTGCGGCGTCACGTGCCGCCCAGTCGACGGCTGCGTCTGAAGACGGCGAGCCGTCGACCGCGACGACGATGCCGTGACCGTCGGTCATGTCGCGCGCGAAGATGCTGCGGCGGCCCCGGACGGGTTGTGCTGCAGAATTTTTGGCACGCGACGATACCCCGCGAACGTCAGATACAGGCCCAGTACCGCCATCACGGCATAGGCCGGCAGCCAGATCGGGGGCATGTCGACGAGGCGCTGCGCGAGCGCGGCCGCGGTGTCCGGGAAGGCCAACAGGAACAGCCCGCGCGCCACCAGCAGCCAACCGACCAGCGACACGATGATCGCCGGGGCGCCGTGCCAGCGCTGATGGAACGCCACGATCGCGATGCCCCCCAGCAGCGCGAAAGCCCCCATCACGAAAGGCCACAGCGTCGAGGCGGCGAACTCCTCCAGCAGCGCGGACATGTCCGGCGCCCGGACCGCCACCACCACCGAGAGCACCAGGAAATAGGGACCGAGAACACGGGCGAACCGACGAGTCGGTTCGTCGACTTCATGCGCGACACTCATGTTCACCTCGCTCGGACGGCAGGATCTTGCTCAACCACACGCCGCGCCGGGTCCTTCGCGCTAGGGTACAAAGTCCCGGATCGAGCGCGCACCCGGGACGTTCACGCCGAGTCGACGGCCGGGGTGATCACGCCGTAGTTGCCGTCGATGCGACGGTAGAGCACGCTGGCACGGCCCTGGGCGGCATCGATGTAGAACAGGAACGGCAGAGCGAGAAGGGCGAGCCGTTCCACGGCGTCCTGCTCGCGCAGACAGGGCGGCGCCGCATCACTGACGGTGACCGGCCGGTGGAACTCGCCCAACCCCTCGGCGAGATCCGGCGCCACCATCGCCAACCGGTAACCGGTGGAGCCTGCGCGGTACATGACTCCGACGGCGCCGGTGGCCTTCTCGGTGAACAGATGGAAGTCGTAGTCGAGCAGATCCATCTCGTCGGCCGCTTCGTCCGCGGTGCAGGGCGCCATCGCGAACGTCTTGCGCCGGATGACTTCCGCCTCGTCCGCCGATCGGATCGGATGCCCGGGCCGATGCTCTTCCGCCCAGGGGCGCCGCGGTGCCCGCGCACCCTTCTTGGGTAGCTCCCAGTGCTCGGCAAGGTGTTCCAGTTGGCGCTGCAGGGCAGCTTCGAGCCGGTCGATGGCCTCTCGGGCGCTCGCCCCGTGGACCTGTGCCCGCACGACCCGTCCGCTGACGTCCAGGTTTCCCTGCGCGACCACGGGGTTCTGCACCGCCGGGTCGTGGTGGCGGGCCAACTTCACCCGCGCATACAGCACCGGTCGGTGGGCCAGCCGCCCCAGCTCGCCGATCTTGGTCCGCGCGTAGTCGGCCGCGCCGGGGAATTCCCCGTGCGAGGTGACGTCGACGTCGAAGACAGGCTGCGCATCCGTTGTGTTGCTCATACCTCTAGTACTACGGCGGGTAGCAACTGCGCGGGAGGGGCTAAGGTCACCTGTCGACGGCAGCCGTGTCGACTGTGTCCACCGTGGCGTGCAGCGCCGCCCCCAGGTTGTGCAGTGCGGCGTCACTCAATCCCTGCGCGAGCTCCCACTGATAGCCGCGTATCGCCAGCAGGTACGCCTCGGGCACGGAGTCGAAACACTGCCGCGCGGTGGCCAGGATGGCCGGCACCGAGATGGCGTGCGAGGTGAACGTGAGATCCATCTTCGCCTGCGGCCTGGTCACGGCGAACGTGTCGACTGCGCTGTCCTTGGTGGCGTCGACGAACAGCACGCGCCGGTAGTGGTGGATCAGATCGGCATCTTCGAGGTTGAGCTGATAGGTGTGCCGCAGTTGCGGCGTCGGGCCACCGCGCGCGGCCAGGCGTGCTTGCAGGCCGTCGACGTAGGCCCAGCCGAGTCCGTCGTCCTGGCGCCCTGCGTTACCGATCCCGAGCACGAGCGAGGACTCGCAGGACAGCAGATCCCTGGGTAGGCAGAGAGTTTCAGCGGACATGGGGCCTTCAGCGGACGCGGTGATCGATGACGTGGCCCCCCGAGTCGACCAGCGACACCGACAGCGGCATCTGTCCCAGCGCGTGCGTGGCGCAGCTCAAGCAGGGGTCATAGGCCCGGATGCCCACCTCGATCGCGTTCATCATGCCCTCGGTGATCTCCGCCTGCCCGCCCAGATAAGCCTCGGCCACGCTGCGCACGGTCTCGTTGAGCACGTGGTTGTTCTGGGTGGTGGCCACGATCAGGTTGGCGAAGGTCACGTTGCCGCCGCGGTCGGCGCGATAATGGTGCACCAGTGTGCCGCGCGGGGCTTCGACGACACCGACCCCCTCGCCCACCCAGGCGTGCTCGCCCGGCGACACGACCAGGTCGCCGGCGACGATGTCGGGGTCGTTGAGCAGGTCTTTGACGACTTCGGCGGCGTGGATGATCTCGATGGTGCGGGCCCAGTTGGTGTGCAGGGTCATGGAGTTGGCCGACCCGTCGGTGTAGGCACGGAACCGCTGCAGGGCTTCGGCGGCCAGCGGGGTCGGCAGCGTGTCGGTGACGTTCATCCGCGCCAGCGGACCGACCCGCACCGAACCCGCGTCAGGCCCGAGTTCGGTCAGATAGGGGAATTTCATGTAGCTCCACTGCTCCACCCGCTCGGAGAAGTGCGCCAGATAGTCGCGGTAATCGAATTCCCGGATGACGTCCCTGTTCCCGTCGACCACGCGCAGGTGCCCGTCGTAGTAGTCGACGTTGCCGGCGTCGTCGACCAGGCACATGTTCAGGGCGGGCACAGTGGCGAACCGGTCGACCTGTGCGCGGTGCGCGTCGTGGAAGTCGTGGAACATCTGCAGGCCCAGCTGGGCGTCGTCGATGACCTGATCGACCGATGGCAGCCCGTCGTCGCCGTGCAGGAACCGCTCGACCTCGGCCGCGGTCAGACACTTGTTGACCCCACCGGGAACCGACGAAATGCCGTGCATCCGCTTGCCGAAGACCGCCTCGATGACCTCCTGGCCCCATTTACGCAGCCGGACAACACGTTTGACCAGTTCTGGATTGGCTTCGATCAGTCCGATGAAGTTGCGTTGTTCGGGTGCGGCGTCGATGCCGAACAACATTTCGGGCACCACCAGGTAGAAGTAGGCCGTCACGTGCGACTGCAGCATCTGCGCGTAGTGCCCGAGCCGGCGCATCTTGACCGCGGTGGGGGTCAGCGCGGTTCCCGACGCCGGCCCGACCCCGATCATGTCATCGAGTGCCTTGGCGCCGGCGAGGTGGTGACTGACGAAGCAAATTCCGCAGATGCGTTGCATCAACACCGGCGCCTCCCAGTACGGGTGCCCCTGGATGAAGCGCTCATAGCCGCGGAACTCCACGACGTGCAGCTTGGCATCGACGACGTTGTGGTTGTCGTCGAGTTCGACCACGACCTTGCCGTGCCCCTCGATTCGGGTGACCGGATCGATCACGATGGTCTTGCGGGAGGACATGGTCATCGATCCCCGTTCACTCGAAGTGGTTGAGCGAGGTGGGCAGGTCGACAGGGCGGCCGTGCACCAGGTCCTCGAGCACGGTGAGGATGGCGTCGGCGCTCGGCGGGCAGCCCGGGATGAAGTAGTCCATGTGCACGACCTCGTGACAGGGGTGGACGTTGTTCGTCAGCACGGGTATCCGGCGGTGGTAGGGCACCACCGGCATCGCGTCGGGGGGCGCGGTCGGCGACCGCGGGTAGGCCTCGGCCAGACAGTCTGTGAGGCCGACCGGGTTGCGCAGCGACGGCACGCCACCCCAGATCGCGCAGGCGCCCACCGAGATCAGCACATCGCAGTTCTCCCGGAAGTGCCGCAGCGTCTCGATGTTCTCGTCGTTGGCGACCCCACCCTCGATGAAGCCGATGGCGCAGCGCTGCGGGATGCGCTTGATGTCGGTGAAGGACGAACGCAGAATGGTGATCTTGTCGAGCAGATCGATCATCCGCTCGTCGATGTCGAGCAGCGACAGGCTGCATCCCCAACAGCCGCAGAGGCTGATCATCGACACCTTGATCTTTCCGGCCCTGGCGGCGGCGATCTCGGGATCCAGTGCCGTCGCCGGAAGTTCGTGGGAGGCTACCTCGATCGGTTCCGACGCGGTCACCGGTCGGCTCCTCGCGCAGCGTCGAGGGCCCGGTCTTTGACCGATTCGACGTCGTAACGCCGCCGGCCGATCGGCTGGTCGTAGCCCACGCCCTTGTGCAGGATCGTGCCCACCGGACAGATGTCGACGGCCTGCTGGATCTGCTCGGGCGGCATCTTGTCGGCCAGCTCGGCGTCGATCTCGATGCGGGCGTGGGTGCCGCGGCCGCTGATGGAGAAGATCTTCTTGCCGGTGTCGCGGTCGCGGATGAACTCCACGCAGCGTTGACAGAAGATGCACCGGTCTCGCTCCAGCCAGATCGACTGCGCAGCATGGTCATTGACCCGGCGGGGGAACTGGTAGGGGAACGGGGAGACCACCATGTCCACTTCGTAGCCGACGGCCTGCAGCGTGCACCGGCCGGACTTCTCGCAGCTGGGGCAGTTGTGCGTGCCCTCGGAGAACAACATCTCCACCAGCGCCTTGCGTGCGGCGCTGGTCTCGGGTTCGGCGACCTCGACTCGCATCCCGTCGGTGACGGTCACCGTGCAGGCCGCCATCACCCGGCCGTCGACCTTGACCGAACACACCCGGCACGTCCCCAGGGCGGGGTGGTCGGGGAGGTAGCACAAGGTGGGGATGTACACCCCGGCAGCGGCCGCGGCGTCGACGAGCGTCGCGCCTTCGTCGGCGGTCACGGTGACGCCGTCGATCTCGATCTGAATGCTCACACTGACTCCTGGGGGGCGAGTTGCGCGACTGCGGCACCGTGATCGGTCAGTTCGGCCTCCGGGTCGAAGGAGGGCAACAGGTCCGCGACCGTCGCGCGGGGCCGCACCGGGTAGATCTCGGGGAACTTGGTCAGCGTCGTCAGGATCGGATTGGGCGACGTCGCGCCCAGCCCGCAGCGGCTGGTGTGCGCCACCACCCCGCCCCAGGCCACCATCTCGTCGAGGTCCGACGACGTCGCCTGCCCGTCTGCCACCAGCGCGACCTTCTGCCGCAGCAGCACGTTGCCGGCCCGGCACGGGACACAGATGCCGCACGACTCGTCGACGAAGAACTGCATGAAGTCACCCACCACGTCGAGCAGATCGCGGTCACCGTTGAACACCATGAAGGAGCCGTTGCAGGACAGGTCGTCGTAGCCGAGCGCGCGGTCCGCGTCGGCGGCGACGGACAGCATCTCCCCGGACGGGCCGCTGATCTGCACCGCGCGCGCATCGTGCGCGCCGATCATGTCGAGGACCGCGCGCAGCGTGGTGCCCCACTCGACTTCGTAGATGCCGGGTGCGGCGCAATCGCCGGACACGCTGAGCAGCCGCGTGCCGGTCGAGCCCGGGGCACCCACCGCGGCGAACCAGTCCGCTCCGTGGTCCATGATGTGGGCCGCGGCGGCGAAGGTCTCGACGTTGTTCACCACCGTCGGCATTCCCAGGTAGCCGCGCTGGACGGGGAACGGCGGTTTGAGCCGGGGAGTGCCCCGCTTGCCTTCGCACGACTCGATGAGTGCGGATTCGTCTCCGCAGATGTAGGCGCCGGCTCCCAGTTGGATCCGGATGTCGAAGCCGCCGGAGCCATGACCCAGCACGCCGCGTTCCCGGAGCGCGGCGAGCCGACCCTCGAGGTAGGCGACCAGGTAGGCGTATTCGGCTCGCAGGTAGACGATCCCCTGGACAGGCACGGCGGCACTGTCTGCACCGGCTGCACCGACGGCGTGCGCGGCGATGGCCATCCCGGCGAACACCGTGTCGGGTTCGTGCGTCAGCAGCGCCCGGTCCTTGAAGGTTCCCGGTTCACCTTCGTCGGCGTTGCAGATGATGTATTTGGTCGCCCCCGGCGCCGCCCGGCAGGTCTGCCACTTGGTGCCGGTGGGAAATCCCGCTCCTCCCCTGCCCCGCAAGCCGGACGCGGTGATGGTGGCGATCACCTCGTCGGAGGACTGCGCCCGGCATCGTGCCAGCAACCTTTCGTGGTCGGTCTCGCCGCGGAAGAACACCGGGCCGGTGGTGTGCACGGCGCTGCCCGACAGCGCCTCGACGTAAGCGCGGTGATCTCGGGCCAGCCCTCGCGGGTTGGCCAGCTCCTCGGGGGTGCTGCCGCCCCTGAGGCCGGCAACGATCTCGCCGACGGACTCGGGGGTCAGGTCGGTGAACACGACTCCATCGATGAGCATCGCCGGTTCCTGGTCGCTGAGCCCGATGCACGCGGTCTCGAACAACCCGAACTCCGCTGAGGCGGGTTCGCCGAACCGGACACCGGCCTCGCGTTCCAGCGCCGCATACACCTCGTCATACCCGTGCATTTTGGCAATGACCGTGTTGCTCAAATAAATTCGGTGGCGGCCGGCCGGGGCGGTGTGGAAGAAGTGGTAGAACGTCGCGGTCTCGAGCACGTCCTCGACGGAGATCCCGAGCCGGTCGGCGATCGTCGCCGCGGCTTCGACCGGGATGTATCCGGTGCGCCGCTGCACCTCCCACAGCATGTCCAGCAGGCCGGTGCGGTCGCGGCCGTGGGCGTCGAGCATGGCTGCGATGTCGGTCGTCATCGTGGCAGTACCACCCACCCGTGCGGTTCGATGCGGTCGCCGCGGGACGATGGGCGAACGGCACGACCTCGGCGGCGCGCACTGTTCGGGGCTTCCCGATCACCCGAGAGCAACCTGTGGCGTGCTCGCGAAATTACCACAGGCGTCAGGCGTTCCGCTCGCAGACGAGAACCCTCCGGGCAGGCTCACCCGATGACGAGGACGTCGAGGGTGCGCGGTCCGTGCACGCCCTCGACACGGTTCAGCTCGATGTCGCTGGTGGCGCTGGGGCCGGAGATGAACGTCAGCGGACGGTGCGGATCCAACGCGGAGAAACCCTGCGGCACGGTGTCGACCACCTGATCGGCACGGACGACACAGATGTGGTGGTCGGGTACCAGCGTCAGGGCCCGTCTGCCCTGGGCGACTCCGCCGTCGAGGACGATGGTGCCGGTGGCGGCGATGCCGAGCGCGCAGCCGGTCACGACGGCGTCCACCTCGTCGAGACGTCCGACCGGGAGCGGGTCGGCCGGGTCGTCGAACGCCACCTGGAGTCCGTCGACCCACCGCCGGGGCAGGTCGGCCGGTGCGACGACGTGTCCACCGGGCGCGAGCAGGCCGGCAATGGTGGCGGCGATGCCGGATTCGTCGATCCGGTGCACCCGGGCGCGGTACTCGTCGACGGTCTCGGTGAACCGGTCGACATCGCCGGTCTCGCGCAGGGGTCGACGGTCGTAGCGGCGCTGCACGTCGCCCGACGCCGAGCCGGATTCGGCCAGGGCAGCACGAACACGCTGCAGGATCACCGTTTTCGCGTCACCGTTGCTCATCCCGAAGACCGTCCCCGGGTGCGGGCCCACCACTGCCGGAAGGTCTCGGGTGGGGGTTCGGGGAGGTCGCGGCTGGCGGTCCAGCGGGAGGCCGGCCACGGCAGGGTGGTGATCCGGTGGTCGCTGCCGGCCACCATCCGGCCGGCCGACAGCGCTTTCTCGGCGAGCGCGAACCGTCGCGGCGACGACATCGCCCACGCCGCCGCCGTCATCGCGGCGTGCTGGCCGCCCGGTAGGCCGCCGCGTTCGCTGTCGACCTGAGCGGCCCGCAGATGTACCAGGATCGACGGGATGTCGATGCGCACCGGGCACGCGTCGAAACACGCCCCGCACAGCGACGACGCGTACGGCAGCGACGCGTTCGGGTCGTGGGGACCGGTGGTGCCGGTCAGCTGCGGACTCAGGATGGCGCCGATCGGGCCGGGGTAGATCGACCCGTAGGCGTGCCCGCCGGTGCGCTCGTACACCGGACACACATTCAGGCAGGCGCTGCAGCGGATGCACTTGAGCGCGTCGCGACCCACCTGGTCGGCGAGCACTCTGGTGCGGCCGTTGTCGAGCAGCACCAGGTGGAACTCGGCCGGACCGTCGCCGGGATGCACGCCGGTCCACATCGAGGTGTACGGGTTCATCCGCTCTGCGGTCGACGAGCGGGGTAGCAGCTGCATGAACACTTCGAGGTCGGCGAACGTGGGCACCACCTTCTCGATCCCCATCACGGTGATCAGCGTGTGCGGCAGCGTCAGGCACATCCGGCCGTTGCCCTCGGACTCGACCACCGCCAGCGTGCCGGTCTCGGCGACCCCGAAGTTGGCGCCGCTGACCGCGACCTTGGCCGAGAGGAATTTTCGGCGCAGGTGACGCCGAGCCGCCATCGCCAGCACTCGGGGGTCGTCGGTCAGTTCGCCGGCATCAGGCATCTCGCGCGTGAAGATCTCGCGGATCTCGGCGCGGTTGCGGTGGATCGCCGGAACCAGGATGTGGCTGGGCTTGTCGTGCCCGAGCTGCACGATCAGCTCGGCAAGATCGGTTTCCACAGCGGTGATGCCGTGCGCTTCGAGGTGCTCGTTGAGGCCGATCTCCTGGGTGGCCATGGATTTGACCTTGACCACCTCGTCGGCGCCGGCGGCGCGGACCAGGGAGGTGACGATCGCGTTCGCCTCGTGGGCGTCTCGCGCCCAGTGGACCACTCCCCCACGCGCGGTCACGTTGGCCTCGAGTTCTTCGAGCAGCTCGGGCAGCCGGGCCAGCACGTCGTCCTTGATCGCACTGCCGGCCTCGCGCAGCTCTTCCCAGTCGGCACACTCGCCCACTGCGCCAAGCCTTTTGGTACGAATCGTGTGGGTGGCATGACCGACGTTGCGCCGCATCTGGGTGTCCCGCAGTGCCCGGCGCGCGGCCTCGGGGAACGGCTCGTCGCCGCGGAGATTGCCGCTGCCGGGCATGCCCAGGAACGTCATCGCGGACTCACGGTCTCGGTCGCGGCCAGGATCTCGGCCAGGTGCACCGTCCGCACCCCGGACCGGATCCGCGAGAGGCCGCCCCCGATGTGCATCAGGCATGACGAGTCACCGGCACTGCACACTTCCGCGCCGGTCGCCATGACGTGCGCCATCTTGTCCGCCAGCATCGCGGTGGACGTGTCAGCGTTCTTCAGCGCGAACGTGCCGCCGAATCCGCAGCACGACTCCGCATCCGGAAGCTCGACCAGGGTGAGGCCGCGCACGTTGCGCAACAGGCGCAGCGGTTTGTCGCCGACACGCAGCAGCCGCAGCGAATGGCAGGTCGGGTGGTAGGTCACCCGGTGCGGATAGTAGGCACCGACGTCGTCGACACCGAGGACGTCGACGAGGAACTCCGAGAGTTCCCACGTCCGTGCGGCCAGGGCGGCGGCCCGCTCGGCCAGGCCGGAATCCCCGGCGCGGCGGGCGACCATCGCGTGCTGGTGGCGCACCGAGCCGACGCAGGACCCCGACGGGGCAACCACGGCGTCATACCCGGCGTTGTCGAACTCCTCGACATGGCGGCGCACCAATGCGGTGGCCTCGGCGAGGTAGCCGGTGTTGACGTGCATCTGTCCGCAGCACGTCTGGCCCGGCGGGAACAGCACGTCGTGCCCCAGCCGCTCGAGCAGTTCGACGGTGGCGATGGCCGCCTGCGGGAACAGCGCGTCGGCCAGGCAGGTGACGAACAGGGCGATGCGCATCGGTCCCCGAATCGGCTACCCGGCGCGGTCGTCCTCGGCGGCCGCACGCAGCAAGTCGTCGCGGGCCCGGGCCACCCGGGACCGGATGGTGCCGACCGGGCACCCGCAGACCTCGGCGGCCTCGGCGTAGGTCATCCCCAGCACCTGGGTCAGCACCAGCGCCTCCCGCCGCTCGGGGTCCAGCCCGTCGAGCAGGATTCGGATCTCGACCATGTTCTCGATTCGCCCGCCGCCCGCGGTGACGTCGTCGAGGTCGACGACGTAGGCCGGGCGCGGGCGTGACGTGTTGTACCGGATCTGGTCGACGACGACGCGTCGGGCGATGGACAACAGCCAGGTCTTGGCGGTCGAGCGGCCACTGAACCGCGGCAGCGACTTGATCGCGCGCAGGTACGTCTCCTGGGTGAGGTCGTCTGCGCTGGCCGGATCGGCCAGATAGGCGACCGTGCGCCACACGTCACGGCGGGTGGCCTCGATGAACTGGGTGAGCGCCACCCGGTCGCCCCGACCGGCCGATTTGGCGAGCTGAGTAACTTGGTCTTCGTCGCCGGCGGTCGCCACCAGGAAAGAGTAAGCGATGGCCGGGCGGAACTCTTCGCCGCATCGGCACGACTACTTGGACAGGCCAGATAACCGCAGGAGGTGGGCACCACGACGTCGACACAGACCCCGGCCGGCAACGACGTGCCGGTTGCCACGATGGACCGCGCGCGGGTGCAGCTCGACGTGTCGGGCATGTCGTGCGCGTCCTGCGCGGCCCGGGTGCAGACCGCGCTGAACAAGCTGCCCGAGGTGCGGGCCTCGGTGAACTTCGGCACCCGGGTGGCGACCATCGAGGCGCCTGCGGGCATCGACGACACGGTGTTGTGCGATGTCGTGCGCAAAGCCGGCTGCGACGCGTCTCCTCGCGAGTCCGGCTCGGCCCGGGTCGATGATCCCGACGCCGAGCACGCCCGCGCCCTGATGTTGCGGCTCGCGGTGGCCGCGGTGCTGTTCGTGCCGCTGGCCGACCTGTCGGTGATGTTCGCCGTGGTCCCCAGCACCCGGTTCACGGGCTGGCAGTGGGTGTTGACAGCGCTGGCCGCGCCGGTGGTGCTGTGGGCGGCGTGGCCGTTCCACCAGAAGGCCCTGCGGATGGCCCGCCACGGCGGCGCGTCGATGGAGACGCTGATCTCGGTGGGCATCCTCTCGGCCTCGGTGTGGTCGCTGTACACGGTGTTCAGCAGTGACCATTCCGGCACCGCGACCGGCATCTGGCAGGCCCTGGTCGGCAGTGACGCCATCTACTTCGAGGTCGCCGCCGGCGTGACGGTGTTCGTGCTGGCCGGCCGGTATTTCGAGGCCCGCGCCAAATCGAAGGCCGGCAGTGCGCTGCGCGCGCTGGCCGAGCTCAGCGCCAAGGACGTGACGCTGCTGTTGGCCGACGGTTCCGAGCTGGTGATCCCGGCCGACGAACTCGCCGAGCAGCACCGGTTCGTGGTCCGCCCCGGCCAGACGATCGCCGCCGACGGCTTGGTCGTCGACGGGTCGGCGGCGGTGGACATGAGCGCGATGACCGGTGAGGCGAAGCCCCAGCGGGTGCATCCGGGTGACCAGGTGATCGGCGGCACGATCGTGCTGGACGGTCGGCTCGTCGTCGAGGCGGCGGCCGTCGGCGCCGACACCCGCTTCGCGGGGATGGTGCGCCTGGTCGAGGAGGCGCAGGCGCAGAAAGCCGACGCGCAGCGACTCGCCGACCGGGTATCGGCGGTGTTCGTGCCGTGCGTCTTCGTGATCGCGGCGCTGACCGCCGTCGGCTGGCTGCTCGCCGGAGGCGGTGCCAACCAGGCCGTGTCCGCGGCGCTGGCGGTGCTCGTCATCGCCTGCCCGTGCGCGCTGGGTCTGGCCACCCCGACCGCGATGATGGTGGCCTCCGGGCGCGGCGCTCAGCTGGGTATCTTCCTGAAAGGCCATCGCGCGCTGGAGGCGACACGGGCGGTGGACACCGTCGTGTTCGACAAGACCGGCACGCTGACCACCGGTCGGCTGACGGTCAGCGCCGTCACCGCCGAGCAGGGCTGGGACGGCGAAGAGGTGCTTGCCCTCGCGGCCGCCGTGGAAGCCGCTTCCGAGCACGCCGTGGCGCTGGCCATCAGCGCATCGGCACCCCACCACGGTGAGGTCGACGACTTCCGGTCGGTTCCCGGCCGCGGCGTCTCCGGCGTCGTCGGCGGGCGCACGGTGCGCGTCGGCAAACCGGCATGGATCGCGTCGTCGGGGCTGTCACCGACGTTGACCGCCGCCCGGCGCACCGCCGAGTCGCGCGGTGAGACGGTGGTGTTCGTCGAGGTGGACGGGCAGCCCTGCGGCGCCGTCGCGGTGTCGGACACTGTCAAGGATTCGGCCGCAGACGCGGTCGCCACGCTGCACGCCCGCGGCCTGCGAACGGTGCTGTTGACCGGAGACAACGCCGCGTCCGCGGGGGCGGTGGCCGCCCGGGTGGGTATCGACGAGGTGATCGCCGACGTGCTGCCCGACGGCAAGGTCGACGTCATCGAACAGCTCCGCGAGCAGGGCCGGGTGGTCGCGATGGTCGGCGACGGCATCAACGACGGCCCCGCCCTGGCCTGCGCCGATCTCGGCATGGCCATCGGGCGTGGCACCGACGTGGCGATCAGCGCCGCCGACGTCGTGCTGGTGCGCGACGACCTGACCACCGTGCCGGTCGCGCTGGGCCTGGCCGCGGCCACGATGCGCACGATCAAGGTCAACCTGGTCTGGGCGTTCGGCTACAACGTGGCCGCGATCCCGATCGCCGCGGCCGGTCTGCTGAACCCGTTGATCGCCGGCGCGGCGATGGCGTTCTCGTCGTTCTTCGTCGTCTCGAACAGTTTGCGGCTGCGCAATTTCGGCTCCGCCCCCGACCGGCGTTGAGACTGCGGTAGCTGCGGGGTTCACTCGCACTTTGGCGCAGTGGACGCAGTCTCAACGGGGTTGGGCGGGAACCAAACTGCGCCCTCTCCCGACTATCTGTGCGTGACGACGACACTGAGCTCCAACCGCCGAGTCGATGCCGCAGTGCTGCGACGGATCTGGCGACTGCACTTCTGGATCGGGCTGTTCGCCGCGCCCGTCCTGATCGTGCTGGCCCTGTCAGGTCTGGTGATCCTCTACAGCCAGCCGCTGGACAGCTGGCTGTCCCGGGACCTCGTCACGGTGACGCCGGGGCCCGACACCGTGCCGCTCGACGCGCAGGTGGCCGCTGCCCTGCAGCACGTTCCGGACAGCTACGAGGTCGACGCGGTCACACCGCCCAGCGGGCCGGATCGCTCCACCCGCGTCGACGTCGTCGACCCGACCGCGCCCACCTACCCCGACGGCGAAGCGAACCTCACCCAGGTCTTCGTCGACCCCTACACCGGGCAGTACCTGGGCCAACGCGACCAACTCTCCGGACTGGTCGGGTTCGCCAACCAGGTGCACCGGATGTTCGGCAACGACGGCCCGCAGGTGCACCTGCCATCGCTGGGCCACCTCATCGCACCGTCGTCGTATCCCGAGGCGACGATCCCGGTGGGCATCGCCAACCTGTGGATGGAGGTCACCGCGGTCTGGATCCTGGTGCTGCTGGCCAGCGGGATCTACCTGTGGTGGCCGCGGGCCATCGAGAGCACCAAGCCCCTGCTGACGGTGCGCTGGGGCAAGGGGAGCCGCATCCGCTGGCGGGACCTGCACGCGCTGACCGGCGTGGTACTGGCGGTCGTGCTGATCGGCTACATCCTGTCGGGGTTGACCTGGTCGCGGTACTGGGGTGAGAACTGGCGGGCGTTCTCGGCACAGGTCGCGCCGTCGACCGAGTTCGAGGCCGCCTCCACGCCGGCGCAACTCGGTGACTACGACCGGCTCGGCCGGCGCGTGGCCTGGGCGGCCGTCGACGAGGCCATCCCGGCGTCGCAGCCGGCCGGCCCGAGCGCCGCACCTCTGAGCTACGCCGACATCGACCAGATCGCCGAGGACGAGGGCATGGTGCCCGGTTACGCGATCATCGCGCCGGCGGACTCCGTCGTCGACGGCGGAATCGTGTACGGCAGCTACGCGGTGATCAACGCCTGGCCGCAGAAGCTCTCCGAGCAGCGCACGCTGTACCTCGACCAGTTCACCGGCCAGACGATCACCAACGCCACCGCTGCGCAGGACGGTGCGCTGTCGCGGCTGACCAGCTTCGGCATCGCGATGCACATGGGCAACCAGTTCGGCCTGGTGACCCGGATCGTCGCGACCGCCGCCTGCCTGGGCATATTGCTCAGTGTGACAACAGGTTTGCTGATGTGGTGGACGCGACGCCCGGCCGGCAGTTCCGGGCTGCCGGCGCCGGCCAGCGACGCTACTCGGGCCGCCACCCCGAAGAAGGCGCTTGTGACGGTGACGGTGGCCGCGGTGGTGCTCGGGGTGATTTACCCGGCGTTCGGGGTGTCGCTGCTGGTCGTGCTCGCCGTCGAGGCCGTGCTGGCCCGGCGTCGTCGTCGACGCGTCGACGCCGACGACGCGGAGGTCCCCGTGGGCGCCGAAACCCGTTGAGAATGAGACGTTGAGACTGCGTCTGCTGCGGCCTCCACTCGAACTTTTCCGCGCTGAGCGCAGTCTCAACGTATCCCTGCATTCGTCGCTGGGCACAAGTTTAAGAAGAGCCTGAAATCTTGCTGTGCAGTCACAGCTGGACGGATGGCCGCCGACAGTTTCGGGTAGCCGAGATCCGGCCGTTGGTGGGTGCGACGGGCGTTCAGCCCGGAAAGCGAGGCGCAGCATGGTCCGGGTCGGGGTGGTCACGGCACTTGGCGCGCTGTCGGTTGCACTGATAGCTGCGGCCGTTGCGTGGTCCTGGCTCTGGTGGGTTCCCGCGGCAGTGTTCACTGCACTGACCACGGTGGGGGTTTACGACCTGCTCCAGCGGCGGCACGCAGTGTTGCGGAACTATCCGGTGCTGGGGCACATGCGGTATCTGCTCGAAGCTCTGCGCCCCGAGCTGCAGCAGTATTTCATCGAACGCAACTTCGACGGCCGGCCCTACGACCGCGACGTCCGCTCGTTGATCTACGAGCGCGCGAAGGGCACGGCCTCGGAGTTGTCGTTCGGTACCGAAAGAGACATCGGTGACACCGGATACGAGTACCTGGTTCACTCGACCGCCCCCATCGAGCAGCCGCCGTCACCGTACCGAGTCCGCATCGGAGGTCCGGACTGCCGACAGCCCTACGATATGGCGTTGATGAACGTCTCGTCGATGAGCTTCGGGTCGTTGTCGGGCAATGCCCTGCGCGCGTTGAACAACGGTGCCAAGAAGGGGCGGTTCGCCCACGACACCGGTGAAGGGGGGCTGACGCCGTACCACCTGGGCGGCGCGGACGTGGTGTGGGAGATCGGTTCCGGCTACTTCGGTACCCGCACCGAGGACGGTCACTTCGACCCTGAGCAGTTCGCTGACAAGGCCGCCCACGAGGCCGTCAAGTGCATCTCGATCAAGTTGAGCCAGGGCGCCAAACCCGGTGTGGGGGGCGTGTTACCGGCCGCCAAGGTCAGCGAGGAGATCGCCCGCTACCGCGGGGTGCCCGCGGGCCAGAAGTGTGTCAGCCCGGCAGCTCACAGCGCGTTCCACACCCCGCGTGAGCTGGTGGGCTTCATCGCTCGGCTGCGAGACCTCGCCGAGGGGAAGCCTGTCGGCTTCAAGCTCTGCGTGGGGTCGCGCACCGACGTCCTGGCGATCTGTAAAGCAATGCTCAGCGAGGGCATCACCCCCGACTTCATCATCGTCGACGGTGCCGAGGGGGGAACCGCCGCAGCACCGTTGGAGTACGAGGACCACGTCGGCCTGCCCTTGACCGACGGACTGATGACCGTGCACAACGCGTTGGTCGGCACGGGACTGCGGGACTGCATCCGGATCGGCGCCAGCGGCAAGGTGGCCACCGGAACCGACATCGTCAAGCGCCTGATCCAGGGCGCCGACTACACCAACGCCGCCCGCTCGATGATGATGGCCACCGGCTGCATCCAGTCCCAGCGCTGCCACACCAACAAGTGCCCTGTCGGTGTGGCAACCCAGGATCCACGTCGGGCACGGGCCCTCGACGTCGCCGACAAGAGTGAACGCGTCTACCGCTATCAGCAAGCAACGGTCGCCGAGGCGATGCGTCTGATGGGGTCGATGGGTGTGTCGGATCCAGCTGATCTGTCGGCGCACCTGTTGCGGAAGCGGTTGTCGCCCACCGAGCAACGTTCCTACGCCGAAATCTACGAATGGCTGCCCGGCAAGGTCCTGCTCGACGATCCGCCGCCGTCGTGGCGAGCCGACTGGGAGGCCGCCGACCCGGACTCGTTCGCCCCCGCGCGCCTGCAACGTCTGTGACCGCGATCGCCCACTCAGGAGGAGAATCATGCCCACCGTTGCCTCGACGCTCGTCTCGGCACTCGACGAACTCGGCGTCCGACAGGTGTGGGGCGTTGTCGGCGACGCGCTCAATCCCATCACCGACGCCATCCGACGCCAAGACACGCTGGAGTGGATCGGAGTCCGTCACGAGGAGGCGGCAGCGTTCGCCGCTGGCGCCCAAGCCCAGCTGACCGGCTCGCTGGGGGTGTGCATGGGCACCGTCGGGCCGGGCTCGCTGCACCTGCTCAACGGGCTCTACGACGCCAAGAAATCCCACGCCCCAGTGCTGGCGATCTGCGGTCAGGTACCGACGTCAGAGATGTGGAGCAACTTCTTCCAAGAGGTCGACAACGACGCTGTCTTCGCCGACGTGGCGGTCTACCACGCCACGGTCACCGCCCCGGGACAGCTGCCCTATCTGCTGCAGCAGGCCGTCAACACGGCGCTGGCCCGCCGCGGGGTGGCCGTCCTGACTGTTCCTGGCGACATCGGCGATCAAGACGTCCCCGACCATCACGTGTCGTTCGCGTTACCGCACTCCGGCCAGGTCGCCGCACCCGCCGACGTCGCGGCTGCCGCCGCGCTGCTCAATGACGCCGAGAAGGTGACGATGCTCGTCGGCTGCGGCGCGCGTACCGCCCGCGACGAGGTCCTGGCGGTGGCGAAATCGCTTGCCGCGCCCATGGTGCTGACCTTGAAGGGCAAGGAAGGGTTGGAAGGCGACAACCCGTACCAGGTGGGTCAGTCCGGTCTGATCGGCAATCCGGCCGCGCACCTGGCTCTGCACCAGGCCGACGCTCTGCTGCTGGTGGGAACAGATTTCCCGTACCGAGACTGGCTGCCACAGGACAAGAAGGTGGTGCAGCTCGACACCAGACCAGAGCATGTCGGCCGACGGCTGCCCGTCACCGCGGCGCTCATCGGCGACGCGAAAGGAACACTGGCTCAGCTGCTTCCCCAGCTCCAGCGTCGATCGGACACCGCGTTTCTCGACCACCACCGGCACGAGTTCGACCTGTGGCACGCCGCCCAGCGCCGACTGACCGACCCCGACCACGACCGCAAGCTGCTGGGCCGGATCCGCAAGAAGCTCGACAACCCCGACGAGCTGATCCGCCCGGAGGTGGTGGCCGCGGCGATCGACGCCGCCGCTGTCGAGGACGCCATCTTCACCTCCGACACGGGGATGTCGACGGTGTGGCTGTCCCGATTCGTCGAGATGCGCGGCCGGCGGCGGCTGTTGGGTTCCTACAACCTGGGTTCGATGGCCAATGCCATGCCCCAGGCGCTGGGCGCTTCCGCGCTCGACCGGGACCGCCAGGTCATCGCGTTCTGCGGCGACGGCGGTCTGATGATGCTGCTGGGGGACCTGCGCACAGCGGTCACCTACCGCCTGCCCGTCACGTTCGTCGTGTTCAACAACGGTCGGCTCGGCATGGTCAAACTCGAGCAGGAACAGAGCGGATTGCCCGAATACGGCACCGAACTCGACAATCCTGACCTTGCCGCGGTCGCCACCGCCTGCGGCTTGCGCGCACGAACGGTCACCCATGCCGACGACGTCGCAGAAGCCGTTGCCGAGGCGCTCGAACACGACGGTCCGGTGTTGCTGGATTTCCGGACCAACCCCGAGGAGATCTCGATCCCGCCCAAGCCCACGGTCGAGCAAGGGTGGGGTTTCGCCATTGCGAAGCTGAAGGAGAACCTGATCAGCCGCGAATGAGACGTTGAGACTGCGTCAGCTGCGGCCCCCACTCGAACTTTTCCGCGCTGAGCGCAGCCTCAACGCATTTCGGCGCGCTCAACGCTGGTCTAGCTGCGCATGTCGGGGTGGGTGCGGTGCACCGGCGCGGCGAGCAGCGTCAGCCAGGCGACGGCCAGGCACAGCACTGCGACGTCGGCAGCCCCGACCAACCAGCTCAGGGTGGGGCCGGTCGCGCCGGTGCGCACCCACCAGAAACCCCCCAGACCCACGACGGTGCCCAGACCGCACAGATAGGCGGCGGCACAACACCACCGGAACCGTCTGGTCGCCCGGGCGATCAGTGAGGTGCCCGCGGCCAGGGCGAGAATCATCAGCACCACGGTGGGAACGACCAGCGACATCCCTGCCGGCGGGTCGACGAACAGGTCGATCCACCACACCGTCGCCGTCACCGCGAGCACCGGAGCGAGCACACCGATCGCGGTCGACCGCAGCCGATCCAGCCAGACGTCGTCCAGCACGCGGCGCTCGAGGTGGCGCAGCATCCGCTCCACTGGTTCGGACCGATGTCTCAGCACTGACCATCTCCCTCCGGCCGACGGACGATGCCGGCCCTCGCTGTCATGGTCGTCGGGCAACCGGCAATCGTTCCCGGCATGTCGTGCGGTTACTGACGCTGCCGGGCGAGTTCCCGCAGCATCGCGTTGTATGCCTCGAGCTCGTCGTCAGCGTAGGACGAATCGGCGTGGCGGTCAGACCGCGTCGCCGCGCGGCGGTCCTGGCGGGCCCACTGCACCACCAGCGCCACCACGACGATGATGACCGGTAGCTCGCTGGATCCCCAGGCGATGGCGCCGCCGACGTTCTGGTCGTCGGCGAGGCTGGCCAACCACGGCAGGTCCACCGACCGGTAGAACTGCCCGCCGATGATCTCGGTCATCGTCATCGTGGCAATGCCGAAGAACGCGTGAAAAGGCATGACCGCGAACAACAGCCCCAGCCGTCCGAGGAAGGGCAGCTTCCGGGGTCCCGGGTCGATACCGATGATCCCCCAGAAGAACAGGTAGCCCACGAGCAGGAAATGCAGGCTCATGAACTCGTGGCCCCAGTGGTACCGGACGAACGCGTCGAACAACGGCGTGAAGTACACCGCGTACAGCGAGCCGACGAACAGCACGAACGCGGTGATCGGATGGGCCAGGAACGAGGTGAACTTCGAATGCACCAGCCACAGCAGCCATTCCCGTGGGCCGGGCGGCTGGTCGGGTCGGTGGGCGGGCAGCGCACGCAAGGCCAGCGTGACGGGGCCACCGAGCACCAGCAGCACCGGGACGAACATGTTCAGCGTCATGTGCTCGGCCATGTGCACGCTGAACATCGCCGACCCGTAGGCCTTGACCCCCGAACTCGTGGTGACCAGCAGCACCAGGCACCCGGCCCACCAGGCGATCAGCCGCCCGACCGGCCACGTGTCACCCCGGCGGCGCAGCCGCACATAGCCCAGCGTGTAGAGCGCGGCCAGCACCAGCGCTCCGACGCCGAGGAACGTGTCGAACCGCCAGACGGTCAGCATGGTCACCACGCTCGGCGGCGCGGGCAGCTCGTATCCCAGGAAGATGTCCCAGGTGGTGAATTCGTGGGTGAGGAACCGCGCGGCCGGCTGGGTCGCCATCACCGCCACCAGGGCCATCACAGCCAGGGCACCCGCGGCGCCGAACACGCCGGCCACCCGGGACAGCCCGAACGGACCCCGCCGCGACACCGCGACGACGTCGAGGGCCCACATCAGCATCAGTAGCAGCGCCGCCGCCGTACCGGCCCGGCCGTACCCCGACCCCGTCGGACCGGCGGGGCCCAGCAGCACCCCCAGCAGCGCGGCGCCGTAGCCCAGCACCACGGCCCCGAGCGCTGTCCGGACGACCAGGACCCGCCGCAGCATTGCTTCGTCGGGCCGTGCCAGCGCGGCGACCAGCCACAGGCCGGCAAGCACCGCCAGCGCCGCGGCGAAGACGATCGCCGCGCTGGTGGCGTAGTCGTGGTCGGGGCCCTGGGCGGCGTTGCCGTTGACGGGGACCGCGACGACGCCGATCAGCGCGGGGATCAGCAGCACCGCATGCGCGGTCCACCGCACCGAGAGCCGCACGGTGACCGCGACCACCGCCGCTGCGATCGCGACTGCGATCCACGCCCGTGCCATCTCGGAGGCCAGCACCGCGTCGAGCAGGAAGGGACCCGCGAGCACCTGCCTCATCGACACCCCGGCGTCACTGGCCGCCTGGATGACGATCATCGCGGTGGCGGCCACGGCCCACAGCGCCGCGGTCCGCTCGACGAGGACGTGCACGAGGAAGGACCGCTCGTCGATGACACCGCTGTTGTCGGGGCGCGCGGAAATCACGACATAGGTCAGTCCGCCGATCGACAACGCCCCCAGCAGCGACGCGACGAAGAAGCCGAGTGGCTCGGCGACCGCGGTCACCGCCCCGGGATACGAGTTGCCCGTGACGGCGTAGACCTGGGCGCGCGAGGTGGCGGCGTACCAGAGCAGCGCCGCGGTCACCGCACCCAACGACAGCAGCACCGGCGCCAGCGTCTGCCGAGCTGTCGCCGGCCTATCCGCTCGAGTGGTCTGCATCGTCGCTTGGGAACCTTCTCACCGACATCACGTGATCCGACCAGTCTACGACCGCCGGTCGTAGGCGATGACGGCGCGGCGGAACTTTTCGGTGTCGTGCGCCGACCATTGCACTCGAACCCTTGTCCCCCGACGGAAGCTGTGCCCTCGTGCCGAAGAAGCTCGCCCGATGATCGACGATCTGCTGTTGCGCGGGGTGGTCACCGCGCTGTTCGTCGCGACCGCCGTCATGTTCGCCATCGCGAGTTGGGTGCACCGACGCACGGCCGGCTACGTGGTCAGCGGCGCGCTGCACATCGTGATGGCGGTGGCGATGATCGCCATGTCCTGGCCACAGAGCGCCGCACTGCCGACGACCGGCCCGATGGTGTTCTTCCTTCTCGCGACGGTGTACTTCGTCATCGTCGTGTTCGCCCAGGCCGGCCACCGCATGGCGAACGCCTATCACGCCGCGATGATGCTGGCCATGGCCTGGATGTACGCGGTGATGAGCGGGGATCTGGCGCCCGCTCCCGCCGAGGGCTCGGTTCCCGCCGGGGGCCACGGCGGTCATCATCACGGTGGCCACGCCATGGCCGATGTGGACATGGCGTCACCAAGCGCTGCGACGCCGCCGTTCGTCACAGGGCTGAACTGGGTGTTCACCGTCGGCTTCGCGATCGCCGCGGTGGTCTGGCTGTACGTGTACTTCGCCAGCCGGCGTGGCGAGCCCGCCAGACCCACGACCCGGTTCTTCGGGATCGCAGGCCAGGTCACCATGGCCGCCGGCATGGCGATCATGTTCGCGGTGATGCGCTGAGGTGTGCCGTCAGGCCGCCGAGCCGTCGGTGGGCCACAGATGCCCCCGGCGACGGCCGTGTGACGCGTTCGGCGGCAGGTCGATCTCGAGTTGTCGCTGCGCGTGGTCGGGCGAGGGTGGTGACGACGCCTCATGCCGCCAGACCAGCGCCGCGAACACCGCCCCGAGCAGGATCGGCAGGTGACTCATCACCCGCTCGGGCGTGACTGCTCCGGCGAGCGCGTCGGCGACGACATAGCCCGCGAGCACGACGGCGAACGCCGACAGCACGACCGTCAGTCCGGCGGCGAGGCCGGGCCGCAGCGCCGCGGCGACCATCACCAGACCGATGGCGAGCGTCCACGCCGTGGATTCGTTGAGAAGATGGCCACCGCCGGTGTGGGGGCCCGGGTGCAGCCCGAGCTGAAGGCCGACCGCCTGCGCGGCGCCGACGGCGCTCTGGGCCAGCCCGACGGCCAACAGCGCCCACCGCTGCCAGCCGATGCCGGCGAGCGGTCCCCGCGCCCGGCGGGAGGATCCGGCCCCGACGGCGGCGACCGGAGCCGGACTGGCCAGGCCACGTAGCACGGCGGCTTGTGCCGTCACCCCGTCGCGCCAGGCGCGGCACTCGGCACACCCCTCGAGGTGTTCGTCGACCCTCGCAGCGGGCACCGGTTCCCGCTCGCCGTCGATGCGGGCCGACAGCGCCTCCCGAGCCACGTCACAGTTCACGCTGTAATCGTCGCGTATCCCCCGCCGATAGTTCCCCGAACCCATCGACACCGTGCGGACCCGGGCACTATGTGGTGATGGACAGCAGGCGCGGAACCGCATCGCCGGGGTATCGGGCGCTGGTCGTCGACGACGAGGCGCCGCTGGCCGACGTGGTGGTCAGCTACCTGCAGCGTGAGCAGTTCGATGCTGCCGTCGCGACCGACGGGGATGAGGCGATCGCGCTGGCCCGCGAGTTCGACCCCGACGTGGTCATCCTCGATGTCGGGCTGCCCGGCACCGACGGCTTGGAGGTGTGCCGCCAGCTGCGCACGTTCTCCGACGCCTACGTGGTCATGCTCACCGCCCGCGACACCGAGATGGACACGGTGCTGGGTCTGACGGTGGGCGCCGACGATTACGTGACCAAACCGTTCAGTCCGCGCGAGCTCGTCGCCCGCATCCGGGCCATGCAGCGGCGGCCGCGCCGGCTGCACGCGCAAGCAGCACCGGGTGGGCAGCCCTCGACGCGGAGCATCGGCGCGTTGACCGTCGATGTGGCCGCCCGCGAGGTGTTCCTCGACGACACCCCGATCCTGCTCACCCGCACCGAGTTCGACCTGCTCGACGCGCTGTCGGCCCGACCCGGGGTCGTGCTGGGCCGTCGGCAGCTGCTGGAGATGGTCCGCGACGACCCGTGGTTCGGCGACGACCACCTGATCGACGTCCACATCGGCCATCTGCGCCGAAAACTCGGTGAGGACGCCAGCCGGCCGCGCTACATCATCACGGTGCGCGGGGTGGGATACCGCATCGGCAACGGCCGGTGACGGGTCAGAGTGTGGCCAGGATCTGCCTCATCGTGTCGATCTCGCGCTGCTGGTCGACGGCGATACGCTCGGAGAGCTCGATCGCGGCGGGATAGCTTCCGCTGTCGATCTCGTTGCGGGCCATGGTGATCGCGCCCTCGTGGTGGCGGATCATCTGCTCCAGGAACAGTTTCGCGGCGTCGACACCCTGCGCGTTCTGCAGCTCGGCCATGTCCGCCGCGGACATCATGCCTTCCATCGGCATCGCACCCATACCGGGCATCATCGAGCCGTCGGGACCCATCCCATTGCCCGCACCGCCGCCGTGGCCCGGCATGTCATGGGCGGGCATGTCGGTGCCCGCCATCGGCATTTCCACGATCCCCCACTGGTCGAGCCAGCTGCGCATCTCCTCGATCTCCGGCGCCTGCTCACCCTTGATCTGGCCTGCCAGGTCCACCACCCGCTCGTCGATGCCGTCCTTGGCGAGCAGCATGTCGCTCATCTCGATGGCCTGCTGGTGGTGCGGGATCATGTGCTGGGCGAACATGACGTCGGACTGGTTGTGCTCGTCCCGGGCTGCCGGCGCGGGGGCGGCCGACGTGGTGGAGCCGCCGCTCTGAGCCGCCGGGGCCGCTTGGTCGTCGCCGGAGCTGCCGCAGGCCGTGAGTGTGACGCCCACGATCGCCGCCGCGGCGACGAGGACGAACGGGTTGGGCTTGGTGGGTTTCGGTTGGTCGATCACAGCATCGAGCCTGTCGACACCGGATGTGGTTCTTCTAGCCCTTTGTTCAAGATTTGGTCAAGACGCCTCACGCGGTGGTGTCGCGCGCGCCCAACCGGAGGTGTTCGATGTGGTAGATCGCCTCGTCGAGCAATTGGGCGACGTGGTTGTCGTAGAGCCGGTAGACGATGTTGCGCCCGGTGCGGTCTCCGGCGACCAGGCCCAACGCGCGCAGTAACCGCAGTTGGTGCGACACCGCGGGCTGCTCCATGCCCACGTCGGCGGACAGTTCGGTGACCGTGCAGGGCGCGTGGCGCAGGCGGGTCAGGATCAACAGCCGCTTCGGGGAGGCCAGCGCTTGCAGCGTTTCGGCCACCGTCAACGCCGAGGTCGCATCGAGGGTGGCAGGGGGCGTGGAACGGCCCTCGACACCATGTCCCATGCGGACCATTCAAGCACGCATCGGAGCAAAGGGGTTACATATGTAGAGTTCTACATGTATATAGGTCTACGTGAGTATCGAAGTTCGGTCGCCTGCGACCGACCGCGAGAACGCCCGCCACCACACCTCGCCACGACGACGTGCCGTGGCGGCGGCGTGGGCGGTCTCCTCGGTGCGCTGGGCGGCGCTGTCAGTGGGTCTGTTCGTCGCGGGTGCCGCGATGCAGGTTCTCGATGGGCCGCAGTGGCTTTGGTGGGCGCTGTATCTGACGTGCTACGCCGCCGGGGGGTGGGCACCGGCACGGGAAGGCCTACTCGCTCTGCGCGACAAGACGCTCGACGTCGACCTGCTGATGGTGCTCGCGGCAGTCGGGGCGGCCGCCATCGGCCAGGTCTTCGACGGCGCATTGCTGATCATCATCTTCGCCACCTCCGGCGCCCTGGAGGACGTGGCGACCACACGCACCCAGGACTCGGTCAACGGCCTGCTGGAACTGTCCCCTCAGGAGGCGGTGGTGCTGGATGAGTCCGGCACAGAGCGGACGGTCGCGGCCCGGCAGGTTCAGATCGGCGACGTGGTCGTGGTGCGACCCGGTGAGCGGGTGTCCGCCGACGGCGTGGTCGTCGAGGGCACCTCGGAGGTCGACCAGTCCACCATCACCGGCGAACCCCTCCCCGCAGTCAAGACCGTCGGCGACGAAACTTTCGCCGGCACCGTCAACGGATCAGGGGCACTGCGGATTCGGGCTACCCGCGATCCCTCGGAGACCGTGGTGGCGCGCATCGTGGCGATGGTCGCCGAGGCCTCGGCGACCAAAGCCAAGACCCAGTTGTTCATCGAGACCATCGAGCAGCGCTACTCGGCGGTGGTGGTCGTCGCAACGGTGGCGTTGTTCGCGATTCCGCTCGCTGCCGGCGCTGACCTGCAGTCCACTCTGCTGCGCGCGATGACATTCATGATCGTGGCATCCCCGTGCGCGGTGGTGCTGTCGACGATGCCGCCGATGCTGTCGGCCATCGCCAACGCCGGACGCCACGGCGTACTGATCAAATCGGCTCTGGCGCTGGAACGTCTGGCCGGAACCGACCTCATCGCACTGGACAAGACGGGCACCTTGACCACCGGCGCCCCGGAGGTCACCGGGGTCGTCACCCTCGCCGCCGACATGACCGAAGACGCCGTCCTCGCACTGGCGGCCGCGGCCGAGAGTGGAAGTGAGCATCCCCTCGGGCGCGCGGTGGTGGCCGAGGCCCGCGCCCGCGGGCTGCGGATAGCGTCGGCTCGAGGGTTCCAGGCCCTGCCCGGCCGCGGCGTCCGGGCCGACATCGACGGTGGTGTCGTCGAAGTCGTCAGCCCCGGGGAACTGCGTCCCGACGCGGTGTCGCGGACCGAGGCCGACGGCGGCACCGCGGTCCTCGTACTGCACGACGGACATCCCGTCGGGGTATTGCAGATCCGCGATCACCTCCGCGCCGAGGCCGTCGAGGCGGTCCGCGCGATGACTGCGCTCACCAAGGCGTCGCCGGTTCTGCTCACCGGCGACAATCGCACGGCGGCAGAGCTTCTCGCCAACCGTGTCGGCATCGCCGATGTACGCGCCGAGTTGTTGCCCGAGCAGAAGGTCGACGTCGTCGACGAGTTGCGCGACCGCGGTCATCACGTCCTGGTCGCCGGGGACGGGGTCAACGACGCCCCGGCCATGGCGGCTGCACACACGTCGGTGGCGATGGGCCGCTCCGGTGCCGATCTCACGCTCGACACCGCCGACGCCGTGACCGTGCGCGACGACTTGGCCACGATCGCCACGGTGGTGGCGCTGGCCCGCCGCGCCCGACGCGTCGTCGTGGCCAACCTCGTCATCGCCGCCGGCATCATCGTCGTGCTGGTCACCTGGGATCTCGTCGGCCACTTGCCGCTGCCGTTGGGCGTGGCAGGCCACGAGGGCTCGACGATCCTCGTCGCGCTCAACGGGCTGAGGCTGCTGAGTGGACGGGCCTGGCGGCGCGCCTCGCGGTGACCGCTCAGGCGTGCGCGTGGGAATGGTCCCCGGTCACGCCACTGTCGTGCACGTGCCGATGGCTGTGCTCGGTGCCGTCGTGCACGTGGCTGTGCTCGTGTTCGACGTGCTCATGGTCGTGGCCCACGTGGGCGTGGGTGTGGCTGGTGGAGCCGTGCGCGTGCTCGTGGGTGTGGACCCCATCGGCCCGGCGACCGCTTGTATCGATGTTGCCTTCGCTCATGTCTGATTCCCTTCGGTCGGCCGGGTTCACGCCGAACCCGGTAACGGTTTCACCGCTCTGTCCTGCTGGTGGTGTCCGGGCACTCCCGGACCGGCATGCTCGGCGTTGAACACCGCATCGAGGACGAGTTGACGGACGTGGTCGTTCTCCAGTCGGTAGAACACCGACGTGCCTTCGCGGCGCGTGCGGACCAGTCGCGCCATCCGCAGCTTCGCCAGATGCTGCGAGATGGACGGCGCCGGCTTGCCGACGTGGTCGGCGAGGTCGTTGACCGACCGCTCGCTGGACACCAGCGCCCACAGGATCTGGATTCGGGTCGGGTCAGCGAGCATGCGAAACACCTCGACGATCAGCACCGCCTGTTCTTCGGGCAGCCCCCCTTCCATTTCCCTATTATCTGCATTCATACGCAGATAGTAGCAGCGCCGTCCGGTGTCGGACCGTCTGGTTAGCATGGCGAATGTCGCGATTTGTCCGACGAGTTGGCGAAGGATCCTCACCAGACACATGCGTATGCAGGTGAATCAGCTCTCCCCGGAGAGGGCGATGCCCGATGGCACCTGAGGCGTCCGGCGCCACGAACTCGCCCGGCGAGGGCCTTCTCCCGCCCGGCACGCCGATCGACCTGGACAATTGCGCCCGCGAGCCGATCCACATTCCGGGCAGCATCCAACCCCGCGGAGTGCTCGCGGTCGTCGACGAGCACGACTTCACGGTGCGCCACGTCAGCGCGAACGTCGCCGACCTGCTGGACCGCGCTGTCGACGCGGTTCTCGGACGCCACCTCTCCAGCCTGATCGGTGCCGACCAGGCCGCGATCCTCGAGCAGGCGAGCGCGAACTTCGGCGACCTGCGTCAACGCAACCCGGTGGAGTGCGTCATCGACGTCGCGGGTGAGGCCAAGGAGTTCGACGCGATCCTGCACCGGGATCCAGGTGGGCTGCTGGTCGAACTCGAGATCGCCCACGGCGAGCGGCCGTACTCGTTTCCCAACACCTATCAAGCGGTGCGCAGCTCGGTGGAGGACTTGAACCGCGCCAGCACGCTGTCGGAGCTCTACGACACCACCGCCCGCGCGGTGCGCGACCTGACCGGCTTCGACCGCGTCATGGTGTACCGCTACGACGACGACTTCAACGGCGAGGTGGTGGCCGAGTCGAAACGCGCCGACCTGAATTCCTTCCTGGGCCTGCACTATCCGTCCACCGACATCCCCGCCCAGGCGCGCGCGCTGTACGAGAAGAACTGGATCCGGCTCATCTCCGACGTCGACTACACGCCGGCGCCCCTGATGCCGGGGACCGATGCGGCGACCGGAGTTCCGCTGGATCTGACCTATGCCACGCTGCGCAGTGTCTCCCCGATCCACATCGAGTATCTGAAGAACATGGGTGTGCGTGCCTCGATGTCGATTTCGCTGCTGCGCCACGGACGGTTGTGGGGGCTCATCGCGTGCCACCACTATTCGGGCCCGCACCTGCCGCCGTTCGGCAGCCGCGCCGCCGCCGAGTTCCTGGGCTCGACACTGTCGTTGCGGCTGGTCGACCAGTACGAAGAGGACGAGCTGCAGAGGCGGCTGGCCGCGCAGGAGGTCCTGGGCGAGTTGATCGTCGCGACGCTCGACGACGACACCCCGCTGGTCACGACGCTGCTCGACGCGCCGAGCCTGCTCGACCTGGTACCCGCCGATGGCGTCGTCGTCGAACTCGAGGGGCAGACCGTGGCACGCGGCATGGTGCCCGCACAGGACACGGTCAAGGACGTCGTCGGGTGGGCGCGCATCGGGCACGACGAGATCGCCGCCACCGACCGGCTGGCCCACGAGCTGCCCGACGTGGACCTGGATCCGGCCGTGGCCGCCGGCACGCTGGTGCTCAACCTGCCCGACGGTCAGTACGTCGCCTGGTTCCGGCGTGAGGTGCTGCGGTCGGTGGATTGGGGCGGGGACCCCCACAACAAGGCCATCGCGGTCGCCGAAGGTGACGAGGTACGGCTGAGCCCCCGCAAGTCGTTCGAGCGGTGGCGTGAGATCGTGCGCCGCCGCGGTGAACCCTGGACGCCCAGCGAGACGGAGTCCGCGGCGGCGCTGCGCAGGCATCTGGTTGAGTCGTTGTATCGGCGGACGCGGGGCGCGCTCCGGGTGGCTGAGGTCATGCATCGCAGCCTGATGCCGCAGTCGATTCCCACGCTCGAGAACTGGCAGCTGTCAGCGCAGTACGAGCCCGCCGCCGGTGGGCGTGTCGGCGGCGACTGGTACGACGCGTTCGAACTCCCCGACGGCCGGCTGGTCATGCTGCTCGGCGACGTCGCCGGCCACGGCATCACGGTAGCCGGAACCATGGCCCAGCTGCGGAACGCATTGCGCGCGCAGCTGTTCACCGGCGCGACGCCGGCGGAGGCGCTGCACCAGCTCAACGCGTTCTGCCTGCACATGCTGCCCGGGGTGTTCGCCACGGTGATCGTGGCGCGCGTCGACCTGGACACCGGTGACGTGGAGGCCGCGTCCGCCGGTCACCTGATGCCGTACCTGACCAGCTCCGGGCAGGCGTGGCAGGCGTCGATCCGGTTGTCGCCACCCATCGGTGCGCGCGGGGCGACCTACCGGCTCAGCACATTCGGCATCGAACACGGTCACGGTCTGGTGATGTTCTCCGACGGTCTGGTCGAGCGGCGCGGCGAGGCGATCGACGACGGAATCGACCGGTTGGCTCGAGTTCTCGGCCGGCTCGGGGAAACCCCGGCGGCGCTGATCTGGGACAGCACCCGCACCGACGACAGCGACGACGACATCACCATCATCACGCTGCAACGCCGCTGACGGCCGCCTCCCCGCACAACGGGGAGACGGCCGTGGCGTCCGATCGCGGTCAGGCGGGGTTGAACAGCCTCGGCTCCAGCCACGCACCGGTCCTGGCTTGCCGCAACGCTTTCGCGCCGGCCAAGACGGCCAGGTCGGCCAACGGTTCGAGCGCGATCACGGTCAGGTAGGCCACCCCGAAGGTGGCGATGCTGGCGAGGGTCGCCATCGAGAAACCCTCACCGTAGAGCGCCCAGAACGTCACCCACGACACGATGCCGGCCTGATAGGTCGTCGACATCGCCAGCACCTGGCGGTATTTCAGGTCGACGTAGGCGGTGTCCGGTGCGACGGTCCGCTGCGCGACATACTGCAGGGCGAACAGCGGGACCAGCAGCGTGGTGACATTCATGCCGTACTGCGGCAGGTCGAAAGGCGCGACCAGGACACCCTGCAGCAGCAGGCCGGTGGCAAGCCCGAACGCCGCCGGAGCCGCGCCGAACACCAGGAACAAGGTGGAGCCCAGGATCAGGTGCACCTCGGACACCCCGACCGGGAAGTGCGGGAAGACCTGGAAGAAGACCAGCGTCAGCGCCGTCGTCGCGAAGGCGCCGAACAGCAGTGACGCTGCGCCCCGTTCCTTGACGTGCTTCCACGCCGCGGTCACAGCATAGGCGCCGGCACCACCGGCGGTGAGGTAACTTAGAACGATCTTGGAACCTTCGACGATTCCGGGTTCGATGTGCATCGCTGTTCCTTTGTGTGATCAGTGGTCGTGCTCGGCTGCGGCATGGCCGCCGTCGTCGACGGCGACCGGGAGATGAAGGATTCCATGTTGGTCGACAACGGATTCCAGCGCGGCGACCCAGTGGTCGTAGTACTCCCACTCGCCACGGGTGTCGCCGGGGGCTTGTTCCCAGGCCCCGATCGTGTCGATCAGGCTCTGCTGGAACTCACTCCACGGATAGTGCCCGAACTCGGACAGCGCCAACGCCAGACCGAATGCCCGCCGCTGCCACTCGTGGTCGAACTGGGGTGCCGCCTGATCGGTGGTGCAGGTGCTGTGCAGTTTCATGCCTGCCCCGCCAACGCGACGCCCATCATCGACTCGGTGGTCACGAGATCCATCAGCTGCTCGGCGCTGAAATCCTCGGTGCCCGAGGGCCTTTCCGGAATGACGAACCAGCGGGAGTGACCGCTGGAATCCCAGACCTTGATCTCGGTGTCCTCGGGCAACTCGACACCGATCTCGGCGAGCACGGTGCGCGGCTCGCGCGCGGCGCGGGCGCGGAACACCGGGTCTTTGTACCAGTAGGGCGGCAGGCCGAGCACGGGCCATGGGAAGCACGAGCACAGTGTGCAGATGACCAGGTTGTGCACACCGGGGCCGTTGGCGACCGCCTGCAGGTGTTCACCCTCGGCACCCGCCATTCCCTCGGGCAGTTCCAGTTCGGCGATCGCCGCGGGCGTGTCGCCGACGACGCGCGCGGCGAAGTCCGGGTCGGTCCACGCCTTCACGACGATCTTCTTCCCGTTGAGCGGTGTCATCTCGGATTCGAAGTAGGCCAGCACCTTGTCGACGGTGGCGCTGGTGATCACTCCCTTCTCGATCAGCAGGCGCTCCAACGCGGATACCTTGTCGGCGCTGGCCTGTTCGCGGTCGGAGGGATAGGCAAACTGATCGGTCACTGGATCTCCTCGGCGGGTTGAAGGTAGGCCTCGAACAACTCGGCGTACAGGGTGTTGGCCCCGGGCTCGGCACGAACACCCCACAGTTCCCCGGGAGTGAATTCGACGATGTAGATCGGCATGGGATCGCCGATGCCGTCGCCGGTGTGCACGAAATAGCCGTAATCGCCTTCGAAGATGCGTGTCACCGTGCCGATCCGGTCCCGCAGGTAGCCCGGCAGCCGGGTGTGGTCGCCGGCCGGGACGTCGGCGATGCGTACGGCATCGCCGACCGCGAACTTCGGGTGCGCGGTGTCGCGACGAGGGCTGTCGCCGCGGCGCAGGTAGTCGATCACCTGATCGTCGATGGCGGTGTCACCGCCCTCGGCCGACCAGGGCTCCCCGGCCCTGGCCGCGATCTCGTCCTCGGTGACGTAACCGTTGTCGATGAAGAACTGGGTGATCCCACCGAGCCACTTCTCGTAGTAACGGAACTTGAAGTAGTCGAACGGGTTCATGCCTTCCGCGCCCGTGCGCAAACTCGCCCATGTCCATTCGTCCCGGAACGCGGTGGGCACGTCGGCGATCGGGTATTCGGGCAACGCCGATCCCAGATGGTTACTCAGACCCATCATCGCGACGTGGATGCCGAAGATCCGTTTCTCCCAGTCCTCGACGAAGACCCGCTTCTCGAGGTTCAGCGGTTCGGGAAGGCCCTCCAGGCCGCCCAGGTAATGCTGCAACTTCATGCGGTGGCACCTTTCGTGTCGGGGCGCTGCGCCGGCGCCGTCTTGGTCATCACGTTCGCCAGGTATTCCGAGGCCATGCCGAACGTTGCGCCCAGCACGCAGGCGCATGCCGCGACCAGGCCGGGATGGGAGATGCTGGTCTCGTGGACCAGCGCCCCGGTTCCGGCGACCGTGGACACCGTGGAGGCGAAGCCGACCACCACCGCCGGGGTCGTCGACAGCAGACCGACCCAGGACGCCTGGACCATCAGCGCGCTCCCGACGCCCACTGCGATGGCGGTGGCGGTCAGGCTGCCGCCGAGCAGGTATGCGGCGTAGAGGCTGGCCACCGCGATGACGACGCCGACCAGGTTGGACGCCACCGAGCGCACCCAACCCGCCGGGCCGCCGCCGACGAAGAAGAACGATGCCCATGCCAGGAACACCACCCAGATCGGCACCGTGATCACGGTGGCGGTGAACGCCACCGCCACGCCGCCGAGGACGCCGATGCTCAGCGTCAACGCAGATCGCGAATCCATGAAGTTGCACCTCGTTCGGTTGTCTGTCCGGTGTGCCCAACGCCGCGTGTCGACGCTGGATCCGGGAACCACGTTGAGTGGGAGGTGTTTCCGATTGGTGAACGAGGCTTTTCGGTTGCTGACGAGGGTGGACATCTCGTGCGCAGAAGCAGACATCGCAGATCTGGGCCGACCGAGACGGACAGAACAGGCGAAAATCCGGACATCGGCGCGCGCGGCGATGGGGACGCGCCAACCATGATTCAATGTGCCACAACCGCCGCCCGCGCCGCATCGCGGTGCTGGTTTTCGACGGCGTACGCACCCTGGATGTGACCGGTCCGCTGGAGGTTTTCGACGTCGCCCGCACTCTCGGATGTGCGTACCCGGTCGCGTTGTACTCGTGCGGTACGTCGCGCAGCGTCCGATGTTCGTCGGGCCTGTCGTTCGAGACGCTTCCCGCTGCTGAGCTGCCCCCGGAGATCGACACCCTGCTCGTACCCGGTGGCGCGGCTTTCGTCAGCGACGGTGTCCCCCAGGACCTGCAGCAATTGCTCCGCACGCATGCGCCGGCCGCACGGCGGGTGGCCTCGGTCTGCGCCGGAGCCTTCGCACTCGGCGCGGCAGGCCTGCTGGAGGGACGCCGGGCCACCACCCACTGGCGCCACCTCGACAGCTTCGCAGCGCGCCACCCCTCGACCGTCGTGGAGCGGGATTCGGTGTACACCCGCGACGGGGAGCTGTGGACGTCTGCGGGCGTCGCGGCCGGCATCGACCTGGCGCTGGCGCTCGTCGCCGACGACCACGGCTCCGGCGCCGCACAGCAGATCGCCAAGGAATTGGTCATCATGGGCCGGCGAATGGAGGGCCATCCCCAGATTTCGGTGGCCGCACGAACACCCAGACCCCAACACCCCGAGCTGGAACGTCTGATGGCCACCGTGAACGCCGACCCGGCCGGACGTTACGACCTCGACACCGTCGCCGCTCGAGTGGGGTTGAGTGCACGGCATCTCGCCAGAGTCTTCAAAGCCCAGGTCGGCATGTCGCTGCGCGAGTACGTCCACGAGGTCCGGCTGGAGAACGCGGTGGGACTGGTGCTCGCCGGGGAGTCCTTCCATGCGGCGTCTCAGAGAAGCGGCCTGCGCTACGGCGCCCAGGTGCGCGACTACCTCGCCGCGCACTGCGCGCGGCCGGTCGGCGCACGCGAGTCACTGGTCGATTCCGGTGGTGCGGAAGCGGTTCCGGTATACCCCGGGTGAGACCCCCAGATTGCGACGGAAGGTGCGCCGCAACGTGTCCGACGTGCCGAACCCGGCGCGTCGGGCCACCGCGTCCTGGCTGTGGTCGCTGGTCGCCAGCAGCACCTTGGCAGCTTCGAGCCGCGCCTTCTCGACGAAACGGGCCGGTGTCATCCCGACCTGGTCGCGGAACATCCGGACCAGGTGCCGCTCGCTGACCACCGCCCGACCGGCCATGGCGGCCGTCGAATGGTCGCCGCCCGGGTCGGCGACGACAGAGTCCAGGATGTCGCGCAGGCCTCCGGAGACCGGCCGGGCCGCCTCGGCCCAGACGCTGAACTGGGCCTGACCGCCGGGCCGCTGCAGGAACACCACCATCCACCGGGCCACGCGGCGAGCCACGTTCGGGCCGTAGTCACTTTCCACCAGGGCGAGCGCCAGGTCGATACCGGCGGTGATGCCGGCCCCGGTGATGTAGCGGCCGTCCTGGACGAACAGTGAGTCGGGATCCACCTCGACCTGGGGATAGCTGCGGCCCAGCGTCTGGCAGTGTGCCCAGTGTGTGGTGGCCCGGCGCCCGTCGAGCAGTCCCAGCGCAGCGAGTACGAACGACCCCGTGCACACCGAGGCGACCCTGCGCGCTCGCGGGGCCAGCTCGGCCACCATCTTCATCGCGTCCGGGACGCAGTCCGGCGTCGGCTCCTCGGGGATGTCGTGCAGGCCGGGGGTGAAGGTGAAGTCCGCCGGAACCCCACCGGGCACCAGCAGCGTGTCGATCTCGCGGGGCACCTCAGCCAGCGCGACATCGACGTCGAGCTTCGCGTAGGCCGTGGTGCCCACCGGCTGCCCGGTCGGCGAGGCCAGCAGCACCCGGTAGTTCGCCCCGAAGTCGTTGGCGCGGGCGAAGATCTCCAGCGGCGCCGCGACATCCTGCAACGTCACCTTGTTGTAGAGCGCGAAGACGACGGTGCGGGGCCCACTCGCCGTGGCTTCCGCCCATGCATCGTCCGGCGCCACCTCGTCGTGGTCATGCCTGAATTCGTCGGCCATGCGCTTCGAATCGCCCTTTCCTGACCCCCGCCATCTACTGCGGCGTCACGGATCCGGAAAGCGGTCTGCCGGGTGTGCACAGCGCTGGCTGGGCATGAGCACCGCAAGGCCGGGCGGCTCTCCTCCGCTGACGACAACCGAACGGTAACTCAGCGCATACCCACTGTCGCGGGCAAGCCGTTAACAGGATGTTGCGACAGATTCGTCCACGCGGCAATTCATGTCCCCACCCATCTCGTCGACGGTCATGTGCCGTCCTTCGCGGGTCGGCTGGAGGGCAGCGGCACGCCTTGTGTCGGGTCGTCGGGCGAGGTGCTGAGTGGTGACCGAGACCCGGGCACCCTCGTCGGCCCGCCGTCCGCGTCCTGCTGCGAGAGGGTGAAGTAATTCTCTTCTTCTTGCACGAAGTGCAAGCGCAGCAACGTATGCAACCCGTAGAGGCAGGCGAGCAGATCGTCGACTTGGTAGGGCTGGATGCCACCGGCTGCGTCTGCGACCTGGATGTGGGTGCCGATCCGATCGGAGAGCCGGGCGATCTCGACATGCGTGCGACTCATCGTTGCCGTGGCTTCGGCGCTGTGGAGCGGTTCGGCCAGTGCCGGATACAGCTCGTTCTCCTCAGCCCGCTCGTGCGGCAGTATCCGTGCCTCGAGCAAGGCATGGGCCGCTCGCACGGCCTGCAGCGAATCGGCATCGGCGCTGTGGACCAACCGATCTGCAGTGTCGCGGATCGTCTGCACTGCCTGCCGCAACTCGTCGTGCTCGGTGGCGAATCGGTCCAGCAGACGCTCGGTATCCGCCGACACCCGAACCTGAGCGTCCGGACTGCCGCCGAGAGCGCGCAGCGCGTTGAGGATGACCGCCACGTCGATGGCCTCCTGCAGCAGCGCCCCCGGAGCGGGGGCGAGCCAACCCACCGCGGCAATCCCCATCGCCAGCAGAGACAACCCCATGCCGACGCCTGCGCTCTGCACCGCGATGCGACGCGACCAGCGCGCGGTGTCCATGGCATCGGCCAGGCGGTCGAGGCGGTCCGTGGTCAGCACGATGTCGGCCGCCTCGGACGACGCCGTGGCTCCGCGCGCGCCCATCGCCACGCCGACCGTCGCAGCCGCTAAGGCGGGTGCGTCGTTGATGCCGTCGCCGACCATCACAGTCACCGCTCGTTCCCGTTCGGCGCGCACCGCGGCGACCTTGTCGGCCGGTGTCTGCCGGGCGTACACCTCGTCGAGTCCCAGAACGGTGCCCACTTCCCGCGCCGGTTCCGGACGGTCACCGGTGAGCATCACCAGCCGGGTGAACCCGGCCTCACGGAGTCGTCGCATCGTTCGGGGAGCCTGACGCCGTAGCGGATCCCGTAACAAGACCGCACCGACAGGGTCCTGCTCGACGCAAACCCACGCCACCGCAGCGCTGTCCAACCGGGCGCGGTTCAGCGCCCCCTCGGTCCAACCGACGGCGGCGCTGTCACCGGCCGTCTTCCCCACGCTGACCCGCCGGTTGTCGAGGACCGCGCTGACGCCCCAGCCGGGCTCCTCGGTCACGTCGGCGGGCAGGGAAAGCTGCAGGCCGCGGCCGAGCGCTTCGGCCACGATCGCTTCGGCCAGCACGTGCGGCGAAACCTGGTCGACCGATGCGGCCAGACGCAAGACTTCTGCCGCGTCGATACCGGGCGCCGCGACGACGTCGACCACACGCGGCCGGCCCATCGTCAAGGTGCCTGTCTTGTCCATCACCAAAGTCGTTGCGTGACCGAGGTTCTCCAGCGCACCTCCGCTCCGGACCACCACCCCGACCCGTGAGGCCCGGGACAGCCCCGAGACGATGGCCACCGGCGCCGCCAGCAGAAGCGGACACGGGGTGGCGACGACCAACACCGCCACGGCGCGGACCGCCGAGCCGCTGGCCAGCCACGCTGCCCCCGCCACCAGTAGCGTCACGGGTAAGAAATACGCCGCATAGCGGTCGGCCAACCGCACCACCGGTGCGCTCTCCGCACCCGCCTGTTGCGCGAGCCGCACGATGCCGGCATACGTGCTGTCCTCGGCCCGCGCCTCGGCGCGCAGCGCGAACACGCTGCCGGCATTGACCACACCGCTGCGCACGAGGTCACCGACGGATCGGTCCACCTGCAACGGCTCCCCGGTCAGAGCCGACTCGTCCAACACCGCGTCACCCTCGACGACGCGTCCGTCCACCGGGACCACATCACCGGAGGCGACGATGAGGACGTCATCGACGTCGATCTCGGCGACGGTGACCACGCGGACCTCATCGCCGTCACGCAGACGCGCGAAGCGCGGGGCGCGCTGCAGCAACGCGGTGAGGTCACGGGCGGCGCGGCGAGTGGCAGCGGCGTCCAACGCCCGTCCGCTTGCCAGCATCACCGCGATCAGCGCACCGGCGAGGTATTCACCCACGATCAAGGTGCCGGCCAGGGACAGCACCGCAATCAGGTCGACTCCCGCCCGTCGGTCGCGCAGCGCGACGACCACCCACACCACGGCGGGCAGGATGGCGACGATGGTGCCCGCCATCCAGCACCTGTCCGCGACGGCGTGGGCCCCGAGAAGCCGAGCGACACCGCCGACGAGCAGCGCTCCGACCGTGAGCACCACCAAGGCCGGCTCCACCCCGGCGCGCATCCGGTGCAGCGCTCGCCCCACCCCGGCGCGCACACCACTGGTGAACATGGCACAAGTCGATCACCGGCAACCACGGGACACAAGGGTCGTAATACCTCCTGCGGCGGGCGGCACGGCCCGCCGCACGCAGGTTTGGGCAGCCTGCTCTTGCTAGCCGGGCAGGCTCGGCGCTGACTACCGTGACGCCGTGACCACACCGTCCCATCCGGCCGAGCCGCACACCGGCTCCGTGGCCGCCAAACTCAACTGGCTGCGCGCCGGGGTTCTCGGCGCCAACGACGGCATCGTGTCGACCGCAGGCATCGTGGTCGGCGTGGCCGCGGCGACCGCCGAGCGCGGCCCGATCCTGACCGCGGGCATCGCCGGCCTCGCCGCCGGGGCGGTGTCGATGGCGTTGGGCGAATACGTCTCTGTCAGCACCCAGCGCGACACCGAGAAGGCACTACTGAGCAAGGAACGCCGAGAGCTCCGGGAGGACCCCGACGCCGAACTCGACGAGCTGGCCGCGCTCTACGAAGGCAAGGGGCTGACGCGCCGCACCGCGCGCACCGTCGCCGAGGAGCTCACGGCGCGCGACGCCTTCTCCGCGCACGCCGAGATCGAACTCGGCATCACCCCGGGCGAGCTGACGAATCCGTGGCAGGCGGCGCTGTCGTCGGCGCTGGCGTTCACGGTCGGCGCGCTGCTGCCCCTGATCGCCATCCTTGTGCCCCCGACCACGTGGCGGGTCCCCGTCACCGTGGTCGCCGTCCTGGTGGCGTTGGTGATCACCGGAGCCGTGTCCGCGGCCCTGGGTGGCGCCCCGAAGCAGCGGGCCGTACTGCGCAACCTCATCGGCGGTGGGCTGGCGTTGACGATCACCTACGCGATCGGTCATCTGGTGGGGGCCGCAATCGCATGAGTGCTTGACGCGACCACAACGACCACAACCTCCATTACGGCCACAAGAGTGACTTGGGTCACATCAGTGCGTGATGATCTGCACAGAACACACCGAAAGGAACGAAGGTGCAGATCAAAGCAGCGCTGCGCTGGACGGTTGCCCTCCTCTGCGTCGGCGCTCTGGTGGTGGCCGCCGGCATCGACGCCAGCCGAACCGGCGCCGGAGCCAACGCCCGCGCGAAACTCACACTCATCGCGCCGGCCGCTGCCGGCGGCGGCTGGGACCTCGTAGCGCGGGAGTCACAGCAGGCCCTGCGCAGCGACGGGATCGTCAACAACGTGCAGGTGGTCAACGTCCCGGGCGCCGCCGGAACCATCGGCCTGAGCCAACTGTCCCGGCTCGACAGTGACCCCACCACGATGATGGTCACCGGAACCGTGATGCTCGGCGGCATCATCCGCAACGACTCCCCCGTCGACCTGTCCACCATGACGCCGGTGGCGCGCCTCGCCGAGGACTTCGAAGTCATCACCGTGCAGGCGGATTCGCCGTTCCGGACCATCGACGACTTCCTGCAGGCATGGCGGGCCGACCCCGCGGCGCTGCCCATCGGCGGTGGATCCGCCGGCGGCATCGACCACATGGTCGCCGCACAGCTGGCGCTGGCCGCCGGCGTCGATCCGGCCCAGATCCGCTATGCGGCCTACGCCGGTGGGGGCGAGCTCACCATCAACCTGCTCTCCACCGCCCCCGGCACCCCCAGCGTCGGTATCAGCGGCTACAACGACTTTCGCGACCTGCTCATCGAAGGCCGACTCCGCCCGCTGATGGTGGTGGCGCCGCAGCGCCTCGAGGGGCTGGAGGCACCCACCGCCGAGGAGGCCGGTTATCCCGAGGTGGACCTGGTCAACTGGCGCGGTTATGTCGCCCCACCCGGTCTCGACCCGGGCGAACAACAGGAACTCATCGACATCGTCACCGAGATGGTGGCCACCGAGCAGTGGCGCAGCGCCGTCGACCGCAACCGCTGGGACGAATCCTTCCTGACCGGTGACGAGTTCGGCGCCTTCCTGCGCACCGAACAGGAACGGATAGCGACCATTCTTCGAGATCTGGGGCTGGCATGACGATCAACGACCAACGCGACACCGCGCCGGACACCGGCCACACACGCACCTTCTGGTCCGGTAAGAGTGCACTGGTCATGCCCGGCCTGCTGGTCGCACTCGGGTTCCTGCTGATCTTCGGCATCATCGACATGGAACTGGCCGACGACTCGGAGTTGTTCGGGCCCAGATCCTTCCCGGCGATCACCGCCGGTTTCTGCTTCGTGGTCGCGGTACTGCTGGCCGTCAGCATCATCCGCAATCCCGAGGTGCCCGAGGCTGAGCTGTCCAGCAACTGGCGCTCCACCGGCATCACCATCGGAGCCTTCGTGGCCTTCGCGGTGCTGTTGGTGCCGGCCGGCTGGATCATCGCCGGCGCCGCGGTGTTCTGGGGCGTCACCGTCGGCCTGGGCAGCACCCGCTACGTCCCCAATATCTTGATCGGGCTGGCGGCCTCGTCGGTCATGCAAATCATCTTCAGCGGCCTGCTCGGCCTGAGCCTGCCGCCCGGCGTCATGGGAATGTTCTGATGGATGCACTGGTAGGTCTCCTCGGCGGTTTCGGCGATGTCCTGACGCCGACCAATCTGATGTACGTGCTCATCGGGGCGCTGATCGGCACCGCGGTCGGTGTGCTCCCCGGTCTGGGCTCCTCGATGGCGGTGGCGCTGCTGCTGCCCATCACCTTCACCCTGGATCCCCTTGCCGCACTGGTGATGTTCGCCGGCATCTACTTCGGCGGGCTCTTCGGTGACGCGATCGCCGGCATCCTGATGAACACGCCGGGCAACTCGACGGCCATCGCCGGGTCGATCGAGGGACACCGGATGGCGCGGCGGGGACGTGGCGCGCAGGCGCTGGCCACCTCGGCCATCGGCGCGTTCATCGGCGGCATGATCGCCACCGTCCTGGTGGTGTTCTTCGCGCCGGCCCTGGCCGACTGGGCCACCGAGTTCGGCCCCGGAGAATACTTCGCCCTCGCGGTGTTCGCGTTCATCGCCACCTCCGCGGTGGTGTCGGAGTCGGTACTCAAAGGCCTGGCAGCGCTGCTGATCGGGCTCGTGCTGGCGATGATCGGCACCGATCAGGTCAGCGGCTCACAGCGATTCACGTTCGGCAGCGTCGCGCTGTTCGACGGGGTGAGCATCGTCGTCATCACGGTGTCCATGCTCGCGGTGGGCGAGGTCATCTACGTGGCCTCGCGGATCGGGCGTCCCGACGACCGCAGCTTCACCCCGTCGACCGGGCGGCCGTTCCTGTCGCGCGCCGAGTACCGCGACGCGTTGCCGGCGTGGTTGCGCGGCACCGCGATCGGCGTGCCGTTCGGTGTCATCCCCGCCGGGGGCGCCGAGGTCCCGACATTTCTGGCCTACGGTCTGGAGAAACGCCTCGACGGGCGTCGACGCAGGCCGCTGTTCGGCACCGGCGCGATCCGCGGTGTGGCCGCGCCGGAAGCCGCAGGAAACTCGACCGCCGGTACCGCGATGGGTGCGCTGCTGGCGCTGGGTCTGCCGACCTCGGCGACCGCAGCCCTGCTGCTGGCGGCCTTCCAGCAGTACGGCATCCAACCCGGCCCGCTGCTGTTCACCCGCAACGCAGAGTTGGTGTGGGCGCTGCTGGCCAGCCTGATCATCGGCATGGTCGTGCTGCTGGTGCTCAACCTGCCGTTCGCCCCGCTGTGGGCCAAGCTGCTCACCATTCCCAAGGAGTATCTGTACGCCGGCATCGCGATGTTCGCCTGCTTCGGCGTCTATGCGGCCAGTGCGGCGATGATCGACGTGGTGTTCATGCTGATCCTCGGCCTGATCGCGTTCGCGATGCGCCGCTACGGCGTGCCGATCGCACCGGTGCTGATCGCGGTGATCCTGGGCCCGCTGGCCGAGTCGTCGCTGCGTTCGGCGATGAACAACTCGCAGAACAACCCGTTGACGCTGGTGAGCACACCCATCACGATCACGCTGTACACGTTGCTGCTCATCGTCATCGGCGTCAGTGTCTACAACAAGGTGCGGGTCCGCTCCGAGTTGCAGGAGTCCGAGTCCGAGGCCGGCTCCGGGGTCAGGTGAGTCAGATCAGGCCCAGCCGGGTCAAGGTGGTGGAAACGCGGTCGTCCTGCTCGTCGAGGAAGCGTTCGAACTCGGCGCCGGTGACGAACGAGTCGGTCCACCCGTTGTCCCGCAGCGCCTCCTGCCAACGACCGCTGTCGTGCAGCTCGGTCAGCAACCGGATCATCGACTCCCGGGACGATGCCGAGATGCCCGGTGGGGCAAGCACTCCGCGCCAGTTCGCGAAAGTCAGCCCGATGCCGGAAGCCCGCAACGTCGGCGCGTCGATTCCCGGGACCGGCTCATCGCTGGACACCGCGAGCACCCGCAGTTGACCGGCGTCGATCTGGGCGAGGAACTCCCCCGGACTGGAGGTGCTGACGCTGACCTCGTCGCTGAACAGTGCGGCCAACAGGTCTCCGCCGCCGTCGTGGGTGACGTAGTCGACCGACACCGGATCGATTCCGACGGCTTCGGCCAGGCGCATCGCGAACAGATGGTCGGGGCCGCCCGGGGCGGAGCCTCCTCCGATCGTCACCGCGGTCGGGTCCGCCCGCCACGAGGCCACGAAGTCGCCGACCGTGGCGAACGGGGAATCCGTGGGGACGACGATGGCACCGGGATCCTCGATCAGCTTTGCCAGCGCGGTCGCGTCGGACGCCCGGACACCCGTGTCGAATGTGTACGTCGCCCCCACCACACCCAGGCCCATGGTCATCATCAGGTCGTCGTTGCCCACTTCGTTCATCAGGCGCGCCATCGCGACCGCGCCGCTGTCGCCGATGACGTTGAACACCTCCACGCGACCGGTGATGTCCTCGTCCTCCATGATCCTGACGGCAGTGCGCGCCGTGAGGTCGTAGCCGCCGCCGGGACTGTTGGGCACCATCATGCGCAGGCTGTACAGGCCGGGGGTGTTGTCGTCGGCCGCGCCGCACCCACCCGTCAGGGATACCGCCAGCACCACGGTCGCGGTCAGAGCAAGCAGTCTTGTCACATCAGTCCTTGTCGAGGCAGCACGATGCTACGCAATACTGGTCACAAGCGTGAGCTGGGTCACTGACGAGAAGGACGTGTCGCGGGGTGAGTGGACGGTGGTCGGAGGCGGTGCGCACCTTCGGCAGGAGGAGCCTGGCCGGCCAGTTCCTGGCCTTCCAGCTGTTGGTCGTCGTTGTCGTGCTCGGCGCGGTGGCCGTCGTCTCGGTCGCGCAGTCGACCAACGAATTCCGTGACGTGCGCGGAGCGCGGATGCTCGCCACCGCCGAGAACCTCGCCTCCACGCCGGTGGTGCGGGACCGTTACGCCGACCCGTTCGCCGCGCAGGCATTGGCGCCCGAAGTCGACCGTGCGGTCGCGCTGTCCGGCGCCGAATTGGCGGAGATCCTCGGCCCGGACGGCCTGGTACGCGCCTCGTCGGACCCGTCGCGGCTCGGCGAGCGCACGCGGGTGGGGGCGGCCGAGACCGGGCGGGCATGGTTCGGTGACGCCGAGGTGGGCGGCGTTCGTAGCCTGCTGGCCCAGGTTCCGATCCTGGCGTCGGACGGACGGGTGCTGGCGATCGTGTCGGTCAGTGAGCCGTACCCGTCGTGGTGGGCTCTGCTGAGCGGGGCCGGGGAACGGCTGTTGCTCTATCTCGGTCTGGGCGCGGCGCTGGGCATGGTGGCGTCCTGGCTGCTGTCCCGCCGGATCAAACGCCACACCCGCGGGCTGGAGATCGCCGAGATCGCCGGCTTGGCCGACCACCGTGAGGCGTTGCTGCACAGCATTCGCGAGGGTGTGGTCGCGGTCAACAACGACGGCGTCATCACCGTGCTCAACGACAGCGCTCAGGAACTGCTCGGGCTGCCGGACTCGGCGGTCGGCGAGCGCGTCGATTCGGTCGGACTCGAAAGCGCCGTGGTGGACTTCCTGCTCGCCGGCGAGGACGACCGCGACGTCGTGATCGCGACCCGCGCACGGGTGCTTGCCCTCAACCGGCGATCAGCGACCAGCGCAGGCCAGGACATCGGTACCGTGACCACGATGCGTGACAGCACCGAACTCGCTGCCCTGCAGGCTCAGTTGTCCTCGCACAAGAGCGCGACCGACACGCTGCGCGCACAGACCCACGAGTTCTCCAACCAGCTGCACACCATCTCCGGCCTCGTGCAACTCGGCGAGTACGACGCGGTCCGCGCGTTCGTCGACGAGCTCACTCAGCGCCGGGCCGCGATCAATGATGCTGTGACACGGCATATCTCCGACCCCGCGGTCGCCGCCCTGTTGATCGCGAAAACAACGCTGGCCGCCGAGAGCGGGGTGTCGTTGCAGATCGCCGAGGACGCCCACCTGTCACCGCTGGAACCGGGTCTGGCCACCGATGTCATCACCGTGCTGGGCAATCTCGTCGACAATGCCGTGGATGTGTCCGTCGGTTCCGCGCAGCCCACCGTCACCGTGCGGGTTTGCGACACCACGGGGCTGGAGATCTCGGTGTCCGACACCGGGCCCGGCGTTCCGTCGCACCTGCGCGACAGCATCTTCGCCCGCGGCGTCACATCGAAACCGGAGGTCGCCGGCGGGCGGGGCATCGGTCTGGCCCTGGTGCGGATGGTCACCGCTCAGCACGGCGGCTCGGTGGAGGTATCAGACCGGCCGGGCGGTGGTGCGGTGTTCGCAGTGCGGCTGCCGAGGGCCCGGGTGGGCGCGCATGCGTGACGTTCTCGTCGTCGACGACGACTTCATGGTCGCCGAGATCCACCGGCGCTTCGTCGAACGCGTCGACGGTTTCCGTGTCGTCGGGGTGGCCCGCACCGGGCGCGAGGCGCTGGACGCGGTGCGCGATCACCATCCGGAGTTGATCCTGCTGGATGTGTACCTACCGGACATGACCGGATTGGACGTGCTGCAGACTCTGCGCGCCGCCGGTGAGGGTGTCGGGGTCATCATGATCACCGCGGCCCGTGAACTCGACACGGTCAGGGGCGCGCTGCACGGCGGGGCCGCAGACTATCTGACCAAGCCGTTCGAGTTCGCCCAGCTGCAGGCGAAGTTGGCCGCCTACGCGGCGCGCGCCGACGCGCTGGAAGCCGGTCCCGCCGTGGACCAGTCCACCATCGACTCGTTGTTCGGCAGCCCCGGCGCGACGCGGCAGCACGAAGTCCTGCCCAAGGGGCTCAGCGCCGAAACAGGCGAGCTCGTGCTGGCGGCGGCCCGCCGCGTCGGTGAAGTGTCCGCCGCGGAATGCGCTGACATCGTGGGTATTTCACGGGTCAGCGCGCGGCGCTACCTCGAGCATTATCTCAGTGCCGGTGCCCTGCAGTTGCGGCTGCAGTACGGGGTCGGACGGCCGGAGCGACGCTACGCGGCGGTGTGATCGCACCGGGACGCGGGCTCGGGCGATGCGGCACGTCACGCTGGGCCCGGGCGGGTGATGGTGCGGGGCGGCAGGTGCAGCGTCCGGACATGTTCGGCGATGGCGCCGAGATTGGTGGTCCATACGTCGTCGTGGCCGACGACGTAGCGCATCAGGTCACCGAGTTCGGCGGCGCGCGAGGCGCGCCCGGACAGAAACGGATGGTTGGTGAGCACCCAACACGCGCGGGCAGCACGCAGTGCGTCGAACTCCAGCTGCCACAATTCCCGCGCTTTGCGGGGGCTTTCGATCAATCCACTGCCGGCGATGTCCGGCAGATAGCAATACTGCTCCCAGTCGTCGAGCGCCCATTGGATGGGTATCTCCACCACCGAGCCGTCCCCCACCGCGAGCTCGTAAGGATGGTCGGCGTCCATCAAACTGGAGTCGTAGAGAAACCCTCGCTCGACCAGCAGTTCTGGCGTACGCCAGGACAGATCCCACATCGGTGCGCGGTAGCCGACCGGCCGGACACCGGCCACCTCGGCCAGTGCTTGCAAACCCCGGTCGAGCGCCTCGATCTCCTGGGCCAGGGTCAGCGCGGTCGGTTGTTCGTGCAGGTATCCGTGGTGGGCGATCTCGTGTCCGGCTTCGACGATACGACGCACGGCGGCGGGGTACCGATGTGCGGTGTGCCCAGGGACGAAGAAGGTCGCCGGAATCTGGTGTGTGTCCAGGAGTTCGAGAATCCGCGGTAGCCCGACAAGCGGCCCGTAGGCCTGATGGGACATGACGCTCATCCGCGCCGCGACGGCATCATTGCCCCACAGCACCGCTGACTCGGCGTCCACGTCGAACGTGAAGGCCGCCGCGGCCGACTTGCCGCCGGGCCAACGGAGATCAGAAGTCATCAGCCATCAGAGTAACCAGTTCATACGCGAGATTGGCGGCTGCGACGGCGGTCACCTCACCGTTGTCGTAGGCGGGAGCGACCTCCACGACGTCGGCCCCGACGATGCGGAGAGTACGGAGCGCACGCAGCACGGCGACCAGTTCACGGCTGGTCATACCACCGATCTCCGGTGTTCCGGTGCCCGGCGCGAAGGCGGGGTCCAGGACGTCGATGTCGATCGACACGTACACGGGGTGGTCCCCGACGCGGGTCAGGATGCGGTCGATGACACCGTCGATCCCGATTCGGTCGATATCGCGACAGTGCACCACCGTGAACCCCATCGCCTCGTCCTCGAGCAGGTCCGCCCGGTCGTACAGCGATCCCCGGATGCCGACGTGGGCGGAGCGGTCTTTGACCAGCAGCCCCTGCTCGGCGGCGCGGCGAAACGGGGTGCCGTGTGTACACGGTGCTCCGAAATAGGTGTCCCAGGTGTCGAGGTGCGCGTCGAAATGAATCAGGGCCACGGGCCCGTGCACCTGGTTGACGGCCTGCAGTGCGGGAAGCGCAATCGTGTGGTCGCCGCCGAGCAACACCACCCGTTGCTCCGGACGTACGAGCAGTCCGGCCACCGCGTCCCGGATCTGCGTCACTGCCTCGGAGATGTCGAACGGATTGGCCGAGACGTCACCGGCGTCGACCACCTGGGCCTGCGCGAACGGGGTGATGTCGAGCGCAGGGTGGTACGGCTTGAGCAGCCTGGAAGCCTGTCGAATGGCGGCGGGACCGAACCGCGCGCCGGGCCGATAGGTGACCCCGCTGTCGAACGGAACTCCGATCACGGCGATGTCGTGATCAGCCACCTCGTGCCGCTGCGGGAGCCGAGCGAAGGTGGCCAAGCCCGCGTAACGCGGCACCACCCGGGCGTCTACCTGACCAATCTTTCCCGTCTGCGTCGTCACATACCGCTCGGTCATACCCTGCTCCTCGTCGTCCCACCGTTACAGGAGATCACCTGGCCGACAACCGCTTCCATGGAAAAGTCAGCCAGCAGTTCGACCGCTGCAGAGATCTCGCCGGACGTTCCGAGTCGGGCCAGTGGGATCGTCTCGGCGTAATGTGCCTGGATCGAGGCCAGGTCCGTCCCGGCCGCGTCGGCGTCGACCTGCAGTTGTGGGGTGTCGATCACGCCGGGCGCCACGGCGTTGACGATGATCCGTTCCGGCGCGAGCTCTCGGCCCAACGTCTTGACCAGCGAGATGAGTCCCGCCTTGGACGCGGCGTACGCGGTGGCGTCAGGCCAGCCGGTCACACCCCATTCACTGGTGATGACCACGATCCGCCCCTCACCCGCTCTGCGCATGTGCGGCAGAACGGCCTGCACCAGATGGAACGTGCCGCCGAGGTTGGTGTCGACGACGCGCCACCAGTCCCGTTCGTCGTGCTGCAGCATCGGTGCCATGGTCATGTAGGCATGGTTGGCCACCAGCACGTCCAGCCGACCGGTGGCCGCCGCGACGGCATCGGCGATCCGGGTGCAGACCTCCGGTTCGGACACATCACCGGGGACCGCGACGCCGCTGATCTCGTCGGCCAGTTCACTCAGCGCGCCACTGGCCCGTATGTCGTTGACCGCCACTGTCGCCCCTGCGGCGGCCAGCCTGCGCGCGTGGGCGGCTCCCATTCCCTGTGCCGCACCGGTCACCAGTGCGACCCGGCCCTCCAGTGAGCTCATATGACCGCCCCCGCATTCACGTTCACCACATCGCCGGTGCTGAAGGTCGCATCGCAGACGAGGTATTCCACACAGCGGGCCACTTCGGCGGGTGCAGTGAGCCGGCGCAGCGGCAGCGTGGCCAGATAATCTTCTGCACGCCAGGGCGAGTCCGCTGCCAGCAGCGGAGTGTCGGTGGGGCCCGGTGCGACGACGTTGACTCGGACGCCGCTTCCCGCGACCTCGACCGCCAGGCTGCGCGCCAGCCCGAGGATCGTCCCCTTTGCTGCTGCGTAGTGCGCGTCATGTTCTCCGCCGCCGACAGCGAGTTCACTGGCGACCGCCACGATGGCCCCCGAGCGGCGCCGCAACATCCCGGGTAGACACGCCCGAGAGGCGTTGAAGAAGCCACCCAGGTGCACACGCAGCATGCGTCGCCACGCCTGAACACTGATCTCGCCCACTGGCGCCATCTCATAGTGTCCCGCCGACGTCACCAGTGCCACGATCGGTCCCAGCCTGCGCTCGATCTCGGCGACGGCACCGGTCACTGCGGCACCGTCGGAAACATCGACCGCCACAGCGTGATCGGCGTCTGCCCGGTCACTGAGGTCCAGCGCGCCCACGCGGTATCCACGACCTCGTAGCGCCGAGACGGTGGCCGCGCCGATCCCGCTGGCACCACCGGTGACGATGGCTACCGGCGCCTCAGGCATCCGCCGACTCCGGTTCGACGGAAACCTCGGTGCCGACGATGCGGCGGCGCAAGCCGAGCAGGATCGCCAGACCGACGACCAGCAACACCGCGACCCCGATCCAGACCGACCAGTCCAGGTAACGCTGCTCGTACACGGCCCGCGGCCAGGAGATGTTCAGCATCTGCAGTACCGCCCAGACCGCGGCGGCCACCGCCACCGGAGCCGTTGCCTTGCCCAGCGAGAACTTTCCGTCTGTCCACTTGCGCCGTGCCAGCACCACGACGAAACCGATGACCGGGAACAGGAAGGCGAGATAGAACCCGCCCGTGGTGAAGTTGACCATCAGCGAGTAGATGTCTCCGGCCACTGTGCTGAGCAGAAACAGCGCCCCTCCCGCGACTGTCGTCACCAGGATGGCCAGCACCGGAATCCGGGCGGTGCCGCTCAGTCGCGCCAACGCGGTGGCGCCGGGCAGCGCGCCATCGCGGGCGTATGCCCAGATCACCCGCGACGCCGAGGTCTGCAGTGCCAGGAAACTGGCGACGAAGCCGATGACGAACAGCATCTCGACAGGTTTGGCGATGCCGTGACCCAATGCGGTGGTGAGGGTTTCGTAGACCGGATCGGCCACGGTGCCGGCAGTCACGGCGTCGAGGTCGGGAATCGCCAGGATGATCGCCAGGCTGGAGTAGGCCACCACCAGCGCGATGAAGGTCAGTGAGAACAACACGGCCTTCGGTAGGTCGCGCTGCGGCTCGTGCACTTCCTCGGCGATCGCGCCGGCGCTCTCGAAGCCCACGAAAGAGAAGCCGATGAACACCACCGCCAACAGGAACGGGCCGTTGAGGTAGGCCCAGGTGCTCATGTCTGTGCCACCACCGTCGAACAGCACCGAGATCGAGTTCTGCCGATGGAACAGCAGCAGCCAGGTGCCCAATCCGAGCGAGCCGATCACTTCAGCCACGATGCTCGCCGTCATGAATATCTTCAGCGCACCGCGCCCGATCAGATTGATCGCGGTACCGCCGATGAGAATGAAGAGCGCGATCACAGCCCGCAACCCACCCGACGGCGCTTCCACCCCGGCGATGTTGGCCACGAATCCTGCCGCCCCGAGGGCCACCGTCGCCATCGCGATGACCAGCGTCCACATGTACACCCAGCCCGCCAGCCACCCGTAGGTGGTGCCCAGCAGGCGGCGTGACCATTGATATATCGACCCTTCCAGCGGCCAGCGCGACACCAGCACCGCGAAAACCAGCGCGACCAGGAACTGTCCGGCGAAGACCAGACCAAAGCCCCACCAGAAGCTGGGGCCGGCCGCGGCCAGAGCCAGGCCGAAGATCCCGTAGAGCGCCACTATCGGCGAGATGAAGGCGAAGGCGAACGCGAATGCCGACCACAGCGAGAACTCCCGCCGCAGCACGTTCGCCCCGTTGGCGTCAGATGCTGACATCACAACTCCTCAAGACGTGGTTGGACGAACTATCAACGCCAGCTCCGCATGGTGCCAGTCTTCGGCACGAAGACGCCGCAAAAGCACCACCGGGGAGCACTGGCATTGTGCGATCGCACAACCTCGGCAGGCCATCCGCGTTTCGTCGGCGTTACGCTCGGCTGATGCCGAATCCCACGCTGCGCGACGTCCTCGGCTCCGTGCCCGGCCTGGTCGAAGCGGAGCCGGGCACCGGCGACCTCGACCAGCCCGTCAGCTGGGCGCACACCACGGAACTGCGCGACCCGTCGCGCTACCTGCGCGGCGGGGAACTGGTGTGCACGGTGGGGATCAGCCTGCGCAGTGCGCAGGACTGCCGGGACTTCGTCGGTTCGTTGCGCGGCGCAGGCGTGTCCGGGCTGTGTTTCGGGGTCGGTGACGTTCATGACGACGTGCCGGGCGATCTGCTCGAGCAGTGCCGCGAACACCAGCTGCCCCTGCTGGTCGCGCCGCTCGAGGTGCCCTTCGCCGCGCTCGGTCGATTCATCGCCGATTCCCGCATGGGTGACGAGATCGCGGCCGCCCGCGCAACCAACACCCTTGTCCCTGAGCTGCTCTCGGCGCAGCGCCGCGGCGAATCGGTACGTCAGTTGCTCGACCGCGCGGGACAGGTGTTGGGCGGCTACTTCATCCTCGATCGGGACAGTGCCGACGGGTTGGTCACCGTGGAAGGACTGGGGGTCCTGGTGTGGGTGGGACGGGACGACCCCCCTGAGCGGGCGGTGCTGGAGGTGATCGCCCGCTTCGCTCAGGCAGCCCAAGGTGATCGCGACATCGAGGCGGCGCTGTCGCGCGAGCGGGTCGGTCAGCTGTTGTCCCTGGTGGAGCGCCGGATGCTGCTCCCGGATGCTCTCAACCAGCTGGTGGCGTGGCCAGGGCTCGCGGCGCCAGAGCTGGCGTGTTCGGCCTGGCCCGCGGGAGCAGGTGCAGTGTTGTCCCTGGCATTTCCCGACGCGCTGGTCGGCGACGCACCCGAGGTGTGCCTGGTGGTCACCGACGTCGCCGACGACCTTCGTCGGGTGGCCTCCGAGCTGTCACTTCCGTCGGGACATTCCGCCGCGACACCCCTGGTCGACCTGGGCTCGGCCATCGTCCAAGCGCGTATCGCCCTGGAGATGGCGCGCCAGCACGGCGGCAGTATCGGGCCGGATCAGCTCAGCACGCTGAGCAGTCTGCTCGAAGGACTTCCGGCAAACCGTTTGGCTCCGTTCAAGAATCAGCTCATCGACCCTCTCGAGGAGATCGACCGCGACCGTGGCACGCAACACATCAGAACGCTGCGGACTTTCCTGTCCAACAACGGATCGGTGATGGACACTGCGCGCGAGCTGTTCCTGCACACCAACACCGTGCGTCACCGATTGGGGCGGATCCACGAGCTGACCGGACGCAACCCCATGAACGTGGAAGACCTCGCCGCCTTCTCCATCGGGCTGCAAGCCAGGGACCGCTCTCCTCAACGGCCGGCCTGACGCCCGTTGCCGGTGCGACCACCAACACCCGCCTCCGCGCAGGGAATTGACGCTGTCGGGCCGCGACGGTGGACGTGTTCCGCTGCCTTGGTGTGATCAGCGGGCTTCCTCAACCGCCGCAGATCACCCGCGGGATGGGGTCATAGGTCACGGTGTGTGACTCCGTTGTCGTCTCCCCGGTGACGATGTCGCGCAGGGTTCGGGTGTCGGTGATGGTGAACCCCGACGCGCCGCCGCTGGCGCTGCACGCCTCACCGGCGGGGATCGTGATGGTCTGCGGGCTGGTCGGACGGCTGCGCGAGCTCTGCGAGGACGTCACCTCGTAGCGTTTGATCCCGACGAGGCGGACGGTGACGGAACTGGGCGTCCAGTCCGTCTGGATCTGCACCGACGTGGGGCCGTCGTTGCGGAACTTCACATCGAGCACGTCGCCGAACACCGTGGCCTCCCGGCCGGCCGGATATCGGCTGATGTAGTAACTGTGCTCGTGGTGCTCGACGTCTTCCATTCCGGCGAAGTACGCGGCGTTGAACAGGGTGGTCGCCAACTGCGAGACCCCGCCGCCGACACCGCGTGCGGGCCTGCCGTTGCGGATGATTCCCGCCTCGACATACCCGGCCGCGGCGTTGCGCGGGTTGGTTGCCTCGTTGAGGCTGAACGTCTCTCCCGGCCCGACCACGATCCCGTCGATCTGTTCGGCGGCACGCCTGATGTTCTTGCCCGAATCACTGGCGAAACCACTTGTCTCGAATTCGCCGATGACGCCGATCGGGCCGAGCCCGTCGAGTTCGACCATCGTGAACGTGGCCGGTTCAGTGACGTAGACCGCGTCGAGTTCGCGGTCGTCGTCACTGGCGAGCACCGGGAGGAGATTCTCCAGGGTGGCGTCGTAGTCGACGCGGCGGGCCGCCTGTTCGGGAGTCTTGGCCGGCGGACTCACCGTGAAGTCGATATCGGCGTTGCGGCCCGGGACCTCGGACGCCTCGAGCTGTGGGCGGAGCGCGTCCACCACGATCGTGGTGTCGATCATCGGTTCCAGTCGCCCACCCTCGACCTCGAACCCCAACGCCGAAGCAATCGTCTGCTCGGAAAGGATCGCCCGCGTGTCGTTCTCGGCGTCGACGATGACAGGCGCCGAGACCGCGGGTGTCGCGACGTCGCGCAGGGCAGCGTCGACGTCCGCAGCGGTGGTGCTCGGTTCGAGTTCCGCCATCGGCAGATTGACGATCCCGCCCAGTGCCCAATCCCGGATGAGCACACCCGCCGCGGCGTCGACATCGAGTCGTTGCCCGCTCTCCGGGTCGGCCGCTACCGGTTCGCCGTCGACGAAGTCGATCGACCCTTCGACCGGGTCCTCGGCGACGTCGGCGGCGAGAACCTCCAAGGTGGCGGTCAGGGCCTGATCGTCCACCGACGAGACGACGCCCACCGGGGTGTCGACGAAGAACGACGTGAGCCGGGTGATCGGGTTCAGCGGCTGCCCGCCGGCTTGAGCAACCGTTGCGCGCGCATCGACCTGAAGATCGATCGAGCGTGGCGTCACCTCGGTGTCCAGTGCGCCCACCGTCACGGGGATGGGCTCCTCGGACCGCGGGCCGACGACGTCCCGGAGTCGATCCTCGGCCTCGTCCGGCGCCAGCCCGCCGAGCGGCACACCGGCAGCGGTGACCCCGCGAGGGACTTTGCCCGAGGTGACGATCAGGTCCGTGACGTACACCGCGGCCAACAGGACCAGCGGAAATCCGAGGAGAAGGAACACGCGGCGTCGACGCCAGGCGGCACCGTGGAGCGCCAACCCGTTTTCGGTCAGCCAGGTGGCCGGCATGGCTCTGTTCCTCAAAAGTCGATTCGCCCCGGGTGTCCGCGGCCGCATTGTTCTCAGCAACTGTCCAGGGGACTCGATTCATCCTATCGACTGGCCGTCGGGTCGGTCTGGCTCGAGAGTGGGCCTGCTTCCGGCGCCGCTTCGGCGCGGATGCCGAGTCGGGACGTCGATGCCCGTCTCGGGGCGCCTACAGGCTGAACTCCCGCGGAGGGCCGCTCAACGCAGCTTTGGCCGCCACGGCCATCGGGTCCAATATTTCGATGTCACCGGCTTGCAGTCCGTCGAGCGCCAGCGTGACCAGATCGGCAGGATCGAGGACGACACCGTCGGGGAATTCGATACCGTTGCGTTCGGCGAACTCGAACAGCGTTGGGGTACCGATCAATCCGGGCATCAACGCGGTCACCAGCGTGCCCTGTCCCTGCAATTCGAGGCGGACCCCGTTGGTCAGGCCCCATTCGGCGGATTTGGCTGCAGCATAAGCAGTGTTGCCCGACACGGTGTTCCAGGCCGCGACGGACAGCACGTTGAGAATGGCGCCGCCGCCGTTACGGGCGAGTATCGGGGCGAAGGCTCGAACCATGGACAGCGTGCCGAAGTAGTTGGACTCCATGGTGGACCTGATGCCTGCCAGATCGCCGGTGACGAGGTCGCCTCCCGCGGTGTCGGCCGCGTTGTTGATGAGCAAGTCGACATCCGCGGCACGGGCGGCGGCCGCAGCGACCGACGCCTGGTCAGTGATGTCGAGGGCAATCACCTCGACCCCGGGGATGTCCACGAGTTCCGGCCGCCGCGCGCCGGCGTAGACCTTGGCTCCCCGGCGGAGCAGTTCGTGCGCGAAATGCCACCCGATGCCCCGGTTCGCCCCGGTGACCAGCGCCGTAGCTCCGTACAGGTCCATGAGTCCTCCCACCTGGTCGACAGAACGAAAGTGACCATCCGGTCACCTTGCGAAGCCAAAGCTGCCACAAGATGACCATGCGGTCAACTTGGTAGCCTGGGCGGGTGAATTCGACTCCGACAGTCCGCGCGGACGCCGCGCGCAATCGCGAGTCGTTGCTGGCTGCCGCCGAGCAGGAGTTCGCCGAAAGGGGCCTGTCAGCCTCGGTGGCCGACATCGCGCGCAGAGCAGGCGTCGCCAAGGGCACGGTGTTCCGCCACTTCGCCACCAAGGAGGACCTGATCGCCTCCATCGTCTGCGCGCACATCGCAGCGCTGACCGAAGCCGCTCGGAGACTCTCCGACGCGGCCGACCCCGGAACCGCGCTGCTGGAGTTCCTGACCATCGCCGCCGATCAACGACAACAGCACGATCTGACGTTCCTGCAGTCAGCCAGCGAGAGCGACCCACGGGTCAACGAGGTCCGCGACGAATTGCACTCGGCCTTGGGAACTCTGGTCGGCCGCGCACATCAGTCAGGAGCGATCCGCTCCGACGTCACCGAAACCGACGTCTTCCTGCTGATGTGCGCCCCGGTCCATGTCGTCGAGAACCTCGCCGCCCCGGAGCCGCTGCTGTGGAAGCGGTATCTGGCCATCATCTTCGACGGATTGCGGCCCGAAGGCGCCCACCCGCTCCCCCAGCCGGCGCCGGAGTTGGCTTAGCCGAGTCGCGCGCCAGCCGTCCGGGCCGCTACGAAATGTGTCGACCGCCGTCGGTCAGAGGTGCGGCGCTTCCTTGATGGTGCTCTCCGGCGTACCGACCGTCTGGCAGTAGGTGGTGATCGACACGCGCGTCCCGGCCAGCTCCGCGTTGGCGGGCTCGTTCTTGCCCTCGTCGGTCAGCATCTTGGTGATCGACTCGTTCTGCGATGCCTCGTCAGCAGCCAGGAAGTCCTCGCAGGTGGTATCGCCACCCTGATTGGTGACCTCCTCGACCTGGGAACATCCACTGAGGACGGCGGCCGTGGCCAGCATGGACATCATCAGCACCTGCGCACGTTTCATGGCGATCTTGTTTCCCCGAAATGACGCTGTCGAAACGCCGATCCGCACAGCCTCGACCGATCAGGCCGGCACGCCGGCACTGTCAGTCGGAATCATCTCGCGGCGCTCAGGAGGAGGAGCGACCGCCCGTCATGATCGTGGCCATCCTGGCCTTCATTTCTCCGTAGGTGAGCGCGTGCACCCCTGGTTTGGGGATGCGATCGACGGCCACCTTCGGCGTTGACAGGCCCTTGCCCGCCACTCTGCTGCGCAGCGCAGCCACGGTGCAGTTCTCCCGCCCCAACCGCTCGACCCCGCTGTAGCCGAAGGCGCGGGCGGCATTGCGCCAGCTGATGGCCTCGATCTCGTCATCGGAGCACCCCTGCAGCTCCGCGGCGAGCTGTTCGGGAGCATCCGGCCAGCTCGAGTCCGAATGCGGATAATCCATTTCCCAACAGATGTTTTCGAGTCCGATACGATGGCGGTTCTCGATACCGACGCGGTCGCGGATGAAGCATGACAGGAAGTTCCTGCGAAACACGTCGGTGGGGGTGAGCCCTTCACCGAGATCGTCGCCGGTCCAGGCCCGCTGCCGGCTGTAGACGTCCTCGAAGCGCTCGAGCAGAAACGGAATCCAGCCTATGCCACCTTCGGACAGCGCGAACGTGATCGTCGGGAACTCCTTGACCACCCGCGAGAACAACAGGTCCGCGGTGAATCGACCGGTGTCCAACGCCAACATGGAGTTGTAGGCGAGGTAGCTGGTCTGGTCCGAGGGCACGGGCAGGCCGCCGCCGGTACCGATGTGGATGTTGACGACGGTGTTGTTCTCGCAGACGGCTTCCCACATCACATCCCAGTGTGGGTCCTGCCAGGGCGGCTGCCCGTAGTTGGCGATGTGTTGTGGGACGGTGACCGCACGGCACCCCAGCGACGCCAGCCTGCGCACCTCATCGGCCGACTGCTGCGCATCCCACAGCGGCAGGATCCCCATCGGGATGAAGCGGTCCGGATGTGCACCGCACCAATCCTCGATGTGCCAGTCGTTGTAGGCCTTCACCATGACGCCCGAGGTGTGGGCTTGACCCCGTTTGGT